>NZ_AUXT01000169.1 GCF_001625595.1 Pseudoalteromonas luteoviolacea NCIMB 1942
GTTTGGCATTGAGCCGCCGTTGATAACTTTTGTCATATCTGCAGGAAGACGTTTTTTATCTTGGCTGAGGTTTTTGATGTTCTTTTTAGTGATAGCTAGTTTCATTGTGTGTCCTTTTACTTATTTTTTTATGTAGAGTAGAGCTCGTATTTCTGTTTAGTTATTTATCTTGTTTTATCTGGTTGAAGTGTTTTTGTGTGCGCCGCAACCTGACTCCTAAGGTAACAAGATTTTCGAAAAAGTTAATTACTAGAAGGTTATGATTTGTATATAAGGTTTTGGTTTAAGTCTTTGTTTTATAAGCTTTGGTATATTCTTAAATGGTTTAATTAGAACTTTTTATCGCTTTTCTTGGCCGATTTTCATGCCAATTGCTGTGATTTTAGCCAGAATCTGTCGGTGAAAAACAATGTCAGCACACCACTTGGTTGATCCCATTGCGATGAATGAATGCATCGAAAACCAGCTGTAATGTCAAGATTGTCTCAATAGAGTCTGGGCAATGCGTACAACTTTGTTATTAAGACCAAGAGAAAACTCTATAAACAATCAATGTTACTCGGCAGATGAGCATTAATAGCGTTAATTTGACTATTAATTGAGATAAATATAGTTAAAATATCAGCAATCATTTCCGGCTCATTTTACAAACTGCAAATATGTTTGGCTGTACACATGGAGTGGCGGCCTTAAAGTGCGTGAAGTGCAAAGGGGATAGTAAGTAAAAAAAGGATTCATCACTGATGACACTGAATACAGTTATTTTAGCTGCGGGTAAAGGTACTCGTATGCGATCGAACTTACCTAAAGTTCTTCATCCAGTTGCTGGCAAACCAATGGTTCAGCACGTTATCGACAATGCCGCTGCTATGGGCGCAAAAGCCACCAACTTGGTTTATGGCCATGGCGGAGAGCTATTAAAAGAGTACCTAGCACACAATGAGGTTAATTGGGTACTTCAGGAAGAACAGCTTGGAACTGGGCACGCTGTGGCTGTGGCAAAAGAGCATATTGCTGATGATGATACGGTATTGGTCTTATATGGGGATGTGCCTCTGACCAAACGTTCTACATTAGAAAGACTCTTGATGGCAACGCCTGAAAATGGCTTAGCAGTACTAACTATGACGCTTGATAACCCAACTGGTTATGGTCGTATGTTGCGTGAAAATGGCAAACTTGTGGGAATTATTGAGCAAAAAGATGCCTCTGCTGAACAATTAGAAATTAACGAGATCAACACCGGCATTATGGCTGCCAATGGTGGTTTACTTAAAAAGTGGTTGGGTCAGTTATCTAATAATAATGTGCAAGGTGAATACTATCTGACAGACATTGTGGCCATGGCACACGCGCAGGGCATTGAAATCAGCTCTGCACAGCCGGACGACGCAATGGAAGTCGAAGGTGCTAATAATCGCGTTCAGCTTGCTGCCTTAGAACGCGCCTACCAAGCTCGCCAAGCGAATGAATTAATGATAAATGGTGCCAGCCTTGCTGATCCGGCACGTATTGATGTTCGTGGCGAAGTGACAACCGGGCAAGATGTTGAGATAGACATCAATGTCATCTTCGAAGGTCAGGTTGAGATCGGTAATAATGTGCGTATTGGGCCAAATTGCGTATTAAAAGATTGCCAAATTGGCGATGGCGCGGTGATAAAAGCAAACTCAGTGATTGAAGAAGCACAAGTGAAAGCCCTTTGTACAGTTGGACCATTTGCACGATTACGACCTGGTGCGTTATTGGAAGAAAACGCCCATGTTGGTAACTTTGTAGAGATGAAAAAGTCTCGTTTAGGGTCTGGTTCAAAAGCAAACCATTTTACTTATTTAGGCGACACCACAGTCGGTGAAAAAGTGAATATTGGAGCAGGTACCATTACATGCAATTATGACGGTGTTAACAAGTCACAAACTGTGATTGGTGATGGCGCCTTTATTGGCTCTAACTCTTCGCTAGTTGCGCCGGTGAATATTGGTGCACAAGCAACGGTGGCTGCGGGCTCAGTAGTTACGAGCACGGTTGCTGATGCGCAATTGGCAGTTGCCAGAAGCAAGCAACGAAATATCGACGGTTGGCAGCGCCCGACCAAGAAAGCCTAACTCATATTGCAAAAAAGGGAATTGAATTCCCTTTTTTTGTATCTCATTTCTTTCTGGTGTTCAAAGTGATACATTACGAAGGGGTTAATTAAAATTTAACAATAAAAACAATTAATTCAGGTGTACAAGTTATTATGGAAAATCTCTTTCGCAAAGAAGTACTTGAGAATAAGCGACACCGATTAGAAGGAGCTGTGAGTTTAGTTCAACCACCTGTGTTTAAAACACTCACCTTTCTGATCTTGTTTGTGGTGACCATCAGCATTATTTTCCTTGCAGTAGGTAGCTATGCGCGAAAAGAACGCGTATCTGGTGTGCTGGAGCCAAATACAGGGATCCTCAATATGGTTGCGTCACAAGAGGGAGTGGTCGCCGAAGTGCTGGTTGAGGAAGGTCAGTTTGTAGAAGCCGAGCAGCCTATTTTGCGAATTGCATCGGCTAAGCACAGTACTCAAGCGCTGGAACTAAACCAAGCGCTACTCAATCAATATACGTTTCAAATACAAAACATTGAGCGACTTATTGCTCAGCAAGAACAACAATACCAATTAGATCTCAACGAGCTAATGCTCCAAAAAGTCAGTGCTAAAAAGCGTCTTGAAGAATTAAATAGTCAACAGCTTACATTCTCACAGCGCCTCGACTTGAATAAGCAAATGGTAAATCAAATCAGTACCTTGAAGGGAACAGGGTATATTTCTGAGCTGGAGTTACAAAGGCAGAAAGATACTTTACTGTCACTCCAACAACAGTCTTCCAATATCCGTTCAGAAAAACTCAGTTTAGAGTCCCATATAGAACAGTTCGACACACAACTAGAAAAACTTCCATTAGGACATGATGAACGGATCAATCAACTCAAATCCGAGCGTGCCCAACTAAAGATTCAATTGACATCAATTGAACAACAGAGACTGGGCGAACTACGAGCCCCAAAAGCTGGGGTTGTAACAGGCTTGTTGGCGAAGGTCGGCAAGAACGTCATTTCAGGACAAAAGCTATTAAGCGTGATCCCAGCAAATAGCCAGATGCAGGCCGTTATTTATGTTCCGACATCGGCGTTTGGCTTTATTGAGCAGGGACAACAAGCAAAATTGCGTTATCACGCTTTCCCATACGAGAAGTTTGGCATTTATGGTGGAGAGATTAAACAAGTTAGTACCAGTCTGATATTGCCTGAGGAAGCTATTATTCCCGGTATTATTAGTGAACCAGCTTATCGCGTCATAGTGTCGCTGTCTGAACAGGAGATTCAAGCGTATGGAAAATCAACACCATTGCGTGCGGGTATGATGTTAGATGCAGATATTATCATCGAGGAGCGTTCTCTATTACGATGGTTATTTGATCCGGTATTTAGTATTAAAGGACAGCTGTAAGCTGCAATAACGATAATAAAAGGCTTAGTATGTACGAGGAAGACAATTCACCGGTACAAAAATTACAGTTTTGGTCAAGAAATTCACTGCCTATTATTTTGCAGTCTGAAGCCGCTGAATGTGGGTTAGCAAGTTTGGCGATGGTGGCTGCTTACCATGGCTATCACAGTGATTTGACTACCTTGAGACAAAAATTCAGTATATCAATAGAAGGCGCAACGCTACTTGATATTATGCATTTTGGTGAGCAACTAGAACTCAGTTCTCGGCCGTTGAGAATAGAACTAGAAGATCTAGATGCGTTGCAAACCCCCTGTATCCTACATTGGGATATGAACCATTTTGTGGTGTTAAAAAAAGCCAATGAAAAACGTATCGTTATTCATGATCCGGCTTCTGGAGAAAAGACTTTTACCTTAGAAGAGGCTTCAAAACACTTTACTGGTGTTGCGTTAGAGCTAACACCGACCAAGAGCTTTGAAAAACAAGAGAAAAAGCCGAGTTTGAGATTTGCAGACTTTTGGAGCCGCATCACTGGCTTAAAGCGTTCTTTGATACTAATTTTCTTGTTGTCTATTTTGTTGCAGGTATTTACGCTCGCGGCGCCATACTATATCCAGCTTGTCATAGATGATGTTGTCCTGACTGGGGATACAAATTTATTGACCGTATTGGCTACCGGTTTCTTCTTGGTGCTGGTGTTTGAGATTGCCACTAATGCATTGCGAGGGTTCACGTTACTTCACTTTGGTAACCAAATGAACATCCAACTGGGCGCCAATTTATTTCATCACTTGGTGCGCTTACCGATTTCTTATTTTGAAAAGCGCCATATGGGTGATGTGGTTTCACGGTTTGGCTCATTGCAGCAGGTTAAGCAAATCCTGACTACGGGGGTTATCGAAGCCATCATAGATGGTTTAATGGCGATCATTACGCTTGCGATGATCTTTTTTTACAGCCCAACGCTCTCGCTGGTGGTATTGACTGCGGTCATTGCCTATGCCTTGGTCAGAGTGGCCATGTATAAGCCGTTTAGAAGTATCAGTGAGCAAGAGATCATGGCTCGCGCCGAAGAGAACTCCAATTTTATGGAAACGGTGCGCGGCATTCAAACAATAAAGTTATTTGGCTCAGAGGTGAAGCGCGAGGGGCAATGGCAGAATCGATATGCAAATGCAATAAACCAAAGCATTCGACTGGGTAACTTTCAAATTGGATACGAAGCTATTAACCGTGCGTTATTTGGGATCGAGAATATTCTCGTGGTGTACTTAGCGGCACACCTAGTTTTGGACGGTGGGTTTAGTACAGGTATGCTGTTCGCATTTATGTCTTATAAGCGCCAATTCATGGACAAGACTGCTAACTTAATAGAAAAGCTCATCGAGTTTAAGATGGTAGGTTTGCACTTTGACCGTATCGCGGATATCGCTCTGACAGACAAGGAGACGCTGCAGCCTGAGAAGTTTAAGAAGCACACTGTTGCGGGTAAAGTTGAACTTAAAAACATCTGCTTTTCATACTCTGATGCAACTCCTAATGTATTAAACAACTTATGTTTAGAAATTAATGAAGGCGAATCTGTCGCCATTACCGGCCCTTCTGGTTGCGGTAAATCGACGTTATTAAAAATTATGTTGGGGCTTAACCAAGCCAAAAATGGTGATGTGCTGATTGATGGTGTGCCCATTGAACAAATTGGTGCACGGCAGTATCGACAGCAAATTGCAGCTGTTATGCAAGATGATGAACTGTTATCTGGGTCGGTTGCTGACAACATCGCTTTTTTTGACTCGCCAATCGATATGGAGCGGGTTGTTTATTGCGCACAAATGGCGGCTATACACGATGATATCAGTCAAATGCCAATGGGGTATGACAGCTTGATCGGCGATATGGGGTCATCACTTTCAGGCGGCCAAAAGCAGCGAATTATTTTAGCCCGGGCGCTTTATAAGCAACCTAAAATCTTGTTTATGGATGAAGCTACCAGTCATTTGGATACTAATTTAGAATCGGATATCAATGAGGCTGTCAGCAGACTTGATATGACCCGCGTTATTATTGCGCATCGTAAAGAGACTATTGCATCAGCAGATCGCGAGATTCGCCTACAGAAAGTTAAGGTAGAAGAACTCCAACTGGAAAGTGAATAATTAAATGCGCCCCTGTTTGAGGGGGTAATGCTTTTTTATTTACTGGTTGAGAGCAATGTTTTAGCGCACCGAAAATAATAATCTACTCAACCTAACTCAATAAACATTTGAACGGATATTAACTGTTGAGCTGCGTATTTATTTGAGTTAGTTTTTATTGATATAACAAAAAGAATAACGCTTTATTATCTAAGGAAGATCATGGCAAAGCTATCTATCACAGAAAATCAACGTCAGGAAGTAACTGAGATCATCACGCTATTAGCAAGCCGCGTGAGTGACAACCTTAAATCAGGGCAAGCGCACCAAAACGGCTTGTTGAGTGGTGTTGCGGGCCAGCTATTGTTCTTATTCAACGCCTACCAATTTGACCCAAAGATTGTTGATGAAGCGGTATTCAGCGATATGCTGGAAGCTTTACAAGAGCAACTCACCGATCAGAGCTTTGAATTAAGTAATGGCCTTGCGGGGCAAGCCTGGGTACTTGAGTATTTTAATCAAGCTGATCAGGAAGACTATGACCCGCAGCTATTGGATGATGTCGACGAGCTGTTTGCACGGGCATTAGATCATGACCCTTGGTCTGGTGAAATAGAAATGGTGCTCGGCTTAAGTGGCTATGCACCGTACACGGCTCTTCGAGCCAAATATTCAGAACAGCATAAATTGTACAGCACAATCGTTGCGGGTCTTGAAAGCACTGCGACTTATTTTGACAATGGCCATATTGCTTGGTCTCAGCCTGCGCAATCGGTGTATCGATTTGATACAAATGACACAGAAAAACCAGAGTTTAACCTTGGTTTGGCACACGGGGTTCCGGGTATGATTGCGGCTCTTTTACCTGCTCACAATATCCCTTCTCTGAATGCGCGAGTCACCAAGTTGTTGTCTGGGGCATGTGATTGGTTAATGGCACATCAAAATACAAGCGAGAAGGGAAACGAGCGTCACTCTTGCTATGGTTCGTGTGTCGGTTCAGATGAACAATCTAGACTGGGATGGTGTTATGGTGATTTGACAATTGCCATGATTTTGGCTCGGGCAGGTAAAGCACTGGATCGCCCAAGCTATGTTGATCATGCATTAGAGGTAGCACTCCACGCTTGCAAACGAAGAGCTGTTGACGGCTACATTAACGATGCAGGTGTATGTCATGGGTTCGTTGGGTTAGCCCTGATTTTTAAATTGCTCGATAAGTTGATGCCACACCCAGAACTTAAAGCCAGAAGCGTTTTTTGGGTTGAATACAGCCTTGAAAAGTTCCACGAGGACGGTATCAAAGCATTCTATTCATACAGTGGAGTAGAGAAAGCCCATGCAGAAGACTTTGGTTTATTGATGGGGTATGCCGGTATTGGTTGTGCGTTTATTAGCTTGTTGAATGATGATTCAAGCTGGACTGAATGCTTACTGATGTCTTAAGGAGAAGTACATGTCTACAAAACAACTAAAAAATGACAACTTTTTTGTAATTCGAACACCAAGGTTAGCCCTTGAACAATTAGCTGCCTTCGGTGAAGAAGGTGCAGATACAAACTTACTATTAAGCGCTTGGCTTGCGACGCCGGGTGTTGAAGAAGCGATCTACTTAGCCAGCCCATCACTGTTGGAACGTATTGAATTATGGCGCACGAAACCAGATTCTAAACAAGGCAAAAAAGTTGCCCATGCACTGATTAAATATATGGTGCGTATGTGCTCTAGACCTACACCATTTGGGTTATTTTCAGGTATTCACAAGGGCACAATAGCGTCTAATACAGCATTAACACCAGCTGATCATCTTGATGATAGCCGTAAAACGCGTTTGGATATGTTTTATTTGTCGGCTTTGAAGGAGCACTTTATCAAGCATGCTTCTCGTTCAGACAACTTAACTTACAAACCTAACTCATCCCATTATTTTGTCGCACAGCAGTGTCGGTATATAGAAACATATCTCTCTGATGACACCATGCAATACCGTTTAAGTGCGGTGGAAAGTGACGAATACTTTAGGTTTGCACTGGCGCTAGCGAAACCAGGGGTAAGTTTCAATGAACTGGTGTCACGCTTTGCGGGTCACTACCCTGAGGCCGAACAAGAAGAGGTAGAAAGCTATATTCAGGACCTTATTGACGAAGGGGTTTTGCTAGCAGATATACCATTACCACTCACTGGAGATTCACCAGATCATGCATTGCTCAAGTCGATTTCAGAAATCAAAGAGTTTGATGCAGCGGACAAATTAGCGACTGCGCTGTCGCAAATTGATAAATTAGACGAAGCATCTAGCGGAGAAATTACGCCTTATAAACAGCTGTTGTCGCATTTAGAAAGTTTGCCTGTAAAAGCGGAAGAAAATAAGCTTTTCCAAAGCGACATCTATCGCGCTTTTGAGCAGTGCAGTCTCTCTGAAATGGAAATTAAGCGCGTACAAAAGCAACTTGAGTTGATAGCTGGTCTCACCGTCACAGAGCCTTCTAGTGGATTAAGCCAGTTTATAAGCCAATTTAACAGCCGCTTTGAAGGCCAGTTTGTATCGCTCGATGTGATCTTGGATGATGAGTCCGGTATTGGGATCTCCACCGAAACTGGGTATGAAGCCCCGCTAGTTGCTGGTCTCAACTTGGCGCGTAGCGGGTCGAATAAAGCGACTGTGCCAGAAGTCAGCATGATCGAAAATCTAGTGGAGCGCGCACTTAGCTTACCTGAAAATCGTGACAAAGATTGTGTTGTACTCAAGAGCAAAGAGCTCAAACCCAAAGTGAATAACCAAGAGGCCGTGCAAAACTTTCCATTCTCATTTGGCACCATGTTGAGTCTGTTTGAAGACGATAAAGGTCACCCTGTATACAAGTTTAACGGTTGTTATGGTCCGTCATCAGCTAACCTATTAGGGCGCTTTTGTCACCTTGATTCAGAGCTCAAAGAGGCCGTGACACAGCATTTGGAGCAGGAGCAAGCACACAGTGAAAGTGTAGTATTTGCTGAAGTGGTCCATATGCCTGAGGGGCGACCGGGTAATGTGATTGCACGTCCTCATTTGAGAGATTATGAAATTGTCTTTATGGCGGATAGTTCACTGGACGAAGATTATCAGATCCCACTCAGCGATTTACATGTATGGGTAGAAGGGCAAAAAGTGAAGCTCTGGAGTAAACGTCTTGATAAACAAGTTATTCCGCGTCTATCTAGTGCCCACAACTACTCAGCTCGCAGTTTAAGCGCCTATAAATTCTTATGTATGTTGCAAAACCAAGAAGGGCGAGCGCCTCACTTTAGAATGCCGCCTAGTACAGAGCGCGCAGCCTTCGTTCCACGAGTGATGTTAGATAATTTAATTTTAAGCGAAAAGGTATGGCGTATTGAACGCACTGAACTGGAAGCCATAAGCAAGAAAGGGCAATTCAATCGCGAAAAATTAGATGCACTTATCGCTAAATATACGCTGGATGCACAAGTGAGTTTTGCTATATCAGACAATGTGTTGCAGCTTGATTTACGTAACCCTGAGATGTTCGCTATCTTGCTAGCAGAGACAAAAGGCCATACCAATGTTGAGCTAAAAGAGGTGCTCTCCAATAGCTATCGATCCCGCGTGGTAGATAATAAAGGAATGCGTTACAGCAATGAAGTTATTGTGCCTTTTATTAATGAGCATGCTAAGGCGCATACGCACTTCTCTGATGACCCTCATGCAAACATTACCGCAGCCCCGATTAAACGACGTTTTAGTGCAGGGTCTGAATGGCTTAGTCTTAAGATCTATTCTGGCAATTCATTAGTTGAACAATTACTCACAGAAGAGCTTTTACCGCTTATAGAGCAAAGTGCTGAGCTATACGACAAATGGTTCTTTATTCGTTATGGCGATCCAGATTGGCACATTCGACTGCGTTTTCATGGCGACCCTAGTTTACTATGTGGTCAGCTATTACCACGCTTGAATTCATTACTGGATCCTAAAATAGAGTCGGGCGAGCTGCATAAAGTGGAGCTAATGACCTATGAACGTGAAGTAGAGCGATATGGTGGTCCAGAGTCGATGAGTTTGGTTGAGTCACTGTTTATGCATGACAGCCGTTTGATAGCGCAAGTATGTGGACTCATAGAAGCATTTGGTGAAAATGTCCGTTGGCGTGTTGCGTTGGCCTGTACGCATAGATTACTTAACTTGTTTGAATACACCGGTGAAGCACGACTCAAGTTGGTCAGCCAACTTCGAGATGCCTTTGGTCGAGAATTTAATGAAACGAGCGCACTACGCAAGCAGCTAGGAAACCGTTATCGAGAATATCAAGCTCAGATGGATGACGATTTTATAAAGCTGGTGCCGGAACAAGCGCAGCAGTGTGACGAAGCGCAAAGTGCGATACTTACCATTCTAGAGCAGTGGCAAGCAAGCGTTGCTCCTGTGATTGAGGTACTCAACCGACAAATCACAGAGGGGCAATTAAATTGTACGCGAAACTCTTTGCTAAGTTCATTACTGCACATGCATAACAATCGTATGTTCAAAGCTTATGGCCGTGAGCAGGAACTGGTTATTCATGATTTACTGCGCCGTAAGTATTTTTCTGCAGACAAAAAAACGTAACCCACCATATATGATGAAAAGCGCGCTCACGGGCGCTTTTTTTATGTCTAATACGAGCTAAAACTACTCGCTATGGCTATATATAGAGAGATAACTTTACATAATATGGTAGAAAGATGAGACGTTTAATCGGAGTGTTTTGCGGTATTTTTTTGTGTGCACAAAGTGCGTGGGCGGCGAACATCGCAGATGAACTCAAGGTGTTTGAACCGTACTTAGGGACATGGCAAGCAAGCTTTTCAATGGCGAGCGGCCAACCTGCGGTTACAGATGTAAGTCAGTGGGAGCGGGCGCTCAATGGCACGGCCATTCGAACGCTGCACTCTATTAATGACGGTGCATATGGTGGGGAGTCTTTGCTATTTTGGGATAAAGCAAAGCAGAGTATTGTCTTTTATTATTTTACCACTGCTGGCTTTTATACGTCGGGCAAGATAGAGGTCATCAGTGAGCATGAGTTTGTCGCTTATGAGTCAGTTGAAGGGAATCAAGACGGTATTACTGAAGTGAAGTCGACTAGTCGTTTCAAAAATGGAGCGTTCACCGTTTCAACGCAATACCTAAAAAATGGCAAGTGGACTAACCCTGAGCAAAGAACCTATCGTCCGAGTAACAAACCAGTTAAGTTCAAGTAATGTCAACGAGAAGGTTATTTTTTGGTATCGGTTTGGATAGTCCAACAACGGCTGTAATTCAGCGATGGCTAGACGATTCAGTGGAATATCATAAAGCGCCTACTTTATCTCGAAATTGGCACATCACGTTGGCATTTTTAGCACAAGTGGAGGCATCTACAACCGACGCGCTGATTGAATTTGCAGGTCAGCTTAATGTTGCGCCTTTTGAGCTTCATTTTGCACAATCAGGCTATTGGGCGCACAATGGTATTTTTTATTTATCACCTTCACCTTGCGAAGCTTTGGAAAGTTTGGCTGCGCCACTGCGAGATATTTCAGAACAATGGCAACTGTATACCAACCCATATGCGTATTTACCGCATATTACGCTGTTTCGGAATCATAAACCGATACCTCAAGTACGAGCACCAATAGAGCCCTTTACGCTGACTGTGTCAAACTTTCACTTGTACCATTCACATGCGTTACAAGATGGCTTGCATTATACGCCGATAGCCTCATTTGGCCTCAGCGCTTGATGCGTTGGCTGAGTTGGGTCAGTAAAAAATGAGCAAGTCGACGTATGATGCCCACAGAGCCACTTTGACGAAATAACTTGGCGGTTGCTTTATTTCGCGCAGCACTAACATGCTTGCGGTGGCATTCATCCGCGGCGGCTGACCAATTCTCAGCGCGTATGGCATTGAGTAACTTTGGCCACGCTCGACTCAGGTTAGTCGTACCAAGGTTATAGGCCATATCAAGGAGTGCCAACTGAACACTACTGGGCATTTTTTTGAAAGGGATATATCCATTTTGAGCACAAAATAAAGTGTCTAGCTCACGCTCGAAAGCGCGCAACTTTTTATCCAGCAGTTTTAAGCATTCTTCATGTGGTAAATACAGCTGGCAGTGTTGCTCATACCAACTAGCACGCCGCCCTTCAGGGAGTTTTGCGATGATGGTAAACTCTTGCGCTTTAAGGTCTCTGCTCGCGACTTTCTTTGTCGACTTTTCCCTTAAAGTTATTTTTGCCAGTGTCTTAGGGTCATCAATGAGAAAACCAGCACCCAGAGTTACGTTACCGCGTGTATCAAGGTAGAGGTGGGCAATTACACCTTCATATAAACAGATATGTTTGGCGGCCAAGTGGCGGTCTAATGTTTTCAACTGGAACAATTCGCAACCTTTTTGACTTCTGATGCTCTGTTAACTGTGTAGCATTGCTTGAGTAGGGAGCAATAGCAAGTATTTACATCAATACCTGGTACCATCTCACTGATTTTTCCCCACAGGTTGCTGTTAAAGTTACTGCGAGTCATTGAAAACAAAACTAAATCATTGCCGTCTGCCAACAGAGCATTATTGGGGTTACTGGTTACGTACCAACCAAACTGCTTCATGTAATTAATGTCGTTGTTATCGGCTTGTACTTCTGTCAGGGCCGTTTTGTAGGCATCGAGGCTACAGCAGTCATTTAATAATGCTCTGAGGTTTTTATATGTTGTGCCTTGGAACTCAAACTGCATGGATTTTATTAGAGCTGGGCCGGTTCCTGAGTTAGTGACTTTGACAGTCATGCGAGCACGATCTGCCTCAAGATCATAGTCACTGAAGCTAACTTGCAACCAAGGCCAAGTTTCTGCGTAAAGCTGTCGCTCCGCTGCCGCCACCTGCTCTTGTGCGGCTTTCGCTTGCATATAAGTGGCATAAAAAGAAGCCGCGGAGATTAAAATTGCACAGAGCGCCAATATGCTGTTCATCTTTGAACGAGACAGGCGCAATTTGAACTTACTCAATTTTACAGCGTTATTGTGCTCTGCTGGCTGTTCTGTCGACATCTCAAGCTTCCTATTATGGCGCGGCTAAGAAAATGGTTAACTGCTTGCCTATTTGCAAGGTTGAGTGAGGTAGCTGATTCCATTGTTTGAGCTTATTAACAGATACGTTAAATTGCTTGGCAATGCGCCAGAGGCTGTCGCCCGATCTGACCGTGTAGGTGTACTGCTGATCTGCAAGGATGGGTAAGATCAATTTGTCGCCAATACGAATTTTATCTGAACGTAATTGGTTGAAGGATTTTAATTGCGACACGTTCAATCCGTAGTTTTGCGCGATCACACTCAAGCTATCACCGCGACGTATGGTGTAGGACTGCCATTGCTCATTGGGCATAGTAGGTAGGTTTTGTGCATACAGCTGCCATTTATCTGCTTTATGAACGGGCAGAATGAGTCGGTTCGGGCCACCTAGCAGCGCAGGAAAGCGTGCATACCCAGTATTCAGTTGAGCCAGCATTGACCATTCAGGACTGCTGTCGAGGATAGTGGCGCTAGGTAGTGAAACCACGGAGATTGCAGGTGTATTTGCAATGACAGGGAAATTCATCAGCTGCTGCTTAAGTAGCTGGGTTGCAGCAAGTAACTTAGGTACATAATGGCGAGTTTGTCGCGGTAATTCTAACGCAAAGAAATTTGTTGATTTACCGGCTTTACGATTTTTTTCTATTGCTCTAAATACGCGGCCCTCACCGGTGTTATATGCCGCAATAGCATGGTACCAGTTGCCATCAAATCGACGATGCAAGTAAGTGAGGAAGTCCAGTGCTGCATTGGTTGAGTCTATAAGATCTTGGCGGCCATCGTACCAAGGGTTTATTTTAAGACCATAGTGTTTTGCAATGAGTGGTGTGAGCTGCCAAAGTCCTGAAGCATGTTTATGAGAATAAGCCTGCATATCGAAATCTGTTTCAATGAGTGGCATGAGCGCTAATTCAATGGGTAAACCTCGTTTTTCGATTTCAGTCACGATGTAGTAAAGCAAGGGCTCGGCTCGTTCACTGATTGTGTGCATGTAGTTTGGGTGCTTTAAATACCACTCTATACGCTTTTTTACTCTGCTGTGCTCTGATGGCGCGAAGCTAATCTGCTGGCGTATACGCTGCCATACATCTTCCGCATCTTCTGGTGCAGTTGGAGACGTACTTTCAGTATGAGCGCCTTGTGGTGCTGTCACATCTTGGTGGCTGCTGGTTTGTTGATATTCCGGTATTTCTGATGGGACATCATGGACTTCCTCTGATGTCGGAGTTGACTGGCAAGCCGTAAGCATCAGAATTGTGGAGATGAGTAATAAACGTTTGAGCATAATTCAGCACCCTTATTATTGTTTTTGTAACGCTATTTTATAAGTTTATGAAATAAATAGACAAGTTAAAAAACTGGTACAAGATGAGGGAATTACATAGTGGTTGTTGTTTTTTTGAACTAAAATTGGTTTTGTTGCGTTTAAGTAAAGTAGTTCCATTCAGTAAGGGGTATTTTTATGGACCGCACAGAATTGAAAGAGCAATTTGAGCACAGCTACATGGATCCCGTCATTTTGAGTTACGCAGACTCTAACCATTATCTTGCTGGTGGGTTAGATGTTTTAGGTAATTACCATCTAATCACAGATAAGCAGGGTAAAATCGTCACATACAACTCTCTGCGAGAAGCAGAAGTTGAGCTGGTTGAGCTTGGAGCCAAAGAAGCCACTTTTGATATGGAAACAGCCTACGATGAAATGGTGGGTAGTGTCAGCGACGGACATTGTCGATTTAAGTTGCCACTCGTACATTAAATGAAGTTGGGGCGTAAACGCCCTGTTTTATAAAGTGCCTGTCAAAGACACTGTGACGACGGGTTTCACCTGGTCATTAAACCGTGTTTCCCCATCGAATATTTCACCTCGCCTTGAGTCGAAATAGGTTTGCGTATAAGTATATTTAGCGGAGTTTAGCGCGCTAACTGCGACTTTGACTCGCAGCGAGTCGGACAGGGTGTATTCGCCAAAAGCATTTATTTCTGTGTGATCGCGCTCGACAAAGATTTCATCCTGATAGAAGTAAGTCGCAGACTCGGGCAGAGTGATGTCTACGCCCCAACTATAATTTGGCATATCTCGTCTAAACTCTATGCTGGCACTATGTGGCGTTAACCCTGTGGTCGCTCGAGTGCCTGTAAGCGGATCGTGATAGCGTGCGGTTGAATATTCATAGTCAAGGGAGAGTTGGCTGCCAGATAGTAAGTTATCAGTACTCAAAGTCGAAGAGAGAGTACTCCCTAATAGCGTCGCATTGCCCGCATTGCCAAGGCCCGCGCTACCATTTGTCAGTGTAACTACCTCATGAATATCTTTTTGCCACTGATTGAACACCTTTAAGCTGATGAAGAGGGAGTCCATTAGGCGGGCATTTAGCTGTGCAGCTAACTCACTGAATTGACTCGGTTGCAATCGGTGATTGCCAGACTGACTGCGATCAAACCCTGCATCTTGGCTGGCCACAAAGTGGTTAAAGTCGAGTTGATCAACATGGCGTCTGGCTGTCAGTGCAAAGTCCCAACTGTTCTTACTCTCATAGCTTAAGCGTAACAGTGGCTTCATAAAATTAAGATCACTACGATGGGTAGACGCCGTTGTGCTCTTGAGCTTGGTATGCTCTGTATTAAGACGGGTATATAACTTCCACTGTGAGTTCATTGTGTAGGTGAATGCAACGAATGGTAGGTATCTAATTTCAGATACCCGACTTGCAATTTGGCTACCACTGGCCTGCGTAACGGCATCAAGTTGATTACGGCTGATTTCAATGCCGACTTCCGGTTTCAAGAAGCTGCGCGGCGCAGTAAAGCTAAACAGCATAACTTGCTCTTGATGTGACTTGTATTGCTTAAAAACGTCGTTTTGCTCACCCGTTTCTCTGGTGACTGATTGGTTATTTGTTGTTTTCTTATTCTGCAATGCAACAAGTTGTAATTGCTTGTCCTGCGATAATTTTTTCAACCAATCGGCGCTGAATTCATACTCCATCGTATCAATTGATTCATTATACTGCCAAGTTTGATTGAGCGCGTGATGCATACTGCCATAAAGCCTATAAAAGTCTGTTTGCCAATCATCTTGCAGCGCCTTTGCTGAGAGTACTAAGCGGTTTGTTGCTTGATACCGGGTGCTGTTCAGCGACAGTAATCGGCTGTTCAACTTTTCAAAAAAATCTTCAGAGCCCACTTCTGTGATAATTTTTTGAGCAGATTGAGATTCTATGGTGGATACTGATTGGTATCTATCATCTTGATAGTGAATGTTTATTTGGTGTTTCCATGCATTCATAGGTACAGAAAACTGCGCAGCCAGTTCACTGGGTCGATACTGCTGGTAGGCGGAGGTCAGTTTGCTGTGAGTTTGCCAATTGGTTGTGATGCTACTGGTATGAGTAAGCACATTGATCACCTGATTATATTGGCTGGCACTGCCAAAAGGGTGCCCAGTACTGTAGAAGTGCAGAGCGGTAATGTGCGCGGCAGGCAGTTGGCTCAGTATCTGACTCAATGACTCACTCTTGGAAGCGGGCATAGCGCCATTGATCAGTACGTTCCCCCCTGCGGCGGACAAGCCTCGACTCGCGGTATTTTGAACTAATGCAAAGCCTGGGATCTGCTCAATTTTATCAAGTGCATTTTGCCCATATAGTTGTTCTAGTGCCTGATTATCATAATTGATGACTGCGAATTGTGGTGTGTCTATCGTGCTTTGGGTATCTGTATAATCAAGTGCCGCCGAAACAGGTGCTATCAAAGCACAAAGGAGTGCCCCAAACATTGATAAGCGATTATTGAGTGACTTTTCCATGGCTTTCTGAGCTTCCTATTACATAAAATTCTGAGCTTATTTGATAAATACAAACTAATTAAATCAAAGCATTAGGGGTTGTTGGGCGCTCTTTGGGATGAATGGACCGGTGCAGTGCACTCATCCCTATGAATTTTAGGACGAGTGGGCTGGTTGTCTAAGCTGCGTTTTCTAATCGCGCTTTAACTTTTGGTTTAAATGCTTTGCTCAGAGCGACAGATTGACCATTTTTTAGAAGCACTAGGCCGCTGCCTGACGGTTTAATTTGAATGCGCTCGATAAAGTTTAAATTGACCAAATGCGAACGATGGGTGCGTATAAATTGTGAGTCTAACAATTGTTGCTCGACTTGTTTGAGCGTGGTGCGTTTTAAAAATTGCTGCTCTTGGGTGTGAAATTCGACATAGTTGCTGGCAGAGTTGATGTGGGTGATATCATCATAATTAAGCTGTGACTTTTTAGCGCCGCGTTCAACCTCGATACTGCTATTGACGCGATGCTCAATCCGTAAGAATGTGTGCCAAATAAAGCTAATGACGAACAAGGCCAAAGGGTGTGAGGGCGCAAAATACAATAAGGTATATGCGATGCTGTCATTAAAGACGAATAAATCGAAAATGCTCTGATATGTCAGAGAAATACAAAGCATCAGCGCCAAAATACCAATCAACTTTTGATGTGTCAGCTGTTGTTTGATGTGATATTGATCTAATAGGCGAAAGATAATTGGTGTGATCAGGTACCATATTCCCCACTCTTGCAATGCCCATGCAGGATGATTGTTGATTTGTTGAGAGGCAGGCATGGCAAGGTCATAGAGCATGTAAGTGCCAGTCAAAAATAAAATCAGTGCACTCCAGCCTCCTATGGAAATGGCCCATTCCTTTTTTAATTGCTCTGTCATCATATACCCCAAACCAGAAACGCACGATTAGTGTACCCAATTTCAGATACTTTCCCATACTATTGCGACGATATTAAGTACTTATATTGCTAACCAAATATACAGCGGAAACAGGCACCTTGTGCTTTGTGCAAGTACAAAAGTTCACCGCCATGTTGCAGCATAATTTGCCTAGATAGACTAAGGCCAATGCCTGAGCCTTGCTGTTTTGTGGTGTAAAACGGTACAAACATCATAGCTTGGGCCTGCTCGGTGATCCCTGGGCCATTATCTGTAATATCTATACAGAGCTTGTCATTGTCATTTTTGACGATCTTTAAGGTGATCTTTGGTGTGGTCTGGTCGCATATTTCAAGTGCCTCGACAGCATTTTTACAGAGGTTTATTAAAACTTGCTCTATTTGATTGGTGTCAAGAACACACCGTGCATTGTCTGGTGCTTCAATAACAAAGGCCACATCGGTATGTTGCATACAAAAGAGCTGTTTAATATTTTTTAATAGTTCGCCAAGGTCAACCGTAGTGAGCTGCGGTGCTGGTAAGCTACTCAACTTTCTAAACTCTTGAATAAACTCACTCAGGTGGGCACTTCTTGATGCCAAAGTGGACAGTGCTAAATGGAGATCTTGTTTATCCTCCTCATCATCAAAACTCAATGAGTCAGGCAACAATGCAATGCAGGTTTGTGCCATTGAAGAGAGTGGCGTGATTGAGTTAGCCACCTCATGGGTGAGTACTTTTGTGAGCTGTTTGTAAGCGTGTTGCTCTTTGGCATTGAGCTCCTCTTTAATTGATTGCAAGGTAATAACTTTATACAACTTTGTTTGGATCCTCAGTGTACTTACCTGTATATACAAGGTGTCATGGATCTCATTGTTTTGCCAAGTGAAGGTTTGGCGGCTGTTTTTACGAGTGTTATTAATAAAGTCAATAATTTGAGGGTTGTTGCTAGCGAGGGCGTCGATATGCTCGATTTTCAGGCCCAGCTGCTTTCTGACTGCTACACTTTGCTCGATGATTTGGCCTTGATCATCACAGATAAACATAGCTAGATCCATATGACTGAACACGGCGTTGATAAACTGTACTTGCTGTTCGGCTGCGAACTGTGCAGTTTGCATTTGTGCCTGTGCGCCACGAAAGTCTTGGCGTAAAGGATGATTACTTGGTAACCCCAAGGTGTGATCGCCATTCGCAAGCGCTCGGAACAACTCCATTGGTACACGTTTTTCCTTGCGAAAAATATGGTGAATCCAAACTACCAATAAAATTGTCGAAATGGCAATGACAATCGTGGTGGCGCTGAGCCCGAGAATGACAAGAGTCAGTTGCAGTAACATACCCATACCAACCAAACTGCATGCCGCGATAAGCACCGTAAATTGACTTTTCATGATTACAGCCCGTACTTTTCTAAACGGCGATACATAGCGCCTCGAGTCAAGCCTAATGCTTTAGCCGCATGGCTAACATTGCCCTGATGGTGCTTTAATGCAGCGCGAATTGCTCTTTGTTCAAGCTCGTCTAAATCAAACGTGTCGTATTCTTGCCAATTTTCAGGTTGCGCAGACGCTGGCGCATTAGATGCAATGAGTACATGATGGATCGCTAACTCATTACCTTCAGACAAGATAACAGCACGCTCTATGGTGTGGGCAAGCTCACGTACATTTCCCGGCCACGAATACTCACACAGTGTCCGTAACGTACTGGGCGGAAGTGCCAGTTCGCGGCGATACTTTTGTTGGTAAATATGCATATAGTGCTCGACCAACAAAGGAATATCCTCTTTTCGCTCTCGTAAGGGTGGGAGATTAATTTCTATGGTATTAATTCGATACAATAAATCTTGACGAAATTGACCATCCACGACCGATTGTGGCAGCGCATCATTGGTCGCGCAGACCAAACGAATGTCGACGTCGATGGGCTGATTACCTCCAACCGGAGTGATTTGCCGATTTTGTATTGCAGCTAACAATTTAACTTGTTGATCAAGAGGCATGTTACCTACTTCATCCAAGAATAAGGTGCCGCTATGAGCCAACTCAAAACGACCGACCCTATCCGTTTTTGCGTCAGTAAATGCGCCTTTTTTGTGGCCAAACAGTTCACTTTCAAACAAACTACCAGATACGGCTCCCATATCTAAGCAGATAAATGGCATATGTGCTCGGGCACTTTGTTGGTGTATAGCATGAGCTGTTAATTCTTTGCCCGTACCACTTTCACCTGTGATTAGAATATTGGCGTCGGTTTTCGCTGCTTTATTCAATGTATCAAAGACTTGTAACATGGCGTCACTTTGCCCCAGAAACTTACTTTGGGGTTGGCTAAGTGCCTGACTCAGCCCTTGAGTTTGTCGTGAAAGTTGACTAATCGCTTGTTTGTCTTGCGCGTGGGCAAGCGCTGTAGCAACGACGGTTAATAGTTGGTCGTTTTGCCAAGGTTTGGCAACAAAGTCTGTTGCGCCATTTTTGATGGCTTCAACGGCCAATTGCACATCGCTGTAAGCGGTCATCAAGACTACGGCAATACTTGGTACTTGCTCATGGATTTTCTTTAGCCAGTAAAACCCTTCCTGCCCGCTAATCGCATCTCGGTTAAAATTCATATCGAGTAAAATGACATCGACTTTATTGGTGTTAAGTAACCCTTCTACATCAAAAGGGTTGTCTGTGGTGAGGATTTTTTTGTGATGTTTCTTTAGTAACAGTTTAGCGGCGAGCAATACATCGGTATTGTCATCCACGATCAGTATGGTTCCCTGCTTTTCCATGCCGGCGGCTCATTGTTGTTATTTTTTGACCCGAGCAGCTTACCGCAAAATTACAGATAGTGTCCAATTATGGACAGGTTAGTGTACTGTAAACGGACACTCATTTATTTTTTGTTTTTTATATAAACATTTAACTGCATGTATTTTAAATGTTTTTTATCTTGGCATCAAAATTGATTAGTGATTAGGTATCTAGGCCAGAGGAGCTGATGTTATGGACAAGAAAATCTCTAATAAAAATCATCGACGTTATACCAAGCCGGCACTTTTTAGCTGTTTCGCTTTGTTGGTTGGTTTTGGCGCGTATAGCCTAAGCCAATCGGCAGAGCAGGGACAAATGCAAACCGTTGATAAAGCAGGGGTCACTGTCAGCGCTGTGATCAGTGGTGAGTTTAAAAACGCGTTGAATATTCGCGGACAAGTCGTGCCAAAAACGACAATATTTCTAGACACTGTGTCTGGAGGCCGTGTAGAGGGGAAGTTGGTGGAGCAAGGAGTCTACGTTGAGAAAGGGCAGCCTTTGGTGCAACTATCTAACACTAATTTGCAACTGGATGTGATGAGTCGAGAAGCTCAAGTTACTGAACAGCTTAATTTTTTACGTAACACCCAGATGACAATGACCACCAACACGCTAAACCTTAAGCGCGATTTGTTAGACATAGAATTACAAATAAGTCATTTAGAGCGCAGGCTTAGACAATCTGAGGCGTTGCTTAAAAAGGGTCTAACGAGCAAAGATGAAGTGGACGAAATTCGTCAAGATTTACAGTACAATCGCGACATTCATAAACTAACCCTAGAGCGCCAGAAGCAAGAGACAAGCATTCGTGAAGTGCAACTGGCCCAACTTGAAGACAGTGCTAAGATGCTGCAAAACAATCTGCAATTTGCGCGTAAAAACCTTGAAAGCCTACAGGTCACAGCCCCTGTATCTGGGTATCTCAGTGAACTAGATGTGCAAGTAGGTGAGTCAAAGCAAGCTGGCGCGCGCTTGGGTCAAATAGATATTCCTAGAGAGTATAAATTGGCAGTGAGCTTAGACGAATTTTATTTAACACAAGTATCGTTAGGTATGGCGGTTGAGATATCTCATGGCAGCAACATGCTGCAAGCGAAAGTCAGCAAAATTGACAGCCGAGTGACCAATGCGCAGTTTCAAATTGAAGCCGAGTTGCCGTCTGGCATTCAAGACATCAAACGTGGGCAAGGTTTAGATGCCCAACTGATGTTTAGCGACGAGCAAGCACAGGCGACATTGCTGCCCCGTGGGGCATTCTTTACCACTAGTGGCGGACATTGGGTATTTGTGGTTAACAGTGATGGCAGCCAGGCTGCGCGTCGTGACGTGCGCTTGGGCAAGAAAAATCAACATTACTATGAGGTGATTTCTGGTCTTGTGCCTGGGGAGCAAGTTATCACCTCTACCTACGGTAATTTTGATAAAGCTCAAGTATTAAATTTAACAAACTAAAAACTATAAGCACCTATAAAGCATTAAGGAACAATCATGATTAAGCTTTCTAATTTAAATCGTGTGTTTAGAACACATGACATCGAAACAACAGCATTGAATGGCATTGATCTAACGGTTGAGCAAGGGGAGTTTGTAGCCATAATGGGGCCTTCTGGCTGTGGTAAGTCTACATTACTCTCTATTTTAGGGTTGCTGGATGCCCCCTCTAGCGGCAGTTACAATTTTGATGGCACTGAGGTTGCGGCGTTTTCTGAGCAACAGATGGCAAATTTACGCAAAGCATCGATTGGCTTTGTCTTTCAAAGCTTTAACTTAATTGACGAGTTGACTGTATTTGAAAACGTCGCACTGCCATTGCAGTATCAAAACATCTCTAAATCTGAGCGAAATCAGCGTGTTGAAGAAATTTTAAAACGTGTGGCAATCGACCATCGAGCCAGCCACTTGCCGCAACAGCTTTCGGGCGGTCAGCAGCAGAGGGTTGCTGTAGCACGCGCGCTGGTTATTAACCCTAAACTGATTTTGGCGGATGAGCCAACGGGTAACCTTGACTCTACAAACTCTCAAGAAGTAATGACCATGCTACGAGAGTTAAATCGTGACGGCACCACGGTGATTATGGTGACGCATTCTGAAACCGAAGGGGAATATGCAGACAGAGTAATACGCCTGCTCGATGGAACAATCATTGTAGATAAAGCGAGCAAAGTAAATCACGCAGCGAGTGTTGCTTAACACGAGAGGCTAGCAAGGAGCCCTAGGAGGTATTATGTTTTCAAATTATCTTACAACGTCTTTACGTGCTTTCTCCAATCATAAACAGCATTTTGCTTTAAATATTTTGGGTCTCAGTATAGGTTTGGCGGCTGCAATTATGGTGGCTTTATTTGCGGTATATGAACTGTCATTTGATCGCACCCAGCCAAATGCACAGCAGGTATATCGCGTACATACAGACTACCGTAGTTGGGGTTTACAATTAATCGGTACGGCAGGCAGTGATGTCCCCGAAATGATGAAAGAACAATCACAAGTGGAGGATGTTTTATTACTTGCCAGTGCCAACGGCTTAGAATTTTACAATGCTCCATTGGCGCTAACGGTTAAGGTCGCTGATAGGCAGGTGCAGTTACCAAGTTTTTATGCAGTCAGTGGCAATTTGCTCGACTTCGTAAATCTGAACGTATTGTCAGGGTCGGTACAAGATGCCATTTCTTTACCCGATCAACTGGCACTCAGTCAAAGCACAGCGATCAGCTTATTTGGCCACACCAATGTCGTTGGGGAGCAACTAAACCATGATTCGGGGAGTTACACGGTTGCCGCTGTATTTGAAGATTTACCAGAAAATACACACTTTTATTTTCATACCCTAACAGCTGTGCCTAAGCATGCGGACCCAGATGTGCATGGTTTCATATACATGCGCTTAGCGCCTAATGCAGATTCAACAGCAATTGAAGCAGAGCTCAACCGCACGTTTAATGATAGACAACAAGGTCGCAGAAAAACCCTAACTTTGCATATGATACCGTTGCTGGATGTGTATTTTAATAGCAATGGCCCATTTGAAATGAAGCAAGGCGGCTCGGAGCAAGTTATGTGGGTGAGCGTCGCGTTAGCGGTCATCTTACTACTCGTGGCAAGCACTAACTTTATCAATTTAAATATAGCGGCCGCTGCCAGACGTGCAAAAGAGGTCGGAGTAAGAAAAGCGCTTGGTGCAAGTCGGTTGCAACTGATACAGCAATTTTTAACTGAAGCATTGTTAGTGGTCAGTATTTCAGGCTTAATCGCACTCGCTTTAGTCGAAATAACATTGCCTTGGGTGAATCAAATGCTGGGTAGAAACCTAAGTTTAGATTTTTCGATTTGGTTTTTAGCCTCTGTTGTTGGGGTGATAATGTTAGTAGGCGTGCTTTCTGGGTTATACCCCGCATTGTTTATTTCTTCATTTAGTGCAAAACGCGTCCTCAGTGGGGATTTACAGCGAGGTCAAACAGCTATTTGGGTACGAAAGCTAACCTTGTATTTGCAAAGTGTTCTGTCGATTGCTCTGATCATCGCGGCTGTGACTATCTACAAACAAATGGCGCTGGTCAATGATTTAGAGGTTGGGTATGGCAAAACGGACAGGCTACTGGTGAAGTCACTGCCATCCGAGCTACTTTTCAAAGCGGATAATAACCGCTTATTTGACAGTATTCGTGCGGTACCAGGTGTATCACAGGTGACGATCAGCAATACTAATTTAACGGTAGATATTAGTGGGGAATTATTCTTAACTTGGCCCAATGGTGAGCAAATTGAAGGCACGCAGCCTACGGTATCAACGGGGTACCATGCGGTTGATACATTGGGACTGACACTGCTGGCAGGGCGTGATTTTGTGCCCCAGTATGGATCTGACTGGTCACACACTGATGACCAAGATGTCAGGCGTTATGCCATTCTTATCACCGAGAGCTTGATGAAATTGGCGGGCTATGATGATCCAAATGACATCATTGGCAAGCAAGCAACCGCACATCGAGGACGCACTCAAGTGACCATCGTCGGGGTGGTTGCAGATGTAAAACTGGGTTCAGCTAAGCAGCAAAAACTACCGCTTTCCTTCCGCTTAGGCGTGAATAGCGTGCCTTCAGCGGATATTGTTGTGAAATTGGACAGTACAGTATCGACTGAGCAGGTATCGAAACAAATTCAGGCGATGGTCGTTGAGCAACTGAAATTACATGAAGTGTCAATCACGCGTATTGAAGATGAGTATCAGCGTGCGCATATTAGCGAGTACCGCGTTCAACAATTGGTCTTGTTTTTCAGCTCATTGGCGGTGTTTTTAACTTGCCTTGGGGTGTTAGGTTTGGCTTCTTTCTCTGCACTGCGCAGGCAAAAGGAAGTCGCGGTACGTAAAGTGCTGGGCGCTTCTCGATATAGCATTGTGAATCTTTTAGCTCGGGAATATTTGGTATTAATCGCGGCGGCGGTATTA
This sequence comes from Pseudoalteromonas luteoviolacea NCIMB 1942, assembly GCF_001625595.1. Classification (GTDB taxonomy): domain Bacteria; phylum Pseudomonadota; class Gammaproteobacteria; order Enterobacterales; family Alteromonadaceae; genus Pseudoalteromonas; species Pseudoalteromonas luteoviolacea_A. The sequence goes on from NZ_AUXT01000169.1 coordinate 24,665, forward strand.
CTGGCATTTCCTGCTAGTTACTGGTTCCTAGATGGCTGGTTGAGTAACTTTAACGAGCGTATTTCGCAAGTGCCTTGGGTATATTTATGCAGTGCCGTGTTTGTGGCGTTGAGCACGTGGCTAACGGTGGCATTGCTGGCCTTTCGTGCTGCCAGTGTGCGTCCGTCGCTTATCTTACGCAACGAATAAAACCAAAAAGGGTCAGCATTTGCTGACCCTTTTTGATTTGTGATTAATTACTTTTCGGTGTGCTTATATGCATGTTGCCCTTTTTAAGGTCCATCGTCATCACAAAGTGTTTAAAGACTTGGTAGCCGACAATCCCTCTGACCTTGGTGCCTTTTACATGGCTGGCCGTTGAACTATATTGGCTTACAAGGTTTACTTTATTGCCTTCAGCTGGAAATGAAACCGGTACGTTTGATAGTGTAAAAGGACCGAAGGTGACTTCTTTCGCTTTGGCTGTTTCCATATTGCCTGTGCTATTTACGCCAGAAAATGTGGATTTTTGAATGTCTGATTCTAACCAGCCAAATCTGTCTGCAAAGCGGCGCTCGATCATAATTCCACCAGTAAATCCGGTATCTAATAACATCCACGCTGACTCGCCCTGAATATCAATCTTAACAATAGGTTGGCCAAAGCCTTTTTGGATTTTAAAATCGATATTTTCAAACTTTTTCAAATCCAGATGATCATGCGTTAATAAGCGCATACGCTTATTCGGGTAATCAATTTGTGTGTTAAATAATTGAAAAAAACCTCGGCCAAATAGTAAAGACGTGGTCGCGTCATCAAATGTCACTTCCGGTAGCCCTTCTAAATTAGTTTCTATCCCAAAAAATGAGACCGGGACCTTTTGGTAAACCTTGTTACGCTGTGTATCGAATGCGCCTTCGATTTGCATGTTGCTGCTATGCGTATAGTTAAGCTTGTTTGCTATTACAAAGCTGCTGTTGATAGCGTTGATGCTTGCACCTGTGTCTAGAACGGCGTAACTGTCGATACCAGATGCTTTTACTGGAATAGTGATAAGGCCATTTTTATATGTAAAGTCAAGCCATGGAGTTACAGCTGCATAGGTAAAGGTGTGGAAGAATACACCCAATAATAAAATGATAAGTTTCATCTTTACTCTTGAATTTGTTGGTGATTTAAACAATTTATTGAGACTTTAGGGATTACCGGCGGTGACCGCAAGTTTTTTAAACAACGAGCGCTTGAATAAACATCAAAGTTTCGACTACAATGCACGTAAATTTCGAAACGAAACTTATGTGCATATTAGATGACTAAACGTAATACACAGCAGCGCCGACATACCATAGTCTCGCGAGTAAATAGCGAAGGAGAGGTGAGTGTCGAGGCTTTAGCCGCTGAGTTCGAAACATCAGAAGTTACGATTCGAAAGGATTTAACCGCACTTGAAAAAAGCGGTTTGCTGCTGCGCCGTTACGGAGGTGCGGTGGCGTTACCAAAAGAAATTGTTGCGACCAGCACTAATAAACAAGATCCACATCGAAAAGTGTCAATCGCTAAGGCGGCTGCGGCACTTATTCGAGATCATAATCGCATTATTATCGACAGCGGTAGAACGACCGCTGCAATGATCCCAGAACTTGCGAGCAAGCGTGGCTTGGTGGTGATGACCAATGCTATCAATATTGCTAATCGTCTACTGTCGCTAGAAAACGAACCAACATTATTGATGACCGGTGGTACTTGGGACCCCCATTCTGAGTCGTTCCAAGGTCAAGTTGCTGAACAAGTGCTACGCTCTTATGACTTCGATCAGCTATTTATTGGCGCAGATGGCATTGATGTTGCTCGTGGCACAACGACGTTTAACGAGTTAATTGGTTTGAGCAAGGTGATGGCAGAATCAGCCAGAGAAGTTATTGTGCTGGTGGAGTCAGAGAAGATTGGTCGCAAAATCCCAAATTTAGAGCTGCCTTGGCAGCAAGTCACAACCTTGATCACTGACAACACCTTGGCGCCAGACATGCGCCTAGCGATCGAGGCCCATGGCGTGAACGTGATCTGTGCAGAGATCACACAAGATTAAACACACAAACGTGCAAAAAATGGAGAGATTATGTGTGGAATCGTAGGAGCTGTGGCAGAGCGCCCAGTTAACCGAATCTTAATTGAAGGTTTAAAACGTTTAGAATACCGCGGCTATGATTCAGCGGGCGTTGCGTTAAGCGATGCTGGCACTTTGAATACCGTTAAAGCGGTCGGTAAAGTGGCTAACCTTGAAAGCGCATTGGACAGCGCAAACGTAAAAGGTACAACCGGTATTGCACACACACGCTGGGCAACACATGGTGGTGTAACCGAAGCGAACGCTCACCCACATTTATCAAATGAGCAAATCGCACTTGTGCATAATGGCATCATTGAAAACCACGAAGCATTGCGTGTTGCACTGCGAGATGACGGTTATACCTTCTTATCGGATACAGATACAGAAGTTATGGTGCACCTTATTCACCAATTACGCCAACAGCATAAGACGTTACTTGAGGCTGTTCAGGCTGCGACCAAACAGTTAGAAGGTGCGTACGGTACGGTTGTATTCGATAAAGATAACGACAACGAAATCATCGTGGCACGTTCAGGTAGCCCACTGGTTATCGGTTTAGGCCTTGGTGAAAACTTTATCGCTTCTGATCAGCTGGCATTGTTACCTGTTACACGTAGCTTTATCTTCCTAGAAGAAGGCGATGTTGCGCGTATTACACGTGATACGGTTGAAATCTTTGACGTTGAGGGTAACCCGGTTGAGCGTGAAGTCGTTGAGTCAAACATCACGCAAGATGCTTCTGGTAAAGGTGAATACCGTCACTACATGCTAAAAGAGATTTACGAGCAACCAATGGCTGTTCGTAATACCCTTGAAGGCCGCCTTGAAAATGACAAAGTAGCGATTGACGCGTTTGGTGACAGCGCGAACCAGATCTTTAAAGACGTGAAGCATGTACAAATCATCGCATGCGGTACGTCATACCACTCGGGTATGGTTGCACGCTACTGGCTTGAGCAATTTGCAGGCGTGAGCTGCAATGTAGAAATTGCGTCAGAATTCCGCTATCGTGAGTCGTTTGTACACGAAAATAGCCTACTTGTGACAATTTCTCAGTCTGGTGAAACAGCAGATACATTGGCAGCGTTACGCTTGGCAAAAGAGCAAGGCTACATGGCCTCTATGACCATCTGTAACGTACCTGGATCGTCGTTAGTGCGCGAGTCAGACTTGGCATTTATGACCAAAGCGGGCGCAGAAATCGGTGTTGCTTCAACCAAAGCATTTACTACGCAGCTTGTTGGTTTATTAATGCTAACCGCTTCTATCGCGCAAGAAAAAGGCCGCGATCAAAGCGTCATTGTTAACGCAATCAAGACGCTACCTAACAAGCTGGAAGAAGCACTGAGCATGGCTGACGGTATTGAAGCGCTGGCTGAGGAGTTTGCAGACAAGCATCACTCGCTATTCCTGGGTCGTGGTTCTCAATACCCAATCGCGATGGAAGGTGCATTAAAGCTTAAAGAGATCTCATATATTCACGCAGAAGCGTACGCGGCAGGTGAATTAAAGCACGGTCCACTGGCGCTTATTGACGCTGATATGCCTATCATTGTTGTTGCACCAAACAACGAACTACTTGAAAAGCTTAAATCAAACGTTGAAGAAGTGCGTGCACGCGGCGGTATTATCTATGTATTCGCTGACAAAGACTCAGCATTTGCATCAGATGACACAATGCGTGTAATGAACGTGAACCACGTAGAAGACATCATTGCACCTGTTGTATATACAATCCCACTACAGCTGTTGTCATACTATGTTGCTGTTATTAAAGGCACTGACGTTGACCAACCACGTAACCTAGCGAAATCGGTAACGGTTGAGTAATAAGGTTGAATAGAGTGAAAAAGGTTGTGGGTGAATAATAAAGATATACCTACTCTAAAAACATAATCAAACCTAATCTTTAGAGCTTATTCTTTCATTGAGTAAGCTCTTTTTCTTTCAATAATTCAAATAATGTACTAAGTAAAAGTATCATCAAATAATCAAACAGTCAGTCAAATGGATATCGTTCGTTTGAATGCCAAAGTTTATCGAAGTAATGCAGGTGTCTATGAAGAATTACCAGTATTACTGACCGAAGAAGGGGTAGTTGAATCTCACCTGTCCTATTTGCTTGATCACGTTCATGTAAGAAGCCAAAGTTGGCTTGATAAACAAGTAACGGCTTTAAAATTATTTATTCAATTCCTTGATGCAAATAGTCAATTAGCACTGACTCCAAAAGAATTTTTCAAAGTATTTGTTCAACAGCTCTATAGTGGAACCATAGGCACAGATGGGTTAGATCCAAGTATGTTATTTTGGATGCCTCGTCGTGTGACTACCGCAAATGCCATCATAAATTCACTGGCTAACTATTCCGATTGGTTAAGTGAGAATAGGGATCTTGAGGGATTTTTGAGTATTTCAGATACTGCAAGCTACGATGAACGGATTAATTGGGCTGCTTGGCACCACAAAAGGAATCGTGCTTTTCTAGCACATACTTGGCAGCTGCCTGATAAAGGCGCAATCAGATATAGACCTGATTATGCAAAAAAATCTACAACAGCGCGTATTGAAGCGCCTAAAATTTTTCCGGAAAAGTACTTTGCTCAATTACTTTTTGAGGGGTTTTCAAACTACGGTCATCGGTATGACAGCAATCTCGGTACCAGATTAAACCTGAGAGATATTTTGATCACTTTGCTGTTAAATGGTGCCGGTTTACGCATGAGTGAGCCTTTTCATCTATACATTCAAGATGTCACTTTAGACCCCGTAATAGCAAGAGAAACAGGCAAACAAGTTGCGTTGGTACGCATCTATCACCCAGCAGAGGGTACAGCCCCGCATGACTGGCAGGTTAAGTCGAATGGTCAAGCTAAAACCAGAGAAGGTTATTTAAAAACGAAATATGGATTATTGCCAAGAAATCGATCAGCAGACAGAACTTACCGCGCTGGTTGGAAAGTAAAAAAACTAGATAATCAGCAGGAAAAATACATTCATGTGCAGTGGTTTCCTCTTATTTTTGGAGAGCTGTTTTATGCGTTTTGGAAGCTCTACCTTCGACAACTTAGGCATATACCAGTCAATCACCCGTTTGCATTTATTTCTTTGTCAGGTCCACAGGCAGGTCAACCACTTTCAATCACTGCATATTATCAAAATCATCAAAGAGCAGTAAAAAGCATCGGTTTAACACCGTCAAAATTGTCTGGTACAAGTCCACATGGCCATCGGCATGCGTATGGTCAGCGGCTCAAAAACGCGGGTATAGATCCTTTGGTGAGGCGAAACGCACTCCACCATTCAAGTCTCGAGTCGCAACTTGTGTACTGTGAGCCGCAGTTTGATGAAGTATCGAGCATGTTAATGGAAGCCGATAAGCGATTAGCTTCAGCGGAAACAACGCAACCAGTAGTACGTAACTATTTAGCTCAAGGGTTCGACGATGTTGATCCACAAGAACTACTTTCTGGGCAAGGCTACCTTGTAAAGGGAGGTGATGATGAGTAAGCCTTATTCACCCAATAATGGAATCACCGAAGACATTACATTTCAGTGGTTAACTGACATGTATGGTGACGAGTATCGTACTTGGGCAAAGTTATCTAACCGCTGGTTAGCAAGGCAGCACAAAGGTTTGTCATCAAAGAAAAACGCCTTGAATCGGTTCTATAAGTCTTTCATGGTGCCACTAAATTTAGCCAGTAATCCTTTAACATTTATTGATAGGAGTACACCCGTACCAGACTTTTTTGAAGAAGCTATCAATCCAAGTAAATCGTACATAGATCCAGTGGGAAAGCGCCAAGCGATAACTTACAACAACTACCTTCAGCAGTTTCTTACTTATGTCTTAGAGGAATTGGTTGGGGTGGAAGATGACTTTGGCAACCTCACTATTCCGCATAAGTATCGCAATCCATTCTCGATAAAGCGTAGAACAGGATTGGAAGTGGCTGAAACAGTTAGAACACCACTCCCATACAAGTACATTCAAGAACTGCGATAGATCATCTGCCCAGAAAAAGCTGACTCGTTTAAAGATTGGGGATGGGCGCAAAAAGCAGGAGATGCGATTAGCCAAGGGAAATATGGGGGTGATTGGTTTGAAGTAACACCAACCGATATTGATTATGCTGATCCAAACTGTGTGTGGCGTGAGCGTATTATTCCCAAAGGAAAAAGTTATGGTGGCATAACCCTGTACAAAGATAAAAAAGTGTATGAATTGTGGTGTCCTGCTTCAGCGGTTGCTTTATATCTAAAGCTAGAACTGCCATTGAGAACAGCACAAGTCCGCTGGTTAGACTCAGGTGAAGCTGATTTATGGCGATATCAAAATGGATCTTGGGTTAAAAATACAGGAAAGTTAGCACCAGCTACTAAATTGGACTTATCTCGTTACTCGATAGGTCGAGGTGTGTTTAGGTGTGTTCAAAGTGCTGAAAGTGACTCAAGTGCGCTTTTTATCAATACGAATAAGACCTCAGATATCCTGAAAGATGGATTATCAAAAGGCTACACAATTCCTTGGCAACATGAGCGAGTTTTGAAGTGGCTTGAGCTGCTTAGGAACTGGCAAGAAAAGTACAACCCAATTGAAAGGCCAACTCAATGGTCGGAACTAAAGCGCAAGCATTTAGGGGACATAAAAAGTAAAGCGCAATTGGAAGAGATGATACCAACTTGCTTTTTATTTAGACACCGCTCTTCAATTTCTGAGTACGATTTCAAGTGCCCAATAAGCGATAAGGAGCCAGCTAGGCTGTGGTTTAAACTTTTGTCTGAGTTGGAACAGCGCTGCGAACAGCGCAGGGAAATGCTTACAGATAATAGCCCTATAAAGTTTGTAAAACCGAGTCATGGAGACTTTAGAAACTACATTAGCACATACTTTCCATTGCATACATTAAGAGTGTCACTGATCACCAGTTTTGCTTTGGAAGGTGGTGTGCCAATCCCCGTCCTGTCAAAGTTAGTTGCTGGCCACAGCCGCATCATCATGACTTTGTACTACACCAAAATTGGTCAGGCATATATGAAGAAGGTGATGTCGGAAGCTGAAGATAAGTTACGTTTAGCGTCAGAGCAGCAGTTCAAAGAGTTTTTGATTAATACCGAATATAATGATTTGAAGTTAGGCACTGCATTTAATGATGATTCAGCGCTGCGAGCTGTGAATGCGGGCTCACAAGTAAGCTGGCAAATAATGGACAAAGGAATATGCCCTGTTGGCTGCCAAGGATGTGATAATGGCGGCGAACAAACAGTCAAACTTGGTAATGCGCCGAGCAGCTTTGCTCCTACCCCAAGAGATTTTCAAGGTAACGTAAAAAACTGCGTAAGATGCCGTTGGTTTATTACTGGACCTGCATTCATGCCTGGTCTTATTGCTCATTTTAATAACCTTAGCTTTGAAGCGAGCGAGGCAGGTGAGCGTCATAATACTTTTGAAGCTAACCTAGATGTATTGAAGAAAATGAAATTTTCAGCAATGGATGCCAATGAGCCATTTACAAGGGAAGCTGATTTAAAAGCCGCTGAATTTGAATATGAAAGAGAAGCTACAAAGGTAGATGCGTTGATGAATGATATGCATGCAACATATCGGTTAATCGCTCAATCTACTCAGATAATGAATAGCACAGATGAAACTAAACTACAGTTGCTCAGTGAAAGTGGTTTCTCGGATGTAACTGCTAAGCTTGAAGACAACTCCCAATTAACTCAGCTAGAAATCGTATGCCGCAATGCAGCACTTTACCCCTATTACGATGCATCAAAAGCGGTACTCAAGCGCGGCCAAGCGATAGACTTAATGTTGAGAGCCAATGGCCAAGATCCACTGATGTTGTATTTACCTGATGAGGATAAGCTTAAAGTAGGCAATCAAATCATGCTCCTCATTGAAAATAGAGTGGGTTCGTTCGACAAAGCCATACAGTTTGTTGAATCTCAAAGCTCATTGGCAGAGATAGGTTTGCCAAATGCTATCGGGGAATACGTAAAAACTGAACTGAGTAAATCAGCGAACTTAATTGGCTACCTAAACCCACATACGACACAAGGAGAGTGAAAATGACACCTGATAGTCTATTTACATCGTTATCGAGTCAGTTGGGTACCAGAAAGCAAAGGTCGCTTCAGCTTATCCACCAAATATGTGCTGAGCAGCAAGAGCGCAATAGCCATGACTTTTCCATCGCTACGATAGGTAAGCTGTCTAAAGCGCGTGGAGGCCCATCTGAACAGGCAATACGCAATAAAAATGGTGATGAATACAGGCAATTGATAGCTTCTTGGCAGTGTACACATAATCACAAAAGGCTTGGTCGTACACCTGTAGAGCAGCCTCAAAATGTTCTAAAGCTAATAAATGAACCTTCAGTTCGTGCTGAAGTTGGATTAATGCTCGCAGAACTCAAACAGTTAAGGGGCGAAGTTAGGTTACTTAAGTCACTCAACAAAGACAAAGTCATCATTGATAAATCTATTCATCTTCGAGGTAGTTCCAATTCAAAGGTAGAGTTACTGCCAGCAATACCACTCTCAAGCGCCGAGCTACATGCTCTCGAGAACGCAATATCGCCAGCAACATTTGAAAATAATGGTTGGCAAGAAGATCCTAAAGACCACTCAGTCAGAAATCAGCATGGTAGAAAGGTATTTGAAACAGGGTTTGTGTCAGCCATCAAAACGGTACTCGATCATACAAAAAAGTAGTGTAAAGAAAACGGTCATTAACTTTCTAACGGAGGCATAACACTTCTTTCTTGTCATTACCCTTGCTGAAGCGTAAAACAACGCGTAAAGTAATCAACGTAAAGTAAACCTCCCTTTATTTTAGGATTGTGATGAAAATCGGCTATGCGCGAGTAAGCACGGACATACAATCAGAAAGCGCCCAACTAGATGCTTTAAAAGCAGCGGGCTGTGAGCGTATATACAAAGAAAAATGCAGTGGTAAATCAAAACAACGCCCAGAACTTGAACGTATGATAGATACGTTGCGAGCTGAGGACGTGGTAATTGTCCAACGACTAGATCGACTTGGCCGTAGCTTAAAAGATTTAATTGAATTACTTGATGGTTTTAAGTCTGAGCATATCCAGTTTATTAGTCTCAATGAAAACATTGATACAACGACTGCGGTGGGTGAGCTAGCGTTTCATATGATCGGTTCAATTGCTCAATTTGAGCGTAGATTAATTTCTGAAAGAACTAAAGCAGGTCTTGAAGCTGCGAGAGCTAGAGGCCGTAAAGGTGGCAGGAAACATAAGCTAACATCAGCTGATGTAAAAAAAGCACAGGCTATGTTATTGGATCCAAATATGACTAAAGCTGAAGTCGCTAGACATTTTGGTGTTAGCCGGCCGACTTTAAATCAAAGCCTTGCACGCGATTGTTCAGGAGCTGGAAAATAGTAATGAGATCTTAATTTTTCAAGCTACTTGCCAAGAATCTGAAGAAACTCCCATATAAGTTTCGACAATGATTTCAACAAAGTTAAATTCCTATAGGCTAATGGAAACTAGTAAGTTTATAGGTGTGTGATATTTAAGGAATTAATTAATGCCTGTTTTAAATTGGCTGAACAAAGATGAAGCTGTTGCGACGTCTAAAAAATGTACTTACAGGCTGCTGGAGGAAATACCAGAGCTCTCCTATGGTGATGCAGAGAATCAAAACCTGTTGATTCAAGGTGATAACCTCGAAGCGCTTAAAGCTTTGATCCCTCACTATGCAGGGAAAGTGAAATGTATATTTATCGATCCTCCTTATAATACTAAATCAGCATTTGAGCATTATGACGATAATTTAGAGCATAGTCTGTGGCTCTCGATGATATATCCTCGGTTGGAGTTATTGAGAGAATTACTTGCTGAAAATGGCTCTATATGGATAACGCTTGATGATAACGAGGCGCACTACTTAAAGGTGATGTGTGATGAAGTTTTTGGGCGAAATAATTTCGTATCAAATGTAGTGTGGCAGAAAAAGTACTCTAAGCAAAATGATGCTAGGTGGCTCAGCACTAGTCACGATCATATTCTTGTTTACGCTAAAAACAAAGAAAAGTGGACACCAAATAAACTTGAGCGCAGTCAGTCACAGCTAAAAGGGTATAAAAATATTGATAATGACCCAAGAGGGTTTTGGCAGTCCGTTGTTTATACCTGCTCAAAAAGTAGGAAAGAGCGGCCAAATCTTTACTATCCTATAATTCACCCGAAAACGGGAAAAGAAATCTTTCCGAATGAAAATCGTGTTTGGGCTTATAGTCAAGAACGTCACATGATGCATAAGGAGGATAACCTTCTATGGTGGGGAGAAGATCAAGAGAAGGACAAACCTAGGTTAAAATCATTTTTAAATAAAGTTGGTAGTGGAATTGTACCTGATACTCTTTGGCTACGAGAGGATTCTGGTGATAATCAAGATGCCAAACGAGAAGTTAGACTCTTACAGCCGGATAGTGAGTTTAGCACACCAAAGCCAGAGAAATTAATCTCAAAAGTACTAAATATAGCAACGAGCGAAGGTGATCTAGTACTTGATTCATTTTTAGGATCTGGGACGACTGCAGCTGTCGCTCATAAAATGAATCGTAACTATATTGGTATTGAAATAGGAGATCATGCGACCACTCACTGCCAGTTAAGAATGCGTAAAGTTATAGATGGTGAAGGTGGCGGTATATCTAAGTCAACTACTTGGCAAGGCGGTGGAGGTTTTGGCTTCTATCAATTAGGGGAAGCCGTATTCGACGAGTATGGTTGCCTCAATACCAATATTAAGTTTCCAACCTTAGCGTCACATATTTGGTATTTGGAAACGAAAACACCGCTCAGTAATAAAGGGGATACACCATTACTGGGAGTTTATAACGATACAGCATATTACTTGCTTTATAACGGCATTTTAGGTGATCGTCGTCCAGCAGGTGGAAATGTACTGACAAGCAAAGTGCTCAATAACTTACCGGACATCGACAAACATGAACGCATCGTGATCTACGGTGAATCAAGCCGTTTAGGTGAAGCTCGCTTGAAACAAGCGAATATTACTTTCAAGCAAATTCCATATGACGTCGGCACTCTTTGATAAGGAATCAACATAATGTTTAAGTTAAAAGGTTATCAACAACGTGCCGTTGATGTGATGCGATCTTTCCTTTCTCACTGCCTAAGCAGCGGCAATGTTGAAGACGCATACAAGCTGGCATTAGAAGAACAAGAACTCCCTCCACATGCTTATAGAGATTATGGCTTCGAGCAAGTTCCATATTTCTGTATGCGTATCCCTACAGGTGGTGGTAAAACTGTTCTTGGCTCACATGCTATTGAGGTTGCCGCACGTCATTACCTAGAGACTGAAGCCCCTATTGCACTATGGTTAGTCCCAAGCATTACTATTCGAGAACAAACCGTAGAAGCCTTGAAAACACCAGGCCACCCTTACCGTGAAAAGCTTGATGCAGCTTTCAATCGGCAAGTGTTGGTGCTCGATATTGATGAAGTGACTCAAATTCGCCCACAAGATTTAGGTAACAAGGCCATAGTAGTGGTATCGACACTAGCTAACCTGAGAGTTACCGACACGTCTGGCCGCAAAGTTTACGCTTACCATGAAAACTTTGAGCCTCACTTTGCCAAGATTCCAGCAAAGCATCCTTCTTTGCCACTTCTAGAGACGGTTTCAGAAGCTGATGTTCAAGAGAATGGTCTAAGTGGTCGTGAGATTGGTAACATCAAATTCTCTTTTGCGAATTTGTTGGCGTTGTATAGGCCTGTAGTGATAGTGGATGAAGCTCATAATGCGCGTACCAGTTTAACCTTTGATACCTTGCGACGTGTGCACCCAGCTGCTGTCATTGAGTTTACCGCTACACCTAACACCACTAACACAAACGGTAGTAACGTACTGTTTCATGTCTCGGCAGCAGAACTGAAAGCCGAGGAGATGATTAAATTGCCGATTGTTTTGACAGAGCATCAAAACTGGCAAGATGCAGTTCAGGATGCCGTGATCACACGTAACAAGCTTCAGGCTGACGCTCAAAAAGATGAGGACTACATCCGCCCGATAGCCTTGTTCCAAGCTGAGAACAAAAAAGGTGAGGTCACTGTCGAGATACTTAAAGACCACCTAGTCAATCAACTTGGCATTGATGAAGATAAGATTGCAATAGCGACGGGGAATCAGCGAGAGCTAGATGGGATCAACCTGTTTGATCAAAATTGCCCAATAGAATACATCATTACAATCGAAGCCCTTAAAGAAGGCTGGGATTGTTCTTTTGCTTACGTATTCTGTTCTGTTAAGCAAGTATCCTCTAGCAAAGATGCCGAACAGTTACTTGGCCGTGTACTGCGTATGCCGTATGCCAGCCGTCGAGTTATCGAAGACTTGAACCGTGCTTATGCGCATCTTGCGACGTCGAAGTTCGCTAAAGCAGCTCAAGAACTGACTGATAAGCTCATAGCTATGGGCTTTGAGGAAATGGAGGTAGCAGCATTTTTACGGGAGCAGGCTCCATCAGGTGGTCAAGGGGATCTATTTAGCAGTATCCAGGAGCAAGCGCCCGCAAAACTGACTCCACCCCCACCTTCTTCCATTGTTGTTGAGGTTGAGGAGCTACCAGACCTAACTGAGCTTTCCGTTTCAGAGAAAAAGCAAATCACTATGACTAGGGATGAGCAAGCCGGTACTGCTGTAGTAAAAGTAACAGGTGAGGTTTCATCAAGCATACAAAAAGCGCTAACAAAGCATGTAAAAGCAGGTAAGAAGCGCAAAGCCTTTGAGCGTGATATTCGAGTACATAATCAGAGTATTGACGCAATGAAGGCACCATCTGAACGAGGTGAGAGATTCGGTTCTCTTCCTTACCTATGTATGATGGAACAGGGCGAGCTGGAGCTAGTTGAGTCAGAAGTTTTTCTGCACGCACATAGCTGGAGTTTGCTCGACTACCCAGCAGAGTTGACTAACTTTGAAATGAATGAGACGAGCAATAGTTTTGCAATTGATATGGATGGGAAGTCACTCTCCTATAAGGTTGCCGACCAAAAGGAAGTCATAGCATTTAATCAAGGGTTTATTGACGTTACGGAACAAGATCTTGTCCGCTGGCTAGACAGGGAACTACGACAACCAGACGTGCTTCAGCATCAGCTTGTTGGCTTCTTAGGTCGCCTGATCAAAAATTTGCTGCAAAAACCAAATTTGACTCTTACAGCTTTAGTTCGTAATAAGTTCCCATTAGCCCGTGCTATAAGGGATCTTGTTCGCTTGTACCGCAAGCAAGCTCAACAGACTGGATATCAAACGTGCCTATTTGGAGCTGAGAGTACAGCATGTATTTCCGATGAATTCATGTACCACTTCGAACCGAGCCACTACCCGTCTCGTCCACCTTACTATTCTGGTCGCTACAAGTTCGATAAACACTATTTCCCACAGAATCTGATAGAAGATCTGAAAGCTGATGGTGAAGAATTCGATTGTGCAGTAGCCATTGACGGGTTGCCTCAAGTTAAATACTGGATTCGCAATCTAGTACGCCGCGATCAGGCATCATTCTGGCTTCCGCTAGCGCATAACAAGTTTTATCCTGACTTTGTCTGTGAGTTGAATGATGGGCGTATGCTGGTTGTTGAATACAAAGGTAAGGCCTATGAAACAAATGATGACTCAGCAGAAAAACGCGCTATTGGCGACAAGTGGGCGGAGCTAAGCAATGGTAAATGTTTATTCATTATGGCAATAAAGCAAGATAAGCAGGGTCGTGATGTTCGCCAGCAGATCCAAGCCTTAATTTCAAAATAATAGTGAGGGAGCAAGTCCTACGGTTTGCTCCCATAATACACAAGCAAAACTTGATGGCTAAAAGTAACCCCAAGTTCGCCTCTGAATTGCGAATGTGGGACTTACATCTTCACATACCCGCATACTAATGAAGAGGGGTTGGTTATCTATAACCAACATATCAATATGATATTAAATGCAAAATGTATATTGATTATAATTTTAGTATGCACTTATAAAGTCCTCACCTACATTTGAAAAAGGCGCTTACGCGCCTTTTTTGTGCATGAAATTTAAATCGGTCTATTCACCAGCATTCACACGCTAATTTTAGATCAATTACGCCACTGAATATTCACGGTAAAGTTTGAAAGGCGTGTATTTCTTGTGCGACAGGTGTCTCTTGAAATGTACTGTGGACAGTCGTTGTTGACCGCAGGGTTATTTACACGTGCGCGAAGCTCTAACTCGATGTCTTTTAAAAACTGGCCATTTACCACTGCGGTTGTGTCACTATGATTCAGGGGGATACCTGAGCCTCTGCGGTTGCCACCACCGCGTTTCAAGGTGGAGTCGAACTTATTGGTCGGTCCCATAAAGCCCATTAAGATTTCATAGTCAGCAACCAAAATGGTTTCTTGGAAGGTGTAATCAACACTAATTGCGCTAATCTTTGCGTTAGCTGGCACATTGTAATGGGTAATACAATTGCTAAAGGGCAGGCGTGGTTTTGGCTGTGTGCTGGTCCAAGGGTTTGGATAGAACCCATCTGTATACGGGATGGTGACATTGTATGTGACTCGATTGCCGTGACCATAATCACCCGGTAAAAAATTACCATCCTCTTTTACCAAGTTTAATGAGCAAGTACCTTGAGCGGCTAATGCCGATGCAGATACAAACATAGATACAGCGATTGCTGTCAATGCATAAACTTTTTTCATCGTAAATAATCCTTTTACAAATTTATATTTATATTTCAGTTGTTTATAGGTTTTTTGGTAGTGCTGATCTCACAAAAAATAGTTCTGTGAGACTTACTTAACATAACCCAATAAAGAGACTATGCAAGTTGCGAGATCAATAAAAATTTAAATTTTTGAAGCAATGTGTTTACTGTACAGATGACGCTGTTCTAACCCGCTGTAACAGATAATAATATTTATAAAAACCGCATATTCATTGTTTAAGTGTGCAGCTTGAACCTATGAATTTCTGGGGTAAAAAACGGCCTCTTATGAAGGTTGCTTTTTTATTTAAGGAATTCAATTAAGGGAAAAGCCTGAAATTAAAGCTCAGTAAAAAGACAATAAAAGCCCCATTAAATGATAGCAAGCAGAAGCCTACATATATGACCCTCAATGTTGCAGGTGGTGCATATACTAAAAAAACGTGTGCCTGTAATTGCAGTAACTGTGGCGGCACACATCGCACTGGGGTGAGCTATACATGTGTTGTGACCGATGCCTGTCATACAGGGCTTTAGTAAGGGGATTGGGTAAACCAACCCTTGTTGGCACTAAAGCAAATAAAACCTAACCGGTACCATCACTGTGGCTTCTTGGCGCCTTTTACGTGCCATTTTTGAGTAGCGCTTTTTCTTTGCTAGGTGAACAGGTATTTGATGGGCTTAAAAAGGGTGCTTAAAGAGACTGCTTTATTTGGCTTTTTCAACATTTGAATAGGCTATCTTAGAAATCACTTAAGGTGTAACTTCGTCTAACCCCCCCCACTTTATCAAGAATTTCAAAGACTTCTCGGGAAGATTGATTCAATGCGTCAATGACTTCCTCTCCCAAGTCATCTTGCAACTTTTCCGAGTGGTTGATGATTAAGAAATTGCTTTGCAAATTTCTCACAAGGTGATTAACGCCAGAAATGGTTTCTTGATATACCGTTATTTTCTCAAGCTCTTTTTCTAACGCGGCATGTTTGGTCAGCTCGTTAAAGTACTTAATGGTGAGTAAGGCACAGGACCAAATGGCGAGGAGTGCAATGCACGGTTAAACAGCACCTTCCAGAGTTCTCCACCACTGGGGGAGCTGAAATAAGCAATAACAGTGAATAATGAACAGAGCACGGCCAAAATTAGAGTGAATCTTATGTTTTTGGCCCACAAAGAGATTAGAATTGGAATGATATGGGGTACCCCGCCCTGCGGAATATGTGAGTCGATAGCAAAAATAATGCACATGGCCAAAATGGAGACCAGCATCACCAGGTTGCTATTAGCATGCTGAGTGGTCATTTTTGATATTCTTCCATAAAGCTTTTTGGCATAGTGGGGAGCAGCACACCCCATAATGAAAATGTGAACGACTATCGCGACTTAAGTTGTGCTCTTAGAAATGTTAGCTTAATTTTAGAACTGTGATTGATAATTGGTGTAAAGCGAGAGGGGTTGTGAGGCTTAGAAACAACAGTTCTTAGGGCCTTAGGGCGCAAATAGATAGGCTGTGTATTTCGTAAATGTCTTAGTGTGTATTGATACCTAAAGTGAGACGACGTAATGATATGAGCCAGCATGCACTGGCTCGTCAAATGGTGAGCAATTAAACGAAGACACCACGCTTAGATGCGTGACTCGACTACGTCAGAATATTCTGGCTACCAAGGAAAAAAGACCTCTTGATAGCTTTAATTGTGTAACCAATTAATATGCAATATTTCATATTTTAGAAATTAAAAAATGACTATAAAGCGTTAAGTAAGCTGTTTATTTTTCACCTTTAAGATTAGCATAGTTAACAAAAGGCCACATGCTATAGCCATTAATGCATAGCCATATATCTCGTAGGTATCGTAGATAAACGTCAGTGAGTGCCAGCCAAATGCATTTCTTAACGCATTTTCAATTAAGGCCAATACATTCACAAACCCTGCTGCAATAAATAGCCAATGAAACAAGCCATCAAAGTCTGTGAGTATGATTTTACTAGAGTTTGAGAACAAACGAGATATTTGAACTCTAAACACAAAAAGTAACACCGCCAATATATTTATTAATAACTGTAGGCCAAAGACGATAGTGCCAATAATTAAATAGTTATCATCATGTTGACCTAAATCTATTACTCCTGTCGCAAATAGACTATATTCAGCCAATGCAATAAAGGCGAGCATGAGCGATATATGCCAAATATTGGGCTCTTGTTTCATTACACCAAGTACGAAGCCAAAAGCGAGTACTGACAGATAAAATTGCATTGTATAAACAGGGTTATCTACTTGAATATAGAAGGCGACAAGTGAAATAACTGTGATAAGTATCAAGTGTACTATTTTCATATAGTTAATGACTTATGTTGCGAGCTTTGGTAAGTATGTATTTTCAAGCTCTGTTTCAAAGTGATGAAAAGGTTTCGCTTGAAGCAATACAGTCTAAAGTTTATGGGTTTTGTTTCGGTAGAGTTTCGCTTTCAGGCGAGCAGACTTTAGCTGAGTACGGTCTATTTGGCTTAAACACTGAACCGCCAACTACTCCCTTCAGTAATACCTTATCCAGTGTTCTCATCATTATTCCTTATCTTTAGTATCTTCTTGGTTAGTCAATTTGGTCGATATATTGCTAATCTGTATCATCAGAGGGTTAATGTCAATTTTACAATAAGCCAGCCATTTGAAAAAATGACTGATCCTTGGTTCGCCTACCCCAAGCTCATAATTACTCACAGTTTCTCTGGTGATATTGAGCTTATCGGCCATTTGTTTTTGAGTTAAACCTGCTTTTTTCCTCATGGCTTTGAGGTCGTCACCGCTTATCACATTTGATTTCCTTATTGTGCAAATATCAAAGTTTTACCTACTAACACCTAAGTTGACCTAAATGACCTCTATCCAGTGCGTAGTGAGAGGTTAATCAAGCTTTGATTAGTTTGCTAAAAATGCTAATGGCAAGAAAATTTCTGATAAATAATCCTTTTTATAAAATTCGAAGATTTTTCCGCATTAAGCGCCTTATATTATTAACAATGTATTTTCATAAGTAAATATGAAAATGAGTTAGCGCAGTTGATAGAGAGCATTGGCGAGGGAAGCGATGAAAAACAATGTGGTTAGAAGAAAGATAAAAGTGAACAGCCTTATGACGGAAGTGCAGCATAACTTACGCCGACTAAGAAAAAGAAATAAGCTTACACAAAGCCAGCTTGGTGCAAAACTCAATGTAGATCAGGCCACTATCAGTAATTTTGAAACCGGTAAAACGGTGATGACCGTGGCTCAACTCTATGAGATGTATTTAATCTTTGGCGATGATTTTGACTGCCCTTTTATTCATTATACCGGTCAGGAAAATAATACTAATACGCGAGTTTAGTGTTTTTCGATAATCGATAATCGGTTCTGTCGCAATGGCATAAATAACCTATTGCATAATGGGGCGTTTTTTGGTCCTAAATAGTCGTCGAGCTTATGCTTTAAATCACAGGTGGGAATTGGCTAGCACAAAGTATTGGGATGCCGATACACAGCCGCAATTAATGTGTCATTCCCCAAATAAGTGCTACTACGATTGTCAGCACAATCAATATCATATTCACTTGCTTTTCGCGCGCACTATTTACGTGCGTACCCTCTTCACTGGGCTTGGCAAATAAGTAATTCCAGATAAATGCGAATAAAATTAGCAGGCCATCTGTAGCCAGCCAAGTGACAGTGTAATGCCAGAAATGACTAAGCTCATCCCCATGCTGATGGCTGCAAAGTACTTGGCTTTTTTTGGTACTATGCGCCGTGTTTGCCAGTTACGGAGGGTGTTACCAAACTTTGGGTGCGTTAGTAGCCAGTTATCAAGCTTGTTTGATGATTGAGAAAAGCACCGCAGCGCTAAAGTAAAAACAGATGTGCCGGGCACTTATGTATTCCGTTACTATGTGACTGACTTAATCAATGACGCTGAGAATTACGATTTTGCAGCCAATGTTGCGTCTATGGAAGATGCAAAAGGTGTGAGGCTGCGTAGTTTAAATGCGGTTGGTGAGAGCCTATGGCACCCATTACCATATGAGAACAAGCCGCCTTTCGCCAGCGACTTTTACGCGAGTTCTAAACCTTATTTAGAAGCAGGCGCTGCGCAGTGGTCCATGACGGCAGTAGACGGCGATTACACCATCGAGAATTTCAAAGTAAGTCATATTAATGGCGGGCTAGATGACTTAACACCGCGCTTTGAAGGGTTGAGTGAAGGCCTAGTGATTGTCAAAGGTGATGCATTAAACTTTCAGACTATTTACCCGAAGGTACCGTGATCCGTACGGATGACAAAGCTGAAGGTTTCCATTTCACATTTCACATTTCACATTAAAGAGCTCCCAGAAGTGATCTTTGTACCTGAAAACTGGCATGCTGCCAATGACAGCATGCTAAGTGAATGGCGTGAATGTGAAGCAGGAGAGCTAAAATAAGTTCAATTCCTGATACATAAAAATTTGTATTTGCAAAGCCCTACTTGCTCTCTAGCTTGCAGGGCATTTTTAATGCTTGGCGGCACTGTTGTCACTTAATACCGATTGTATTGCCGCGAGCATTGGCTGCGCTAACTGCTCGCTATAACCGGCTTTCGTATAAGTGATTTTGCCATGTTTATCGATCACCATTGTATAGGGGAGGCCGGGCTTTTTGAGCGAGTTATACAAGGCATGTTTTTTGTCAAATACAAACTCAAGTTGCAGACCTTTTTTCTCAAATTGTTTCACAAATTTTTTGTAAGTGCGTCTTGTTTGTCTGAGCTTGCCTTCTTCTCGGGTATTGACGACGATGATGCGAATTTTATCTGTCCCTAATTTACGCTGTAGGCCCTCCAATAAAGGCAGTATTTTTTTGCAGTATGGGCACCAAGAAGCCCAAAAAGTAACGACCGTTGGAGTGTCGAGACTACGAAAAACCGGCGTCCCTTGTTTGTTTAGGCCAATGGTTTGTTCGCTACCAAACTGTGTCATTGCCGCTTGTGTGGAGGCTGTAAAACACAGTGCCCACAATAGCAAAAGGAATTTATTTAACATGTGCATTTATCCTATTTATGACGCAAGGACTATGAGAGTTGCGCCTTATTAACGAATAAACGCAATTTATTTGAATAGATAACAGTTGTGAAAGGTTTCAGTTCCCAGAGTTTAAGCACATGCACTTAAATTAAATTGTATATACAAGAACACCGGCTGGTTATCTTGACCTTCAACGATTGATGCTGCTAGCAGCTTATTGAACTTTGTATTCCTCCCAACCTTGAACATATCACACCAATTTTAATACTTTGCGATCAAAACCACGCTCAGGACTAAGCATTTTTTGCGCAACCGTGTATATCCTTATTGGGAACTAAAGGTAAACAACATGTAAAGGATACAAAAATGAAATCGATTTATTTGAGCGCCATCTCTTTGGTTGTCGGGCTTGGTGTAAGTCAGGTAGATGCGTCTAGTTGTGAGGGGGCAAATGCTTATCCAAATTGGCCGCAACTTGATTGGCAGGGCAAACCAAGTCATGCCAATACGGGTGACAAAATGCAGCATGATAATAAGCTCTATCAGGCTAATTGGTGGACCAAGTCTGAGCCCGGTAGCAATGCGGCATGGCAATATCTGGGACGATGCAGTGATACTATGCAGCCTTCTCCCGTCGAAAAATATGGCCGTTTAAAAGTGTGTGGCACTGGCCTGTGTAGTGAACACAACGAGCGTATTCAGCTACGAGGAATGAGCAGCCATGGGTTGCAGTGGTATGGGCTTGGTAAATGTATGACGGACGTGAGTTTAGATGTCTTAGCATATGATTGGCAGGCCGACATTGTGCGCTTGAGCTTGTATGTACAAGAAGGCGGCTATGAAAATGATCCTGTAGGGTTTACGGCGCAAATGAATACCCTAATTGAAATGGCCAGTCAACGTGGGTTGTATGTCTTGGTGGACTGGCACCAGCTGAACCCGGGCGATCCGAATTTCAATTTGGAGTTGGCCAAACAGTTTTTCACCGATATTGTCACCAGAAATAAACATCGCAAAAATGTGATTTACGATATTGCCAACGAGCCAAACAAAGTTGAGTGGTCACAGATCCGCCATTATGCAGAGCAGGTTATTCCGGTCATCAGAAGTATTCAGCCCGATGCATTGGTTTTACTGGGTACACACGGCTGGTCTACGTTTGGTGCGTCTTCGGGTGGCAGTGTACAAGATGTCGTCAACGATCCGGTGAAATTCGACAACATTATGTATACCTTCCATTTTTATGCCGCATCGCACAAAGCATACTACCGCACGGTGTTAGATCAAGCGTCAGATGTATTACCTGTGTTTGTTAGCGAGTGGGGTACGCAAAATTATGATGGTGATGGCCCCAATGATTTTGTCAGTGCGCAGCAATACATTGATCTGATGGCGCGAAAAAAAATCAGTTGGACAAACTGGAATTACTCAGATGATTTTCGCAGTGGAGCAGTATTTAAGCGTGGCGCCTGTACAAGCCAGAACTTTTCTGACAGCCAGCTTAAAGAAGCAGGGGCTTGGGTAAAATCACGGATCGGCGAAGGTAGATAAACAAAGTGGCTATATTTGGGCATATTTGCAATATAGTGAAGATATAGTAAATATGCTTTGTATCGTATCACAGTGATGAAAGTAATTTTACACGAGCATTGCACAAAATATCGTCTACCTTATTAGAGTAAAAAACCAAATGAAGACGATATTTTCCCTCAATTGGGTATAGGAAAAAGTTTTAGTTATTTATTTTATTGTTTTCATTTATTTAACTAGAAAATAATGATTTTTTCTGTAAGAGTGTGGCCTGTAAATTATTTACAGTCGTATAAGTTGTGTTGAATAAAATATAGTGGTGCAGTGATGTTACAAGCAATTGCTCGATACGTATCTAGTCATATGACTACCGTTGTGTTACTACCGTGCTTACTGCTAGGAGCGGTGATTTTTTATGATGTATCTGTGTCAGCGAAGCGGATGAATGACGCCTATGATGCAGAATATAATGCGTTTTTAAGTCATGCTGTGTTGAGCGTGATCCATGAAACGCAAAAGGAGCGCGGGGCATCCGCAGGCTTTATCGGTTCAAAGGGGGCTAAGTTTAGAGACAACTTGCGCCAACAGCGCAGTCAAACAGACAGGCTTTTAGCTTCTTTAAAAGAAAAACAAAAACATTGGGATTTAATGCCCGAAATGGCCAAAGAGCTCGACGAGTTTGAGCGTAAGTTTAGCCGCCTAGCCACGGTGCGTGGACAAGTTGACAACCTGTCTATCCCTCTTTCTGAAGTGTTAAAGTATTACACCGATATTAACCTCAAAGCGCTGCATATTGTGATCACCGCATCGCGATTAAGTAACGATCACACCATCGCCTCAGAACTGGTGGCTATTTATAACTTCTCCAGTGCGAAAGAGTCGGCGGGCATAGAGCGGGCGGTATTGTCGAATGTACTCAGCCGTGATGGATTCACATCTGTACTTAAAACCAAGCATGTGGCACTGATCACCAAACAACAGGTGTACCTTGAAGAAGCACTTGAGGCGTCGCCTTTGGCCATGAAACGGATGTTTGAACAGGCATTAGATAACCCTGTTATGCGCGAAGTTGAGCGGTTTCGCCGTGGAGTGGCTGATAAAAACACAGGGTTTGGGCTGGACGCCGAAGCTTGGTTCAGGGCGGCGACGGATCGCATCAATGCATTAAAAGAAGCAGAAGAGAACGCGCTCAACTTGGTGGACGAGACCGCGATTAAAATTCAGCAGCAAGCGGTACTGGTACTCGTTATTGAGCTGATAATTTTAGTGGTTGGGCTGATGGTTACCGCCGCGTTATTCTTTGCTATTCGACTGCGCCGTCGCCAATCAAGCATGATTGCCGAAGGCATTGATATCGCGCGCTTACATAAAAATTTGGGTCACGAGATAGATGTGATTTCCAAAGATGATTTAGGCAATTCGGCACTGAATATTAATAACTTAACTAAGCAGTTTGAAGATGACTTGATTGAGTTTGCTCGAGTTTCAGCACAAATTGCTGGCTCATCTCAAGAAACGGCAGTGGCAATTCAGCAGAGCCAAGAAAACTTGATAAGCCAACAGACGGGCATACAGACAATTGCATCGGCATCTGAGCAAATGAGCGCGAATATTCAGGTCATTGCAAACTCCATGAATGAAAATGCCGCAGCGGCTAAAACCGTGACGCAGGAGTCTTTGCAAGGGCAGCAAGTTGTTGCGGATGCTGTGCAGGTTATTCAACAGGCGTCCGATGATATGGCGCGCTCTGCAACAACCGTAGATGCGTTGAATGAGCGAGTGGGCAGCATTTCTTCCATGGTTGAAATGATCAAGAGTATCGCAGAGCAAACTAACTTATTGGCGTTGAACGCCGCGATTGAAGCTGCTCGAGCTGGTGAGCAGGGGAGAGGCTTTGCGGTGGTCGCCGATGAGGTGCGCAGTCTGGCCAGTCGTACCCAAAAATCCACAGAAGAAATTTCAGCATTGGTGTCTGAACTGCAAACCAGTTCATCTGAAGCATCCAGTGTGATCACCCAAGGAAAAGAAAATGCGTTGGAAGCGGCTGAGCGGGCTGAGGCCATTAAGCAAGCTCTTGAGCAAATCGTAGAGCAGGCGCAGCAAGTAGAGCTGGTGACAGAGTCTGTTTCAAGTAATACTCAGCAGCAAAGCAATGCCATTGACGAAGTGAGCCAAAATATCACTGCGATTTTTCAAAAAGCGACAGAAAATGTCACCGGTGCGGAGCAGATCAGCGTGGCAGCGACTGACATTGCGAGCGCCGCCAAAGTAATGGATAAGCTGATTGCGCAGTATTCTGTGAGCCAATCGGTGCGTTAAGCAGGTGGGGGAGAAACCCCCTATACCAATACGATAGTGATGATCGCATTGAGGGTGTTGCACGTAACAGGTTAAAAAGTGAAAAAGACATTCGTTATGCAACACGCCATTACCCCTAAAAAATTACTTAATAGCAAGTGGACATCGGTCAATCCCACACACAAAGAAAAGCACTTTATTGTTACCTGTGTGGAATTTGATGAAGAGGGCCGTGTCATCGAATGCATTATTGAGGCGGTGATGACTCACCGCGAGCAAGATATAAACTGGCGCGAACTTAAAGACCCTAAAGCTTGGAAAATGGGCTGGAAATAATTAGTCCGCTACGCCGCTTTGTATGCGACAAATTCACCTTTCCCCACTGGTATCAGTGCCGTTGTGTAGCTTGGGCTTTGATTAAGATAGTGCATAAAGTCTTTCAGCTCTTGTGGATGGGAAGTTGCGTTGTCACAAACAATGATGCCTCCGGGAATAAGTAATTGCTCAATATCGGCGATAATCTCCATATAAATGGCGCGATCAGCATCGAAAAAGACTAAATCATAGCTGGTTTCTAGTTGCTTTAGTGTCGTGGTTATGTCGCCATGAACACAGTGGATTTGTACATTGAGGTTCGCTTTATCGATGTTATTACGTGCTTGTTGGTGTTTGTGTTCATGCCCTTCGATGGTGGTGATATGACCATCGAAGGGAAGCGCGCTTGCCATCCAAAGCGTAGAGTAACCGTTCGAAGTGCCCAGCTCTAGAATACGCCGAGTACTACTCGCTTTGATTAAAAATGCTAAAAACTCGCCGGTATCTTGTGTGATATTGAGGTATTTAGACTGCTTATCTAACGCGTTTGCGTCATTTTCTTCTCCCAGTTTGGCAAGATCTGTTAATAACTGGGTTAAGTGGTTATTTAGCATAGTGTCACTCCTTGTGAGTTAAACAATTATCGCGCTGTTTTTAAAGATCACATACGCGCCGAGCAACGTAAGCGCCGAGTAAAAAATACGTTGAAATAAGACCACGGAAATGCGCTGTCGCAACTTTGCTCCTAGATACATACATATTGTTGCTGGTAACAGCGCGACAACCGATAAGGCGCTGGTGGAAGGCGTCAAAATCCCTTGCCAGATCAAACCAATACTGAGTCCGAGCGACGAACAAGTGAATAAAATGCCCATGGCTTGAATGAGCTTTTCTTTGGGTAGCCCAATGGCTTGTAAATAAAACACGCCGGGGACGGCTGAAGATCCTGTTAAACCGGTGAATACACCATTGCACACACCAAGTAACATCCCAGCGCGCGGTTGCCAAGAAACACTAATGTGCGGCTTAAACTGTAAGATACCTAGGCTGCCATAGCAGATCAATAAAACTCCCAAAAGGAGTGACATATGTGCTTGGTCAATGAATTGAGTTAATAAGCAGCCCAGTGCGACTGAAACGGTCGCAAAAAAGAAAAATAGTCGTTGCGTTCGCCACAAGGTGCGCCAATATTGGCCACTGATTGCTTGCACTATATTGGTTATAAAAGCGGGAAGCGCGACCAGAGCCATCGCTGGGTGGATCCCAATGATGGCAGTCAACAGGCCCAGTACAATGGGGGGGAGGCCGAGCCCCACCACCCCTTTTACCAACCCTGCAAACCCAAACACCCCTAAAATAATGGCGATGGTTAAGTTGGTATACTCCATTAGGCGCTCTCTAGAGCATTCTCTGGAAAGCGTGCTTCGACACCTTGTGTTGCAAACAGATTTAAGGCCGCTAGTACATCATTGAGTTCCTCTTCATCAAGCACCTTGGGCTTATTTGTAGCGAAATGTTCGACCAATGCGAGAATATCTTGCTTGCGGTTCTCAATATAAACATCGGTTTGTTGATAATCAAAATGCGTTGCTCCCTCTAGTAGCGCATCCATTTTTTTGTTGTTTTTCACAAACTCGATATCGAACTCACCCAATTGCATGAGGACATAGCGACTTGGTATACCCGGCTCCATAGCGTTGGCAAAGCGATGCTTTAGCTTGGACGGGATCTGAAACACTTCGCCAAGTGGTACATGGTATACTTGATGTCTATCTGGTAATTCAATGTTTATGGCACCTTTGGCGCAATAAATCATGTCGGATACAGATTGATGAAAATGGTAGGGAACAGCTCTATGATCTAAATTAAATAAGCTGACTCGAATGCCATTTTCATAGTAAAACTCTTTCATTTCCATTGTTTGCTCCTTGTCGTACGGTTAGGCATGGACCTTATCTTGATCTGTGCGAGAGTGTTGTGGCATCGTTTTTTGATAAATATGATCGACCCAGTCATGGGCGACACTTTGCGCAGCTTCTACAAATGCAGCAGCAAAATTTCGCTCGTTTTGCCAATAGCGAGTAAGTACGCCAAAGGAAGATAAGTAGGGCGATACCTGCACTTGCTGGGTATTCGGATCAGTCCGCATAGCGCGGTAGGATTCGTACCCCAGTAACTGAATTCCACCTGTTTGGTAATTTTGCTCGGTGTGAGGGCGCAACTCCCCTCGTGCGATGAGCGATTTGACTAGGTTGTCTGGGTGGCGCGCTAGTTTAAAGCTTTGTCCTGCTGCTAAAATAAGGCCATCTGCATGGAGTTGCTTTTGGGGCTGTCCGAAGGTAACCACCATGTCTGTTTTAGTCACTTTTATCGCATCCTTGTGCTCATAACCTAGCTGACAGCTAGACAATATGCCAGCTTCAAACAATGCGATCAATTTTTGCGCATTGAGCAGCGGAATAGGCACTGCCGTGCGAATAAAATGGGTGTCGAGTACACTGTCATACCGCTGCTTTTCATCTGGCTTCAAATAGCGATAAAACTTCATACGCCTGACTCGTAATAAAACATTGTGGATCAGTGCATTATCTTGAGGCAGCGTGGCATCGTACTTGAGCTTTTCCAATGCCGAACTAAATGGTGGGTGAGCGACTTCATGCCAACCAATAGCCCCTTCTGAAGCATCTTTGAGCTCTTTATCAATGAGCAGCAGTATGTCATCCAACGTGAGGCGCTTTCCCTGTTTTTGTTCTAAATCGAAGAACGTCTCCTCTGTTAGGTATTTAAACTGGTGTTCAATGCGCTTATCTCGTACTGCTGGGAAAAAACCACAGCGGCTAAGTGCATGGATTTTTAGCTTAATCGTGTGCTCATCGGCGATGAATGCGGTGGCATCTCCTTGTGTGTTGTGACTAAATTGCCCAGACTCCACTAATGATAGGATGGCGTCAATTCCGCTTGGCCCCATACCTTTGATGCAAATGTGTTTAGTTGTTTCTTTACCTTGTTGAAGCTGTTTTGTTAGCCAAGAGTTTAGTCTTGAATACGGATAGGGCGAAGTAAGTACACGGTCATCATATTGGCTTTGCTTTATGCTATTCCAATGGCCTGTTGCAAGTAGAACTTTGTCGAACACCTGAGTGGTCGCATTCAAACTCGCGGATTGGCGAAACTGTAGTGCAAACCCCTCTTCTGTTGATTGGCCATCGAGTACTTGGCAATCATTGAAATGTCTCAGCCTCATACCATTTTCCTTGGCAACGAGACAGTACTGTGTGAATCGAGCTTTGAGGTATAGCCCAAATAGCGCTCGTGGGTAAAAGGCGTCTTGGTCGGGTTGCCAGAGCGCGACGTCTTCTAGGTCTGGGTGAGTTACTTTAATGAGGTCAGGCACTTTCTTGGCCAACTCTGTCCGTCGTTCACATAGCCAGTCATAAAAATCATTGTCAAATAGCGCCATCATGTAAGTTTGGTTGTTACACAAATGCGTGGGCAGTAATTCTTCATTGCAATAGGGATGACCGGGTCCATTGTCTTGACGCTGCTCTATGGTGACCACTTCAATATTGCGACAATCTAGTTTAGACGCGATGAGCTGCTTCACTAGGTGTACTAATGCCGCTGTCCCCGAAAAGCCAGTTCCCACGATGCAAAACTTAGTTATGTTTTTACTTTGCATGGTTTAATTTCCTTTTACTGACCCAGCTGAGCTGGGCCATACCTGACTACAGGCTCTCGAGTGCCAACTTTATACGACTGGCGGCCTCTTCAAGTGTTGCCTTAGTTCGGCCGCAATTCATACGAATAAAATGCCGCAGTTGCTCACACCCTTCAGCGAAGTGCATGCCGCCAATGGAAGCTACCTTGGCTTTTTCTAAGATAAAGGCTTGCGCGGTATCAAACCCTGCCGCTGTAATTTTTTCGCCATAGCTTGAGATGTCGACAAAAATGAAGAAGCCTCCTTGCGGTACTGGCGCAACGACACCATCAATGGCATTGAGCAGATCAGTATAGTTTTGCAAATTTGCTCTGGAGTCTATGGCACGTTGATGAGCAATGTCATCCATATAGGCTTGCATGGCTTCATTCGTCGCCACCTGTGCATAGGTTGCGGCAAATGAATTAAGGTTAACCTGTACGCGAGCCATCATAGTCACCAACTTAGCAGGCGCACAAATATAGCCAGCTCGATCGCCGTGCATGCCATATGTTTTGCCGGGGCCTGTGACAATCGTAGTACAGTCTCTTAGTGCATATTGGGTATGATCTTTGTCGGTAAATGTATAGGCAGAAATGGTCTCTGGGCCATCTAAAATATGTGACTCATAGGGGCAATCAAACAACACTTGGATCGCTGGCAGGTCGCGCTTGGCACGCTCAATATTATGTTTGGCAATAACATCGGCCAATTTACACTGTTCTTTGTATGAATAAATTTTTCCTGATGGATTGACGCAATCCCCTAGGATAATCATTTTAGTTTGATCGGTAATGGCAGCTTCTAGTTGTGCGGGTTGCATACCTTGTTGATAAAAATCATCGACCAATACCGGGACCATGGTTGCATCGTGCAGTGCGAGCATATCGGCATAGTGAGGCCAATTCGGCAAGGGAACAATCACTTCATCTTTTGGATCGAGTAGTGTATGAAATGCGACAGTAATTGCGCCTTTGATACCGCCTGGTGTCACCATGACTTCATCAGCAGGTGAATATCTTAAACCACGCAAGCGAAATACTCGGTCGCTGATTGACTCGCGTAAAAACGCAAACCCAGTGACCGGCGCAAATTCATGAATGGCTCTAGTATCATTTTTGATGAAATTGATCACCGCGTCGTCAATACGTGTGTCGGCCATGTTGTCTAGCGTTCCAATACTAAGGTCGATGACTTGCTGTTCTGAATTGGCGTTGATACTGGCTATTTTGGCTTTCGTGCCATGGGTAATTGAATCCCTAAGAGCAAGCGAAGTCTGAGAAAATACTGAGTTATGCATAAACCTCTCCCTGCTCTTGGGCCTCTAATTGCAAAGTCTTTTCAAACATCGCTTCCCACATCTCTTCTTGTACTTTGAGCATTTCGTTGGCACCAAACATAATTTCATTGAGATCGCTCTGTGATTGACAATTATTGATGACACATTGGCGGGCATCTTCTGCGTGACGCTCTTCCACCCCATTGTCTACATGAGCATTAAAATAGATTTCCACCTTGTTTAGGTACTGCTCTTTATCTAGATGCTCACGGGTTAAACGGAACCCTTCCCTAAAGGCTGTGAGCATGTGATCAGCATGGGTTTCAAGAGCCATAGCAACACCTAGCATTCTCTGGTAACTATTTGAAATAAGTGATGTTACTCGCTCTCGATAGGCCAGTGTTTCAGGTAAAATATAACGGCTATTCTTTGCATCTATGACCTTTAAAGGGTGTAAATCAAACTCCATACCACCAAATAAATTTAATGCATTTTCCATGAATACTTCGTGGCAGTGGGCTTTATTACCCATGCCTGTCTCTTCACCAAGAATATAAGAGAATAAGATTAATGTATCCATGTCATTGACTTCTGCAGCTCTTGCACAAACATGCGCAATTCCTTTTACCGTTAACTCAGTGCGATAAAAGAAGTTGGCCCTAAATAATGCATAACTTTCAGGGCTCCATTTATTTTCTGCTAAGTGTAAAAAGTACTTGTTTTTAAATATTTTATGATTTTCTAATTCGGTTAAGAACGCATCAAGCTCAGCTTTTTGATTAATGTTATTTGCAGACATATGTAATTCCTTTTTGGTTATTCAAGTTTTTTAAACGGACAGCTGTTAATGCAAAAGGATTGCTGTTTTAAGAGTATTTGATCGATAGTTAAGATCAAAGTATTAGACCTATGTCTAGGTATCGTCTGCGTTTCAGATAAAGGTATGATTATGATATTGAGGTTGATTGTTATTCTTATTTGGTTTGTGAGGTAATTTAAATGACGGTTTCAAGGTTTTATTTTACTAAATATGATATCTGGTTGTTTAATATAGTTTTGATGAGGTAGATGAGCTTATTAATAAAAGTGGATTGTTTTACTATTTTTAAAGGTAACAGGTTGTTACTAATTTAGTTGGGTAATAAGCTATTATTTTTTATAAAAAAATGAAATATAAGTGATGGAAAGGTGGATTTACTTTATCTCTTTTTTGTTGCAAGTGGTCTAACCATCATGTAGTGAATAAATATTTTTATTTTTTCAATTTTAGCTGATAGTAAGAAGCTATTTTATATTTTAAGGTGAAAGGGGGGGAACAATGGCACTATTGCATTGTGAACATGCATGGCAAAACTGAGCTGTTATACCTTAGTACTCGCTGCGTGATGCCGTTTTTTGTATTGACTAGGTGTGAGATCAGTATGCTTTTTAAAGGCAGTATAAAATGCAGACTTGGAGTTAAAACCCACTGCCATGGCGACATCAAGGATTGTCTTATCTGTTGTTTGTAAATATTCCTGCGCTGCAATAACACGGTATTTATTTACGAAGTCAAAAAAACGCACTCCCAGAGTTTCGTTTAATGTTTGCGATATATAGTTGGGTGACGTGTGTATATGTGCTGCGAGCTTTGGCAATGATAAAGCGGCATCAAGGTAAAGTTGGTCCTCCTTCATGGCCTGTGCTATTTTTTTTGCAATGTTGGCCGCTTGATTTGTACTCAGTGCACTGCGTTGGTATTTTTGTTCCTTGTTATCTGTTGCTTCATTGACAGAGACAAATTCGAACGCGTTTGTGTCGGCACAAGGCGCTGAGCCATAAAGTTCTGCGAATCCTGGTTTTTGTCTTAGCCCCCAAAGTGCTAGACTATATATCACCACAAAAACCATCAATGCATATAACTGTGCATCATAGTGTATCGGGCTAAAGAGGTTGTCGAGAACCAAGTTAACCGCGGTAAATACCCATGCCCCACCTACGATAATCAGTAGCCAGTTTAACCAACGTAGTTCTTTTTGTTCGGTTGAGGCAAACACATCCTGAAGTTGTGTACGGTAAATTCTTAGTCTCACAACGATTTTGTAGGCGTACCAAGTAGACTGTAATACCCAGCCTAATACGCTCAAAAATGCAGATATCAGTAAGCCATAAATGATATTGCGGATAAGGTTAGGCGCTTTTTCAACAACACTGAGTTCTTCTGTAACTAATACTGCATGTAAGTATTGTGTTGGTAAGCAAAACGCAACTAAGGCAATAAACCCACCAAAAGCCGCAGGCACCAAATGCCGACTATCCCTGAGTTCAAGTTGCCAGGGTACTTGGTTGGTTAGTCCCTTAGTGTATAGCCATAAACAAGGCGCAATTAACAGTAGAGCTGGTAACGACAGAATGAGACTGAACACTTGAAACTGAGGTACCAGCTGCTGGATTGATGGCATGCAATTGACCACGCCAATCGACATTAAGCACAGCGCCAAAGGCCAATACACTTGTTTGCCATGTGCGCGCAAAACCAGTTGATGGGTGCTAAAGAGGATGATGCACAGCGTCGCAATATTGAGAGAAAAGAGAATCGGCTGATCACTCATCTGTTGGCTCCGTGATTTTGTTTATATATTTAAAGTAAGCTTTATTTACAAAGCCCTAGTATTATTTAAGACGCTTATTTCAGGTGCTTTTCAGATGAAAAGTGTCCTCGCCAATAAGGCTGGACGAGACTTTTTCTGGTTTGCGACATAGTGGATGCACGATTTAGCAAACCCAAAGAGAGTAATCAATGGCAGCACAAATTCAGCATACTAAACAGGTGATTAAATTCAACTGGCCCGTGGTGAGCGGGTTATTATTAATAACGGCGATACCTGGTATCCCTGCTATTTTTATCGTTGCCTTAGTCTTACTAGGCAGCGGTGCTGTGGCAGGGGCATCGGATGTTATCAATGCTCAGTACTTTGCAACTCCAGCAGCGATACTAACGCATGCATCGGCTGGGGCGCTCTTCTTTTTGATGATGCCTTGGCAGTTTTCACCCCGCATGAGAGTGTGTCGGCCTACGTTACATAAAGTTGGTGGCCAACTGGTTGTAGTCTCAGGCTGTGTCATGGCTATTTCAGGAGTTTGGATGCATTTGATGCTTACACCCAATGAACTGGGTGGGCGTTTTGTGTCGCTGTTGATCATGAGCGTGGCGATTTGTGGCGCTTTTTGTGCAGCCATCGCACATGTAAAAAAAGGACGTATTACACAGCATAAAAAATGGATGATACGGGCTGCAGCCCTTGCTTTAGCAGCAATTACCCCTTTATTTACAGGAGCTTTGTTACAGCTTGTGTTTAGCGCGTGGGAAGGTGTTTATGAAACCCTACTGGCATTTCATCATAACTATGATCGACTCATCGCCATGGTGATTAACTTGGTCATTGTGGAAGTGATTATTAGGCAAAAGAGCATATCTCAACCCAGTACACTGGCTTTATCTGAGTAGTTTTATTGAAAATAATGTGCTTTAAATATTTATTATCAAAAATATATTGAAACTGATTTGATTGCAAAAGCCCTTATCAAGAAAAGCGTTGCTGGTAATCTTACTAAGTACGGCTCATGGTAACGATGACGAACACAAAGGGGTAAGCATGAAAAAGACCGTTTTAATTACAGGTTCCACTGATGGTATTGGGCTTGCGACAGCAAGGACATTACTATCGATGGGGCACCGAGTGCTATTGCATGGTCGTAGTCAGAGTAAACTGGACTCGGTTTATAGTGAATTGTCAGAGCAGTTTGGCCAAAATGTGGTGTTTCGCTATCGCGCTGATCTATCAATTGCGCAGGAGTTGAGGTCATTTGTTGCAGCGGTGCGTCTAGATCACGATAGCTTGGATGTCCTGATCAATAACGCGGGTGTTTTTAACACCGCACAAACTGTGTCCGCAGATAATTTAGATATACGCTTTATGGTCAACACGATTGCGCCTTTTATTTTAACAGCGCAATTGCTTGCATTACTTGAGCCGCAAGGTCGGGTTGTTAACCTATCTTCTGCGGCACAAGCACCCTTTAGTGCACCTGAATTAACAAAACCAAGTGCGCTATCCAATGGTACGGTTTACGCAAAAAGTAAGTTGGCACTTACTATGTGGTCTAGCGTCCTTGGCGAGAAATATAAAGACAGTGGGCCAATGATCGTTGCGGTGAATCCAAAGTCATTTTTGGGGAGTAAAATGGTGCATGAAGCCTATGGTATGCAGGGAAGTAGCGTGCAGCAAGGCGCTGATATTTTAGTCGAGGCAGCGCTTTCAGATGCTTTTGCACAAGCGGGAGGCTTATATTTCGATAATGACATTGGGCAGTTTAGTGCGCCACACAGCGCCGCGTCAGACCCTGTGTTAGCTGATGATCTCATAGCGACGCTGGCATCGTTATCGGCGCAATTAAACTAAAACGGCTATTCCCAATAAGGTACGTCACCAATGTAAGCTTTGAGATAATCAATAAAAACCCGCACTTTGGGTGCCAATAAGCGTGAATTAGGATAAACGGCCCAAAGTGCAGTATCGTTGACCAAAGGTGTGTCTTTGAGTATTTGAACAAGCTTTCCTTCCTGCAGTGCTTGGTAAGCACACCACATAGAGCAAAGTGTTATACCCATCCCGCGAATGCAGGCATCTCTTATTGCTTCCCCATTATCAATTTGTACGCCACTGTGAGGTTTAAATTTTATATTGCCCGGTGAATTGGCAAACACCCAATGATCTATGCCGGTTAAATTGATAGTGGGGTGTGATTGCAACTCTTCAGGTGAGTGTGGCATACCATATTCGGCGATATAATCAGGAGAGGCGCAAAGAATACGCGTATCACTCGCGAGCTTGCTGGCAACTAGACTGGAGTCACTGAGTGCGGCATTGCGTATAGCTATATCGAACCCACCCTCAACCATGTCTACGATGGTATCACTCAAACGCAGGTCAATCTTTAGCTCTGGGTAGATCTGCGTAAACTCTGCCAGCGCTGGCACAATGTGCATGCGCCCGAAAGAAGCAGGAGCGGTGATCCGTAAGGTACCTTGTGGGGTGTGACTACCAGCGCCAATTGCCGCTTTGGCGCTCTCGATATTTTCTAAAACGGACTCTGCATGGGGTAAAAATACGAGCCCTTCTTCTGTTAAAGACACCTTGCGTGTTGTTCTGTACAGCAGCTTAGTGCCCAGTGTTTCTTCGAGTTTATTGATGTGAGCGCTGGCAACGGCTGCGGATAAGCCCAGCTCCTTTCCAGCTAGGCTGATATTGTGCGTAGCGGCAATGCGGGTAAATAGCTTTAAATGTGCGATATTCATTATCAATAAAATCTTAAAACTGATTGTAATTATGTAGATATTATCAAAATTATAGTTAAAAAATATACTAAATCCATTCAATCAGTGAGGATTTAATTATGAAAGCAATGACAATCAATTCATTTGGTAGCAGCGACGTTTTTGTTGAATCAGAGGTAGCAAAACCTGAAGTAACAGCTGGCCACGTACTGATAAAAGTAATGGCGAGTAGTGTAAATACTGTAGACACTATGATCCGTGAAATGGGTCCTGCGTTGCCGCTTTCCCCTGCATTGCCTGCCATTCTGGGTATGGACTTTGCGGGTGTTGTTGAGTCTGTTGGTGCGGACGTAGACGGTTTTCAAGTAGGAGATGCAGTTTACGGTTGTGCAGGAGGTTTGGCGGATCTTCAAGGAGCGCTTGCACAGTACATGGTGGCTGACGCCAAACTCATTGCCCACAAACCTAAGCGTTTAAACATGGTGCAAGCTGCGGCATTACCTCTTGTAGGGATCACGGCTTACGAAGGCTTGCAACGTGCGGGTATCTCGAGTGGACAAAAGGTATTGGTGCATGGTGGAGCAGGAGGAGTGGGCCATATAGCATTGCAGTTGGCGAAGCACTTTGGTGCAGATGTATATGCTACTGGTAGCAAAGATACACAGCTTGAGCTGATAAAGCAGCTCGGTGCCACGCCTATTAACTATCAAACTGAATCGGTCACTGATTATGTAGCGACGCACACCGAAGGTGCGGGTTTCGATTTGGTGTATGACTCAGTCGGCGGTGGCAACTTACTGAACTCCTTTGAAGCGGCTGCACTCAATGGCCAAGTCGCAACGACCGTATCATTGGCGGAGATTGATTTGTCTGTCGCTCATTTTAAAGGTTTGTCCTTGCACGTGGTATTTATGCTGATCCCAATGCTGCATAACGTGAAACGCGCAGAGCATCATCAAATTCTCGCCGCAATGGCTGATATTGTGGATTCTGGAAACTTAACCCCTGTACTGGATAACAGCACTTTTTCATTTGCTGAGATAGCTAAAGCGCACGACAGGCTGGCCAGTGGTCAAGCGATGGGGAAAGTGATTGTCAGCAATCAGTGGTAATTGGCGGCCAACAGAGAAACACTGACAATATTGCAAAGATTAAAATAGGTGCGCTTTTTGGGCACTGCCGCTATTATAAATTTATGATTCTAAGTTTATGAGTTGTCAGTGTCTTTTTACTTGTTATCACTATTACTGATTTTTGCGTTATTTGGGGTCGCTTCCACTTACTTGCTGCGCTTTATGTATTGCTACTGGATCAAAAAACGATTGGTCTTAAAATATTTGGGGCTTGCGGGATTGTGTGTGGTATGTGTTGTGCCACTGGTTGCACTGAACTATTTTCTGGCTGGGTAGATAGACAGTAGCTAGTCAGCTACTGTCTTTTCACTTATTTGAGCACAATGGATTGGCAGGTACTGCTGATGCACAAGGCTTGTATAGGTAAAACGGGTTCACACATATCACTGGCAATCGCGTCTCTATTTCTGGCTTTCTCTTCAGCTGTTATTAGTTGTGCTGCTCGCTCTACTTGCGCTTCATCCACGTTGCGAGAAGAATACACCAAATATTTGCTCGGCCCGCCGCACGTCAATCGCTCACCGACGGCAATGACCTTACACTGAAAGCTTGCATCACAGCCTTTATCCGCAATGAGTTGGTCGAGTGATCCTTCTTCATGCTCAACCTGTTGCTCTGTTGCTGTGTAAGAGGTCTCACACCCAGCTAAAAGCGTAAGTGCTATGCCAAAGATCGTACCGGCCTTTCGCTTCATCGATAGTCCCTAATTGGTGATTTGTTTGTGCCCTCTAGTTTAACACAAGTATTTTCAATACATTGCGTTGCCGGTTGACGTAAATGTTCGCAAATACTGATCATGCCTGTTTTGGCGTTATACTGTGACTCTGCGTGGGTTAACTTTTTAGCCAATTCATAGACCTTTTTTTGGTCAGCAGTTTTGGTTGAAAACACTAAGTAACTAGATGGTCCACCGCAAGCTCTACTCCCTACCGGAATTGCCTGACATTGACTACTGCTATCACAGCTTTTGTCTTTAGTAATGAACTTTAAATAGGCATATTGATTTTTAAGTGTTGCTTCATCAATTGCGCCTTGATCGTACTTGGCTATTGGTTCAGCTTTGGTGACTATTGAAGCTGGAAGAGGCTTACTGAGTCCAGCATCATGGCGAGTGGCTGACTTAGTCTGCAAAGTTGCAGGTGCCTTTGTGTTTTTAACTTCTTTCGTTTGTTGTTGTGGCTTTTCCGGTTGCGTTTGCTCTGGGCCGGCTTCCGTACTTGAACATCCTGATATTATTACTAGGCTAGCGAGTGTTAGCTTAAGTGCGTTCATAATCTATCCTGTTTTTTTATTCACAGTGTGCCGCGCTTTTTCCTTAGATACAAGTGAAAGCGTTTGAGGGTAAGTGAACTGACCCTGAGTAAAATCTACACAATTAATACTGAATTGTTAAGTTGGCCACTGCTCACCTTTATTGATGCTGAATAGCGTCAAGTGAGCAGTCCAATTGTGTAGTTGCAGTTCACACCCTCTATAAGATTAGAGCGCTTTTAACTTACAGACCACCCTCGGTGAGCTTTTGCGGATCAAGCAAGATTTTTAGCTCATCTTCGCTCAGGTCCGTGTGTTCTGCTGCAACTTCAATAATAGGGCGTCCTTCTTTATATGCCAACTTGGCGATGGCAGCCGCTTTTTCGTATCCGATCACAGGATTAAGGGCTGTAACCAAAATTGGATTGCGGGACAGTGCCTGTTGGATACTTTGCTCATTCACTTTGAATGTGGCGATAGCTTTATCCGCCACCAAACGGGATATGTTTGCAAGTAACTCAATACTTTGCAAAATATTAAAAGCAATAACAGGCAGCATCACATTTAGTTCAAAGTTACCCGACTGCCCGCCAACAGTAATGGTTGCATCATTACCAATGACTTGCGCACTTACCATCGCTGCGGCCTCTGGGATCACTGGGTTTACTTTCCCAGGCATGATAGATGAACCCGGTTGTAGCGCCTGTAGCTCAATTTCAGATAAACCCGCCAGTGGACCCGAATTCATCCAACGCAAGTCATTGGCGATTTTCATATTCGCGACTGCTAACGTTTTTAATTGGCCAGATAGCGCTACAATGGCATCCTGTGAGCCTATATTGTAGAAAAAGTTTTGGCTCGGGCTGAAGCGAATACCCACATTACTGCTGAGGTATGTATTGAACGTTGCAGCAAATTGTTTATCTGCATTGACGCCTGTACCTACAGCAGTGCCGCCTTGGCCTAACTGATACACTTTATCAAGCGCCGCTAAAATGCCTTCATAGGCAGAGTCGATTTGTTGTTGCCAGCTGCTAAGTGTTTGAGCAAATGTCACTGGCATGGCATCCATTAAGTGGGTACGACCAGTTTTAACGTGATGACCTACTTCTTTACTCTTTCTCTCGATTGTTTGCGACAGGTGCTTCAATGCCGGTAGGAGTTCATAAACGGCCGATGTTGCACTACTTACGTGAATAGCTGTTGGGATAACGTCATTAGAGCTTTGTCCCATATTAACGTCATCATTGGGGTGAATGGTTAAGCCACTTTGCTGGCTAGCGAGCGTTGCGATCACTTCATTGGCATTCATATTGGAGCTAGTGCCAGAACCTGTTTGGAATACATCTACAGGAAATTGATCAAGGTGCTGACCGTCAATGAGTGCTTGGCAGGCTGTTGCAATGGCTTTTGCTTTCTCTTTGTCTAAGTGACCAAGCTCAGCATTCGCTTCAGCTGCAGCTTGCTTGATATAGGCAAGAGCGCGAATAAAGCTATCTGGCATGGTTAGCCCACTGACGGGAAAGTTATTCACAGCACGTTGCGTCTGTGCTTGGTATAGTGCTGTTTCAGGTACTTCTAAAGTGCCCATGCTATCAGATGCGGTACGGTAAGTTGTCATACTGACTCCTAATTAAAGGGATTGAATTCGTGACTAATGATCCTCGCTTCTCGCTCTAGGCGGTAAAAAGGTGCCATGGAACGATGTTGTTTTTTGTAAAATCGTTTTAATGCGAGAAGGGGTTTGTGAAGTTGTTCAAAGCATTGCTGTCTAAAGCTTTGGTGGACCAAAGGGTCGGCAATGTGGTTGAGCAACTCAAAAAAGACACGTCGTAAATAGAGTTCTTGTAGTAATACGCAGGGTTTTCGCTCGTACCATTTGGCTAAGTTAAAACCGTCCTCAATAAATTGTGCCACATGAACGGGGGCATCAAGATGAGGTCTTTGGCATTGTGTATCTAAGCGGGGCTGAAACTGACAAAGGACTTGAGGTGTAACCATAGCGCATTATATTTTAGTGTAACGATAATTATTATCATTACACTAAAATAGGAGATTAGCAACCCTTGCTCTAGGGATTGTATTGACGTATTGGCTACCTAGTTGTAGCCGAGAATGAATTGTTCGGTGGTTTGCTCTTTCTCTTGTTCTTTACTACTCAGTAAATCAGCGACCTCTTGTTGATAATTTGGTTCTGATTCTGGTGTGTTGGGCTCAGGAATGTGACCTAAACTCAAATTGGGCATATGTGTTACTTTAGAACATTTCATTTTGGTATCTCCAATTAGGGTATTTGAACGGGCTATGCTTAAGTACTTATAGCCAATACACATTTTTTTGCATACCATATACCAAAATTTTTTTCTCTTTATTAATCAGCACAGTAATTAAATTTCATCGATTAAAGTTTGCAATACTTCAAGAAAGTTGCATCAATTAGGCGCGTAATTGATCAATTTAGGTGCAAAATGACAAAACCTTTCTCTCAAGCGTGTGAAAATAATAAAGATCCCATATTGCAAAAGTTAGCGCCGTTTCTTTTTGGTGCGACTCAAGTATTGGAAATTGGTTCTGGTACAGGGCAGCATGCTGTGCATTTTGCACAAGCGCTGCCGACTTTAATTTGGCAGACCTCGGACTTGCGGCATAACCACGGTGGTATTGTGAGCTGGTGTGAAGAAGCAGACCTCACCAATTTGAGATTGCCATTGGAGTTGGATCTGAATATTGAAAGTTGGCCCCTTGAAAATATCCCAGTGATATATACCGCCAATACATTGCATATTGTATCAGCGAAGCTGGTTGAACAGTTTTTTAAAGGTGTTGCTGCACATTTAGCCGTTACTGGTAAGTTAGCTATTTATGGGCCTTTTAATTATCGTGGTGATTTTACTTCACAAAGTAACGCCGAGTTTGATGCTTTTTTAAAAATGCGCGACCCGAAAAGCGGTATTAGAGATTTTGAATGGATTTGTGAGCTCGCTCAAAAAGCCGGTTTGGCATTGGTGCATGATCACGCAATGCCAGCAAATAATCGCTTATTGCTCTTTAAACGGTAACAATGATTGGCACTGTTGAAAGTAGTGTGCAAGTTGGTTACGTTCAGTAGTGATAAACTCTGCGACGGCTTGCTTAAACAATGGGTTTGTTAAGGTATGGAATGAATGAGTGTAAATCGGCTCGAAACCACGGAGCAGTTTATGCTCTCCTTGTGCACCTGCATCAAATCGTTGCAACCCGTGTTTGATGGCTCTTTCTATACCTTGGTAATAACACAGCTCAAAGTGCAAATGTTCGCTTTCTTCAAGTGCTCCCCAGTAGCGTCCGTATAACGTATTGCCATCTTGTAAGTACAAACTGGCTGCGATAAAGCCACTGTTTTGGTAATTTTCGTCGTTTCGGTATGCGCAGCACAAAGCGGTATTATCTGGTAAATTTGCAAAGAGTAAGGTGAAAAACTGCTGAGTTAAATAACCGTTATGCCCTGAGCGCTTGCGGTAGGTGCGGCAATAACAAAGATAAAACTGATAAACTACGTCAGGCGTTATTTGCGCTTTATTGAGCCACCTGACTTGAATATCCGATTTGCTGATCTGTGCACGCTCTTTTTTAATCATTTTGCGTTTTCGTGCTTTCATGGTGTCTAAAAACGCATCGAAGTTTGCGTAACTGCGGTTGTGCCAATGAAACTGAATTCCGTGGCGTTCCATCAGTTCTCCTTTGGGCCAGCTCTGCGTAATTGGCTCAAAGTTAATATGCAGGCCAGACCAAGCATGCTCTGTCGCTGCCTGATCTAGCGTATCCAAAATATATTGATGTAAGGCGTTTGAATGAGATTGACACAGCAACCTCGGGCCAACAACGGGAGTGAATGGCACGGCACTAATCCATTTGGGATAATACTCAAGGTTATGGCGCTCATAGGCCTCAGCCCATGCCCAATCAAACACGTATTCACCATAAGAATGGCTTTTTATGTAGCCTGGCAAGGCTGCGATAGGGTGCTGTTGATGTTTGCTGTAAATCACTAAGTGGTGAGGTTGCCAGCCAGTGTGCCCCCCTACTGATTGACTTTGTTCTAAAGCATGGAGCCATTCGTAGCTGGTAAACAGCGTGTCGCCAGCTAGGCGCTGCCAATCGGCCCTAGACACCTTAGATACAGCGTCAATAAATCTATGTTCGAATGCTTGATTACCTAACATGATTGTCCAAAAATGCTGTTAATTGCGTGATCATACCTGTGTAATCTGGGTTGAAGGTTGCACGTGCAAGCGGTGTATCAGCGGCTTTATTCTCAGCATGATGTTCACCAAAAGAGACATTTTTCGCGTTTTTACATGCGGCGTATGCATTGTTATCCTCAAAATAACTACCACAGTGGCGGTAGTGGCCAGTTTCGCCGTAGTAAGGGTGTTCTGGTGGCATTAGTAACCCCACGTGTGACATGTCTTTGATCTTTTCTAATTGGCTGACTTGTGTCACAGCGATGCCGTCACTCACAGCCACTTGGTTATTGGCATAGAGTCTGAGCGCTATTTCGGCGCTGTGTTTTTCAGCCCAACGACTGAGCAACTTGAGTGTTGCTTGACTGTCGATGGTTGCATCGACATCACTCATAATGGCCAAAACTGGCAGGTCATTGGGTACTTGGGTGTTCATCATCTCGACCATAACGTTATGTACAAGTGCTGCCGCAGCTAACGGAAAAGACTCATATTTAGCAAAATCTAAGTCAGCATCTTTATCCAGCCAATCAACAAACGGCAGCCAATCAACCCACTGAGCTAGCCAACTTTTTTTATTGTGAGACTCTGTTGCTGGGGCAACTAAAACTAGCGCAGCGAGATTTTTTGGCCGTGACTTTGAGACTTCGATAGTTGCAAGGGCTGCACCCGTTGAAAAGCCCATAATGGCAAATTGCTTAAAATCTGCTGCGGTACGCTTTATGGCATATTGCACATGTTGTTGCCAATCCTGATTGCTGACATGACGCAGATCATCAGCCGCCGTACCGTGGCCCGGCAAAAGCAATGTTCTCACATTAAAACCTTGTTTATATAAGTCATGTGCTACTGCATTGAATATATAGGGTGAGTCTGTCAAGCCGTGAATGAGCAAGATGGCTTTGTTATCGTTCGTTTGTTTAAGTTCATAGGGCGCAAGGTGATCAGCTACTTTAGTTGCTTGGCCTTGAGATTGAGTTAAACGAGGGAGTGGGCAAGGTAAGTATGCGCGTTTATTACGAGCTTCAATCAAAGCTTTGGTGTTTTCAATATAGTGTGTAAAAGCTAAGTCATTACTCACCGAAATTGTTGCACCACCCACGTCGTTGGCGACACGGTATTCACCAGCTTGTTTGCCGTCAACAAATTGCTGAAGACTTGCTGGCAAGGTCGTGCAATCGTGTGCCGCTACGTCGATAGTGCAAAGAATAGAGATTAACCCGATGAATTTTTTGAGCATAATTTTGCGTAATGATCTAAACATGCACCTAGCTTATCGCGATCAAGGGGTTTTGCAAGGTGGCTATTAAAACCAATCGCAATGGCATATGCCTTGTCTTCTGGCATTACATCAGCAGTCAGTGCCACGATTGGTAAGGTATCTTGATCATATGTTTGCCGCAATGTTGAAGTTGCTTGATAGCCATCTAGCACGGGCATCTGGCAATCCATTAATACGAGATCAAACTGATTTTCTTGTATGCGAGCAACGGCCTGCTGGCCATTACTCACCAATTGGTACGTAACATTAAATGACGCAAGCATAGATTTGATCACGATTTGATTAACGGGGTTGTCTTCTGCAACTAAGATATTGAGGTTTTTGATCTGCGCTAAATCATATTGCTGTGATTGAGTGTTTGATGCATCGCCAAAAGGGCAACGCAGACTAAAATAAAACTGACTGCCTACATTAGGCGTACTATCAACTTTGAGACTACCTGACATTAGGCCGCTTAACTCTTTGCAAATTGCTAGTCCTAACCCTGTTCCGCCAAAGCGCCGAGAGGTTGAGCTATCAGCTTGAGAGAACGGGGCGAAGACTTGCTCTAATTGACTTGTTTCAATACCGCTCCCTGTATCTGCCACTGTAAACTGGACGCGGTAGTCTGTGGCACTTTCGGATATTTCACAGTGCAAGGAAACTTGGCCAGATTCAGTAAATTTGATTGCGTTGTTGCATAGATTGATAAGTATTTGCTCAATTCTCAGTTCATCTCCTTTTAACCACAGTGCATGCTCTACATTGGTGTGTAATTTCCAATTTAGGCCTTTTTCAGCCGCACTGACAGCAAAAAAGCCATCTAACCTTTTGAGCAACTCTTGAAGATTAAAACTGTGCTGTTCAATTTGTAGTTTGTTTGACTCAATTTTTGTAATGTCGAGAATATCATTAACCAGATCGAGCAGGGTTTTGGCTGCCATATTAATATTGTCGATATAACCTTGGAGTGTGATTGGAGATTCGGTAGTACGAGTCAAGGATGCAAACCCTATCACGGCATTAAGCGGCGTGCGGATTTCATGACTCATGTTAGCAAGAAAGCGACTTTTAGCTTGGTTGGCCTGTTGCGCATCTTGTAGTGCAAAATTTAAAGACTCGGTGCGCTGTGCAACGAGGTGGTTGAGCGCGTTGTTTTGATAGTTATAAAGCAAAACGATAAAGGTAATAAGCGCACAAATACTGAGTTGCAAAGTCAAAAGCCAGACTGTTTGCTGGTGGTTAAGCTCGCTAATATAGCTGTCTTTTATTGCCAGAGTGAGTCGCCACGTTTGTCCTGCAAATTGGATCTGAGTGGCGTAGTGCGTACTGGTATTATAAGGTCGCTGTGTGGCGTTATGGTTACTATAAAATGGGGTGTCGCTATTGCCATCATAAAAAGCCAAATCGTAATTGCTGGCGAGTGTCGTTTTTAAGACCGAATTTAACAGCACATCCGTTTGCACAACTCCAATTGCGTAACCTGTAATGTCGGCATGGCTATCTTGCTTTGTTTTACTTTGTTCAAAGACGGGGGAAAATAACACATACGCAGATTTTGCTGGCGTCGTTTGGATGAGCTTTACGATGTTGGTGGCACGCGGTTGTAAAATTATTTCAGGGTCTTCTAGGGCGGCTTTTCGGTTAGCTCGCGAATAGATATTAAACCCCAGCGAAGTGAAGTTTTCAGCCTGAGGCGACACGTATTTTACTATCACTAATGGATCGGTAGGGGACAACGGAGCCCCTTGAATATTAACTTCGTTACGGTAAAGCGTGTCG
Source organism: Pseudoalteromonas luteoviolacea NCIMB 1942 (assembly GCF_001625595.1). Lineage (GTDB taxonomy): Bacteria > Pseudomonadota > Gammaproteobacteria > Enterobacterales > Alteromonadaceae > Pseudoalteromonas > Pseudoalteromonas luteoviolacea_A. The sequence continues at coordinate 68,629 of NZ_AUXT01000169.1, forward strand.
AGCTCGGCCTGCACTTGCTGTGTCTGTGACTGATGGGCTCTTTGCCCCCAAGAAAGCGCAAATAAGAACGGGTAGCGTTGCCTCTGCTGTTCAGCGATTTGATCGAATTGTGTATGGTCAAACTCAGGTAGCGACTGCAATTTTACCGCCATACCTTGCACTGCAAGCATGCTGAGGTTAACGTGGCGCAGTACCAAATTTTCAATGATATTGATCTCGCGTTGCGCTTCTCGTTTCGCTGCATTTAAGTTACCTAAATTGTATAAATATGTGGTTGCGGTCACTGACATAAATAAAATTGCACAGGTAGCAAACATAATCCGCTTATGCTGATATGGCCGTTTAGTAAATACCATGATGTTAAGTAACATGAGTAACAGCGGCGTAAAGATCAATATGCCGAGGCTATCACCTAGCCACCAGGCAATAACGTTTTGCCAGTGCTGTGAAAATGCATACAGTGGGTTGAAAAGACTCAGTGACAACATGCCGATATTGGCCGACACAAGATTGACAGAGATACCAACTAACAATACGTAATAGGCAATGTATTTTCGAGAGCGCATCAACAGAGGATCGCCAAGCCATAAACGCATCAAATAACCACCGATCAGCCCTTGGCAAAGTGCGCCAAAAGCAACAATCATGACTTGCAACACATCACCATAACTATTCAGCGGTGATTGCAGACCAAAATAAGTGGTCCAATTAAACAGCACGGAGGCACAGAATATTGCAGGGGCAAATCGCCAACCCCATAAAAAACAGCCAACTAAAGCAATGCCTGCTGGCAACCAAATTGGCAAGACTTGATCTTGAAAGGCAAATAGCGTGAAGAGCTTACCGAATCCAAAATAGCCCAAAGTAAGCAATGCATAAGCGGCTATATTATGTAGTGGCGAGCGAAACTGAACTTGCATGAATTAATTGCCTTTCAAAGTCATAGTGGCACTCCACGTTTATTGAAGGTCTGCTTTAAAACAATCGTTGACTCTACCGCTGCAATGTAATCTAAATTAGCGAGACTATGCTTTACAAAGTGTTCGTAACTAGGCAGGTCTGCTGCAATGATTTCAAGTAAGTAATCATGACTACCTGATACGACAGAGCAACTTCGTACTTCTTTTAGTACATCCACATGCTGTTCAAAGCTTTCGGCTGCCTGTACTGAGTTTTTAGTTAGGCGAATAAATGCATACACTAAAACTGAATAGCCGACCGCTTGCGGCGAGATATCTGCATGATACCCCAAAATTACGCCATCTTGTTGGAGTTTTTTGACACGCCTTAAGCAGGGGGTATCCGACAGGCTGGCTTGTTCTGCCAGTGCGGCGTTACTCAGTCGAGCATTATTTTGCAATGCGCTTAGTAAAATACGATCTTTGTTATCGATATCGGGCATATTAGTTAAATCTGCTAAATTTTTTATTAAAAGATAAGTTATTCACTAATTGAGTTTAACGATTATCAGGTAATTGGCAAATATCCCTCGGCTACTTTTGTTAGCCTGTCAATGATGTAATTTTTAGGATTTTGGCAATGACGCAACTAACAAAAGATTTTGATATCTGGATAAGAAATGATTTTGTCGGACTCAATGATAAGCTCGAAGCGGTTTACCGCACTCAATCTGATCGCGCTAATGTAGAAGGCGCGGGTGAAGAACTTAAACAGCAACTTTTAACGCAAGGCGAGCAGCACATAGAAGCACTACTTGCAGAAGGAAATACAGACGAAGGCTTTGACAACGCTTTTGATTTACTGGGTAATGTTGGCTTGTATATGGCCGCCTGTCGTCGTCATGAAATAACTGAACCCAGTCGGGAGCGCTACTCACCACTTAAGGCTGCATCCGCATTGGCCATGCATATCGGTTCTTCCATCGGTGTAACTCCGAGGTTTGCGACAGCTCATTTGACCACACACAATACCGCAATAAATGGCGTTTATAAGCGTTTTACAAGTGACCCCGCTGAACAACTATTTATCGACTACAATACTCGAGGCATTTTAGCCTATAAACGTGCAGCAGAAGCATTATCAAAAATTCAGCCTTTGGGTATTTCCCACCCCATGACGCCAGCCTTATTTGAAGAAGTGAAACGCGCTTTACTTGATGTCATAGCCTCGAACCAAGCCTTGTTCAAGCAATTGGACACCGAATCTTTCTTTTACGTTGTGAGACCTTATTACAAGCCGTACCGAGTTGGAAAAGAGGTTTATCGCGGGGCAAATGCAGGTGACTTTGCTGGTATCAATGTCATAGATTTAATGCTCGGCTTATGCCGTGCCAATGATGTTGATTATGCACAGATTTTGGTGGAAAAGTTGCTGTATATGATGCCCGAAGATCAGGCGACATTGCGTGAATGTATGCGTTTGCCTAATTTAATGGATGCATTTCTTGAGGCACAAACTTGTCGTGACCAAGCTTGGTATCAGCAGGCATTAAAAGCGTTCTTACAAGCCTGTAAACTTCATGGCGATACTGCAATTCAACATCATAACCAGTTGGTGGAGAAGTATATTTGTCACCCCGCTAAATATATGGCCAGTAATCATTTGGAGAAAGTAACCGCCAGTGGACCACCGCTTGAAGTGTTGCTTCAGCAATTAGCGACTTTAAGAGATAAGCGTGCAGCGGCTAGACGGAGTGATTTGGAAACACGTTTCGCAGATATTCAGCAGCTCAGAAGCGCACTCCATGAGGGGAGCAACAATGCAAGCGCATGACTTTTATTTGCCTTCGCAGGATTATTTACTCAGTCATTCCGTGGGACGGATGCTAAAAAGCGCACAAGAAGACTTTAACCGTCAGTTTATGGCGCCTTGGCAGCAGCTCAATCAAGAGCCTTGGGTTCAGTGGCTTGAGGGAGTTGAGCGATTTAGGCTTACTCTTGCTGGTTTGTTAGGGGGCAGTACCTACGAGTTTTGCCCACAAACAAACTTGTCTGGTGGGTTAACGAAATGGCTAATGAGCATTCCAGACTTTCAAAATAAGAAAGTGAAGATACTGCTGAGCGAGCATGACTTCCCCAGTATGGGCTTTGTATTACAACAAGCACTTCAAGACGTTGAGTTGACTTTCATACCCGACTCAGAAGACATGAGTTGTATAGACACGTGGCAGCGTTACTTAACCACTGGTTATGATTTAGTATTTGTTAGTCACGTGTACTCTAACACCGGTCAACAAGCTCCTGTGAGCGATATCATCTCGTGTGCAAAGCAGAAAAACGCCCGTGTTGTGGTCGATATTGCGCAGTCTGCTGGTATTTTGTCGATTGATTTACATCAGTGGCAGGCTGATTGTGTGGTGGGTTCCTGTGTTAAATGGTTATGTGGCGGTCCTGGTGCTGGATACCTTTGGGTGAACTCTGCGACGGTGTTTGACTGCCAGCCAAAGGATGTCGGGTGGTTTTCTCATCAAAACCCATTTGAATTCGATATTCATCATTTTGCGCCACATGACACTGTATTGCGCTTTTGGGGCGGTACACCTTCGGTAGCGCCCTATATTTTGGCAGGACATAGTATTGACGCATTTGCCCAAATGGGAAGCGAAAAAGTGCGGGCGCATAACTTAAGTTTGCTAGAAGAAATTTGGCAGGCATTATCACCTTGGTGTATGTCGCCACAACATCCGTCAAGATGTTCGGGAACTGCCATTATTAATCCGGGTAAACGGCTTCAAGTGTGTACCCAAGCTTTGAAAGAGCAAGGAGTGGCCATTGATGTAAGAAAATACGGCATACGCGTGTCGCCACACATTTATAATAACCATGAGCAAGTATCGCGCTTTATTGACATTGTGCAGCGTTTTGTTGATTAGAGGGCTATTTAGTCAAACCCTAATGCGCGTTTGGTTTTGGCTTTGACGGAGCGCCAATGCGTGACAGGAACGCTTGGCGCCTGATTTTCTAACTTTTCAAAGTCTATATCTTGAAAATCTATTTCGCCTTGATGGGCTAAAATAACGGTACATGGCTTTAGTGTTTTCACTAATTCCAACGAGTTTCGATATCGATTAGGGTAGAACACGGGATAAGGGGGAATGAAAACTCCTCTAACTTTGACGAATAAATCGGCGACATATATGCAATTACGCGTTTGATGGTAAAGAGACAAGTCGCGGTCAGTATGACCTGGTGTATGTCTGGCTTGCCAATCTTCGAAGCCAGGTAAAGGCTCAGCATCTTCAAGGTAATGATCAGCATTTAACTTGCGGGCATACCAGATATTTTTTCTTGCTTTGTTTTTTCTACCAGCTACCCACAGTGCCAAAATCATATCTGACCAATGCATTAATATGCCATCTAAACCACTGTACCAGTGTCCTGCAATATTGGCTGTTGCTATTTGTGCGCCGGTCATAGTTCGCAGAAGATGAGCGCCGCCAGCATGATCGGGGTGCATATGGGTGACAACCACCAACCTCAAGTCGGTCACAGGTCTAGATAGCGTATGTGTAATGTAATTACATACTGTGTCTACATCTGCTCGACAGCATCCATCAAGCAACAGGAGTTTGTCAGAGTATTCGACTAAGTAAATTTGTTGAATGTAACCTTCAATAAAATGGATCTGCATAATCACACAAGCCAAAGCGAGTTCATCTTTTTATTGTTAACACATCTGACCAGTTGATTGAAAGAGAAAAGTGCAGTAAAAAAATGATTGATGTACGAAAAGAAACAAATGATGTAACAAATTTTGGGCATAAAAAAACCGTCCAAAGGACGGTTTCTTCACAAAGAACTGGCGGAGGGGGAGGGATTCGAACCCTCGATAGGGCTACAAACCCTATACTCCCTTAGCAGGGGAGCGCCTTCAGCCACTCGGCCACCTCTCCG
>NZ_AUXT01000170.1 GCF_001625595.1 Pseudoalteromonas luteoviolacea NCIMB 1942
TTGCCTGTGTCTCTGAGTACATTGAAATAACGCTTTTGCTGCGGCTTCCCCTAGCGTTTGTCGTCGTTGTGTTAATGCGCTTGGCGCTACAAATGGTTTGCCTTCTCTATCTACAATATCCAATAGGTTAAAACGATATCAGCCATGGATTTATCGTTGTAGATTGCCATGCCTATCAACAGCCAAGCGATAGACCCCAACGTCAAATTTCGCTTTCTATGCGTGACAGTATCGGTAAGAGAGTAAGCTTCTTCAATCAACTCTAAAGGAGTAAACCAGCAAGCGTTTCTACCTGATTAGGTTTCTAACTATTTATGACATCTAAGGCTTGTGATATGAGCATAAAAAAATCGTTCAATTGATCGAGCAAATAATGTCTAAATTGATCGACATTAAGCAATAAGCTGCCTTTTTTATTTTTAAGGTAGATGTGTCTGCGTCTAAATTTTGCTAAAATTCAGCCTCCAACGTTCCAGCCTAGTATCAAGATGACCAACAATAATCGTAACCGCCCTTTTCCATCTTCTAGTAAAAAACCTTTCAACAAAAATATAAGATATAAACGCCAAGCTAAGCAAAAACCACCGGTAAAGCCCGAAGACGTAAAGGTTGTTCTGTTTAACAAGCCTTTTGATGTGCTCTGTCAATTTACAGATGACCAACATCGTAAGACACTTGCAGACTTTATTGATATTAAGTCAGTGTATGCTGCTGGACGTTTAGATCGAGACAGTGAAGGCCTACTTCTCCTAACCAATTGCGGTAAATTGCAACATAAACTCACAGAACCAAAGAAAAACACCGACAAGACTTATTGGGTTCAAGTTGAGGGAGAACCAAATGAAGAGGTACTTAATCAATTGCGAAGCGGCGTTGAGTTAAAAGATGGGATGACTAAACCCGCTAAAATAGAAGTTATGCCTGAGCCCGAAGTATGGCCAAGGAATCCGCCCATACGAGAACGTAAAAATATTCCTACCACTTGGCTGAACATTACTATTTCCGAAGGGAGAAATAGGCAAGTTCGTCGGATGACGGCACATATTGGCCACCCTACTCTCAGATTGATCCGTTATAGTATTGGAAAGTACACGCTATCTGGGTTAAATAACGGACAATATAGGGTTTTACAAGGAAATAAAGTCTAAAGTGTGGCTTTTGAGGGGGAGCAATTGCATGCTATACTCACGGCCTTTCAAAAATTCATATAGATTTACAGCGATATTATGAGCGATAACAGTAACATTAAAGTCATTGTCGGCATGTCTGGTGGCGTGGATTCTTCAGTTTCAGCTTATCTTTTAAAAGAACAAGGCTATCAGGTAGAAGGCCTTTTCATGAAAAACTGGGAAGAAGACGATAACGATGAATACTGTGCCGCTGCTGAAGATCTAAAAGATGCTCAAGAGGTTTGTGATAAGCTTGGTATCGAGTTACACACCGTTAATTTTGCGGCTGAGTACTGGGACAACGTATTTGAGTATTTCTTAGAGGAATACCGTGCGGGTCGCACACCAAACCCAGATATCATGTGTAACAAGGAAATTAAATTCAAAGCATTTTTAGAGTTTGCAGCTGAAGCACTAGGCGCAGACTACATTGCCACTGGACACTACGTACGTAGAGAAGAGCGCGATGGTAAATTCGCGATGTTGAGAGGCCTGGATAACAACAAAGATCAAAGTTACTTCCTATACACTTTAAGCCATGAGCATGTTGCTCAAACTCTCTTCCCTATCGGTGAAATTGAAAAGCCAGAAGTTCGTCGCATTGCACAAGAGCAAGGCCTTATTACACATAATAAAAAAGACAGTACTGGTATTTGCTTTATTGGTGAACGCAAATTTAAAGACTTTTTACAAAAGTTCTTGCCTGCTCAACCCGGTAAGATTGAAGACACCGATGGTAACCACGTCGGCGAACATGAAGGCTTGATGTACCATACACTAGGTCAGCGTAAAGGCCTATTAATAGGTGGTATGAAAGAAGGCTCAGGTGAACCTTGGTATGTGGTTGATAAAGATATTGAGCGCAATGTGCTTGTGGTAGGCCAAGGTAAAGACCATCCAAGGTTATACAGTAATGGGTTAAATGCAAACCAACTTCACTGGGTTGACCAAGAAGGACCACAAGGTACTGCGCGCTGTACCGTTAAGACGCGATATAGACAAGAAGATATCCCGTGTACGTTATTAGTTGGTCAAGATGGCATGGCTCGTGTTTTATTTGATGAGCCGCAAAAAGCTGTCACTCCAGGCCAATCAGCGGTGTTTTATTCAGGTGATGCTTGCCTAGGTGGCGGTATAATAGAATCGGTGATTAAATAATGCAGCCAAAAGTCGTTATTCCTCTTGCCGCAATTTGCCAAATAGCAAAGCTAGTACAAAAGTGTGCGAGGTACGGTACTTTCAATGAAAATGAAGTGCACACTTTTTTGCAGAGTATTTTAAATACGGCGCCAGAAAACCCCGAAGATGTCTATGACGACCATTTTGCTCTAAAAGGTGGTTATCAAGCGCTTGTTTCTCAACTTTCAAGTGAAGGTGAGAAAGATGTTGAGATAGTTAAATACGTTGGCAGTTTGATGCAGTTGGAAAGAGCCCTTTCCTCCAACCCTCAAGTGTTTTCAGAATTAGCCAAACGTATTGAGCAAGTGGAGCGACAAACGCTTCATTTTAATGTTTATGACGAGCAAATCCTTGGCGCTTTCGCTGATATCTATACCCAAGTTGTCAGCCCAGCGGGACCAAAAATTCAAGTTTTTGGCAAACCTGACTTGCTTCAGCAAACTCATATTCAGCACAAGATCCGTGCACTATTATTAGCAGGGATCCGAAGTGCAGTGCTGTGGCGACAGCTAGGTGGAAAACGTCGTCATTTCTTCTTTTCTAAAAGGAAGATCATTGCCACAGCACAACAGTTTAGTTAAATATCGTTCAAAAAAAACCAATTAGTTAGGAGAAATTATGGAGCTTTCAGCGTTAACCGCTATCTCTCCAGTGGATGGTCGCTATGGTAGCAAAACCAAAGAACTGAGAAGCATCTTCAGTGAGTTCGGTCTAATCAAATACCGAGTAACTGTTGAAGTTCGCTGGTTACAAGCATTGGCGAAAGCTGACGCTATCAAAGAAGTCCCTGCGTTCAGCGACGAAGCAAACGCGCTACTAGACAGCATCGTTGACAACTTCAGTGAAGAAGATGCGCAACGAGTAAAAGACATCGAACGTACGACTAACCACGATGTGAAAGCCGTTGAATACTTGCTGAAAGAGAAAGTTGCAGACAATGCAGAGTTACAAGCTGTAAACGAATTCATTCATTTCGCATGTACATCTGAAGACATCAATAACCTATCTCACGGTTTAATGCTTAGTGAAGCCCGTGACGAAGTATTATTGCCTTACTGCGACAATCTACTTGCTGCGATCAAAGAAAAAGCAATTGAGTACAAATCAGTACCAATGATGACACGTACCCACGGTCAACCTGCTTCACCTTCTACAATGGGTAAAGAATTTGCCAACGTTTATGTGCGACTTCAGCGTCAACGTGAGCAAATTGCGAACGTTTCTATATTAGGTAAAATCAATGGTGCTGTAGGTAACTACAACGCTCACCTAAGTGCATACCCTGAGTACGACTGGCATGTCCATTCAGAGTCTTTCGTCACTAGCCTTGGTTTGACTTGGAACGCATTCACAACTCAAATCGAACCACATGACTATATTGCAGAGTTGTTTGACGCGGTCGCTCGATTTAATACAATCTTGCTAGATTTTGATCGTGACGTTTGGGGTTACATTGCACTAAGCCACTTCAAACAAAAAACTATTGCTGGCGAGATCGGCTCTTCAACTATGCCGCACAAGGTTAACCCTATCGATTTCGAAAACTCTGAAGGGAACTTAGGCTTAGCAAATGCTATCTTCGCTCACCTAGCACAAAAACTTCCGGTTTCAAGATGGCAACGCGACCTGACTGACTCTACGGTTTTACGTAACCTTGGCGTTGGTATGGGTTATACGCTTATTGCTTATCAAGCGACGCTAAAGGGTATCAGCAAGTTAGAAGTGAATGCCGACCGTCTACTAGCAGAGCTAGATGATAACTGGGAGCTACTAGCAGAGCCAATCCAAACAGTAATGCGTAAATATGGCATCGAAAAGCCATATGAGAAGCTGAAAGAATTAACGCGTGGTAAGCGTGTTAACAAGGAAATTATGGCAGACTTCATCGATGGTCTAGAGCTTCCTGATACAGCTAAAGCTGAAATGAAGCTAATGACACCGGCAAACTACATTGGCCGTGCTGAAGCTTTCATCGACGAACTAAAATAATCTAATCTAAATTAGATATAATTAAGCGAAAGAAACAGCCCAGAGCTTGTTACTTTCGCTTTTTTTATGGGGAAAATATGTATCAGCTGTCTATCAATGGTATGACTCATCAAGAGTTTTTGACGCATTATTGGCAAAAAAAGCCTTTACTAATCAAAGGTGGATTTACTGGCTTTGAGGACCCTTTAACAGCAGAGGAACTTGCAGGGTTAGCAATGGAAGAAGCGATTGAATCTCGCTTAGTGACAAATCACGAAGGGAATTGGCAAGCCCATCACGGACCGTTTGAGGATTTTTCAAAACTGACTGACAGCCACAGTACATTGCTCGTTCAGGCGGTTGATCATTGGCACCCAGTAGCTGCTGAATTATTAGAACCTTTTCGATTTATTCCGAACTGGCGCATTGATGACCTAATGATTAGCTTTTCAACGCCTCATGGCGGTGTGGGCCCTCATTTAGATCAATACGATGTGTTTATCATTCAAGGGCAAGGTAAGAGAAGGTGGCGTGTTGGTTTGCCTGATGCAAACCTAAAACAATTTGCAAAAGATAAGGCTTTACTCCAAGTAGAAAAATTTGAAGCCATCATTGACCACGAATTAGAGCTAGGCGACATTCTTTACATTCCACCTGGCTGCCCACATGAAGGTTATGCAGTGGAAAATGCACTCAACTACTCTGTGGGCTTTAGAGCGCCTGACCAAAAAGATCTCATTAGTAGTTTCGCAGATCATGTCATTGATGAAGAAGTGGGTAAGCTGCGCTATAGCGATGCAAACATAGAAGTAAGAGACTCGCTTGGGGAAATTACCCCTGAGGATAAAGAAAGAGTTCGAATGCTTCTAAACTCGCTGATAAATGATGAATCTGTGTATACCCATTGGCTAGGTACATTCTTAAGTCAGCCCAAACACGATATGGATCTCGCCCCTCTTGACGATGCACTAGTAGCAGACTTATTAGAAGATGAAATTGACCAAAAAGATGTGATTCACAGAGCGGGTGGAGTCAGGGCTATGTACCAACTCGTTAATAATGAAATTCTTCTAAGTATCAACGGCGAAACTTACCACATTCCTGGGAAATACCTTAAACAAATACAACTGTTAACGGATGAAACATTTTTTTCATTTAATGAGGTAAAACCAGCTCTAAATTGCTTGGAATTCAAACAAACGTTAACTACGCTTATAAACGACGGGCTGTATTATATTGAAGCTTGGTCTTAATGCCTGACTTACAGGGCCAACCAGAGAATAAAGGTGCCATTATCTAGTGGCACCTAATAATAATAGGGGTTGAAACTTCCCTTATTCGTCAGGACGTGTTGAATGATTTTTCGCTAAGAGGTAATCATGATTTATCACGTCGACAAAGTGAGTTGGAAACAGACTCAGGGACAGCTGCGCCAAATACGTGAGCGTGTTTTTGTGTGTGAATTACATCTTCCTAAGCATGTTGAGTTTGATCAACATGACAGAACAGCTGACCACGTTCTTATCAGGGACGAAAACCAGCGAGCGGTGGGTACCGGACGACTGTGTAGTGATGGATTAATTAGTAGAATCGCCATTGTAAAAGCACATAGAAACCGTGAGGCTTACCAATCTCTTATTGGATACCTAGCTGATTTAGCACAGCAAAAAGGCCTCAAAGAAGTGTTTGTTCAATGTATCCTTGAAGAAGTGCCAACTTTTCTGAAGTCTGGGTTTAGTAAGCAAGGCTCTGTATTTATGGAAGCAGGCATTCCTAGACAAAGGCTTAAATGCCCCGCCTCCATGATAAATTCAGAGCCGTTTACGATGCTTCACTAGGCCATAGTTTATCGCTTTCATAAAGGTCATACAGAGCATGCGCACGATTAACAAGCAAGTTCGCAAAATCTAACTGCGTCTTGTCTCGTACCCCTGAAGCCATGATGCCATCAGCTTTGATCTGCCATTGAAAAGAGAAATACCTCAATACATCTCTAGGGTTAGTTGCTGCGGACTCTTCCGTTGCATCTGTTGGCATTTGCCCTGAAATAGCCCAATACCCCTTCCCTTTTTGGTCTTTGAACTTCCAAATTGCTATTGCCGGCGGTAGAAAACGGCATTCTTTCTCAACGACTTTAGTCGTGATTATTCCTTTTTCTGCCAAAAACTTCTGGGCATTTTGTAAATGTTGCCTCTGCCACTGTACTAATCTTTGTTGCTTTTGTTCTTCAGTTAGCTCTGGCTCGACGTTTTTATTTTCACTCATGATATTACTTCTCTAATTTTTTTACTCACTCTATTAATTTCGTTAACTCGTTGCAACAAAGAAACGCCTAAGACACAAAACAAATTAAAGTTTGCACAATATTCATACTTTACTAGTCTAAAAATAATCCAACAAAGGATTTAGTAAAATGCTCTTGTTTGTCTCTTATACTATGCCGATTTTTACATTGGTAACTGGGTTATTCTTTATTGAGTCACTAATTGTAACTATCGTTGTGTCTGCGGTTTGTTTACTGGGTCTAATATTGCAAAAAACAGCGTTATCTAACAAAGAGAATGAAAAAAACGAACACAATGCAGATGCTGTGAACAGTGCTTTTGAACCTCAGCAACATCAAGAAGACGACTTAGCATGCTTAGAGCAACTAAGTAGCGTCATTATTCCTCAGCTAATCGCACAAGTTACTACAGCGAGAGATCAAACAAAAACGTCCATCGTCAATATGTCGGGAGAGTTTTCGCAGTTGGTGACCAACATCTCAGAAACATTGGAAAGAACGAATTCGCAAGATGGTAATAGCCTACAAGAGGTTTCTGAAACAAGCCGAGATAAATTAAATGGTGTGCTTGAATACATTGAGCAGACTAATGATTCTCAAGCTCAAATGACCGAGACAATAAAAGACCTCGTATTGAAAAGCAATGAGCTTCAAACAATGTCGATTGATGTTTCAAAAATCGCTGAGCAAACAAATTTACTCGCACTTAATGCTTCTATTGAAGCAGCTCGGGCCGGAGAAAACGGCAGAGGCTTTGCCGTGGTAGCTGACGAAGTAAGGTCTCTCGCCAACTCCAGTGGTGAAACCGGTGTTCGTATTGGGCAGTTGATTGAAAGTATTGCGAATGCAATGAGAACCTCTATGGACATGATGAATGCGGAGCTCGAAAAAAAGCAATCTTTAACCGAAAAGTACCGCACAGAAATAAATCAGGTTGTGGATGAATGGTTAGAGCTTTCCCAACAAGTTGAAGCACAAGCTGCCGAGTTACACACATCCAATTTGGATATTAGAGAGAAAGTGTCGCAAATACTCGTGGACCTACAATTCCAGGATAGAGTCGATCAGATCCAAGACAGTGTGACCATCGCACTGAATCTCATGATAGAAGAAATTGACCAATTTATTACCAGCAGACGTGAATGTAAAAAAGCTAAATTTAATCACCAAAGGATCAGTAAAGAGCTTAGAAAAACAGCCGCCACAAATGAGCAACGAGATATTTTGTCAAAAAACGGTGGCGACGATACTGTCGATGACTTAACTTTTTTATGAGGAAATTATGAGTAAAACCATATTAGTAGTAGATGATTCTGATTCTCTCAGACAAGTCGTAAATATCGCGCTCAGTGGCGCCGGATTTGACGTTGTGGAAGCTCGGGACGGGAAAGATGCTCTGACCAAGCTCAACGGCAATAAAATCCATCTAATTATTAGTGACGTAAACATGCCAAACATGAACGGTATCGAATTTGTAAAGCAAGCAAAACAGTTGCCTCAGTACAAGTTCACACCCGTGATCATGCTCACAACAGAAAATCAGCAGAGTATGATGGAAGAGGGGAAAAAAGCAGGTGCGAAAGCCTGGATGGTTAAACCTTTTAAGCCAGCACAAATGCTGCAAGCGGTTTCAAAGTTATTGATGATGTAGAGAGTTAAGTATGTCTGAGTGTTTTAAGTTCCCGTCTGAACTAACTATATACGAAGTTCAGGAAACCTTTAACGAAGTAAAGTCATATATTTCAGACAAAGAGCGCGTCTCTTTCGACTTCAGTGAAACAACTGAAATCGACTCAGCCGGCTTGCAGTTGATTATTTGGGTCGTTTATCACAGCCAAAAAGTTGGCTTAAATATAGAAGCTATCTCTACCAATGAACTAATAGAAACACGGTGTAAAAAATTGGGGGTAGGGATCTTCCCTACTCTAAACAACTAAGGGGCAAACATGTCTATTGATTTGTCTTCGGCGATTGCAACTTTCGTAACCGAATCGAAAGAGTTATTGCAAGAAATGGAAAATGGGCTTCTAGACCTTGAGTCTGAGACCTCAGAAGAACATGCTAATGAAATTATCAATGCACTATTTCGAGCAATTCATACGATAAAAGGCAGTGCTGGAATATTCGACTTTGAGCATGTCGTTACCCTCACCCATATTGCCGAAACCCTTTTAGAAGATGCGAGAAATGGCAATTTACAACTAGATAAAGAGCTTACTTCTCTCTACCTAGAAACTAGAGATGCCACTGAATCACTTATTGTTTTAGCTGCTGCTGAAACAGAGCCAGACCAAGCACTGCTAAACAAAGTGAACAATCTGGTGTCCTGCTTTTCAAAATACATAGACGCCGAAAATACCCAAAATGACCAGCAAACTACAGCCCATAGTTCGAGTGAAGGCGCTCTTGATAACGAGCGATGGATTTTGTTTTTTGTACCAAATGAAAATGTTCTCAGAAATGGCCTTGATCCCTACTCGTTTATTCATTATTTGGGCTCAGAGACATCAAACTTGGTAGTTAACACTTGGGTTGACGCTATGTTCGGGCCTCAACACTTTGATCCGGAGTCAAATTATTTATCTTTTGTTTTGTCATTTGATTCCGATAAAACAGAAAATGAAATATTGGATGTATTTGAATTTATTCAAAGTGAAGCATATATTGCAGTGCTGCCTCCTAAAGGCAACATTGATGTATTGAAACAAAGCATTCAAAAATATCAGGACTTTGACTTTATTACTGACGCGCTTCGCAAAGCAGATAATTCGTTTGCGGATATCGTCAAGCTCCTCAATTGCGAAGCAACAGATAGCAACGACCCAGTCCCAACCGAGCCTGACGGGCCGGTAGAACCTGCTCCATCGAAGATCCATAAAAGTAAAACACTTAGAGTGGAAGCACTCAAATTGGATCGGCTAATTGACCAAGTTGGTGAAATGGTTATCACAGGTGCTAGAACAAATTTACTTGCTCACGAAACAGGGAATGAAACGCTCATTGAAGCCATGGCGTTACTAGAACGTTTGGTCGAAAATATTCGTGACAGCTCACTCAAGCTCAGAATGGTGCAAATTGGTGAGACATTCAATAAGTTTAAACGTGTGGTGAGAGACATCGCCGATGAACTAGGGAAACAGGTCGATTTAACAATTATTGGCGCTGAGACTGAGCTCGATAAAACGTTCGTAGAAAAGGTCAGCGATCCTCTTATGCACATTGTAAGAAATGCAATCGACCACGGTATAGAGGACCCCGAAACTCGACTTGCGCAGGGCAAACCTGAGCAGGGGCAACTCACTTTAAAAGCCTATCACGACTCTGGCTCCATTGTAATTGAAGTCAGTGATGATGGAAAAGGACTGGACCAAGAAAAAATCCTCAAACGCGCTATCGACAGAGGGCTTATTTCTTCAAGTCAAACCTTACAAGAAAAAGATATCAACCTGCTTATTTTTGAACCCGGATTTTCTACCGCTGAGTCCATAACCAATATTTCAGGGCGCGGTGTAGGCATGGATGTGGTCAAAAGAAACATCGATAGCTTGAGAGGAAGTGTAGAGGTTGAAAGCGTTCAAAGTGAGGGGTCAACAATTCTGATCCGCCTGCCGCTAACGCTCTCTATCATTGATGGCTTTATGTTTGAAGTACATAGAGAAAACTATGTCATTCCATTAGATACTGTCGTCGAATGCCTAGAGCTTCATGAGGTGGTATCCGAGCAAGATATTCAAGACAAAAGTTACATAAACCTTCGCACAGAAGTGCTCCCATTTATTAGATTACGCACCTTATTTGGAATAGAAGAGCAAATTGACCATACTCGAGAGTCTTTGGTCATTGTGCAATTTGGCACACTGCGCGCAGGGTTAGTTGTAGACTCGCTGAAAGGTGAGTTTCAAACGGTTGTTAAACCACTAGGAAGGTTGTTCGAAGGACTCAAATGTATTAGTGGCGCAACGATTTTAGGCAGCGGTAATGTCGCAATCATTTTAGACGTCTCTGCATTAATAAAATCAGCTATTTCAGTATATGAAGCATTAGAGAAAAAACATTAGGCAATGCCCGGAGAACGAACATGTTTAAGAACTTCACCATTCGCAACAAAATAATTCTTGCGATGTTTACCATGGGACTATTGTTGTTAGTTATAGCCATGTCAGTGCAACTCAAAAACGGAGAGATTGAAGAGTTTGCGGTAGATGTGGGCAAGGTTGATATACCTGAAACGATTTACGCATTAAACATGCTAGATGAACTGGGTGATATGAACAGCAACGTCCTTGAATATATCGCCGGAGAGTCCGATGAGAGTGAAGACTTTAGGTCAAACTACAATGAGTTTATTCGCTATCTTGAAGATTTAAAGCAGTTGGGTACGGTAAACAACTCCATGGTCCGCCAATTAGAGGAGTTAGTCAGTCGATACGCGAACGAGAACCAAGAGCTTATCTTTGACCGCTTTGACCCCTTACTAGAAGCCAAAGCAATAGACAAATATGACTATCTCAACAAAGAGTTCGCTATTCCACTAGAGCAGTTGCTAGATACTTTGAAAGAAGAAGAAGTTGCAGATGCTGGTAGCAGCGGTGACTTTAATGAAGTGGTAAACGATGACCTCCCCGGCGTACGTTATTACTTAGAACTTATTGATGAACAAGGCGATATGATGAGTTCTCTCAACGCCTACATGCGTGGTGCACTTGGTGCTGACGCAGCATTTGAAAAAGATGCCAGAACATTTACAGGTTTTCTTGCTGATTTGAAACCTTTAGAAAGAAAACCTCCTGAAATTAAAGCGCTCAGTGAAGTAGAAAGAATGTATCTTGAGCTCTACAACGGCGGCAAAGAAATATTCGCCATGTATAACCCTCGCGACAAAATTAAAGCATCTAGCGATGTTGACCGCTTAGAACATGAAGTGTTTAACAAAATTGAAGATTTACTAGAAGAGATTTCTAATGAAGCCATCAAAGAAGGTGACGACTCTCTAAATGCACTCGTAACGGCGGCGCGAGAAAGCATCTCTCTGGTTTGGGCTTTGCTCGTCGTTGCCATCATACTCGCCACAGCAACCGCTGCATTCTTAATTCGCGGCATTGTAATCCCTATCAATGCGCTAGCTGAAGCCGCAGAAGATTTGCGCTCAGGGGAAGGTGACTTGACTCGTCGTATTCCTGATTTTGGCAATGATGAAATAGGCGAAACCGCGCGCAGCTTTAACGGCTTTATCGAACGACTTCAAAATATACTTTTGGACATTCAAGAATCTGTTGAGTCTATAGCGCATAGCACTAATGAAGTTGGAACAACTTCTAGAATGCTCAGCTCTACGTCCAATCAACTGGCCGCAAGTGTTGAAGAAACATCAGCTTCATTAGAGCAAATGAGTTCTTCTATTTCGATGAATACCGAAAACTCTAAAGTCACCAACGACATTGCCAAACAATCCAGTAGCGAAGCTAACGATGGTGGACGTGCAGTAAAAGATACCGTCAAAGCAATGACTCAGATTGCTGAAAAAATAGGTATCATCGAGGACATCGCATATAAAACGAACCTTTTGGCTTTGAATGCAGCCATTGAAGCAGCGAGGGCTGGTGAACACGGTAAAGGTTTTGCTGTGGTTGCTGATGAAGTTAGAAAGCTAGCCGAGCGTTCACAAGTTGCGGCGCAAGATATAAGTACTCTTGCCGACAACAGCGTGAAAATTGCGCAGCACGCAGGTGGTATGCTTGACCGAATGGTGCCGAATATTGGTAAAACAGCAGATCTCGTTCAAGAGATCACGGCAGCATCTACAGAACAAAGCACCAGTGTTGCAGAAATAAACAGGACCGTTTCTCAACTTGATGAGATTGCACAGCAAAATGCTTCAGCATCCGAAGAGCTCGCTTCAACAGCTAAAATGGTGCAGGACCAAACGAGTGATATACGCTCTACAGTCAACTACTTTAAGCTGAGCAATGACAGGCAAATGATGAAGATCAGACGCTCCGTGCAAGAAGGAAAGTCTTCAAGCTCAATGCCAGAAGAAGGCTATACGCCATTTGACGAGTAACGACTATGACTGATCAAGCAACTCAAAATAGCTTTGTCGATAAAGATAAGTATCTGGCTTTTGAGCTGAATCATGCTTCCTACTCTATCAATATTTCGTTGGTCAAAGAGATTATGGAGTATGTCGAGGTCGATCCGATCCCGATGGCTCCTGATTTCATTATCGGTGCCATTAATTTACGAGGTGAAGTTATCCCTGTATTTGACTTGTCTTTACGCTTGGGGAAAAAACCTCAGGAACTCACAAATAGAACATGCATTATCATTGCTGAGTGCCTTTTTAACGAGCAGCAGATAACCATTGGTTTAAAAGTGGATATTGTGACAAAAGTACTTGATATCTCCAGTGCAGATATAGACAAAGTGCCAAGTATTGGCGGCCAATTCCATAGTCGATTTGTTTTAGGGTTAGCAAAGCTGCCTGACAAATTAATGACTATTTTGGACATTTCAAAAATTCTCACACTGGATGATATGAAGCTCATTGAAGATCTCAATAACGCGGACCTAAGTGAAGAAGTTGATCACGATATTACTGACACAGATGATGAAAAAGCGCACGACACAGTGTGTGAAAATGACGAAGCCGAGGTAAATCATGAGTGACTCTCAGCCCGACAGTACCCATATTCATCAAAAAGATGAACTGAGATATCTATTCGTTAAAGTTGGGCACGACCATTTTGGCATTCCTATTGACTCAGTCAAAGAGGTTATTGAGTTAGTAGAGACCACGATGGTCCCCATGTGTTATGACGTTATTCGTGGGGTAATCAATGTGCGTGGCAGTGTTATCCCTGTGTTGGACCTACAAAGGCGGCTTGGGCTCAAATTAACCACACCATACGACAAATATAGCTGTATTGTCTTATATGATTTCTATGACCATTCATTAGAAGAGTCGATGACTTTGGGCATGCTTGTCAATAGCGTGGTTTCTATCGAGTTTATAGATTTAAGTAACCTCGAGTCATCCCCTTCTTTTGGTTCGAATATCCCTCGTCATTATGAGTGGAAAATGGCAAAAATCAATAACAAGCTAACTACCCTGTTAGATATTGCTAAGGTTTTGAACGTAAACGAAATTAACTCTTCACTTAAGCATGAACAAGAGCAATTCTTTATCGATTACTGTCAAAGGTAACAAGATTAGATGCCAATTTCCAAACTTGAGTTCAATCAGTTAAACCGTGTTTTAGATGAACATACTGGCATACGATTGAACTTCAACAAGGCAGACATTATGGCAAGCCGTTTGAGTTCAAGGTTGAGGTCAAGCCAATGTTCGTCTTTTAATAAATACTATCAACTCATTATCAGTCCTGAAGGAAAGGACGAACTCGATGTTTTTGTCGATAAAATGACCACTCATGAAACCTATTTTTTCAGAGAGCAGGTGCAATTCGAATTTATGTACGGCTACCTTCGTCAAAAAAAAAGCAGAAACGTGCCCCTTAGAGCTTGGAGTGCAGCTTCTTCAACTGGTGAAGAAGCTTATTCAATTGCAATGGTGCTCGATGATTTATTCTATAGTGGAAACTGGTCTGTAACAGGCACAGATATATCACCAACAGCTGTTGAGATGGCTAAAGAAGCTTGCTTTGCATTATCAACGGTGCAAAAAATTCCAAAAAAGTATCGACGCGCTTATTGCCTTAAAGGGACAGGACAAAACGAAGGTACCTTTACAGTCAATAAATCAATTAGGAGCCATTGCAATTTTTGCGTTGATAACCTTTTAAAACTCAGAACTGTTGACTATTCATTTGACATCATATTTTTACGTAACGTACTAATTTACTTTGATGAAGCTAAACAGAACAAAATTATCGACAACATAATTCATCGTCTTAACCACGGTGGATTATTGTTTTTAGGCCATTCTGAATCATTGCGAAAGAAACGTCCTGGCATAGAGTTAATTCAGCCCTGTATTTATAAAAAGGTGCGATTATGATTAGCGTGTTCATAGTTGATGACTCTGCGGTAATGAGGCAACTAGTTGGGGAAATCATTAACCATGATAGAGAGTTAAAATTAATTGGCTCAGCACCGGATCCAATTTTGGCTGAAAGAAAAATGAAAATGTACTGGCCTGACGTCATCTTACTTGATGTCGAAATGCCTAAAATGGACGGCATCACATTTTTAAAAAAGATTATGCAAGAAAGGCCCACCCCTATCATCATGTGCTCAGCGCTTACTCAGAAAAATACAGAGATAACAATGGAAGCGCTAGCTTCTGGCGCTGTGGATGTAATCGCTAAGCCAACCCAAGGCCTAGCAGACTTCATAAATAATCAAGGCGTAACTCAGATTGTTGATGCAATAAAAGCTGCCGGTAAAGCCAAGGTCAAACCGATGCGCTATTTGGCGGAAGAGTCTGTTAGACGCAACCACACTGCTGATGAAGTGCTACCTCCTACAAGCCCAGACGAACTCCAACCCCCTATCACCTCTGATAAAGTCATCGCGGTTGGTGCTTCAACAGGTGGGACTGAAGCTTTGACAGGTTTTCTTTCTTTGTTACCGCCAACAACCCCGCCTATCGTTGTCGTGCAACATATGCCTAGTAAATTCACCCATGCTTTTGCACAGCGGCTAAACAGCATAACTCGCCATGTTGTAGTCGAAGGAGAGACCGCTATGCGCCTGAAATCAGGACATGTGTACATCGCGCCGGGCGGCAAGCATATGTTGGTAAAACGTCAAGGGAGCGACTACTATTTAGAAATACGGGATGGCCCATTGGTCAGTAGGCACAGGCCTTCTGTGGATGTGCTATTTAGGTCTGTCGCACAATCAGTCGGCAGAAATGCGATTGGGGTCATTTTAACAGGGATGGGAGATGATGGTGCCTCTGGCATGTTGGATATGAAACAAGCTGGCGCAACCAACTTCGCAGAAAGTGAGTCGAGCTGCGTTGTGTTCGGTATGCCAAAAGAAGCTATTGCTAGAGGAGCCGTTGATAAAGTGTATTCTCTTAGCAATATTCCGTATCAAATTTTAAAAGTGCTAAGGTGCTAGATATGCAAAAAAGCCTCATTGAGCTGCTCAACATCATCTATGTAGCGTATGAAGAAGACGGTACTATCACCGGCATTTCTGACAAAGCAAGTGACCTGATAAAACTTAATGTGGGTGACAATATCGTAGACAGCCCTACTTTAAAATTTTTTGACGAAGAGTTCACCGAGCTCGACGGTAAGGACATATTGTTTGAGACTTGCTTTGAGCAATTGGAGGTGGGGGTTAGCGTTGACAACAGCAATGTGCATTGGGTCAGGTTTAATTATACACGCAAAAATACGCACACCTTCGTGAAAGTTGAACTGATCGAGGAACTGGTTGCAATAAGAAGACTCAACAAACAATTGGCCATTAGAGATCCACATACAGGGCTACTTTATAGAGAAGCGTTCGTATCCAAGGTTCAAGAGCTAGATACTTATGGCATTATGTGCTGCATTCGAATATGCAATTATCAGCGAATATCCGAGGTGTGGAATATCGGTGTCGCCAACTTAGTGTTTATGGAAGTCCTTTCGCGATTTCAGGGAGATTTCGAGCAAGGGATATTTTCGAAACATTCCTCAGATTGCTTTTGTGTATTTGTCCCCCACACCACCTCTATTAATATTGAAGCTTTATACAACCACCTAAATGAGCCTTTTGAATTTAACGACAGTAGCTTCTACAGCAACGTGGCGTTAGGTTATTACAAAGAAAGTCATGTAGATGACCATGAATTGAGCTTGAACAAAGCAGAAATGGCGACATTTGATGTTCTATCAGACAAGCTTAGGTTAGTTGAGTTTCAAGAGGGTCTGGCTAGGCAAATTGAACGCCAAAACAAAATAGAAACGGCGCTTAGAGACTCATTCCACCAAGATTTAAGTAACAGTTTTACTGTTGTGTTGCAGCCTCTGCATGACACCAAAACTGAATGTCTCATCGGGGCTGAATGTTTAATGCGCTGGACACTGGAAGGTAAGCCAATTTCACCTGCTGAATTTATACCAATTGCTGAGAGTACGGGTGATATTAACAAATTAACGCTCTTTACACTCACTCAAATAAGAAAGACAGTTGAACATCTAACAAATGAGGGGATTGATTGCAAACACTATATGTTCGCCATCAATATCAGCGTCGTAGAAATCCTAGATGTTAAATTTGAAAGTAAGTTACTCGCCGCGTTAGCTGAACATAACATTGACCCAAAACGTATCAAACTAGAATTGACAGAATCCGCCCTCATAGACAACTTTTCGTATGTGAACGAGGTATTGGTGTCATTACAGTCAAAGGGGTTTTTAATTTCAATTGACGACTTTGGAACCGGATTCTCTAGCTTAAGTTATCTGTGTAAGCTTAATTTTGATGAAATCAAGATCGACAGATCATTTGTTACAAACGTCGTGAAAGATGGAAAACTACAATCAGTTTTTAACTCGATAGTTTCATTAGCGAAAAACCTCGACAAGCCGCTCGTCGCTGAAGGAGTAGAAGACATGGAGCAAATGATATACGCAAAAGCAAAAGGCGTACAATACGTGCAAGGGTACTATTACAGTAAACCCTTGCCCATCGAAGCCTTTGTTGAATACGTGCTAGAAGACAAGTCCAGCTATTTACACTTTGAGAGCTAAACTACCCGCCACCTAACACTCGAGCAGGCTCTATTTTAGTAGCCTGCCATGCCGGGTACACGCTCGACAGTACAGAGATAATTAACGTTGCGACCAATACAATGATAATATCAGCAAACACGAGTTTGCTCGGCAAAAACTCTATGAAGTAAACGCCCTGTAATGGGTTAGCACCATCAAGTGAAATCCACAAAGCGAACAAATCAGTGATACTTAACGCGATCAATGTGCCGAGTGCTAGCCCAAAAAAAGCTCCAACCATGGCATAACTCAGCCCTTGTACTGCAAATGTCATAAAAATCGTTTTATCCTGCATTCCCATGGTTTTAAGGATCGCAATATCTGCTTGTTTCTCTTTTACTTCCATCACCATGGATGAAATGATATTAAAGCTCGCAACCGCTATGATTAGAAAGACCACTAAATATACGATAGTTCTTACCATTTGAATATCTTGGTATAAACTTCCTTGTGTACGAAACCAACTCTCAACATACACAAGATCCGGCAGCGCTCTACCTGCACTCATAGCAATTGGATGTGCATTAAATACGTCATCAACAGAGAGTCTTAATCCTATTACCGTGTTTTCTGTTAACGATAACGCTTTTTGGATCTTTGGCAAACTGACCACCACGAGGTTTCTATCTACCTCACCGCCCATAGCTATAAACCCAGCAACTCTAAATGACACTCTTTTGGGTGCAGCAAGAGCATTTTTTGCGTGTTGGTTTGCAATTAATATGGTCACCTTGTCGCCAAATTGAACCTGCAATTGCTTTGCAATTTCTCTGCCTAACAAAATCTCTTCACTGGATAATTGGCTAAGCTGAAACGATTTTATATAAAGTCCAATACTTGATACACCTTGGTGCGTAGTAGGGTCAATAGCTTTAAGCTGAGCAGCTTTTAATTGACCTTTAAACTGGACCATTGCAGTGAGGTTTATCTCAGGTACCGCTGCCTTGACGCCAGGCTGTGCTTCTAGCAGTTGGACTTTCTCAGGCCAATTTTCTATTGGATCGTAGGGAGCCTGATAACTAACATGCGGCACAACGGATAACAGCCTTTCCTTAAGTTGGTGTTCAAAGCCATTTATAACCGACAGTGCAACAATCAGGACTGTCACACCGAGAAACACGCCGATGGTAGAAGCTTTACTTAAAAAGCCAAATAAACCACTGTGGTTTTTTGATTCACGAAGTCGCTTGCTTAAAAATAAACTAAGCATGCTTCATTCCATTAGCACCTTGGTAATCAACTAGCACACCGTCATCTAATTGCACTACCCGCCCCAACTTTTCAGCTAAATCTAAATCATGGGTTACAACAACAAAACTCGTTTCAAACTCTTGATTCAACTCGTTTAATAACTCATATATTTTAAGCGCATTGTGTTTGTCTAAGTTTCCGGTAGGTTCATCTGCCAGTACCAAAGAAGGCTTAGTCACCAACGCCCTAGCAATAGCTACACGTTGTCTTTCTCCACCAGACAGCTCAGAAGGTCGATGGTCAACTCTATGTGCTAAGCCTACTTTTTCTAGCATTTCAGTGGCTATTTGATTTGCTTCCGCTTTTGACTTGTCTGCTATCAACAATGGCATTGCAACATTTTCCAATGCACTAAAGTCCATTAACAAATGGTGAAATTGATAAATAAAACCCATATGGCGATTACGAAATTCAGCTTGCTTAGCCCGCGAAAGCTCGTCAACTGCCACGCCCTTGATTTTTAAACTACCATCTGTTGCGCCGTCAAGCGTCCCCAGTATATGCAACAGTGTGCTTTTTCCTGAGCCTGAGCTTCCTACAATAGATAAGGTTTCTCCTTGTTTCAGCGATAGGTCAACACCTTTTAATACTGAAACCTGTGAGCCAGCTTCTTGATAAGACTTGCTTAATTTTTGACACTGAATAACGGGATCACTCATATCTTAATACCTCAGCAGGCATCACTTTTGCTGCTTTTTTGGCAGGGTAAAGTGTTGCTATAAAACTTAATAATAAACTTGTAAAAATAATGAAAGACAGACTGACTGAATCAAACTTAACAGGCAGCGCCATCCCTCCTAGAAGAGATAAGCCAACTAAATTCAGCACTTCATTTATATTGGCCGCAAGTGCAATACCTAAAACAGACCCTATTACAGTACCAACAACTCCGTTATATAAACCTTGAACCATGAATACTTGAGCGATTCTACTTGGTGTAAACCCTAAAGTTTGTAAAATTGCTACCTCTCCTTGTTTTTCACTGACCATCATGGAAAGAGCTGAAACGATATTAAACACCGCGACAATGACGATCAATGCGAGCAGCAAAGACATCACACGCTTCTCCATAGCGACTGCTGCGAACAGCGCGCCTTGCTGTACTTGCCAATCTTGATATTCGTACTGAGAGAGCAATGCATGATTAGTTTGTTTAAACTGCACAACAGAAAAAGCGTCTTCAAGTGTGATACTTACATCGTACTCATCTGGCTTTTTCTTTAATAACTTCAATAAACTAGCGCCATCGGCAAACGCTAAGCTAGTATCGGCTTCACTGGCTGAATTATAAATCACGGCGACTGTAAATAAGCGCTGCTTTGGCACCCGCCCTAGCGGAGTGTAGCTCGTAATATCAGGAAAAATAACACGCACCTTGCTCCCGAGCCTAACATCAAGCTTGTTTGCCAGAAAACGACTCAGGGCCAATTGATAACGCGAATCTTCTAGGGATTGAACACTGCCTGATTCGACATGCTTAGAAATAGTACTAGGGTAACCTTTGAATGCGCCTTGTAACCTTACACCCACCAGCTCTTTATTTGTTTGCAAGATTACATCCGATGTTATGTATGGCGTAACATGCTGGACACGGGGCAATGTTGCAAACTGCTCAGCTTCTATTCGAGGCTGGTCTGGTGTTTTTTTCGAAAGTTGCACATGCGGTATTAAATCTAGCATGGCATTTTTCAAACTCTGCTCAAAGCCATTCATAACCGAATTGACCGTTATTAATGACATAAGTCCAAGTGCTATACCTGCAATTGAGAAGAAAGATATAAAAGAAACAAAAGCGTTACCTTTCGAGGAACGACTGTACCTAAGCCCGACAAACAAGCTAACCGATTGAAACATATTAAAAATTTAATTCTGAATTTTCATCTAGGAGCTAATCCTAACACAGATAGGAATTTACGGTCACACCTAGTTGTGTAAAAAATTTTTAATTATCCGCTACTTAATGTCTAAATTTAGTGTAAAATGCGTGAAATCTTGCGGTATGGAAGTTCTATGTTATCCCTAGACAGATTTAAGCATATGAATTTAAAGGGAGATTTATTCGGTGGTGTGACCACCGCGATCATTTCTCTCCCTCTTGCCCTTGCCTTCGGGGTTGCTTCTGGTGCCGGTGCAGAAGCAGGAATGTGGGGCGCTATTCTCGTCGGCCTTTTTGCTGCCTTATTTGGCGGTTCAACCTCCTTAATCTCTGAGCCAACAGGTCCGATGACTGTTATTATGACAGCTGTTCTGACTACCATGATGGCTCAATATCCCCAAAGCGGCCTTGCTATGGGCTTTACAGTCGTTATGATGGCTGGAGCATTCCAAATACTTTTGGGTACACTAAAGTTAGGCAAGTACATCACTCTTATGCCATACAGCGTGATATCAGGGTTTATGTCTGGCATCGGTGTGATCCTCATAATTTTGCAACTTGCACCATTACTTGGGCATCAAGCGCCCGCTGGTGGTGTTTTAGGCACGTTGTCCGCACTGCCAACCTTAATACTTGATTTGCACTTTGCAGAATTATTTCTAGGTGCAATTACACTTGCAATATTGTTTTATTTGCCACAAAAGTATCGACAATATATGCCTGCACAGCTTGTTGCCTTAGTTGCAGTTACCCTTCTTTCGATCATATTGTTTGATACAGACAGTATTAATCGCATCGGTGAGATCCCAAGCGGACTACCTTCGATAGTGTGGCCAACTTTTACTGCTGACCAATTTACCTCGATGGTAATAGACGCATTGGTACTTGGTACATTAGGCTGCATAGATACACTGCTTACCGCTGTTATTGGAGACAGTTTAACCAGAACCGAACACGACTCTGACAAAGAATTACGTGGCCAAGGTATTGCAAATATGATCTCTGGGCTGTTTGGTGCGTTGCCAGGCGCTGGTGCAACAATGGGAACCGTTGTAAACATTCAAGTAGGTGCAAGATCTCCCCTCGCTGGTATTATCAGAGCACTCATTCTAATGGCCGTGGTTTTTGTAGCTGGTAGTCTGACAGAACCAATTCCAATGGCTGTATTAGCAGGTATCGCTGTATACGTAGGTTATAACATACTTGATTGGAGCTTTATTCAGCGCGCGCACAAGATCAGTATCAGCCAGATGGCGATCATGTATGGTGTTATGCTACTAACCGTGTTTGTTGATTTGATTGTTGCTGTGGGATTAGGTGTTTTCATTTCTAATATTATGGTGATTGAGAGGTTGAGCCGTGTGCAAGAGCAACACGTGAAAGCAATCAGTGACAGTGATACTGACGAGGATGTACCTCTAACCTCGCATGAGAAATCTCTACTTGAAAAAGCACAAGGTCAGTTACTATTTTTCTACTTATCTGGCCCAATGATTTTTAGCGTATCAAAAGCTATCGCTCGTCAACATAGGCAGATTAGCGAATATAAAACGATGGTTTTGGACTTGAGTGACGTTGCGATGTTGGACGTAACAGTAAGCCTTGCTATTGAAAACGCTATCTCAGACGCAGTTGATGCAAACGTACAAGTGTTTATCTATTCACCGAATCAGGAAACGAGTGAAAGGTTAAACAAGATTAATGTACGTGAAAAGCTAGGCGATGATGCATTTTGTCATAGCCGAGAATCAGCACTAAACAAAGCGTTGGATGTTATGAATTTAAGTTAAAAGGGTGTTAGTATCTTCCTAACCCTTTAGCAAGAAACTCAAGTAATTCTCTAACAGAAGTGGGCAAATACCTTCTGGGTGGATATACCGCCCAGATCCCTTCTGACTCTGGCTCAAACTGTTGTAAGACCTCTACCAATGCACCGTTCGCGATTGCTTCCTCTAAGTAATAGTGTGGAAGTTGCACCAAACCAAGGCCCTGCTCAGCCGCATTCACTAATGCCCACCCGCTGTTACACCTTAGTCTACCTTTAACATGTAAATGCACCTCTTTCCCTTCATCTACAAACCTCCATACACTTGACTTGCCCAACAAGCAGTAATGGTGCTCTAAATCATTCAGATTTTCTAATTTAGGTACGTTAAGCAAATATTTGGGCGCGCCACATACCAAAGTTTGCCGGTGAGCTAGCAATCTCGCTCTTAAAGAAGAGTCCTTTAAGTTGCCAAGTCTAATTGCAAAATCAAAGCCCTGCTCTATCAAATCAAGCTGATTGTTATTTAGCTCCATATCTATCTGAATATTGGGATATAAAGACATAAACTTATTAACGAGTGGCATGATGTATTGCTCTCCATACATCACAGGTGCAGTTATTTTTATTTTACCCGCTGGTTCCGCATCACGTTGCCGAAGTGCAGATGTTGCATCATCAAGGACATGCTGCAAGTGTTTAGCATGAGATAAAAAAACGTTTCCCTCTGTAGTTAGAGATAATTTGCGCGTCGTACGATTTAATAATTGGTAGCCTAACGTTCCCTCTAATGCTTTCACACGACGACTGACTTGCGCTACGGATGTATCCAATTGTTCTGCGGCCCCAGTAAATGAACCACACACCGCAACCGCGACGAATTCATCAATACCCACCCATCTGTCCATTATTACATATCCGTAAAAGTATTTTATTATTTTATAGATTATCAAATTTACAATAAAGGTTATACTAAGCTCATCTATAAAAGTAGGAAAACAAAGAAATGGGACAATTTATCAAATCAAAAGCAGCCATTGCATGGGGCCCTGGTCAACCACTTAGCATTGAAGAAGTAGATGTAATGATGCCTCAAGCTGGCGAAGTGTTGGTAAAAATTACCGCTACTGGCGTTTGTCATACAGATGCTTTCACCCTTTCTGGCGACGATCCTGAAGGCGTATTCCCTGCGATTCTAGGCCATGAAGGCGCTGGTATTGTCGAAGCTGTTGGAGAAGGAGTAACTGGTCTAGCAGCTGGCGATCATGTTATTCCACTTTACACCCCAGAGTGCGGCGAATGTAAGTTCTGTACTTCAGGTAAAACTAACTTGTGTCAAAAAATTCGCGAGACTCAAGGTAAAGGTTTAATGCCAGATGGTACAACACGCTTCTATAAAGACGGTGAACCAATCTACCATTACATGGGAACTTCTACGTTCTCAGAGTATACCGTACTGCCAGAGATCTCTCTTGCGAAAGTAAACGAAGAGGCTCCGCTTGAAGAAATTTGCTTGCTCGGTTGTGGCGTCACAACAGGTATGGGTGCTGTACTTAATACCGCTAAAGTGCAAAATGGAGACACAGTTGCAATTTTTGGCTTAGGCGGTATTGGTCTGTCTGCCATCATCGGCGCTACGATGGCAGGTGCAGGCCGTATTATCGGTATTGATATCAATACTGACAAATTTGAATTAGCCACAAAGCTAGGTGCAACTGATTTAATCAACCCGAATGACTACGACAAACCTATTCAGGACGTCATAGTTGAGATGACAGATGGCGGTGTTGATTTCTCATTTGAGTGTATCGGCAACGTTAATGTTATGCGAAGCGCACTTGAGTGTTGTCATAAAGGCTGGGGTGAATCGGTAATCATTGGTGTCGCTGGTGCTGGGCAAGAAATCTCTACAAGGCCTTTCCAATTGGTGACAGGCCGCGTTTGGCGCGGTAGTGCTTTTGGTGGCGTAAAAGGTCGCTCTGAGCTGCCTGAAATCGTAGAGAGATATATGGATGGCGAATTCAAACTCAATGACTTTATTACGCACACAATGAAACTTGAAGACATTAATGAGGCATTTGATTTGATGCACAAAGGCGAAAGTATTCGCTCTGTCATCCACTACTAAATGCCTAAGCGGCGGTGGATTTTCCTACCGCCAATAAACCAAACTTCAATCCAAATAACGTAAGGGTGTATTAGTAAGTATGGAATTGATCAGCGAAAACAAAGTATTCGGCGGTTGGCATAAGCGCTATAAACACACAAGCATCGTTAATAATTGCGTGATGACTTTTGCAGTTTTTTTACCTGAGCAAGTCGCAAGTGGTGAACGGGTTCCTTCTTTATATTGGTTATCAGGGTTAACCTGTAGTGACGAGAACTTTATGCAAAAAGCCGGCGTGTTTGAATATGCAAACGAGCATGGTATAGCCATAATCGCACCTGATACAAGCCCAAGAGGTGAAGATGTTGCTGATGACAGTGTTGGTGCGTATGATTTTGGTTTAGGAGCTGGCTTCTATATCAACGCGACACAAGCGCCTTTTAGTCGCCATTACAATATGTATGAGTACATCACCAAAGAATTACCCGCACTTATTGAAGCCAACTTCCCTTTAAACGGCAAAAAAAGTATTAGTGGGCACTCAATGGGCGGACATGGCGCATTAGTCATTGGTTTGCGAAATAGCCAAGATTACGAGAGCATATCTGCATTTTCACCTATCGTTAATCCTATTAACTGTCCTTGGGGTCAAAAAGCGTTTAAAGGTTACCTAGGTGGCGATACTGCTACTTGGAATGAGTACGATGCTACTATATTAATGCAAACATCATCTTACGAAAGAAAACTCCCTATCAAGATAGATCAAGGTGCCGCAGATCAGTTTTTGGAGTCACAGTTAAAGCCTGAAAACTTTGTAAAAGCTGCAAGTGCTAATAACTTTGAAGTCGATTATCAGAACCATGAAGGTTATGATCACAGTTATTTTTTCATTTCTTCTTTTATCGAACACCACATTGAATTTCATGCAAATTTCTTAAAGTGAGTGTCGTTGCGCTGCTGTGTTATTTGTTAAACTACAAACAGAAAAAAGGCGCTTTTCCCTAGCGCCTTTAATTGCTTAACATTAATTCTAATTACTTACTGATATCCTGATACTGATTCAAATTATTTAGGGATATCGGCTGTTCAAATCCTGGTATATATAATTCACCCTGATCAAGTTTTAAACCAGACTCATCAATCATACCGTTGCCGAAACGATAAATGAGCTCGTATTGACCAAGATCAGCCGCGTCTTTATAAGCTTGCTGATTAACGAGAGTTTGATTCAACTTTTGTGAATAGGATTTAAGCGCTTCTTCTCCATGACGTTTTCTCAATAGACTTTGAGTCACATTAGGTGAGAATACGGTCGCTGTCGCATTATTACCACCAAACCCTTTCGAGTTAATAAATGCGACATCCATTTCACCGCAGTCATAGTGTTCTGTTCGGATGTCTAGGTGCTCATTCCATACATCATCAGCAACTTTATCGATAGTTGTAATGCCCGGCATAATATTATGGCTAAATACACCTAATGCCATCGCCAGTTGATCACCAGAAGCTGGAGCGATTGTGTGACCTACAAATGCCTTTGGTGCTGCTAACTTCCATCCTTCAATTGAGAATGCTTCAGCAACTTTATGATAAATTGCTGATTCAGTAACACGGTTTTGTGGAGTACTCGAACCATGTGCTAGGATGAAACTGCGTTTTTGTAAGGATTCAGACCCAACAATTTGCTGTGCAAGCGCAACGGATTTAGCCATCGTAATGTAATTACCTGGCCCTGGCGCTGTTATAGATTTTTTAACACCATCAGCATTTACAAACACGTCCACGACCGAACCCATTACTTCAGCGCCTAATTCAAGTGCTAGCTTGTCATCCATTAAAATCGCAACTTGTGCACCTTCACCAATTGTGAAACCACAGTTATCACCAAACGGTCTACTGGTCCTACGGTGATCTGCAACGTCTGAGTTATCAAGCTTTTTCAAGCCCTCTTCGTTTGCTAATGCGCCCATATTACCAAAGCCTTCAATGACTTCTGGTGTCAACGCACATTCTACACTCGCAACAACTGCAATGCGTGTACGCCCAGCTTGAATGTCATTTACAGCGGCTCTTAGATTATACAAGAATGTTGCACACGCACCCGTTGTAGAAAAAGTCGTTCCAACACTTCCGGTAACATATGCATTGATGAAGTCAGTAGACATAGTGTTTAAGCCCAAAGCTAGCTGCTTTGTGCTTACACGATCACCCTTTAATCTGTTTCGAACGAGACCACCAAGACCCTCTGCGTCCATTTGTCCCGCCACAGAAGCCGAGTAAGTCCCAATTTCGTCAGGCTTTACACTGTTAATTACTTGGTCCCAATCTAGGCCTGTTGACTTAATCGCATCGGTTGCAGCAAAAATAGTAGCTTGCAAGCCTCTTGGCTGATAGCGGCTATTGTACATTTTCGCAGGTTCAAAGCCGGTCGGTAGCTGACCTGCCGCTTTTACCGGATTATCCCTATAACTATCATGTTTTATTTCTAGCTGCTCAGGAACTCTAACGCTAACCATTTTTGGTTCAATTTCCTCAACAACCCAACTACTAGGCACCGGTGACGGTAAGTCGCGTTTTCTACAAGTAAAAGAGATACCGTCACTACTATTTGCGGTAATCGTCAGCTTTTGGTGCCAATGTGTGGCATCCACATCAAAGTGATTTTTTTCTATTTTTCTAATCAAAGTGCCAGAAATTATCTGCTCACCGAATTTTTTCTCAACATCTTCAGGACACACGACCTCACCGTCTTGAGTTACTAGTTTGCCTTCTTCAAAAGATACTAAGTTCATCAACGTGGCGAGGCCAAGAAAAGTTTCCTTTCTCGCAGCATCATCAAGCTTATCAAGTATGATTCTTCGGTAACCTTGGTGGAAAGATGTACGACCTGCGGCGTTGATACCGCCCATACCGACTATGATAGGTAATGCTGTCATATATAACTCGTTTAATACTTATTTGTTGCAATAATTCTAGAATGAAGTAGATAATATAACTTCACACATTTCGCCATTAATCATGCCTTTTTCGCCAACATAGAGTGGTCAGATGAGTTATAATGAATCAAATTAGAATAGCACTAACATTATATGAACAATTATTAATCACTAGCGTAACTTTACCAATTGAAATGCTCCGCGCTGGCGAAGCATTTGCAAAACGGCACTCACGAGACTCATTCGTGCCGCTTAACATAGAGTGTTTAAGCCAGACAGGTGAAGTTATAAAAACACCAATGGGCCTTTCTATGGACATACAGTCCAATTTTAAAGCATTGAAGGAGTATGATTATGTGATTTTACCGAGCATTTGGCGTAATCCAAGACCCGTTGTTGCCAATAACCCTCAGCTTGCAGAGAGTCTGTCAGAGGCTTGGCATCACGGTGCAACTTTAATTGGCGTGGGCACTGGAGTGTGCTTTTTAGCAGAATCAGTAGTACTAGACAGCCATTCTGCTACGACACATTGGCACTACGCCAAGCAATTTTCAAAACGCTACCCTAATGTTCAGCTGAAACCTGACTACTTCATCACACAATCCGATCGCATATATACAGTAGCAAGCCTCAATGCCTTGGCTGACGTAATTGTACATCTAATTGGTCAGTTTTATGGCAAAGAGGCAGCCAATCACGTCCAGCAAAACTTTTCTCATGAAATCAGAAAGCCGTATGAGGAACAGCGTTATTTAGAAGGCGCTGTTGACAGACATAGTGATGAGCAAATCGCTGCAATTCAGTTTTGGCTGAAAAATAACGCAAACTCAATCTCTTCGCTTAGTGATGTGGCAGAACAGTTTGACATGAGCTATCGCAGTTTTAATAGGCGTTTTAAGTCAGCAACTGGAAAAACGGCTATTCATTATGTACAAGAGGTTAGAATACAACAGGCCTCTGATCTACTGTCTTCAACCAACTTGAGTATTCAAGACATCGCACTGACCGTGGGCTTTAGCTCGCAAAGTCAATTATCACGAGCATTTAAAGAGCACATGAACCAGACACCAAGCAATTACCGGCAAATCGTCAGGAAAAAGTTATTTTCGTAATTACAGAATGTTTTCAATACATAGATATTGAATACGGCCATTAAAATTAAATTCGACCTCGTCACCTGAGCTTTTACCCGTAATAGCTTGTCCCAGTGGCGAGGCTAACGTCAAAATCATAACGTGATTTGACCCGAACTCAATTTTTAGCCCCCCTTCTGTCGGTCCAATGAAATACCAGCTCGAGGCAGCAGTTTCTTCGTCCGACACTCGCACTAGTGCGCCCTCAACGACATGTTCCGTTATATTTAAGCTATAGACCTCTTTAAAAGCGTTTATGGAACTTATTGCCTGCTCAACTCTCTCACTTTGGCCCTCGGCTAAATAACCCGATTCAATACTCAAAGAGTCATATTGAGTTTCTGCGGCGCTCTGTTCGTGGATAGCATCCTGACGAGCACTATCAGCCGCAGCTTTAGCTTCATACAACTTACCTTCTAGGGCGAGTTTCAACGCCTCAATAACAACTATTTTCTTCACTGTATCCTCTGAAAAGTAAAAAGGGCCAATAGGCCCTTCTTGCTTTTACTCATTAAATTTAAAACAAAGACTCGAAGCTGCCATCTGGAAACAACACTCCAGGGATCCCTCGAATAGTCCTAACATCCCCAACGGTTTTATCACCAAAATAAAATCCGCCAGTATAGAGCTTATCTTTCTTCTTGATATCAACCCAATAGCCGTCTCTACCGCGAACGATTAAGTTAATATTGCCACCGACATTTGTTACTGTTAATTCGCTTACATGTCCGCCTAATATCATTGCGACATCAATCGTACCAAAGTTAGTAAAAGTGTTGGGCTCCCCGTCCAGTTGCATGCGAAGATCTTTACCACCATTTAGCGCCAATTCTAACTGTACTCCAAATGTAAGATCAAGTTCCTCAGTTAACGCATGCGGAGACCGTTCACTGGCATAAAGCCTAATCGGTGTAGTTTGATTTGGAGTCGTTAGTACACCATCTACCATCAGATATGGAATTATCGTTTTAGTTAAACGTATGTTCAGTGCTTCACGAATCGCATTAAGCTCAATTTTGCCAGTTAAAACAGCATTCGTTTGTGTCAGCTCTAAGCTACCTTTAGCTGACGCTACACCAGTTACCTCTTGTACATTGTTTGGATCAAAACTGCTACTAGACACAATTTCAAAAGTTTCAAATGTAAAGTTTAGATTTGTGCCTGCTTTGGTAACGACACCGCCACCTGTACCAACTACCTTATCTCCTAAGGTTGGGCTAATTCGCCACTCTGGAACACTAACATCAATATTAACATCGAAGCCACGACGAGTTCCAGTGACCTTCCAACGAAAACCTGACTGTATTTCATAGGTAATATCTAAACCAGTTAATTCATACTGCCCCGCCTCAGAACCCTCTGCAGGAGATACGTGCTTTACAACATCTCCTATCACCTCTCCGATCGTCACTAAAGCCTCTTGTGCATCATCACTCGCGATGTTTTCAACATCATTAAGTTTTTCTTTTAATTCTGCACTGTATTGTTCATCTTGAAGCCTAAGTACGCCAAGTGCATTTCTTAATTCACTTAGCAGCTCATTACTATAAGGCGTGATGGAGCTTTGCATTTTATCTAGTGGTCGCAATCTAAATAACTCATTAACCTCGAGAAGTGTTTTTGCCGCGTGTTGGCGATATAAAGTGTTAGTGTCTTCACCTAATAGCGTGTCTGATAGATATTCATTCGCCAACTCCGAGTACGAAGTCCAAATGTCGTTATCCTCAGACATGGCTGCGTTGAACGCATCGACAAACTGTGACGAGTTAGAAATTTCTGATTGGTATTGCTGCATGATGTCTGCGTAAGTAATTGCACTGGCGACATATTCTGCTTTTCTACGTTGTAGCACAGAGTTAATTGTTAAATGGTAGTGCGGCGCTGCTGTCAATGATAGTGGTCGGCTATCATAATTACTAAACGTAACTGCGCTCGAATAAGGCGATAAATAAAGCTGATTCAGACCTGGCACTGGAAGCGCGATGAGTTCTAAGTTTAATTTAGCATTGACTGGTTCACCAAAGTCAATTTCATTATTTTCGTTTAGATCGTTGGGGTCATTCAACTTGGATCTGCCACAACCAAGCATTCTAGGACACATTATTTGGTCGTTTTGTGGCTCAAATTTAATATGGTACTGTCCGCCTACAGCTAATGTGATGCTAAACTGACTCAAGGAATCCGTTGTGTGACTAGAAATAGAGCTATCTTGTAGATTAGTGATAACCAATTCACCTTTTTGCTCTAAAAATGAGGGTAAATAAAACTCTACTTCAGCTTCTAATTGCGCGTTTACATCATTGCCAAACCCAGGTTCAATATCCAATACTTTTGGCGCATCACCACCACTTCCACCGCAACCAGCTAGAGAGACAACCAAAGCGCATATTACACTTAACTTTTTCATAATTACTCCCTAAAACGCGAACTTAAAATACCAGTTAATTTTTGCATAATATGCATCATCTAAATCTAGTTTGTCCGTTTTAACCGAGACCCCAAAATACTTATTTGTAATGCCAAGCTCTACCGCCTTTGAATGTGTTTCATATCCAGAAAATATGCTCCAATTATCGCTAAAGTGATAATGGACATTGCTTTGAATAAATGTGTCGCTGTTATACTTTCGGGTAAATACATCAAATGAAAATTGATCGTTGTATCGGTAAGATATATCAAAATAGTAGCGAGCATCATGTTCAAATGAATACTCAATTTCACCGCCAAAAGCAGAGGTTTGGAATCGAACTGATGGCTCAGTAACTATACTATCTCCTTGCTCTGTAAAAGGTACTTCTGTTGTAAACCCATTTACAAACCCAACCCCATCATATTTAGTTTCATTGATTAAATCTTTTGCTCTTATCGACAGTTTAAGGTCATCATTTACTTGCCATTTAACTTCAAGATCAAATGAGTACCCTTTTCCATCTGGTCTTTCGGTAGGAGTGAAAGACTTAAACAGTATATCTCGTGAAAAATAGTACTCAGTCTGTAATTGCCCTTTAATTTCATCACTGAATACGTTGCCATCGACGACGGCGTCTTGGAAATGTGCACTTTGGTAATATGTCACTTTGGGTGTAATCGTGATCCCATTACCGAGCGCTTCTATGTCATAAGCTAAAAATACGCCATGTGTTGTAGACTGCTTACCTTTGAGTAAATATCGATAGTTTCTCTTTTCAAAAGATAAATCATTTTTCTCCAAATAAGTGAATAGTGCAGTATCGGGATCGAATTCCAAAACATAGTTGTAACGACTTTGCGCACCCAAAGAAAACCCTTTGTACTTCACTCCTAGTTCAAAAATATTGTAAGTAAACGCACTATCGCCTGAAGTTAGCGGGTGATTAAATTCATCAAGGAAAGACTTTACAGGCTGTGCTTCTGTATAAACCTCAGACTCAAACGAGTGAAGAAGCTCAAGGTCTGCCGCACTGGAAGTAAACGCCGCACACAGCGCCATAGTAGAAAGGCTGTATTTTATCATAAGCAAGTAGAACAAAGGCGGAACTATTGTGCCGCCTTTCCTGTGTTATTATTTTTTATTGATTGGTCGATTGACCTAAGAAGTCAATGTCAGTGTAGTCAATTGAAACACCGTCTATGTACGTGACTCGGAATCCATTGGTGATTTCAAGTACATCACCCACTTTTAATGGAGACGAGTTATTGTTGATTAAGACCTCACCTACAAGCGGAGCATCTGAATCGACTAGATTGACATTGAAGGCGTAACCATTAAACAAATCTAACGTCACCTTTGCCATACCCAGTTCATCAACGCCATCTTCATTTCTCAATGCTAGCTCAAGGCCCATTACTAGGTCTTGCGTTGTGCCGTTGATTCTTACATCTGCAACTTCAATCGCGTCATCAACAAATAGAGGGGATGGATTGCCATTTGCATCCACTGAAGTCAACTCAGCAAACACTGTGCCATTGAAGCCATATTGACCATCAATAAACTCAACGATATTGAACGTTTCAGCTTTGGACGCCTCAAAATCTTTAGCGTCTTCAATCGTCGCAATGTTGCCGTCGATTGAAATTACTGAACATGACGCGTTAGGTGTATCTATCGTGCCAAGAGCCCAACGTTCACACTCTGCTAAATCTGGTGACTTCACTTCAACAGTTTGACCTTCAACCGCTTTTAACATACCGCTCCAAGTCAAAATAATCCTACTGGAGGCACCTGAGTTTACTTGCGCAACTGCCGAAATATCAGTGCCTTCCTGAGCATTACTCAATTCAATTCGATACCCGTCTGTGTCGTATGTATACGTCCAAGCCGGATAGTTTGGCGCTGTACCTGTATTAAACCCAGAACCAAGGTCTTGCTCCCAAATGTCTCTTACTACATCATAAACTACTTCGCCGGCATTAAAGACTGCATCTGCGCCATCTTTTGTAACAAACCCAATTGAAGTAAGTTTGGTTGTGCCTTCCTTACCTCTCGCCACATCAAACCCTGCCGAAATCTGGGTTCGTAGTGCGCGAATTGACTGATCTTTCGCTCTAAATGCTGCGAGATTTGAGTTAAATTGACTTTCAATGCCTTGCACATCTGCAAGAATTTGTTCTGCCTCTTCCTTTTGGGAGTCTGTTGCAGATGAAACATAACTTTCAGCTCGCGTTTTTGCCAACGCGATGTCACTAAGAATTCCGTCCACACCGCTATTTATTTCACCAAACAATTCAACTGCACTTTGTGCTGTTGCTAGTGCAACCTCAAGAGAGCTTGTGTCTGTAGCAGCAGCAAACTGGCTAGTTGCATCTTCTACCGTGTTATCTAAAGTATTATTTTGAGCATTGAAGCTGTTTTGAGTCTCGACAATTCTCGCTAGCGCGATTTCAGCTAATATTTTCGCGGTATTGTCACCATCGTCAAACGCATTTAGTGCCTTTTGTAGCTCTTCATTCGCACTTGTCACCAAAATAGTATAATTAGAATTCACAGTGTTGGCACTCTGTAACAGTGCTTGCGCACCAGTTAGTACAGCTTGCGCATCACTCGTTATAGAAGAGAATGACTCTGCACTGCTCTCAATGAGGGTCACTTGTGCGATTAGGTTCGTAATATCAGAAATGAGATTACTCGAAGTAATCGTTACAACTAAACCATCCGCCAATTGTAAATAAGCTTCTTTTTGAGCCTGCGTATCAAGTGTTTGACCCGCAGTAACTACAGCAGCCAAGCTCGTATTTAGTCCATCAAACTGTTCATTCAATGCAGCGAATCTAGCCTGAGCATTTGTCAGTGCTTCGCTTAACTGAGCAACCCCTTCGTTAATCAGTGCTTGATCATCTGCATTACACTCATCGCCAGTACAACCTAGATCTTCAACAGCTTTTTTAGAGTCTTCCGCAGCATCATTCAAAGTCGCTTCATCTGTTGCACCGGCTTCAATCGCGTTGTCTCGCGCTTCTTTTGCTTTATCTGCCAAATCAGAAATTTCATCATCGTCCAATTCTGGGGCTATTTCTTTTAAAGCACTCTTTATCGCTTCAATATCTCCACTGGCAATGGCCACAAATACAGTTGCTGTTTTCGTTACTTCCTCTTGAAGTGTTGCGGCAAGCGCTGCAACAGCTTGGTTACTACTACCCTTTACTGCGCCACCAGACACCCCTTCTTTCAGAACGCCTATAACTGAATCTAAAGAAGAACCAACGCCATTGGAAGCGATATTCTGTATCGTCGATGCAACATTGATTAAGGTAAGAGTACCTGCATTAATCACATCTTCAGGCCCAACATTTGTAAAGTCGATTGCTCCTCCAATAGAAATATCACCCGCAAGGAGAATCGCCTCTTTCGCAGCATCTGGACCCAATAGCAAGAGTAAAGTATTTAAACTCGCTTTTGATATTGCATCGCTGGTAACAGCATTTCCGTTTTCAGACTCCGCTTGCAGCAACTCCGTTGCAAGACTTGTAAAAATTGTTGCATTGGCAGTGTATGCTTTTGTTGTACCTTCAGCCCCTTTTGCTTTTTGACTTGCTTGGGCGGTTATTTCCTTCACGACATTTAACGTCAAGTCATCTTGGTACCATTCATCAAAATCGACTTTTAAATTGGCGTTCACGTCAAGGTCAGAAGCAGCTGAAAAAGAACCACACCCTAAAATTGCATCACATTTAATGGAGCCACTGGATTTGGTTGTCTTAACAGTGATATAAAGTGCACCACTAAAACTCTGGTCAATGTAAAAACCGTAGGTGCCATCGTCAGCAGTCTGCAGCGAACTTGGACTGCCAGCAATGATTTGTGTATTTGCTTTTGCGATGGCTTCACTTTCTGTTGAGGAAGTAGCCTTTTCTTCGACACTCACTAACTCAGACCTAAAAGCAATATCGATTAGTTCACCGTCTTTCAGCTCTTTAACGGTTAATTCTGCACCTCGCATAGTTCCTTTAACCGCTTTGCCCGAAACAAAAACATTGAACTCTGCGGTGGCCGTACCTTCTACATCTGTAGGGTCTATGGGGGTTACTGGATCGACTGGTACAGTAGAGGCACCGTCTTCACTGTCAAAAAGACTACATCCAGTTAAACCAAGTGTTAAAGCTAGCGATGCAGCTAATGGGGTAAGGTAAATTTTATTATTCACCACTGAGGCCTCCTTAAATGCCCAACATTTTTCTTTTAGTTATATAAAGCGTAGTTGTAAAAGAATAAAACTCTAGCGATGGTTCATATTTTTTGTTGGATATTTTGTACTTAGCTTATACTCGACTAGCCTAATTACTGTATTCAGGCCAAACCGAAATACGACATACCCAACAAACAAAACAAAAATCGCAACAATACAAGCGCTAAGAGTGTAAAAAAACCCAAAATATTAAACCTATGAGACCAGACTTATAAATAAAATGCAACACGCCTAAAAAAATAATCATGAAAATTAAATTTTATTGATATTTGTAGTTTGAAAGGTAATTAAAAAGTTAATTTCATCTAATACGAGGTCTAGGCGATATTTGACATGTAGAGTATTAAACGGGGATGAAATTTTTATTAATAGTGTGTTTAATGAGCTTGGCTAGTAAATTTAGTAGAACGAATGATGAGTGGTTATTGATAAGTATAAACACTTGGAGAGAGCTCTAATTTGTCTTTATTTGAATCATACAACACGAGTTTCCATTCCATTTCAGACAAATTGCATGACCCTACTATTACCTCAGATTGCCATCGTCCATCCCCTTGTTCTACAAACATCAGTGGGATCTTACCCATATACATAGAAATGCCTTCCAAATGGGCATTGCTAATATCAATAGGCCGCCGTGAAGTAAAAAAAACCTTAAATGATGTTTCAGGTTGGGGCTTATCAATTTCAACCCAAAACTCTATGTTGTCGTGAAAAACACAAGGCATTGCCTGCGTGCAATTTTTAGTTTTAACTGAACGTTCACTTTTTTCTGAAACTTCATGTATACTTATATCTCGGTCTGAACAAGCCACTAGAAAAGAAACTAAAAATACCACTGCGAATGTTGAAAAATAGCGCATAATTTAAACTGACATCAGGCTTAGTAAGTAAGCTCAATGTTACGCTTTTCGATTGATTTGAGCCAGTTAAGTTTAGGCAGAGTCTAGATTTGGTGCGGCAAAACTCTGTACATACAGTCTACTCACTGAAAATTTGATTGATGTCATGCTTTAGGGTGTTTTAGGTATCTTTTGTTTTGCAAAAAAATTATTATTTCCTTGCAAAAATAAGGGTTTCTCGGGATTGCTTTGTCACTTTAGCGTACTCAAAGCAAGCCTGTTGAAATATAAAAATAGGGCCTGTTTTACAGGTTATTCATTTCTAATCGCATTAACTGCAGCGGAATCCAGAAAATGAGCCAAACAGTAGCATCACAATCTGAGTACAATTATAAAGTTGTACGCCAATTCGCTATTATGACAGTGATTTGGGGCATCGTTGGCATGGGTGTAGGTGTCTTTATCGCAGCGCAACTCGCTTGGCCTGCTTTAAACTTCGACATTCCATGGTTAACTTACTCTCGACTTCGTCCGTTACATACGAACGCTGTTATTTTCGCATTTGGTACAAGTGCATTATTTGCAACATCGTATTATGTTGTTCAACGCACATGTCAAACGCGTTTATTCTCCGATAAACTAGCTTCTTTTACCTTT
Organism: Pseudoalteromonas luteoviolacea NCIMB 1942; assembly: GCF_001625595.1. Taxonomy (GTDB): domain Bacteria; phylum Pseudomonadota; class Gammaproteobacteria; order Enterobacterales; family Alteromonadaceae; genus Pseudoalteromonas; species Pseudoalteromonas luteoviolacea_A. The sequence continues at coordinate 36,563 of NZ_AUXT01000170.1, forward strand.
TGGGGCTGGCAAGCAATCATAGTTGCAGCAGCAATTACTCTTCCTTTGGGTATAACAAGCTCAAAAGAATATGCTGAACTAGAATGGCCAATTGATATCGCAATTGCTGTCGTTTGGGTAACATATGCCGTGGTTTTCTTTGGCACGCTTATTAAGCGTAAAGTATCGCACATTTACGTTGCCAACTGGTTCTATGCTGGATTTATAATTACGGTGGCTGTTTTACACATTGTAAACAGCATGGCAGTTCCCGTTTCATTAACTAAGTCTTACTCTATCTACGCGGGTGCAGTAGACGCCATGGTTCAATGGTGGTACGGACACAACGCAGTAGGCTTCTTACTTACAGCAGGCTTTTTGGGGATGATGTACTACTTTGTTCCAAAACAAGCGGGCCGCCCAGTATATTCATATCGTTTATCTGTCGTTCACTTCTGGGCACTAGTATCTCTGTATCTTTGGGCAGGTCCTCACCACCTTCATTACACTGCACTGCCTGATTGGACCCAGTCTTTAGGTATGGTTATGTCAATTATCCTCTTTGTACCTTCTTGGGGCGGTATGATTAACGGTATTATGACTCTGTCAGGTGCATGGCATAAACTTCGTACCGATCCTGTGTTAAGGTTCTTGGTTGTTTCTCTATCTTTCTACGGCATGTCAACCTTTGAAGGCCCAATGATGTCAATCAAATCGGTTAACGCCCTATCTCACTACACTGATTGGACTGTTGGTCACGTGCATTCAGGCGCACTTGGCTGGGTTGCTATGATTTCGATTGGCGCAATCTACCACCTAATTCCAGCACTGTTTGGACACTCAAACATGTACAGCGTTAAGTTAGTAAATACGCATTTCTGGCTTCATACTGTGGGCGTTGTTCTGTACATAGTTGCAATGTGGATCTCTGGTGTAATGCAAGGTCTTATGTGGCGAGCGGTTAATTCTGACGGAACATTAATGTATAGCTTTGTACAGTCGCTTGAAGCATCTTACCCATTCTATGTTATGCGCTTCTTAGGTGGTGTGTTCATCGTCGTAGGCATGCTAGTTATGGCTTATAACGTGTTCCGCACTGTTACGGCGAAAAGTGGCTCTTTAGCTACCGATGCAAACACACAAATGGCTTAAGGGGTAACGATTATGAGCAGCAATGGTTCTACTAATAAACATGAAATTGTAGAAAAGAATGTCGGCTTAATGGCTATTTTAACAGTGTTTGCAATCAGCTTTGGTGCACTCGTGGAGATTACACCTCTGATGTTCCAAGAAGACACTACCCAACCTGTTGATGGCTTGCGTCCACTTACAGCGCTAGAGATGGAAGGACGAGATATTTATGTGAGAGAAGGCTGTTATAACTGCCACTCTCAGATGATCCGCCCTTTTAGAGATGAAGTTGAGCGCTATGGCCACTATTCAGTAGCTGGTGAATCTGTTTGGGATCACCCATTTCAATGGGGTTCTAAACGCACAGGGCCTGATTTAGCCCGTGTTGGAGGCCGCTATTCTGATGATTGGCATTATGCACACTTAATCGACCCTCGCTCAGTAGTTCCTGAATCGAATATGCCTGGCTATCCATGGCTCGAAGAGAACATTCTGGATGGTAAATTAACCGCCAAAAAACTTGAAGTCTTCAAAAACTTCGGCGTTCCTTATACCGACGAAGATATTCAAGGTGCAAAAGCAGCTGTTGAGGGCAAAACAGAAATGGAAGCACTCATTGCATACTTGCAACAACTTGGCACGCATTTGAAGTAATAAATTATGGATTATGGCACATACAGAGGCATTTTAACTCTGGTAATTTTAGTACTGTTCATTGTGATTGTTGTGTGGGCTTATAGCAAGCGGACCAAAAGTAGATTTGACGATGCCGCTAAAGCAATTTTCGACGACGAAATTAAACATGGCAACACGATCTCAAAAGAGGAAAAGGAGTCTGAAAAATGACTAGCTTTTGGAGTATTTGGGTCATCGTATTGACCCTTGCATGTCTGGCTCTGATATTTGGCCTGCTTATTTGGAACCTGAAAAACTACACAGGTGTCGAAGAAGGCGAAAGCTGTGGTCACGAGTTTGACGGCATCGAAGAATTAAACAACCCACTACCAAAATGGTGGACCTATATGTTCTTCGCAACCTTTGTTTGGTCAGTTTACTACTTAGCAATGTACCCAGGTTTGGGCAACTTTGCAGGCTTATTAGGCTGGACAAGTTCAAACCAAGGTGTCACTTCGATGGAAGAGTCCAAGCAAGCCGTACTAGATGCACAAGAAAGTGGCATATGGGTGCAGCTTGATAAAGAGTTTGAAGCCGCAGACGAGCGATTTGGACCTATATTCAAAGCTTTTGCTCAGCAAGACGTATTAGCGCTAGCAGAAAATAGCGAAGCACTTGAAATCGGCCAACGTTTATATGCTCAAAACTGTGCACAGTGTCACGGTTCGGATGCACGTGGTGGGTTGGGCTTCCCTAACCTAACGGACAAAGACTGGCTATATGGTGGCAACCCAGACCAAATTAAAGAAACGCTGTTGCACGGTCGTGTTGCCGCAATGCCTGGTTGGGAAGCAGCACTAGGCGAGCAAGGCGTAAAAGAGATGACAGCCTATGTTCTAAGTCTTTCAGGCCGTAAGGTCAATCAAAAAGACGCCGATGCAGGCAAAAGTAAATTTGCAATGTGTGCCGCATGTCACGGCATGGACGGCAAAGGTTCCGTTGCACATAATTTACCATTTGGTGCGCCAGACTTAACTGACAATATATGGCTTTATGGCGGTTCTCAAAGAGCCGTTGAAGAGTCGGTGCGTCACGGTCGCGCAGGTGTGATGCCGGCATGGAAAGACATACTAGGAGAAGATAAGGTTCACTTATTGACTGCATATGTCTACAGCCTTTCACAAGACAAATAATTAGATTATATATAACCTAGTAGGCCTCTGGTATTCAGAGGCTTACTTTTAAAATAAGCAAACACCCAAACTTAAAATATTTATACAACCGTACTTTAAGTACATAACAACATTGTAAAGTAGTGAACAATTATGAATCCAACCCCGTGGTATAAGAATTTTTGGCCTTGGTTTTTAATGTTTTTCCCGCTTGTTACGATTATAGCGTGTGTTATTTTGGTCAGTTTTGCCGTTGGCAATGGACCCGATATGGTAGTTGATGATTATTATAAAAAAGGCAAAGCTATCAACTTAGAATTGAGCAAATTTAATAAAGCAAAAGCGCTTTATCTGCACGGAGATTTACGAGTAGAAAACGACAGAGTAAGTTTCAATTTCACCAAAGGTGATCATAGCAAAGTAAACGCGCTTAAAGTCTCTTTTTACCACCGCACTATTAAAGAATACGATTTTTCCCTTACCCTTTTAGCCAACGCCAGTGGTGCGTTTACTGGGTTGCTTGAAAAACCTCACCAAGGCGCTTTTACTGTCTTTATCGAGCCTATGGATGGAAGTTGGAAAATGAAAGAAAATCTACAACTGCCCACTAAGAGTCTTATTTCAATCACACCGCAGTACAAGTAGGCGATATGGCAAAAAGTTGTTTTCATTGCCTTGAGCCCGTACCGAAAGGCTTTACTGGCGAAATTATTTTTGAAGGTGTTTCTAACCCTGTTTGTTGCACAGGGTGTCAGGCCGTCGCAGACACTATACTCGCGCAAGGCATGAGCGATTATTACAAATTTAGAACCGAAACCAACGGCAAAGTCGAAGAATTAGTTCCCGAAAAACTTAAAGAATTAACGAGTTACGATAACCAAGATATACAGAGAGACTTTGTTGAACAGCAGGGAGACCTTAAAGAGGTTTTATTAAGCGTCGAAGGTATAAGTTGTGCCGCATGCGCTTGGCTAATCGAAAAACAACTCCTTGCAATCTCAGGTGTCAAGCGAGTAGATGTCAATACCTCAACGCATCGCGCCATGATTTTGTGGCAAGACAAAAATGCCAAACTCAGTGAAATCATTGCTGCACTTATGCAGATTGGTTACAAAGCCTACCCTTTCCAAGCTGATGAAGAAGCAAGTCAAAAACAGGCAGCTGCCAAAGCTTATATGAGACGTCTGGGCGTCGCTGGCCTCATGACTATGCAAGTAATGATGTTTGCCTTTGCGATGTACTTTGGCATGTTTTCTGGCATGGATGAAGGATTTGAACAGTATTTTCGATGGATCAGTTTGGTTTTAGCTTCACCGGTTATTCTATACTCTGCTCTACCCTTTTTGAGCAATGCGGTAAAAGGTCTGCAAAGTAAACAACTCAATATGGACCTACCTGTATCTCTGGCTATTTTTGGCGCTTACGGCGCGAGCTGCTATGCCACTGTCATGTCGGTCGGTGAGGTTTACTTTGAATCAATTTGCATGTTTACATTTTTATTGCTGTTGGGTAAGTACCTCGAGTTTAGAGCGCGAATGAAAGCCAGTGAATTTACAGCAAATTTACAAAAACTGCTGCCGCTCACCGCAAGAAAAATATTAGGCAACAAAGAAGAAGTAATTGCAGCGAAAAGCCTGCAATTGAATGACATAATTTTAGTAAAGCCTGGTGAAGCAATTCCAGCAGACGGTCTAGTCGTCGAAGGAAACAGTACCGTCGACGAGTCAATGATGACAGGTGAGCATCTGCCCATCAAAAAGTTTGAGAGCCACCAAGTATATGCTGGCACATTAAATCACGATGGCATTATTACGGTTCGCATCAATAAGGTTGGACAAAACACTTTGCTCAACCAAATCATTAAACTGCAACATAATGCGCTGATGAAAAGGCCAAAAATTGTTGAAGTAACGGATAACGTAGCGCAGTGGTTCGTCGCTTGCCTTTTGGTTTTCGCTTCAATAACTGCGATTGGGTGGTATCACGTAGAACCCGAACATGCATTTTGGGTAACCATTGCTGTGCTTGTTGCAACTTGTCCATGTGCACTTAGTTTGGCTATACCAACGGCACTTACGTGTGCCGTTGCGACCCTCACCAAAAAAGGAATTTTGATTAAAGAAAGCCATGTTCTTGAAACCACACCCAAAGTAACACGTTATGCCTTTGATAAAACAGGCACCTTAACAGAGGGACGTTTTTCAATTGTAAAAACAACAATCCTCTCTCAGAATTATTCTGCTGAGCAAGTTCTCGGATTCGCAAGTGCACTAGAGAGATACTCAGAGCACCCTATCGCAAAAGCATTTACGCAAAAAGACGCGCAAATCATTGAGATTACCTCCCCTACCGTAAAAACAGGCCTTGGTGTCGCTGGTGTAATGAATGGCGAGCAGATTGCAATAGGAAAACCTAATTGGTTTAACAGTCACTCGTCATTTGCGCAAGCAACCCTTTTTATAAACGAACAGCCAATTGCTGACTTTTATCTTCAAGATAAAGTTCGAAATAGCGCTCATAAAGTTGTTGCCTACTTACAAAGTAAAAACCTAACCTGCCATATGCTTACAGGCGACAGCTCAAATGCTGCAAAAGACTTAGCTGACGAGCTTGGGCTCGATTCATTCAAACAAGCGTGTTCACCCAAAGACAAGCAGCTCAGTGTCGAAAAGTGGTCCCGTGACCAAGATATTGTTGCCATGATTGGAGATGGCGTAAACGATAGCCCTGTATTCAATAGCGCTCATTTATCAATTGCTATGGAAACAGGTGCCGATATTTCAAAAAATACAGCCGATGTAGTACTGTTAAATAGTGATTTAAACTCGCTGCGGACATTGCAAACAGTTGCGGTTAAAACAAAGCGAATCATCAAGCAGAATTTGACGATTTCGTTACTCTACAACGGTTCCATTTTACCGTTGGCCGCCTTGGGGATGGTGCCACCTTGGCTTGCAGTAATAGGTATGTCGGCAAGCTCTATTGTAGTAATTTCTAACTCATTGAGGTTATTAAAACTATGAGTATTATCTATGTATTAATTCCCATAGCGATTCTATTTGTCGTCATTGCTATTGGCGTATTCTTTTGGGCAGTAAGAAGTGAGCAATTTTCTGATTTAAACAAGCAGGCTCACAGCATACTGTTTGAAGATGACAAAGAGCAGCACAAAAAGAGTAATGATGGAAATTAACTTGGCTAGCGCATTTTTCATGGGGCTTGCTGGTAGTGGACACTGTTTAGCTATGTGCGGTGGCGTCGCCTCTAGTCTGCAGCTTGCACAAGACAGACAACACCCATTAGTGGTCGCGTTTTTATATAACTTCGGCAGACTTTTGAGCTATGCAACGGCGGGAACTTTAGTAGCTTTACTTGGTACATCTTTTGCGAAACAAAACACAACGTTCGCGCTCGGACTCTCATACTTAAGTGGTATTTTTATGCTGCTGGTCGGTCTGTATATTATGCGCTTTGTGGGGACCTTAAATTGGTTAGAAAAATTAGGTAACTTTGTAGTTTGGCAAAGAATCGTAAAATTAAACAAATATATATTGCCCATCGACACCAAGAAAAAAGCATTAGCATATGGTGCTCTGTGGGGATGGCTACCTTGCGGTTTAGTGTACAGCGCATTAATCTGGAGTTTACAAGCCTCTAGCCCACTTTTGGGTGCGCTTACAATGGTTGCGTTTGCATTGGGAACCTTTCCGGCTCTTATCGTAGCGGGCCAGTCAGCTCAAGTGTTAAACAATTTTCTGAACCACCCTGTTACTCGAATAATTTTAGGAAACTTGTTTGTTTGGTATGGGTTGTATCTAATTATAATAGCTAGTAACAAATTAGTACTTTAATCTGGTTTTATGGTGGTTATTATAAGATAATACCAATCATACAATAGGCGATTGGAAGCAGGAGTTTTTATTCGCCTAAATCGTGGAAGTTTTGTGGTAGAGATCAAAAGTACTCTAGTTTGTCTAGTATTTACCAATAACTTTTTGAATTTAATATTTTTTATGTGCGTCTAAGAGTAATGGATTTATTATGGATTTAAATAATCGCTCCAAAAGTCAGTGTACGATCAGTTGTACAAACTGCAGTATTAGTCAGCTTTGTTTGCCCTATTCTCTAAATGGGAATGAAATGGACAAACTTGATGAAATCATTGAACGTAAAAAGCCTTTGCACAAAGGTGACTTTTTGTTCGAGTCGGGCTCTAAGCTTGAAGCTATTTATGCTGTCAGGTCAGGGTCATTTAAATCTTATACCTTATCAGAACAAGGCGACGAACAAATCACTGGCTTTCACCTTGCTGGGGATCTCGTTGGCTTTGATGCCATAAATAAAATGCAACACCAAAGCTTTGCTCAAGCGCTCGAAACATCAATGGTATGTGAAATTCCGTTTGATACATTAGATGAACTAGCGGGTAAACTTCCTAAGTTACGACAACAAATCATGCGTTTGATGAGTAGCGAAATTAATTATGACCAAGAAATGTTGTTGCTACTTAACAAAAAAACCGCTGAAGAGAGGCTCGCAACTTTCATCTATAACTTGTCCAACCGTTTTGGTGAACGAGGTTTCTCTCGTAAAGAGTTTAGATTTACGATGACTCGCGGTGAAATCGGCAACTATTTAGGACTCACTGTTGAGACAATCAGCCGACTCTTAAGCCGCTTCCAAAAAGCAGGATTAATTAAGGTGGAAGGGAAATTCATAACAATTCTCGAAGCCGATGGATTAGCGAGTGCAGCTAGTATTAGTAGTTGATCTAAACCAATTTTACCATCGAAATAGCTTTATACCTTGGCTATATCGGTTACACTCAAAGTATACTGGTTAGCCAAGCGCCATAGGAGGCTCCGATGGATAAGATTAAACGTATTCTCACTGTCATTGACCCAACTAAAGAGCAGCAAAATAGTCTTGAACGCTCTATCAGTCTAGCTAAAAAAACAAGAGCTCAAATCACGGCATTTTTATCTATATATGACTTTTCATATGAAATGACCACCATGCTTTCTAAAGAAGAAAGAGAAGCCATGCGGTTAGCAGTTATTAAAGATAGAGAAGAGTGGATCAATGAGCTCATTACTGATTATGTAGGCCTTGATATCAAGGCTAAAGTTGTGTGGCATAATCGACCCTACGAAGCAATTATCGAAGAAGTGCTAAATGCTCAGTTTGATATTGTCATTAAATCAACACATCAACACGACACATTGAAATCAGTGATTTTCACACCTACTGACTGGCACTTAATCAGGAAGTGCCCTACTCCAGTTTTACTTGTTAAAGATCAGGCTTGGCCAGAACATGGAGAGATCATCGCCGCCGTCAATGCTGTCAGCGACAATGAACAACATCAAACATTAAATAAGCGAATTATTAAGGACGCTCTGTTTATTTGTGACCTAGCTGATGCATCCTTAAGCTTAGTAAATACCTACCCAGCAACACCGGTTAATATTGCAATAGAAATTCCAGAATTTAACCCTTCTCAATATAGCGAAGCGGTCAAGAAACATCACGAAGATGAAACTTGGTCACTTGCCAATGAGTTCAATATTGCAAAAGAGACATGTATAGTAGAAGAAGGTTTACCCGAAGATGTGATACCAGCAATAGCCCAGAAAAAGTCGGCAGAATTGGTCGTCATTGGCACAGTTGGGCGAACAGGTATTAGCGCTGCTTTAATTGGTAACACCGCTGAGCACGTCATTGATAGCCTTGATTGCGATGTATTAGCACTCAAGCCTGATGGTTATAAAAGCCCGTTAGAATAATAGTCACTGATAAGTCCGGTGCAAATATCGGACTTTTCTTTTCATGAAACTTATTAGTGAATCCAATTAGAGTTTGCTCTAATTGACATGAAAAAGTATAAGGCTTTCTGTTCAGCCTCTACCCTTTCTGACTGATAATTTTAATCCCGCGCCTTAATTTACGTTTGAGCCTTCCTCAAAAAATTAATAACTTTTTTCATTTTCCCCTTTAATACCTAAGTTGATACTACATTGATTTTGTTAATAAAAAAGGAATATCTTAGCTTTATTTCCTAATCCATACGCCCAAATGTGTTGATAAAAATTCAACAAAACCATGTACAAACCTTAAATGCATATTACATATTACATATTACATATTACATATTGCATACAAAAACCTTGTAAACTGTCATTGAAGTGTGATAGGCAAGAGGTATGTCTATGAACCTATGGGACTATCACAACCTCTTTAACAACATGTAAGGCATGTTTGCTTTACCCATACTCGTTAAAGCAAAGTTACAGTGCAACATAAAAACCAATTAAGATAGTTAGTCCTAGCAACGGCTATCACAGTTTCGTTTTCAGCTTCGGCTCAGGAACCTATTTATTCGAAAGGTAATTGAGCTTCAAAAATGAAATTTCAAATCTCGCACAATCATCGACAACTGAACCAACACATACAAGGCATAAACAGATCTTAGATTAGATCAAACAAAACAGTCTTTAGGTGCAAATCTGCAAGTGGAAAATTCGCTTAGCCTTAAAATTGACGGACAGTTTGTACAAATTCAATTACAAGAAGTAACGGTACAAAACATTAAAGCAACCTACATTAACGACCGTTCTGCAGATTGGCACGCCAAGCTGGCAATGATAAAAACAAATCACAGTTACAGCGCAAAAATTTATATCGGTAATACAGGCTACTTATTAACACCATCGGAAAATGGATTTTATAAATTAAGTAAATTTACATAAGACAACGCCCCCTATTGATTCAACATCAGATAGACTAGATCTAGAACATGGTGATTCATCTCACGGTTTAGTGGGACACAGCGGTATCGCCTTTTTTACTCGCAGCAGGGGTTGGCGACGTTGACGCATAACATAGCACTAATGGAAAAAGACACTAACGACAGCTATGCAGCAAGTGGCATTAACGCCTGTGTTGGAGTGTTACATTCCTATCAAACTGGCTATGTATCAACCAGTGATATGTCTGAGGATAATTCCTTACCATTACATGAAAATACCAGTAGTTGGCTGGCAGAACATAATCCTCTGGCCCCAAACGTATTTGGCGTGAAATTAAAGTGTATCCGAGATGAACACCAAGCAGATATCATGGTATTTTTGGCGGACCAAAATGCCAGTTCGCCTTGGGCGAGCGGATGCCGAGATCGCTCTGTTTACAATGAGTAAAAACACCTTTGGTTATGAGCTTGGACACTTTTATGGCGTAAGGCATGACAACGATTCAACGACCACGCCTTGTGCTTTTGGCCATGGGTTTTGTGATGAGTCTAAAACTTGTCGCACACTTATGGCCATTAGTGATTGTGGAGACAGGCTAAATGTTTGGTCTAATAAAAACGCACGTGTACATAATGAACGCGCTACCTTTATGGCTGCTTTGCGAACCTCAGCTCACAACGATCCATCAGCTACGATTACTCAAGCAATCATCACTCTAGGTAACCTAACAGCCAATTTCTCAGGTCAAGCAAATGACAGCGATGGTAATATTGTCTATACACTATGGGTCTTTGGTGACGGTGTATACAATAATAAACCATATGCACAAGGTGACTCTGTTAGACATACCTATTTATTCCCAGGTACTTACATTGTTAGGTATACGGCTACCGATAACCAAGGCTTGATCCATTCAGCCTCACAACAAGTCACCATTACCTCCACATCAAGCCAAAGCTACTGCGGGGCTAAAAGGACAAATGACGTCCATCAATATACACAAAGTGTGTCCGTTAATGGCAAAGCATATCAGTCAGATAGAAGGCAGTAAACCGATCACACAGAACTAGAGCCATTTGCAGTTTACGCCGGTTCGGCTAAAGGACTTGAACTGCAATAGGATACCCGTGGCAGTAAGTTAGGCCCCTTCTCTGCGTATTGGGGCTGTGTATGTTGATTTGAACCAAAACAACAGCTTTGATGATCCAGGCGAACTTATTTATTTTTCAGAGCCTCTATCCAAGTCTTCTCCAGAACCCATACTTGCCGATATCACAATTCCAGATAGTGCACACTAGCGGACACGACTCGAATGCGTGTTATTCAATCAAACACGCTACGTGAAGGAGAATCACAACTTGCAGCATGTGGCGATTTCAAGTTTGGCAAAGCTGAAGATTATAGTATCACCATAATAAAAGAGCAAAACCCCGCTGAGTTTACAACCACCATAAGCTGACATCAAAGCAAAGGGGATTTGACAGCTATCGATTGACTAATTGTACAGGTTATGTCGAAAGAAATTAAAAAAGGGCCTAATGGCCCTTGAGGAATAACCCAGTGCTCTACTAAAACACTAGTTTTTATAAAAATAGCTCTCTTTCGTTATCGAAATGCTGCTATCTTCATTCGCGGAAATCGTAAAAGTAATTGGAATACGTTTGCCTTTCAGGTCATAACCATCAGCCGCTATAGTGACTGGAACCAATAACATCTTACCTGCTTGAATCTCAATGCGCTCTGGCGCGGTTAATTTAGCATTATCTATCCCACTAAAGCTGACTCTATAGTGCATCATTTGCTGAGTTTTGTTAATAACACTCAAAGTGTAAGGGTTTTCAACCAGCCCTTCATAATTCACTCGATAAAGTGCATTTCTGTCTCTTATTACTGACGCTTCAATCGGGGTGCGATTGAACGTCCAAATAGCCATGGTAACGATAATCAAACAAAACAAACCAGCATAACCCACTAACTTAAGTCTAAATGGGCTCGATTTTTTGCCAGCAGTTTGATTTTCGCTGGTATACTTTATTAGTCCTTTGGCGTAACCAAACTTATCCATAGTATTGTCACAAGCATCGATACAAAGCCCACAATTAATACACTCATACTGCAGTCCATTACGGATATCAATCCCTGCAGGGCACACTTCAACACATAAATTACAATCTACGCAGTCGCCAAGTCCTTGTGCTTTATGATCAGATTTGCGTTTACGTCGACCTCTGTTTTCTCCTCTAATCGCGTCATACGCTACGACTAAGGTGTCTTTATCAAACATAACCGATTGAAAGCGTGAGTACGGACAAGCGACAGTGCACATTTTTTCACGTAAGAATCCAGCGTTACCGTACGTGCAAAACGCAAATAAGAATACCCAAAAGCTTACTAACCCCGACCACTCCAATGTGAACATTTCTATATACAACGTTTTAGCAGGCACAAAATAGACCATAAATGAAGTCGCAGTAAAAACAGAAATAACTAACCAAATAACATGCTTCGCAACTTTTTTTGTTGCTTTTTGGATGCTCCAGTCAGACTTATCTAGCTTTATCCTTTGATTGCTAGTTCCCTCTATCTTGTGCTCCACCCAAGTAAACATAAGCATCCAAATCGTTTGAGGGCAGGTGTAACCACACCAAACACGACCTAACCAATTTGTAACAAAGAAAAGGCCGAACGCGCCGGCCATAAAGACCCATGCAAGGATCATAAAGTCATGGGGAAGGAAGGTCTGACCGAAAATTCTAAACTGCTGACTCGCTACGTCTAATAAAACGGCTTGTTGGCCTTTGTAAGGTATCCAAGGGATAGCGACAAACACAAACATAAGGATCCAACCAAGATAACGACGGATTTTTTGGAAAAAGCCTTTTTGCTCACGGATATAAATTGGGCCCTCTTGCTTATAGGGCTTTATAATCATATCTTCTTCTTTGATATCAAACTTCATATTACTTGCTTACAATAGTGAAATACACTCAACACTTTGCAACTTTCAGACCAAACTGAAAGTTTACTAAGCCACTGTTTTATATTAAATTAATAGTTTTTGACGTACAAAGAACTCGTTAAATATCGCGAGCAAGCGTTAAATATCACGGTTTTTGATAATATTGAGCTTTTTCATTTTAGACCGCAGAGTGCTTTCGTTAAGACCTAACTTTTCTGCTGCACCGAACTTTCCTGATATTTTCCAACCACATAATGCTAGAACCTTTGCAATATGACGTTTTTGTACCGCCTCCAAGCTTTGATTCTTATCGTCATCATGCGAATCAATCGCACCTAAATCTAAAGGTTGGGACAAGTGCAGCGTATGACTGTGTGACAAGATGGCTTCACGCTCTAACACATTCTGCAATTCTCGAATATTACCTGGCCAACTGTAAGCTTGCAGCTTTTTCAACGATTGTCTGGCAATGCCTTTAATTTGCTTTCCTAGGCGGACGTTCAATTTGTTTATCATGTTTGCGCAGAGCATTGGCAGGTCTTCCACTCTCTCACGTAATGGTGGAACTTTGATCGGAAAGACATTAAGACGGTAGTACAAATCCATTCTAAATGCGCCATCTTCGACCATTTTCCACAGATCACGGTTCGTTGCCGCGATAACTCGAATGTTCACAGAAATGGTTTTACTGCCACCGACTCTCTCAAACTCTTGCTCTTGCAATACCCTTAGCAGCTTACTTTGTGCTTCTTGTGGAAGTTCCCCAATTTCATCCAAGAACAAAGTACCATTATGAGCTAGCTCAAAACGCCCTTTCCTCTTATCGTGCGCACCAGTGAACGCTCCTTTTTCATGACCAAAAAGCTCAGACTCCAAAAGACTTGGGGAAAAAGCAGCGCAGTTGACGCGTACAAATGGCATCTCAGAGCGTCCGCTTAAAAAGTGTAAATTTCTAGCAACTAGCTCTTTACCTGTACCATTTTCACCGAGGATCAGAACTGTACTATCCGTTTTACTAACCAGCTTTATTTGTTCGAGCATTCTGATAAACACATGACTTTCACCAACCAGCCCAGAGCCCTGCCAATTTTGATTTATTTCCGAGAGTAAATAACTGTTTTCATCTTTGAGTTGTTCTGACAAGCTCTGAACCTGTTTCAACGCAATTCTAAGTGCCTGCTCAGTCTCTACCTGTTGTGATATATCACGAAAAATAGCCACAGCACCGATGATCTGGTCATCTCGAAAAACAGGTGTCGATGTGTACTCAACGGGAAAGCATGTGCCGTCCTTTCGCCAAAACACTTCACCTTTAACATATCGTGTTTCGCCATCAAACATGGTTTTATAAATTTGGCACTCATCTGCGGGGTATTCGCTACCATCTGCATGGCTATGATGATGGTATTGATGAATTTTTTTACCCAGTAACTCCCCCGCTTCCCAACCGGTCATTTTTTCAGCTGCGGGATTAATAAATACAGCATTACCAGATAAGTCGAAACCATAGATCCCTTCCCCTACTGCATTGAGCAGTAATTTAGGATCATTTAAAAAGTGCTTAATAACAGAAGACATGATACCCCCTCGTGACATTTCACGAGTATAGTATCGCAAAGAAAATCTTCGTACTAATTAAGGTAGTCAGCATATGATCTTGATCAAAATATGCCATTTAATGTCAAATGCTGACGGTTTCTTGACATACATGTCTGTAGAGATTCGTTGTTAATACCAATTTCATTAAATATTAAGTCACTTCAATCCATTCTCTTGAACACATTT
>NZ_AUXT01000171.1 GCF_001625595.1 Pseudoalteromonas luteoviolacea NCIMB 1942
ATTTAATGAAATTGGTATTAGCCCTTTAAACGATATCTGCGAAATTTCACTTCGAACACTTGTCACCCTTGCACAAAAGAGCGTGCTCACTACGTTCGCTGTCGCTAATCCTTTGCTCCTTACTTGGGCGCTAAGATAAAAGACGATATAAGCGGGGTATTCAAAAAGGATTTAATTAAGGTGTGCGTTGGGCAAAGTGGTGATGATTTTGAGGAAAGTTAGAGGGAGCAGTCGCTCCCTATTAAGCGGTTTACAGCTCGAAAGGCGCTACACCTACAGCTTGCATTGTGTAACCTGCTTGCGCGAGTTCATTCTTAAAGCTCTCGACTTTAATTGTGCCAGTAACTGTAATAGCATCGTAAAGGCTATCGATAGGCACTCCATTTTTAATTTTAACGTGCACAATTTGATTCGGTGGTGGAGGTGGCACATGAATACAAGCGCCGAAATAAGGCACAAGTAAAAACTCTGTGATAACTTCACTGTCACCCTCTAATGGCACGACAAACCCTGGTAAGCTAATGCTCGTGCCATCAAGGCCTTTCACAACGGGCGCATCAAGATCAGGCTGCACCCAGTTTTTATCATCACTATCATGGCTGGCTGCTTCTTGGTTGCTCATTTGAACATGCCCCGCAGGTATGAGGTCGTCCCAAAAGATTTCTTTTGGAGGAGCCGCAAAGGCTGTACTGGACACTAAAATCATCATAGCTATTGATATGAGCTGCGATAGCAGTCGAGTTGAAAACATAAATTACCTCTTAAAGTTTGATACTCATACCATCATTGAGTGAGTAAAAATATGCACGAATAGCTGGTATTGTGCCTATCACCGCGCCTGCTACCATGATAACGCCAAGTAACATTAGTTCATAGTAACTGAGTAGAGATAAAGATATCGCAATGCCGAATTGTGCCTGCAATATTCCTTGACCTATAAACATGAGCAGATAGAACATAGCCACCCCAATTAAGCTTCCAAGTACCGTAATGAGAACAGCTTCACTACACATTAAGGAAAAGATATGCCTTGGCCTTGCACCAACAGAACGCAATATCGCGAGCTCTCTTCTACGTTGGCTGAGAGAGGAAAGGAGTGTTGTTAGCATACCTAAGAAGCTGATTAATACTACTACAACTGAAAACAATAACAGGATCTTTTCAACAATATCTAACATCCCCCAAAGTTCTCTAAGGGTTACTCCAGGCATGATGGCCGACAATGCTTCCGGTTTATATGTATTGATATTTCTGCGTACTTGAAGCGTGTAGAGTGGTGATTCAAAACCCATTAAGAATGCTGTGAGTGTTTTTGGATGGCCAATTAGATCTCCTGGTTCACTTTCTAAAGCACTCAGGTCTTTGCTATGTTCGTGTTCGTGTTCGTGTTCGTGTTCGTGCTCATGCTTGTTGCTGTTTATAATACGTGTGCCAGTAGTGTGAGCCGGGCCATGCATAAGCTCTATTGCTTTAAGCGGTACGTGTAGAGTTTTATCAACAGGTGTCCCTGTAGGTTCTAAAACACCAACGATGGTGAGGGGGTTATCATCGTGATGATGAAAG
This sequence comes from Pseudoalteromonas luteoviolacea NCIMB 1942, assembly GCF_001625595.1. GTDB lineage: Bacteria > Pseudomonadota > Gammaproteobacteria > Enterobacterales > Alteromonadaceae > Pseudoalteromonas > Pseudoalteromonas luteoviolacea_A. The sequence continues at coordinate 1,564 of NZ_AUXT01000171.1, forward strand.
CTGGTATTTCCCATTCCGTGTGCGACGACTATCTGCTGCCCAACATGATAATGGAGCTGTTTTGCAACTTCACTGCCAATCACGACTTCTTGTGCATTATGATAAGCTCTGCCACGGGTAAATGTTAGGCTTTGTTTTTTACCATAGCGATAATATTGAAAATAGTTCTCGTCACTACCAAGTACCGAAAACCCTTTATGACTGTCCCCAAGACTAATAGGGATTGTCCAAGCAACACCTCGTTGTTCTTTGATGTATTGATAGCTCTGCCATGATAACCCGTTGTTTGCATGCCCAATTCTGAAAACACTAGATAATAAAAGCTGTATGTCACCAGTACGAGCGCCAACGATTAAATCAGTCCCTGATATAGTGCTGCTAAAGCTTTGCTTTGCTTCTTGGCGCACTCTTTCTATTGAAAGAAGTAACATCACACTGATGGCAATAGTAAATAGGGTGAGGAGTACGCTGGCTTTGCGATTTAAAATGCTCTTGAATGCGAGAGTCATGAGGTTCATCGGCAAGCTCCGTTGATCTCTTGAAGGCTAACTTTTCGATCAAATAAATCTGCAAGGCTACTGTCGTGGCTGACAAATAAAACTGTAGCTTGGTAGTGATCTGCTTGTTCAAATAATTGCTTTATAAATACATCTCTATTGTCTGCATCTAAAGCTGAAGTAGGTTCGTCAGCAATAATTAACTCTGGCTGACCGATGAATGCACGAGCAGCAGCAACACGTTGCTGTTGGCCAATACTTAATTCGCCAACCGAACGGTTGCGGCAAAGTTCATCAATGCCTAGCTCTTCGAGTAATGTGACGGCTTGTTGATTGGCTGAATTATTTGCGGAATTTAAGTTTGCAGCTCTGCGGTTTGAAAAGTTACACCCCAAAATCACGTTTTCAACGGGACTCAAGTAGGGAAGTAAATTGAAATTTTGGAATATGGTACCAATGTGGTCCGCTCTGAATTTATCTCGTTTGGCGTCACTGAGCTGACCTAAGTCTTGCCCCAATATTGTGATGCTACCTTGTTGCGCAGTTTGAATCCCAGCTAAAAGACCCAGCAATGTGGATTTTCCACTCCCACTTGGGCCGTGAAGAAATAGTTTTTCTCCTTTTGCTATGTACAAGTTACTAATATGCAGCGTAGCTAGAGGCTGGCCCGGCCAGCTGAAAGTCAGATCTGAAATTTGGATCATTTAAACATCTCTTTGTACCGAGTTTTAATTATGGTATCTCAGAACAGAGCCTTGCTAAACTAAGTTTCGCTCGGTTTGCGTTGTAATGCGGTAAACAATTGTGATTTTTGTTGCGCTCGACTATTATACACCCCTCTAACCCCCTCTGTATTTTGCGTCCTTTAGCAAGACGCAGCCGTTCTCTATGGAGATACAATGAGTAGCTACAAAGTTTTAGACGTCAATGACGATCTACCAATACGCACCAAAGGTGCAGTTCACAGTGGTAAAGTACGTTCGGTTTACTGGTTAACCGACCAAGACAGCGCCAGATTAATCGAAGAAAAAGGCTATGATGTTCCAAAGGGAACTGAGCTTGCGATCATGGTTATTTCAGATCGTATTTCAGCGTTCGATTGTATTTGGCAAGGTGAAAATGGATTAAACGGTGTGCCAGGAAAAGGCATAGCATTAAATAGTGTGGCCGCTCATTGGTTTAAATTATTTGATGAAGCTGGCCTTGCTGGAAATCATATAGTTGATATCCCTCACCCTTATATTTGGATTGTGAGAAAAGCAAGTACAGTGCGTGTAGAAGCGATTGCTCGTCAATATATTACAGGCAGCATGTGGCGCGATTACAGCAAAGGTGTGCGAGAGTTTTGTGGTATTAACTTACCTGAAGGCCTTGAAGCACATCAGAAGCTGAATGATGTACTTATCACGCCATCTACGAAAGGAATTATCTCTGGCGTTGACGGGGTACCAGAAGTGGATGATGTAAACATCACCCGCAGCAATATCACAGATAACTTAGAGGCGTTTAACTTTAAATCTGAAGATGACGTTGCCCGCTATGAGCAACTACTCAGCGAAGGATTTGATTTAATTTCGGCGCAGCTGAGCAAATTAGACCAAATCTTCGTTGATACGAAGTTTGAATTTGGTTATGTAGAAGATGCTGATGGCTCTTCGCGCCTTATTTATATTGATGAAGTTGGTACGCCTGATTCATCTCGTATTTGGGATGGACCTGCATACCGAGATGGCAAAATTGTCGAAAACTCTAAAGAGGGTTTCCGTCAATTGCTAATTAACAACGTTCCAGATAGCGATGTATTGCTGAACAAAGATCGCATGTCAGAAAGAGAGGCCCTTGCTGAGTCATACAAGCTGCCGCAAGATGTGATGATCTTAGTATCAGAAACTTACGTTGGTATAGCGAGTAAAATAGTTGGTCAGTTGCTAACTATTCCGCAAGACCCGCGTGCGGAAGTCATTACAATCTTAGACCAAGAATACGGCCTTATCGATTAAGCAAACTCACTAAAATGCCTAGCAGTCAGTTATTTAAAGGATTGTTAGGTATTGCGACATGAATTCCTTGCATTTCCTTCCCAAGTCACTTTTACTTAGTATAAATACATGTGCGTTCACAAGGTCTGAACGGTAAGGTCTCAATGTTGCTACTTATAAGAGTGAAAAATCATAGTGTAACTATTACAACGCCATTCAATTTTTCGCTCTACTTTCTTTTATATTGGTAGCGTCGTTTTGTCTTTTCTATATTATAAGCAATAGCTTATAAAGTGCTCTGTTCGTTCCAGACGTGTAAAAGCATAAAGTTTTTTGATTGATTTTATTGATGCTGAAATTAAATGCCTGTAGGCAAGGTCTGTCATTAAGGGTATGCGTTTAGTGGCACAAAATCGAATAATCATAGGGTTGGTTACAGTAAGTTGTTGCTGTTTGGCCGGAGCTATCCGGTTCAGCTAGAACTGAATAATTGTAGTGTTAAAGGATCGCTATGGGCACGAGTTTTAAAAATCGCATTATAGTGCTGTGTGTTGGTTTGGTATTAATTACCGCAATTGCCAGCTTGGCGGGCTTTTGGTGGTCAACGAGCCAATTTAAAGAGCGTCAAGTCCAACAGGACATTCAAAAAGCACAGAGCGTATATCAACAGTATTTAGTTGCCAGAGAGCGATTGCTCGTTACTGCCGCATCTGTGTTGACGCAAGACTTTGGCTTTAAACAGGCTGTTGCAACAAGAGATGCATCTACCATTAGCAGTGTGCTATACAATCATAGCCAGCGTATTAATGCAGAGTTGATGTTACTGCTGGATATGCGTGGCAAATTGATTTCGACCAACCAAAACCAATTAGTCTTACCTCAAGATATGCGGCCGCTAGTAAAAGAACTGCTGGCGCACGAAGAAAGCTCAGCTTTTTTGGTGTTAGATAAAAAACTCTATCAAGCAATTATTCTACCTGTAAAAGCACCTAGAACCATCGCGTTTACAATTGTCGGGTTTGTTGTAGATGAACCGATTGCAGACCAACTGAAAGGGCTTACGGGCATGGAAATGAGCTTTATCAGTCTTGGTGAAAAGATGAAAGCGAGTTCTATTCAACTGCCAGAAGACAGAGATTTGTTCGCCTATTTACATGAACAAAAAATTAGCAGGTGGTTTGGTGAGTATCCACTGTATATTAATGCGGAAGTGGCATTGCCGTCTTTATCTCAAGTGCCTGTGAGCTTGATTTTAAGTGCTGATTTAAGAAGCGAATACGAAGAGTTTGATCAGTTAGTATTGACCATCGTATTTCTGTCTTGTATTACGATGTTATTTGGCTTTCTCGCCAGTGGCTTTTTAGCCAAAAACTTAGCCACGCCATTGCAACAGTTAACGGTAATGGCTAGGCGGTTTGCTAAAGGTGATTACAACGCCGAAATTCATGAATCGCGACCTACGGAAGAAATCTGTCAGTTGGTCGACGCATTTCATGAAATGGGAGACGATATCCAAGCGCGTGAGAAGCAGATCCGGTATCAGACAAGTCATGATGCGTTAACCGGATTTTATAATCGGACTTCTGCATTACCAATTTTGGATGCTTTAGTGTCGACAGATCAGGTTTACTACCTTTTAGCACTTGATATTAAAGGGCTAAGGCATATTAACGATAAGCTCGGCCCTCGTATTGGGGATAGCTGCATCGAGGCGGTTGCTAAGCGAATAGAAGTTGTTACGTCTAGTTTTGAAGGGCTGAATATTCGCCTAGGTGGTGATGAATTCTTAACTGTGTTACAAGCCAAACCAGACTCGACGATGGAAAATTGTGTTGATAATTTCCTCAGCGAGCTCAATAAAAGCTATACCATACATAATTTTGAAATTAATTTGCGTTTCAGTGTCGGAGTCGTACACAGTCCCGAACAAGCAGACAATGCGGATGACAGTATCCGTCGAGCGCTTATAGCTGCGGACAATGCGGCACATGGGGTAGAGGACGTCTACTTTTACCAAACTGGTGAAGATGAAGCCTATTTAGAAAGATTAGAAATCATTGATGGGCTGAAGCAGGCACTAGTCGATGATGATGGTCAGTTGTTCATGACTTATCAGCCTAAACTAAATATGCGTTCGGGCATGGTTGATAAAGTCGAGTCTTTGATCCGCTGGAAGCGAAAAAATGGCGACTGGGTGTCACCAGAGTTATTTATTGATTTAGCCGAGCAATCTGGATTGATTGTAGACTTGACTCAATGGGTACTGAAAACGGTGGTATCCCAAATCGCGCATTGGGAAGTGCAGGGTGTCACCATGAAGGCGGCTATTAATGTCTCAGCTCAAGATATTGCAGATGCAGACTTCATTCCTCACTTGCAAAGTATGCTAAGTGAGTTTTCAGTTGCGCCGGGTTTAATAACGATTGAGTTGACAGAAAGAGACATGATTGAAAATGAAGAAAAGGGCATTGCTGCACTACTCGCATTAAAAGAATTAGGTGTTCATATCTCTTTAGATGACTATGGGGTGGGACAAACTTCTCTTGGCCGACTGAAAATGTTGCCTATCGATGAACTTAAATTGGACAAGGTTTTTATTCTTAAGCTGGCTGCATCACATCAAGATCAGTGTATTGTGCGTTCCACTATTAGCTTAGGTCATCAACTAGGCTTTTCGGTTGTTGCAGAAGGGGTTGAAGATGCAGACTCGTTGCAACTGCTTGATGAAATGAAGTGTGATTATGCCCAGGGGTACTACTTAAGCCGGCCTCTAAAGGCCAACGATTTAACGCAATGGCTAGGGCAGTATCATAAGGCAGGTTAACGGCGCTTAGACAATAGCGAGCTTAATGCATGGTAAATATTCTCAGGGGATACATCTTGTATCATATCTAACTCATTCAGTGATGTAGACTGGTGGGTTAAAGCTATCAGGTTGTCCGTTTTAGGGGCAACAAGAGACCATGGCGAAGTACCGTGCCCTACAATGGCGACACAGGATACCTCACAAGCTGCTGCGATATGCATTGGTCCTGAATCAATCGATACAACGGCATCCATTGCGCCTATGTTATCTACTAGTTCTGCCAAACTCATGCTACCGGCTAGATTGTGTAAAGTAACCCCTTTACTAAGAGCCAGAGAGGCTAGGGACGCCATATCAGATTGTTCAGAATTATCACCTAACAGAAATATATTTATATTTTTGATGGTAGAAATGTGCTGTACAACTTGTATTGCCAAATGCTCTGGGTAATATCGCGTTCCTTTCACCTTTCCACCTAAGTAGAGCGCAACATTACATTGTGTCTCAGATAGCGTTAATGTTGATGGTTGGGCTGTGAGCTTTGGCGAACTGAAATGTGTAAAAGGTCTGCCATGTGCATCATTGACCAGTTTACAGTAGCGATAAATATAATGGTGGCATTGGTTTAATTTAAAGGCATGGCTTAAAAATGGTCGGCGTGCGTTTTGAGCGTAGCCGATCACATTTCTTATACCCGCTAATCTCGCCAATACAGCGTCGGTTAGCGAGCCACGAAATAAGACCGCTAATGCAAAGTTTTGATGTTTAAGTTGGCTGGCCATACCATATAGGCCGCGATGCTTTTTACGACAATGACGATCATCAGATATGACCTCTAGTCCATATTGGCTTGCCCGCGAGAATATTTCCGTTAGGTGCGGCCTGACGAGAACACAGATACGTTGCGTTGGGTAGAGTTGCTTAAGTAATGCCAAAGCCGGCAGTGTATTGATAGCGTCACCAATAAACTTAGGTAATATGGCTAATACAGCCCCATCTAGTCTATTTGAAACAATTACTTTATTACCCATACATTAACTTGAGATACAAATTTATCCTATCTAGTATAACGCTAGGCGTTTTAGAAATTAACTAGAATCAATGAAATAAGTGTCTGACTATGACAAAAAACATGAAAAGCTGTCAATGGTTGTTTGAAAACCTACCGAATGTAATCGTGCTTGATGCAGGGATAATCAAACCTGGAGAAAAGGGCAATTATAGCCCACCAGCTATTATCCCTAACGCACTGCGCTTTGATATTAGCAAAAACTTAAGTGACGAATGCCCAAAAATTCCAAATATGATGTGCTCAGAGCATGTCTTTCAAGCCGAAATGCGCCAGTTAGGAATCAATTGTACGGACACGGTTGTGGTATATGATGACAAGGGGTTATTCAGTGCAGCACGAGCTTGGTGGATGTTTAAAGCGATGGGGTTCGATCAAGTTTTCATTCTCGATGGTGGGTTAAAGCAGTGGATGGCATTGAACTATGAGACGGCATCTAAATATGCCGCTGTTAAGCAAGTGGGAAACTTTACAGTAACACCTTGTGAGCACTACTTTATTGATAAAGAGCAAGTATTGGCATGTATACCTCGCCCAGATGTGCTGATGTTGGACGCTCGAGGTGAACAGCGTTTCAAGGGCGTGAGAAGCGAACCTAGAGCTGGTATGCGAAGTGGGCATATTCCTCAGAGCGTTAATTTACCTTATACCAGCGTATTGACAGAGCAAGGCTTATTGAAACCTCTACCCGAATTAGCACAATTGCTACACAGTTTGGGAATCAATGCAAAAATTAAGACATTGCAGTTTAGCTGTGGCTCGGGGATAACCGCCTGTATATTGGCTTTGGTTGCTTTAGAATGTGGCTATTCAAACCTACAAGTTTATGATGGCTCTTGGAGTGAGTGGGGCCAACTAGCTGACTATCCCATTTCTGTCTGTGAGAGCTAACATTACTGGGTTATATATATCAATTGTTGTACTTTACTTTGTGTGGAGGTGGGGGGCGTATACAGTGTTTGTATATTTTTATCATTTAATGCGGCATGCAAAGGCAATGTTGATATGCCAGCCATTGGGACATCGTCGTTATTGGGCACTTTGATGAGGCGCACGATATCTCTATCACCTTGCTGCGCAATAGAGGGAATAAAAGGCCTTAGTTGAGAAATCAAGAAATCTAAGCACTGCTCCCCAATGTCACCTCCTAGAATAATAGTCTGAGTGTTGAGAATGGACTCTAGGGTATGTATTGCAATGCGCAATGGCTCTGTTGCTTGAGACAGCCAGTTTTTACTGGCTGTGTGCTTACTGGGATTTAAGTGCTTAACGGAAACAACAGGCTTTTTGTCAAATTTTTCAATGTATTTCTTTAGGGAAGTAAGGGATGCAAACTCGTTCAATGTACCTAGCTCCCCAGTAGATTTACTGCTTTCGGGGGTTACAAAAATATCACCCAATGCACCGGTTAGGCCGTTTGTTCCGAGCATGATTTGTCTGTCATAAACTACCGCAGCTTCAACTTTATTGCCAAGATGGATGTATATGAAGTTGTGAAGCGTTTTAGCCTCTCCAAATAACATTTGATAAGCAGCACATGCTGAAGCGGTTGTTTCTACTGCGACGGGCATTGCGAGTCTTTGACTCAATTCGGTTTGTAGTCGTTTACTAGCTTGGTATTGAAATAAGGTGTCACCTTGTCCTGTTTGAATTGACAAACCTGTCGCAAGTACCGAATGATGGTCGAGTTTTTTTTCCTGTATTAGTTTCAAGGCTTCATCTGCAATGTCATCAACATGCCAAGCAGTATCTGTGTGGTGTGTTATTTTCGTAAGGTATTCGCCATTCACATAGTACAGGCCAAGTTCAAGCATTTCAGGCGAAATACGCACAGCTAATGTGTAACAGGCTTTTTTGTTCAGGCATAGCATTTTTGAAGGTTTGCCAGCCCCTTCTGAACGTTTAACACCAACTTCTTCAATGAGGTTTACACTCAGCAAATCCTCTACCATGTTGGTAATAGTTTGCTTTGTAAGTTGGGTGTTACGTGCTATTTCGGCACGAGAGATAGGGCCTAACGTTACTACTTGCGATAATACTAAACGTAAATTAGTCGCTTTATTTTGTTTAGCATTTAACCCCTTCAACCTACTTCTCCCGAGTTTGCCTAGTACGACTTTGAAATTTGAAAGATATCTATCTTATTACACATATGAAAAATATCGAATAGTTTATCTCGTTCAATCAAACCTTCCATCTTGCTGTGGTTAAGTAAAACTAATTGACAAATATAGTGCCGCTGATTAAATGTACTGATTAGGATTTATTAAAGGAACATTGTGTGTCAAGGAAAGGGTCTAATCTACCTAACACAATGCAGCTAAAAATTTTTATTAAAACTACTTGGCTAAGTTGGTGGATGGGTGTGCTTTGTTTTCCTATTTTTGGTCATTCATCAACTGTGTACACGCTTACGCCTGAACAGTCCGCAAGTGTGCAAGATGCGAGGTTGACAGCCGCCATGGCGTGGCATGGCTCCAGTCCTTGGATAAGTGCCGTTACTAGAGGGGCGAAAGCGGAATTTAAACGCTTAGGCATAAACGTCATTGCCGTGACTGAGGCGCACTATGATCCAGCCAAACAAGTTTCTGATTTAGAGACTTTAATGGCATTAAAGCCCGATATTTTGCTTTCATTGAGTGTAGATAGCATGAGCACAAAACCAAGTTATCTGCAGTTGGTTAAGTCAGGAGCTAAACTTGTACTGCTTAGCAACCCGATTTCAGGCTTTAGGCACGGTGTTGATTTTGCTGGTATTGTCAAAGACGATGTGAAAGGGATGGGAGAGGCCGCTGCTGAGTTGGTTGCTAACGCCATTTTTGACAAAGGTCGAATTGGGGTGATTTATCATGAAGCTAATTACCCCATAACAAATCAACGTGATAGCGCATTTAGGGAAGCGCTTAAGCGTTATCCAGAAATTGAAATTGTAAGCGAAAAAGGATTTATTAAAAAAAATCAAACGGCTCAGCTTGCTGCTGCGATGATGATTCAACACGACAATATTGATGCAATATATGTGTCTTGGGATGCTGCTGCTGAAGGGGTCATAGAGGCACTGCGTATAAGTGGTCATAAAGACACTAAAGTGATCGCTCATGACTTGGGAGTAAACAATTTAATTGATATGGCGCTGGGTGGAAATATGTACGGCACAGTTTCCGATAGGCCAAATGAAATGGGAAAATTAATGGCAAGGATTGGTGCCGGGGCGGCAATTGGTATAGATACCCCGCTATATACACAAGTTCACTTTAACGCCGTGACACGAGAAAATATTGCGCTATCTTGGCAAATAGCCTTCGCAACCGAGTTACCTAAGTTACTGCAACAAGTGTTGAAGCAGAGAGAGCAGGTGAAGGTGCCTAAATTATGAGGTTGAGTGCACAGGTGACAGCAAAGACGTTGGTGTATTATACATTTGCATTGACTGTGGTTATTTTCACTTTTGTTTTGCACAGCAGTGCATTTTTTTCGATAGAGAATTGGCTTAATATCGTGCGTCAAACCGCGCCTATTGTGATCATGGCTATCGGGTTGAATTTCGCGTTGTCTGCTGGGCAGCTTGACCTCTCTATAGGTGCTGTGGTGGCTTTGTCTGGCTTGGTGGCTGCGTTGCTGTTACCTGAGTATGGTTTGATTATTGCCTCAGTGGTTGCTCTGAGTTTAGGAGGTGCGATTGGCGCGTTTAATGGCTACCTTTCACTGCGTTTGGCAGTTCCTTCTTTGATTGTTACTTTGGGGACTATGGTGTTTCTGAATGGCTTCGTACGTTACTTATCAGGGCTTGAATCCATTCCCATTTTGAATGAATCCTTTTTGATTCTCTTTGGTGGTGGCAGCATTTTTGGTGTACCAACACTGTTAATTTGGGTTTTGGGTATCGCTGTAAGTGTTTATTGTGTGTTTAGTTATGTACAGCTAGGTAGGCATTTATTAGCAACTGGAGCAAACGCAAATGCGGCTCGGGCTATGGGAGTCAACACAATCAAGGTGCGCATCATTGCAATGTCCCTGTCGGGTTTTTTTGCTGCTTTAGCAGGTTTGCTCTATGCGGGGAGAATGCAAAGTGCGCGTTACACATTGGGTGAGTTTGAATTCATAACGGTGATAGCTGCCATTGCGATAGGTGGGTGTAGTCTATTGGGTGGGCAAGTAAGTATTTGGGGGACGGTGTTAGGCGTTTGGCTCATTGGCATTCTGAATAATGGGTTGATTTTGTCTGGGTTTTCCAGCAATGCTCAGATGATGATGAAAGGTATTATCCTCATTGTCGCAGTCGGTATTACTTTTAGGACTCGTAAGCAATGATACGTACGGCATTAGATCAAATTGCTTTGCAGGTAGTGGATTTACACAAATGTTTTGAGGATTCACATGTCCTACGAGGAGTCAGTTTCACAGCGAATAGAGGAGAAATTGTCGCCCTGCTAGGTGACAATGGCGCAGGAAAGTCAACACTCGTCAATTGCCTTGCCGGAAAGTTACTACCTACCGAAGGCGAGATCCTGATAAATGGTACCAAGCAAATTATTAACTCTCCAAATACAGCACAAAACTTGGGGATCTCAGTTGTTTATCAAGATTTAGCGTTGATAAAGGAAATGAGTGTTGTTGAGAACTTGTTTTTAAATAGGGAGATAAGGCACCGTAATACCCTTTTGAATCGACTTGGTTGGTTAGATAAAAAAGCAATGGCAATGCGAGCTAAAAAGTTGTTACGGCGCTTGGGGAGTGCGGGCATTGAGTTAGGATTACCGGTATCGATGCTTTCTGGCGGGCAGCGACAAATTGTGGCTTTGATCCGTGCAGTGAATGCTGGCGCGAATATTATTGTTATGGATGAGCCAACAGCAGCATTGGGAAATGAGCAGTGTAACCATGTCATCAGGTTAATACGCCTATTGAGCTCCCAAGGAGTCACTACTATCTTGATTAGCCACGATTTAGGGCAAGTGGCCAAGTTATGTGATCGGGCTGTGGTACTATATCAAGGTCAAACTGTAGCAGATGTTGCTGTCAAAGATGTAGCGCAATTAGAGCTACTCGCGTTGATGAGTGGCGCAGAGTGCAGTGGTATTTCAGCTAATTAAGTCAGCTGGTATAAGGGTTAAATATGGAGTACTTTGAGGCACTAAGTGCATTTGCGCGTTGTAGTGTGGAAAAGAGCGAGGCGATGTCTGTCTTGGCAAAAACAGCAGATGGCAGTGGCTCATTTCAGGTAACACTACCTATGTTTAAAGTGGTATTGAAGCAGGCTTTAAATGACGAGTTAAGCTTTGATGAACTGGAGTTCTGGGCATCAGTTTTACTGCAACGTGAAGACTATCAGGTGGAGGCAATTGAGGGTAGTTTATATGCATTATCTGAGCCCTACTTGATGGGCGGGTTGGATAAGGCCAAAATAGCGCGGCTATTAGCATTGCTAGATTGACCTATTTGGTGGTTGTTACTTGTGATACGTCACACAAGTTTCCACTTCGTTCTTAGAGCCTAAGATTACTGCAACACGCTGGTGGATTTCCTGTGGTTCAATATCCAGAATACGTGCTTCACCAGTGTGAGCAAGCCCACCAGCTTGTTCAACAAGCATTGCCATAGGATTAGCTTCATAAAGTAATCTAAGCTTGTACGGCTTTTCTGGGTTTTTGGTATCAGCAGGATAGGTAAATAGTCCTCCGCGACATAATACTCGGTGCACATCTCCAACCATTGCTGCTATCCAGCGCATGTTGAAGTTTTTCTGGCGCGGCCCTTCGCGACCAGCTAACAAATCTGCAATGTAGTCTTTCATCGCTGGCTGCCAATGACGCTGGTTAGACGCATTAATTGCGAACTCTTGTGTATCTTCAGGGATTTTCGCAAAGTCCTCAGTTAATAGGAAGCTGCCATGGGTTTTGTCTAACGTGAATATACGCGTTCCTTTACCAGTGGTCAGTGCCAATGTAGTCGAAGGGCCGTACAGTACATAACCTGCGGCAATTTGGTTTTTGCCGGGTTGCATGAAGATGGCTGGATCAGCAGCATCTGACCCCTCTGGTGCTTCCATAATCGAGAATATGGTGCCAACTAAAGAGTTAATGTCGGTGTTTGATGAGCCATCTAGAGGATCAAATGAGACAATAAATTTTGCATCTGGATTACCCGCTACTGTGTAATCTTCTTCTTCTGAGGCAATCGCTTTAACATAGCCTGACTCAAGCAAGATGTCTTTAATTAGTTGATTAGACAGTACATCTAGCTTCTTTTGCGTCTCTCCTTGAATATTTTCATCCAAAGTTGAACCTAATACACCAGATAGTGCACCTTGTCCCACGCGAAAAGAGATTTCTTTACAAGCGGCTAAGAGAGTACGGATCAGAGAAACTAATTCTCTAGAACACCCATCTTCAAATAACACCGGCGGTAATCTACGCATATTTTAAATCCTGATAACGTTTGTCGGGCCGCAGTGAAGTGTATGTGAGAGTGTCACTGCAGGCTGCGCTTAATTTCGTCTTGATTCACTGTTTTTTGTATACAATTTTATATACTAGGTAAAAAACAATCACAAAACATGAAATAACAAAGACACAATTATGATAAAGAGACGTATGACACCTTACCTCGTTTCGACTTTGTTACTGCCTATGATAACGCATGCTCAGGCAGCAATTAAGTCCATAGACGAATTTACTGATAAGTTTAATCATTTTCCGGGCTATTATTCGTTTTACAGTGATAAAAGCAGCGGAAAAATCTACTTAGATGTAGATAAACTTTCGCAGCCATTCTTATTACAGCATAGTTTGCCTTATGGAGTTGGTTCAAATGACATCGGATTAGATAGAGGTCAGTTAGGTGGCACGCACCTTGTTCAATTTGAACGATTTGGTGATAAAGTCATGCTTCGAGCCAACAACACTTACTACCGTGCTAGTGCTGATAACAGTGCAGAGCAACAAAGTGTGAAAGAAGCGTTTGCTTCAAGTATTTTGCAAGGCTTTAAGGTTGTCGCGGAGGACTCAGACAGTGTGCTTATTGATTACACCCCTTATTTGCTGTCGGACGTGCATGGTGTAAGTCGCCGCTTAAAAGCCACTCAGCAGGGCAGTTATAACCTTGATAAAAATCGCAGTGCGGTATATTCACAACGCTCAAAAGCATTTGTAAAAAACACGGAGTTAGAAGCGGTACTAACGTTTAAAGGTGAAGACCCCGGAAAATATGTACGTCAAGCAGTTGCCGACCCTTATGCGATTACCGTACACCAAAGGCACTCGTTGATAGCATTGCCTGATGAAAACTACACGCCGCGTCAATTTCATCCTCAATCTGGCTTTTGGAGTATTGAGCACAAAGACTATTCTGCGCCACTGGGTGAGTCTATGTATGTACGATACATCCCGCGTCATCGTCTAGAAAAGAAAGATCCAACGGCAAAAATATCCGAAGCGGTAAAACCGATTGTCTACTATTTGGATCCAGGTGTACCAGAGCCAGTGAGAACGGCTTTACTTGATGGCGCTCGCTGGTGGGAGCAAGCCTTTGAAGCCGCAGGCTATAAAGATGCATTTCAGGTTAAAGTATTACCAGAACACGCCGATCCAATGGATGTGCGCTATAACGTGATCCAATGGGTTCACAGGGCTACTCGTGGATGGTCATATGGTGCATCTGTGGTAGACCCTCGTAGTGGTGAAATTATTAAGGGTCACGTGACCTTAGGGTCGCTTCGTGTACGTCAAGACATTCTTATTGCAGAGGCGCTAGCTGCCCCCTTTATGAAAGGTGATGAGGTAACTCAACGACTGCATGAAATGGCATTGGACCGTATTCGTCAGCTCAGTGCCCATGAAATCGGTCATACTTTAGGTATTGCGCACAACTTTGCCGCTTCAGGTGACGGGCGAGCTTCTGTGATGGACTATCCACACCCATTAGTACAGTTTGATGCTCAAGGTAAACTTGACGTCAGTGAAGGCTATGCGAAAGGCATAGGCACTTGGGATATTCAAGCTGTAAAGTTTGGCTACAGTGATTTCTCAGCTATCAATGAAGCTGAAGCACTCAGTGGTGTTATTCAGGAAACCAAAGATCTTGGTCTGGGGTATATATCCGATGCCGATGCGAGACCGAAAGGCGGGGCGCACCCGGGTGCCCACTTGTGGGACAATGGCGCGGATCCTGCCACAGAGCTGCGCAGAGTGCTGGGTATTCGCAAGCAAGCTCTGGCGCAATTTGGTATAAATAACATTCAAAATGGGGTTGCGTTATCTCAACTTGAAGAGAAGCTCGTTCCGCTTTATTTGTTCCATCGCTATCAAGTTGAGTCTGTAGTTAAGCTTATCGGTGGTGTTGATTATCACTATGAAGTGCGTGGAGAGGGATCATTGAAAGGTGCTGAAGTTGTGGCGAAGTCAGAGCAGGCTGATGCATTGAATGCGCTTCTAGAAACGTTAACGCCCGAAGCTTTGGCTATTCCTGAATCAGTACTGGCGGTTATACCACCTAAAGCTTATGGTGAATCTCGTAACCGTGAAAGTGTGCATGGTCGAACAGGCTTGCCGTTGGATGCGATGGCTTTGCCTGAAATGGTAAGTTTACATACACTAGATCTGTTATTAAATGCAGAGCGTTTAAATCGTGTTGCCCAGCAATACGCAAGAAACACCAAGTATCTTGGTAGTAATGAACTATTGATCAAGCTACACCAAGCCGTGTTTAAATCTACTGCTAGCTCTCCAATGGCCAAAAAATTGAACGAGCGAGTTCAATATTTGACAGCACATAGAATGGCTGCGCTTAGTGCCAGTTCAAAAGTTGACCCAGAAGTTCAAGCACAATTACGTTATTACTTGCAGCAAGTGGCTGATGAGTATACGGAACAGTCTATGTTCTCAAGCACAGATGAATCAAAGGCGTTTGAACAATATTTAGGGGAACATATTCAATACTTTTTAAAACGAGGTAAGTGGTCAGAGAGCTTTAAACCGCTTGCTATGCCACCGGGTTCTCCAATTTAAGCCATAAAAAAAGCCCCATTGAGGGGCTTTTTACTACGAATCTTTAACTAATAACTGTTTAAGCGATTTGCTTTTCTGCCAATTTCAATTCCATGGTAGCTTTCAATAATCGATATAAATTAATCGCAGCATCAATTTCTTCTTTGCGATTGGTTAAACTTTCAATGTTTAGTCCAAGAGGCACATCGAGCTGAGCACAGCTGCGTAAGATTAAATCCAAGTTCTCACGGCAGATCTTAATCGACTCTTTCAATGTATTGTCTGAATCTAACATACGCCACTTGGTTGCTTCTGGTACTGAAATACCCAGCCACTGCATAAACTGCAATGTTTTCTCACCACCGCATGGGGTAAAAGTTAAAATAATACGCTTGGGTTCAATGCCCTTCTGGCGACATGTGCGTACATAGCTTGTTAGCAGATCTATGGTTGCTTGCGCGTCATAAACGGCTTGAGAAATAAAGAACTCGCATCCTTGTGTTGTTTTGTCAATTAAGCGCTCATGCTCATTTCGTTTACTGGCATGGCGCTCGGCAATCGTCACACCGCCAAGAAAGAAGTCATCTTGATGGTCACGTAACGTTTGGTATGCATCTGGCAAACTTAACTTAATATCCCCTTTGGACGATGGGCTACCAACAAGCACCAGATTACTTAATCCAAAATCTTGTTTTGTTTTATGCAACCATTGTGTGAATTCACCTTGATCTCTTTGCGCAACACTTTTATAGGTGATTACATCTAATTTAGATAGCTCGCTAACCACTTGGCTATATTCACAAGGATCAACGGTCTGTTTAAATGGGAATGGGCGAGGTACATCCGTGCGACTACTTTCATCTTGAATATCGTAAATAACAACACCGTCATATTCAATTTCATGTAGCCGATTCAGTAGTTTAGTGGCAATGGTTTGTACTTGTTCTTTATCGGTACCCAGCTTTGGAGGTGTGGTTCCGATTAAATATACCCCTTGATTCGGGTCTAAGATTTTCTCTTGCAGTGATAATGCCATGGTCCTCATTCCTGCCAATTCGTAGTTTCTGGTGTAAATATAGCAGCCACTTAGACGTCTAGATAGATTTTTATTAATGAAAGAAATTCAATTAACTTGAATTAAATTCATGGTGTGGTGTCGTAGCGCTATTTTGTACTTATGTCTTCAGTACTTAGAATTTTTGGCTATTTTTGAATTTTTGTCGTGATAATGCAGATTTATTGAGGCATTAATGCATAATTGTGTCACTGACAAGCGCTTACAAAATTACGTGCATAAAAAAACATCAAGAAAAAGACTAGGGACACATATGAAATATAAGCTTTTAGCGACCAGTCTAGCGGTGACGTTAGCACTGGCAGGTTGTGCATCTAACAATGTCACACAATCATCGGCTCAACAGAATATCGCTGCAACACAGCAAGCGAACAACAAAGTTTTTTCTCATGACTATGTATTAGAAGAGTTAGATAATGGCTTACGAGTTATGGTAGTTAAAACCGATTATCCAGATGTTGTGTCATTGCAGATCCCTGTGTCTGTTGGTTCAAGAAACGAGATAGAAGAAGGTAAAACCGGCTTCGCGCATTTCTTTGAGCACATGATGTTTAAAGGATCAAAAAAATATCCTGAGCAAATTTATAAAGACATTATTAAGAATTCAGGAGTTGATAATCGTGCATACACCACCAACGATTACACTAATTACTACTTGAGCTTTTCCAAAGAGCACTTAGATAAGGTGTTGGGAATACAGGCTGATATTTTCCAAAATTTACACTTTAGTGAAGAGCAGTTCCGTACAGAAGCTCTGACGGTGAAAGGGGAGTATCTGAAAAACAATGCTAACCCTTTACGCAAATTACTCAGTGCGGTTCGTGATAACGCATATGACGAGCACACATACAAGCATACGACGATGGGGTTCTTTGAAGACATCGAAGCAATGCCAGATCAAATGGCCTACGCGGACCTGTTTTTTGAGCGTTTTTACAAGCCAGAATATGCAACAATTATCATCGTGGGTGATGTGGAACCAAAAGCAACGGTTGATATGGTTAAAAAACACTGGGGTGAGTGGCAGCGTGGTGACTACCAAGCTGATATCCCTGTGGAGCCAAAACAACAAGCTGCAAAATATACACATGTAGTCAATGAGGGACAGCCTGGCCACTGGTTGCTAGTTTCATATAAAGGCCCGGCTTGGCAGCCAAGTAAAAAAGATCGCGCTGCGGTTGATTTAATTTCAGAGCTTTACTTTTCAGAAAACTCGAAGCTTTATCAAGAGCTTGTAGTAGATAAACAAATTGCGACCCAACTTATTACTTATAATGCTGAAACGAAAGACCCAGGCTTGTTACACGTATTTGTAAAAGTTGAAGATGAGAAAGATCTGGTCGCAGTTCGTGATGCTGTAAATCGCACGTATGCGAGTGCACGCACTGAGCTGGTCGATGCAGAAAAGCTCGCAGCACTAAAATCAAATCAGCGTTACAGTTTTGCAAATAGTATGGACTCCTCAAAAGCCATAGCTTCCACATTGGCAAGCTATGTCCACTTCGAGCGCGATCCTGAAGTGATTAATCAGATGTACGCGACGGCTGATACCATTACACCAGAAGACATTCGTAATATTGCAAATCAATACTTTGTTGATAGCGGCCGAAATACGGTGACGATGTCAGCGCTTGAAACAATCGAAGGCTTTGAAAAAGAAGTTGAGCTTGATGTATTAGCTGCGAAAATGAGCAAACCAGCCAAGCAATATTTTACTGTACTCGATAAAACATCAAATGCTCCGCTGGTGGATGTAAACTGGTTATTTTATACCGGTGCAGCAGCAGATCCCGAAGGGAAAAAAGGCCTTGCCGCATTAACTGCTGCAATGTTGGCAAAGGGTGGTAGTGCAACCAAGTCTTACAAAGAAATTCAAAAAGCACTTTATCCATTAGCAGGGAGTTTGTCTCATCAGGTAGACAAAGAGATGATCTCTTTACGTGGTCGAGTTCACAAAGATAACGCAGAGTCGTGGTATGCATTAGTCGGCGAGCAGTTATTAAACCCTGGTTTCAGAGAAGATGACTTTAATCGTCTGAAAAAAGAGATGATAGATAGTATTAAGTCGGGTTTGAAATCCTCTAATGATGAAGAGCTTGGTAAAGAAGTACTCTACCATCGACTTTATCAAGGTCATGCGTATGAAAGCTTAAACTTGGGTGACTTATCTGATTTAGAGGCGCTTACGCTGGGGGATGTTAAAGACTTCTATCAAAGTCAGTTTACACAAGCTAAGCTGAATGTCGGGCTTACAGGTGCGCTCAATAATGAACTTAAAGCGGAGCTCATTAAAGACTTAACTAAATTACCTAAAGGTGAGCAAAAGCGTCTCAGTGTAGACGATGCCCCTAAATTGGAAGGCATTCATGCAACGGTAGTAGAGAAAAGTGCAAAATCTACGGCGGTTTCTTTTGGTTTCCCAATTGATACCATTCGCAGTAGCAAAGACTGGACGGCACTGTGGCTAGTACGTTCGTATTTTGGTGAACACCGCAATTCGGGTGCATTCCTGTTTGACCGTATTCGTCAAACTCGTGGTATGAATTATGGTGATTACGCCTATATTGAGTATTTTCCTCGCGGTATGTTCCAAACCATGCCTGATGCAAACTTAGGCCGTTCAGAGCAGATCTTCCAAGTTTGGTTACGACCACTTCGTTCGAACAATGACGCACATTTCGCAACGCGTGTAGCTGTGTATGAGTTGGATAAGCTGATCAAGCAAGGCATGACAGAAAAGGACTTTGAAGCGACGCGTAACTTCCTAAACAACTACGTACCTCAACTCGTTGCAAGTCAAGATAGACAGCTGGGCTATGCGCTAGATAGTCAGTTCTACAACACCGCGGACTTTGTTAATTTGGTTCGCTCTCAATTGGCATCCTTGAGCTTGGAAGATGTCAATCGTGTTATTCGTGAAAATCTACAAACAGACAACATGCACTATGTATTTGTTACGGGCGATGGCGAAGATATGAAACAGCGTTTGGCGAGTGAGCAAGTCTCGCCGCTAAAATACAATGTTAGCAAACCGCAGGCGTTGTTAGATGAAGATAAGATTGTTGAAGGCTACAAACTATCTGTACCAGCTAACAACATTGAAGTAATCAAGGCGGATGAATTGTTTCAATAACCGCTTTTGAGTAAGAAAACGCCTCGCTATGCGGGGCGTTTTCTTTTATTGCTACTCAGTTCTTCCTGTCAATACCCGAGAAATTCACTGAATGTACTTATTTTGTAGCCAGATGCTTGGCTTATGATTATAAATACACCATTATAGGAACCTTAAGTTATATTTAATAACGATAAAATTCCCTGACAGTAGTGCGCATTCGAGAAGATGCGCGTTAAGATAAGTATTAGGTCGTTAACGATAGACATATGGTAATTATGAGACACGAAATTTGGCAGCAACTAAGAGATGAAGCACAAGAATTGGTTAAACGTGAGCCGCTACTGGCAAGTCATGTCTACTCGAGTGTGTTAAACCATGAATGCTTAGGTGCCGCCTTAAGCTTTATTGTTGCAAATAAGCTCGCTGATGCCGTGGTATCTGCGTTTACCATTCGAGAGTTGTTTGATCAGGCGTTTGTCGATTGTGACCGAATGCTGACTCATGTGGCGCATGATATAAAAGCTGTTAAAGATCGAGACCCCGCTGCCGATAGTTATCTTAACGTGATATTAAATCTTAAGGGTTTCCATGCATTACAAGCACACCGTCTCGCTTACTGCCTATGGCGACAACAGCGCAAAGAACTCGCCCGTTTCGTACAAAGTCGCACCTCTGAGGTATTTGGTGTTGACATCCATCCTGCTTGTAAAGTCGGTCATGGTATTATGCTTGACCATGCGACTGGTATAGTCATCGGTGAAACTGCTGTTATAGAAGATAATGTTTCTATTCTACAGTCTGTCACATTAGGTGGTACTGGTAACGAACAAGGTGACCGCCACCCGAAAATTAGAGCGGGTGTATTAATCGGTGCTGGCGCTAAAGTATTGGGTAACATTGAGGTGGGAGAAGGTGCTCGTATTGGTGCCGGTTCAGTTGTTTTAAAAGCGGTTGCTCCTCATACCACAGTTGTCGGGGTCCCAGCCAAAGTAGTTGGTAAACCGAACTGTCCATGTCCTGCTGAAAGCATGGATCAAAACTTCTTAGATGATACAGTCAGTCGTATCAACGATTCTCATACAAGTGCAATGTTGTAACTTTGTTGAAGGGTTAGATAAATGATCCGCCAATTATGTATCGTAATCGGCGCATTTTGCATAGGTATTTTGGTCGCAAATGGAAATCACGATCGTGTGCCTGCAGAGGTACCAGAGACAAATACTAGCCTTTCAGTTTTAGACGATAGGCAAAGCCACTCAAACAACACAGAGATTATCGAAGCCGATGAGCCTGCATTGCCTCGACCTGAGCAAGTTTCCGAAAGCCAGGCTCCTTCTGTACAAGAAACCCCTTTGTTAGCACTCGAACAAGAAAACGCTTTTTTACGTGCGCAGATAAAAAAGCTGCAGATGCAAGCTCATCAAGCTCGGCCAACAGGCAATATCGCCGCAAAGCTGCAAAGTATTTTTGAATATCAAGAACGCGATGAATTGTGGGCCAGCGAAGTTGAAATTCAGGCAGCAGACTTTCTCTATATATCGGAGTTACAGGAAGTCGTTAAGATGAAACAGGTTGCATGTAAAACGCATGTATGCCAATTGAGTTTTCAGGCGTTTGAGTTGGAAGATGGCAATAAGCATTGGCTGCATGTCCATAATGCCTTGATTAAAATGCCTTGGATGCGGCAGTTTAAGACCATTACTGCGGTTCAGAATGGTCCATCAATGCAAGTGCACCTCAGTTTAAAGCGCAGTACTGAACTTCGGAGCGAATACTAATCACCATACTATTTTGATTTAATACTGGTTATTGTTGAGTGAATTTGGCCATCACTCAATTGCGTGGTGAGTGTATCTCCGGATTTTGTATCTGCCACGGTGGTCAATACATGTTGGTTAATTTGTGTAATGCTATAGCCACGAGATAGCACCGCTAAGGGGCTAACGCTGTCAAGTCTAGCCGCTAACAGAGCAAGCTGATTCTGGCGCTTCTGTTGGTGGCTATTCATGCTATTTTTCAAGGCGACCTCAAGCTGCTCAAGTTTAGATTTAGCCATGCTAAGGCGTTTTTCTGGATGGAATTGCAGTAACCTTTGATTGAGTACATTGACGCCGTTGTGGTACTTGTGTTGTTGATACTGAAAAGCGCGGGTTAATCTTTGTTGTAGCTCATCAACACGCTGCATTTGTTGCATTAACTGGCTTTTAGGGTGTTGCAACCCTAAACGCTGCTGCAACCTAGCAATGTGTTGCTGTTCACTGAGTATTTTGCGATTGAAAGCTTGAGTAAGCCGATGCTTTCGATCTTTTACAAACGCAATAAGCTCGCTGCTATCGGGGCTGACCAATTCTGCCGCCGCCGATGGCGTCGCAGCACGCATGTCGGCCACATAATCACTGATAGTGGTATCTATCTCATGACCTACGGCACTGATAATTGGCAGTTCGCTGGCATAAATAGCACGGGCAACAACCTCTTCGTTGAAGCTCCACAAATCTTCTAATGAACCACCGCCTCGTCCAACGATGAGCACGTCTACTTCGTTGCGCCTGTTTGCCAGAGCAATTTTCTCGGCAATTTGTGCCGCAGCCTCTTGCCCTTGCACCAACGCTGGGTAAATCAGCACTTCTAGTTGTGGTGCACGACGTTTAAGCACCGAGAGAATATCTCTGATTGCAGCCCCTGTTGCAGAAGTCACAACACCAATGCGATTGATAGCTTGAGGGAGGGGCTTTTTATGATGGCTGCTAAAAAGGCCCTCTGCGGCTAGCTGCATTTGCAGCGCTTCAAATTTTTGCTTAAGCAACCCTTCTCCTGCAGGTGCCATATGCTCTACGATAAGTTGATAGTCACCGCGCGGTTCGTATACCGATACGCGGGCTTTAACTTGTACTTGCGCGCCATTTTCTGGACGGTATTTGCAATAACGGTTATTGCCGCGCCACATGGCAGCTTTAATCTGAGCTTTTTCATCTTTTAGTGAAAAATACCAATGCCCAGACGCTGGCGCGACAAAGTTTGAAATTTCGCCGGTTAATTCAAGTGACGCAAAGCCTTGCTCTAATATACTGCGAATTTCGCGGTTTAGGCGCGAAACTGTATAAATTTTGTTGTTTTGTGGCAATGACATACCTAACTCCATAAAAAATTCACAGACACTTTACCATATTTTTTGCTAAATTTTGTTTACTCGCATAAGGAACGCTGATAAAATGCGCACGCAATTCCTTATACTCAGAATTCACTTGAGAGAAGCCGCACACATGCTAAGAATTGCAAAAGAAGCCCTTACTTTTGACGACGTACTATTAGTACCCGCTCATTCAACTGTTCTACCGCACACGGCGAGTTTAAAAACACGTCTTACGCGTAATATCGAGCTTAACCTGCCACTTGTTTCTGCGTCAATGGACACAGTTACTGAAGCGCGCTTAGCGATTGCCCTTGCGCAAGAAGGCGGCATTGGTTTTGTCCACAAAAACATGACCATCGAAGAGCAAGCAGATAACGTACGTAAAGTTAAAACGTATGAAGCTGGTATTGTTACCTTCCCTGTTACAGTTACAGCGGATAAAACAATTGCAGAAACCATCGCACTTGCTGATGAAAAAGGTTTTTCAGGTTTCCCTGTCGTTGGTGCTGATAACCAACTGGAAGGTATCGTGACTAGCCGTGACATGCGTTTTGAAACGCAATTAGACAAGCCTGTTTCTTCAGTTATGACTAAAAATGCTGATCTTGTAACTGTAAAAGAAGGCGCGGGTCGTGAAGAGATTCTTGGCCTAATGCACGAGCACCGTATCGAGAAAATCCTAGTGGTAGATGATGCATTTTCACTTAAAGGCATGATCACAGTTAAAGATTATCAAAAAGCTCAAGAAAAACCGAATGCATGTAAAGATGCACAAGGTCGTCTTCGTGTCGGTGCAGCTGTAGGTGTTGGCGCTGGTACTGATGAGCGTATCGCTGCATTGGTTGAAGCGGGTGTTGATATCTTACTTATCGATACATCACATGGTCACTCTCAGGGTGTTATTGACCGTGTAAAAGAAACGCGCGCAGCTTACCCAGAATTACAAATTGTTGCTGGTAACGTAGCGACGGGTGCGGGTGCTCTAGCACTTGCAGATGCCGGTGCTGATGCAGTTAAAGTGGGCATTGGCCCTGGCTCGATTTGTACTACGCGTATTGTAACTGGTTGTGGTGTACCTCAAATTACAGCTATTTCAGATGCAGTTGAAGCACTAAAAGATCGCGATGTTCCAGTTATTGCAGATGGTGGTATCCGCTTCTCAGGTGATATCGTCAAAGCATTAGTTGCTGGTGCAGCATGTGTGATGGTGGGCTCAATGCTTGCTGGTACTGAAGAGTCTCCGGGTGAAGTTGAGCTTTACCAAGGCCGTTACTACAAGTCATACCGCGGTATGGGCTCTCTGGGTGCAATGAATCAAAAAGAAGGTTCTTCAGACCGTTATTTCCAGAAGAGCAACCAGGCAGACAAGCTAGTACCAGAGGGTATTGAAGGCCGTGTTGCGTACAAAGGTCCAATTGCAGCAATTATTCACCAGCAAATCGGCGGCATTCGCAGTGCAATGGGTTTGACTGGTTGCGCAACAATTGCAGAGCTAAACACTAAGCCTGAGTTTGTACGTGTAACGTCAGCAGGTATGGGTGAGTCTCACGTTCACGACGTACAGATCACTAAAGAAGCGCCTAACTATCGCTTAGGTTAAGCTGGCCAACGCGCGTTGAGCCCGCAAAATTGTCAGGGCTAGCAGCAGCTAGCCCTTTTTAATTCTGGTAAAGCAGGTTAGCTGTGCTTTACTAATTTTATCGTTTCCTAACTAACGAGATTATCAATGAGCAAAGACATCCATGATTCCCGTATATTGATCTTAGACTTCGGTTCTCAATACACGCAGTTGATCGCACGTCGTGTACGTGAAATTGGCGTTTACTGTGAACTTTGGGCTTGGGATGTAACGGAAGAGCAGATCCGTGAATTCAATCCTCAGGGTATCATCCTGTCTGGTGGTCCAGAGTCGACAACAGAAGAAAATAGCCCGCGTGCACCTGAGTACGTATTTGAAGCCGGTGTTCCTGTACTGGGCGTTTGCTACGGCATGCAAACAATGGCTATGCAGCTTGGTGGTAAAGTACATAGCTCTGATAAGAAAGAGTTTGGCTATGCTAAAGTTGAAAAAGTTGGTAACTGTGCACTATTCGAAGCGATTGAAGACCATATTGAAGAGGGTGTTGGCCAGTTAGATGTGTGGATGAGCCACGGTGATAAAGTTGTTGAGATCCCTGATACTTTCGTAACAAGTGCAAAAACGGATACTTGCCCGAATGCGGCGATGTCTTGGGAAGAGAAACGTTTTTACGGCGTACAGTTCCACCCAGAAGTTACACATACACAGCAAGGTACACGTTTACTAGAGCGTTTTGCCATTGATATCTGTGGCTGTGAAAAGCTTTGGACTCCTTCGCAAATCATCGAAGATGCTGTTGAGCGTATCAAAGAAAAAGTAGGCGATGATGAAGTTATCTTGGGTCTATCTGGTGGTGTCGACTCTTCAGTTGTGGCAATGCTTATCCACCGTGCGATTGGTAAAAAGTTAACGTGTGTATTTGTTGATAACGGTTTACTTCGTTTAAACGAAGGTCAGCAAGTAATGGAAATGTTTGGTGATAAGTTCGGCCTGAATATCATCAAAGTGGATGCTGAAGAGCAGTTCCTAAATGACCTAGCTGGTCTTTCTGATCCTGAAGATAAGCGTAAAGCAATTGGCCATACGTTCATTGACGTATTCGATGCTGAATCTAAAAAGTTGAAAAATGCTAAATGGTTAGCGCAAGGTACAATTTACCCAGACGTAATCGAGTCAGCGGCGTCTAAAACAGGTAAGGCGCACGTGATCAAGTCTCACCATAACGTAGGTGGCCTGCCTGACGATATGGAAATGGGTCTAGTAGAGCCTCTTCGCGAGCTGTTTAAAGATGAAGTACGTAAGATTGGCCTTGAGTTAGGTTTACCTTACGATATGCTTTACCGTCACCCATTCCCAGGACCTGGTCTTGGTGTACGTGTACTTGGTGAAATCAAGAAAGAATACTGTGATTTACTTCGTAGTGCAGATGCTATCTTCATTGAAGAGCTACACAAAGCGGATATTTACCACAAAGTATCTCAAGCATTCACTGTATTCCTACCGGTTCGCTCTGTGGGTGTTATGGGTGATGCACGTAAGTACGATTGGGTAGTATCACTACGTTGTGTAGAAACAATCGACTTTATGACGGCGCGTTGGTCACATCTACCATATGACTTCTTAGGGCTTGTTTCAAACCGTATCATCAACGAAATCGACGGGATCTCTCGTGTGGTTTACGATATTTCTGGCAAGCCACCAGCGACAATTGAGTGGGAATAACCTCCATTTAAGTTGCTGCAAATAGCGTAAAAAAAGGGCGAATATGATGAATATTCGCCTTTTTGTTTATTTATAGTGCAAACAAACAAAAAAATGCATTTTTTCTCTTTACCTTTTTCGAAAGCTCATTATAATGCGTCGACATTGCAGGGGCGTAGTTCCAATTGGTAGAACAGCGGTCTCCAAAACCGATGGTTGCGGGTTCGAGTCCTGCCGCCCCTGCCACTTCAAATCCTACACTTCATTGATTCTTTCAGATATTACATTTAGACTCATTAAAAAAGTGTTTTTATAATGCATCCAATTCAAGCTCAGTTGCTCGGTGTCACACCATTAAAACTCAAAACTCAATATTCAACAGATAAAGCTGCTGATCAACAGCAATCAGATCCAGTTCCATTAGTCCTATCTGGACAATTAAAACAAGATATTTTACTTGCAATACATTCCGATGAATTGGAATTTGCGCATGGTGAGCTAATTGTATTGATAGATAATAAATTGCATTTACCTGAGGCGCAGTTAAATGCCGAGCAGAAAAAACAATTATGGCGAGTGATTTGTGATGCGAGTTCCAAGTAATGATATGCTGAGTCAGCATGCAATATCTGACATCATGACTGTAGAAGTGGCAAGCCATCCACACCCATGGAGTGAAAAGACCTTGGCGTCATGTATTGGAGGACGTTACTTCAATGCAGCACTGACTTATGACGGTGAATTAATTGGCTACTATATTGCTGAGCGAGCGGGCCCTGATTACACGCTGATGAATATATGTGTACATCCACAAAAGCAAGGACAGGGGCTCGCCAAATTATTAATGCAATCATTGATAGCACGTTGTGTGGAAGAGCAAGCTGAAAATCTATTTTTAGAAGTACGCGCCTCCAATACGCCAGCCATCGCATTGTATGCAAAAGTGGGGTTAGCGGTGATGGGTAAACGTAAAAACTACTACTCTACCGCTGATGGTAAAGAAGATGCGATTTTAATGGGCCTACAATTTGCCGGACAAGCGAGGCAGTAGTCTAGGCTATCGTGCTGTTTGCAGTTGTACTTCTTCGTTACTCAAAGTGTATTTTATGGCCTGTACGAGGCTCAAGGTAGCATATTGCCATTGCGCCTTATTATTGTCTCTGAGGCTATTCTCAAGCTCGCCTGCGGCGCTGTGAATATTTTTAAATCCGAAACAGCCGGCACTGCCTTTTAGACTGTGTGCCAATGCGCGCAGAGATTCCCAATCTTGCTCACAATACAATGATTCTACGAGCTCCATTTGCTCTGGTAGTTTTTCGAGATAATTTTGACTAATCTGTAAAAATTTTTCACTTTCCAGTAAATTGTTCCACTTAGATAAATTGTCATTATCCACTTGCAAAAACTCAAGCAGTACAGCGCCAAGCTTTTCTCTATCAATGGGTTTACCAAGCGTTGCATCGCACCCAGCGGCAAGGTAGTTGTCGATGTCATTTTTCATAATATTGGCGGTTAACGCCACAATAGGGCCATCATAAGCGGCATGTCTAAGCATATCGGTTGCCTCTAAGCCCCCCATAACAGGCATTTGCATATCCATTAAAATGAGGTCGTAGTCATTTACTAGTGACATTTCAACGGCTTCTGCGCCATTGTTAGCGATATCCGGTACTAGTCCCCAAGTATTTAATAGCAGGGTAATGAGCTCTTGGTTATCTTTATTGTCTTCCGCAAGTAAGATATTGGCTTCAAGTTGTTTTTCAGCCAGCTCTTGAGTGCTACTAATTTGATTGTGAATATACGAGTCACAATCTATCCACTCAATATTAGTGGTTTGATGATTAGCTGCAATACTGATTGAAAATACACTGCCATTACCTTGCTCACTGGCTACTTGAACATCTCCGCCGAGTAATTGCGCGAGGCTTTTAGAAATACACAAGCCTAGCCCCGTTCCACCAAATCGCCGAGTAGTTGTGGTATCCGCCTGTTCGAATGGTTTAAAGACTCTCTCCATTTCACTCTCAGACATCCCAATACCAGTGTCTTTAACGACAAATACAAATTGACCTGAACCTGTTTTAAAGTCTATGCCGACAATGATACTGCCTTGCTCTGTAAACTTGACCGCATTACTGGCAATATTGAGTAAAATTTGTTTTAGTCGCGTTTCGTCACTGTTGAGCACTTTTGGTAACGGGAAGTTATAGTCGAGCATAAAATCGAGCTGTTTTTCTTCTGCCATTGGCAAAATGATAGACTCAACATCTTTGAGCAGTGGTAAAAACTCGATTTCTTTTTGTTCAACTTCTAGCTTTTCGGCTTCGATTTTGGATAGGTCAAGGATGTTGTTGATAAGTTCCAACAAGTGCTTTGAATTGCGTAAAATCGTATCGAGATGAAGCTCCGCATTTTTTGCTTGTGGGTTATGTAGCAGCTGCTCAGTGAACCCCATAATTGCGGTAAGCGGGGTGCGGATCTCATGGCTCATGTTGGCTAAAAATCGGCTCTTAAGCTGGTTGGCCTGCTCAGCTTCTGTAATAGCTACTTCCAGCTGTTGGTTCATTTCCTCTAGCGCACGGGTACGATTCTCTACCTTTTCTTCAAGGTGAAGTTTGTAATCTTCAAGTTCGCCTTGGAAGTCTCGTATTTGCTTTACCATGTGATTAAAGTCGTCAAATAATGTACCGACTTCATCATCTTCATGGGCAGGTAAAAATACCGATAAATCACCATCCCCAACGCGATGGCTCGCTTCTCCTAGTAATTCAATTGGCGTCAGTAGTAGATTGCGAACAACGATAAAAATAAGCACGGGCAGAGTGACAACAGACAAGATAACAATCAAGGCGGTGATGAGGCTGATGGCCTTACCTGATTGGTACAAAATACTCTTTGGTATCGTTGAAATATAATAATAACCGCCGCTCAATTGTGCACTGTAAGTCATGCGCTTAAGCTCATCAACAGAAGGCAACACAATTGAGTCCAGCTTGCCTCGATCTGCCAGTGAGCTGATTTGTGCCATTTCTTGATCGCTTAAGTAACTCTGTGCGAAGTGTCCATCTGATGAAAACAGTACTTCCCCCTGTCCTGAGACAAGTAAGTTAAGTGTGTTGTCATATGGTGCCTCTAATATGCTGCTTGAAATGATAGAAGGGGCTACTTGAACGATAATATAGCCTTGACGCTGAGGTCTTTTGAGGTGGAAGTTTACGCTATAAATTTGCTGTACAAAATATAGTTGGGTGCCACCTTCTTTCGCGGGTAGCATGTATTGCTGCTGACGTAAGTTACTTTTAATTACTTGATCAAAAAAGGGGTATTCTTCGGGGGCAAAGCTTAAGTTACTGGAATAAAATGCAGCACTATTACCTTGAGAGTCCACCAAGTTGATACTGATTATATCGGGATAAGCTTCGCTGTAGCTTGCGAAAACGTCCATCAAAGCACCTAACCTTTTGGTCTTAGTTTGGTTTTCATGTGGTGCTGTGAGTAAAAAGTCGCTGAGTACAGGAGAAGTCGATAGCAGTTTCGTGGTGGACTGGTAGATTTCCATGTAGTTGAACATTTTTTGTTGCTGTTGTTCAACAAATCGGCTAACAATTAATTTAGCCTGTTTTTGCGTGGAGCTAGTTACATTGGTTAGCGTAAAGCCACCCAAAAATAAAAGAGGAAGGATCACCAATGGAGTGATATACCACAGTAATCTGATACTGAGCTTACTGGTTTTCATCTATCCTGATATCCATATTTGCCTGTACTAGCTGAATTACTATCCATGAGAAGTCCAAACACAAATCATATGACGGCTAGCTGGATTTCTCAAGTTTTTGAGAAAAAGAGGGGTAGGGTATTACTCTTACGGGCTTACTTTTAGCTAAAAGCTTGCGCAAAAGCCACTCATGCCTAGTAACCAATATGAAAAAAAATAATGACACTTTTAAATCTAAAGCAATATAGCTTTTGAAGTAAATTGAATATTTTGGGATTGTAAGTAATTTATATTTATCTTTAATGTTGTTTTTTTCAATTTTTTATTTGCACCTGTATTTTATTAACTTGGCGTTGATTAATTTAGCAGAGAAAAGAAGAAATCATGCATTTTAGAATGTTAATGATTGGATTGTTATATTTTTTCAAAATTCACAGTATTGGCAAATGAAGTGAATTTATCTTCGGCATCCTCACTAAAATGACCAGCTGTCATGATTGTGGTCATGAGAATCAAACTAAAAATGCAGCTATAGGTGCGTGGGGCTCGCGCTTAAATGGCACTGCATTTGTTTACGATTATATTAATCGCTCCATACGTAAATATCAGTTCTATTTGGAGTTAGTTCAAATTGCCCCCTATTTATCTAAACCAATTAAGCGGAGTAGGCGAATTGCAATGACAAGTGCTGGACGAAACTCAGTTTATAAGGTCGAGCGGATTTTTGATGAGATTATGGCCGATAGTATGAGTATTATTTAATATTTCTTTTTGAAAAATATTATAAATAATGCCAATTACAGCAAATGTTGTAATTGGCATTGTTAAATTTATAAAGCTCTAAATAATTCTATTTCAGCAAGCTGTAGTAGGTTATTGCCATTGGAATCTGTGGCTGTGTGGGTTAGGTCAATTCGATAGTGACTAAATTGTATTTCATTTTCGATTCTGAACATCTTGGTTTGATTACGTGCATCAAAGCTCTGTTCGCTGCGTGTATCTAGCGTGTGCCAGTGAACACCGTCATTGGACGCTAATAAGTCCCAGCTGGCAGGATCGCGCTCTGGCGCGTCGTTTCCGCTGGTGATGCTATAAGCATGTAATACGTATTGTGAGGGAGCTTCAAATTGCAGCCAACCACGTTGAGCGAGGGCGACATATTTATTGCTAAAGTCGCCATCGAAAGCACTTTCAAAGCCTTCACCCCATTGAGCGAAGCCTTCGTGTTCAGCACTGAGTTTGCCACCCGCAAGTACAAAATTATCGAGCTCAAGAGGGAGAGTCGCGGTCGCTTTATCTATAAGTAAGTCGATATCCGCAATCTGAAAAACCTCTTGCCCATTTGCTTGTGGGCCACTGTTCACAAAGCTAAATTTATAGTGGCTATATGGCACATCGAGATCCAATACAAAGTCTCGGGTTTCTAAGCGACGGCTAAAAACCTGGCTTGATTGTGTATCGATAACATGCCAATCAGCGCCATCTTTTGATGCTGATAACGTCCAGCTACTTGGATCTCTGCTTGGCTGATTCTCCCCGACCGTTAAGCGATAACCTTTGAGCCGACCCTCGCCATAACCAGAGTAGGAGATGTCAGCGCCGGGATGGATCGTTAAGTATTTTGAGAAGCGATCTCCATCAAAGGCGTTTTCGATAGCATAAATGGGATCGACAGGAGGTTGTGATACTGCTGCGTCCCCACCGATTTTTACCAGACTAATTTGATCCACAGGAATTGGCGGGGCTTCAGGTGCAGCACCTAAAGTAGCCTGATATTTTTGCCACAAGACTTTGATATCTTGGTTTAAGATACGCTTGAGTGCTTCTTCAAGCGTCCACTCCCAACCCTCACGCTGACTTGTGAGCACCATTTGATTTATTTTATATGTGAAATCCGCATCGTAGTTATCCTGTAACCAAGATAGGAAAAAACCTGTGTTGGTATAGCCACCTAGCCAGTTTCGTGCCGGAGATGGTTTGCGAGTAGCGTGGTATCCTGCTCGGATCCGGACTAAGTCTGCAATGCCTTCGATAATAGCGTGAACTTCGCCGCCGTCTTGCATTGCACCTGTTGGAAAGTGTTGATAACCATGCACCAGTTCATGCCAAAATACGCCAAGTAGCTCGTAAATTACCTCTTCATCACTCGCGTTTGCCAGTGACTCCGTAATGTACTTGGTGCTAAATGCAATCTCCATGTTACGGCCTGAACCTGCGCGATAAGCTAACGTATCCATCCATTTTAAACTGAAGGTCACTGAATCGAATTCGGGAGACTCTCCATAATGTTTATATAGAAATTGGTTTACCTGTAGGGTGACATCATTGATGGTTTTTTCTAGATCAGGGAGCAATCGATGAATTCGCTTGTAGCCTTCACTTTCGGTGTCTTCATGGGCAAATTTAATCTCTGGGTAGCTAAAGCCTTGCCAAGGATTTTGCGGGTCGACCACTTTGACTTGTTGGGTCGCGACATCGCTTTGCCCGTGCCAGTTATAAGTGGTTAGTCTGACTGTTTTAATACCCGGTGTTTTAAATGCGACTTGTGGGTTTTTAGCCAGACTCGCTTCTGGGGTGCCGTGCTCAAATTGCCATTCAAAGCTATTTGGCGCATTGTGACTGGCATCGTTAAAAGTGGTAGGCTCGTTGATAAATACAGTGTTGCTGTCGCTGGTGATATTGGCTATGGGCAGCTGTGTTTTGCCAAATAAATCTATCTCAGCGATTTGAAGTAGGTCGTATCCCCAGTTATCGGTGCCTTTGTGGCTTAATTCAAAGCGATAATGTTTAAATGGAGGAGCCTGCTCGACTTGATAGGTTTTTTGTTCAAATCGTTGACTAAAAACCTCATCTTTGCGGTTGTCTAACGGCTGCCAACTTTCACCATCATTGGAACCTAATAGTGTCCAATTATGCGGATCTCTCCCTGGGGCATCGTTTGCGGAAGTAAATTGGTATTGCGCAATTTGCTGCGCCTCTGCCAGTGAGATTTGTATCCACCCCTGAGGCTTTAAGGTGACGTACTTAGTGCGTGGATCGCCATCAAACGCATTACTCAAGCCTTCGCCGGCAGGAGAGTCTGCTTGTTGTTCTGTTAGCTCGGTGTGAGCGCTGACCAAACTTTGCAAAGCGCTAGGGTCGCTCTGTTTATCATGAGCGAGCTTTTCCCAAACTTGGCTTGTACTTGGTTTGTCATTGCGTGTCCACCAACGCGCTTTGAACAATTCACCTTTGTAGGCAACAACGTGGCCCTTTGTATAGGTTTGTGAGCTTAACCATGGCGAGTTTGATTGGGCAGTGTCATTTACAAATTGTAATAATTGCCAAGCACCTGAATTATTTTCTCTTGGGGTATCGCCTTGTGTCCACCAGCTTGCTTGATAAAGCACACCTTCAAATATCACGCGCTGCCCTTTTTTATACGCGTTTTGCGGTTGCCACTTTACGGGCGAGCTTGAGATGTGTTGAGTATGTTGATGTGCGTGTCCTTGAACAGCCGCCGACTGAATGGCTAAGGCGATGGCGCACAATGCATATTTTTTCATGACTAACTCCCATTATATTACTTGTTATTATGGATTGGAACGTTCCATTTATTATTGGCATAAGTTGACGACAAAGAAAAGTGTTTAATAAATCAGCGAGTGATTATCGGAGAAAGGAATTAGAGTTACTGTAGATTGATGAGATAAAAAGCCGACTTAGTCGGCTTTTTATGAAAATTAGCTGTCAGCACGGCCCATGAATTTAACTTCAGCTGTGTTGATCTTGATTTTGTCGCCTGTTGAGATGTGCTCTGGGACCTGAACAATTAAACCAGTTGTTAACGTCGCAGGTTTTGTACGTGCACTTGCTGAAGCGCCTTTGATTGAAGGCGCAGTCTCTTCAATCACAAGTTCAACACTAGATGGCAAATCAATAGACACAGGCGTGCCCTCAACAACCACTACAAGTAGACCTTTTGTGTCTTCATTTATGAACAAGACCTGCTCGGATATGGCCTCTTTGTTTAAGTGATATGGCGTGTAGTCTTCCTCATCCATAAACACGTATTCTTCACCATCAACGTATGAAAACATTGCAGGGCGGCGTGTTAAGTCTGCCAGTTTTAGCATTTCTTCGGCTTTAAAGGTTTCATCTACCTTACCGCCATTGACAACATCATACATACGCATACGGTAAAGACTACCGCCAGCGCGACCTTGTGGTACTGAGCGCTCGATATCGCGAACAATCATTACGCGACCGTTATACTCAATCGCTGCGTGCTTTTTAATTTCACTGGCTTTAGGCATTGTAATTTCCCATTTAATTTTGTTTTGCAGAAAACTAGCATGAAGCTCGCTCTAGGCCAAGGTTTTAGGTCATTTTATTGCATTAAAAAGCGCGCATAGGGTAGCATGAAAAGAGTGGAAAGCACGCTTACTTTATTCCCCGTTGGTTGAGAGCTTAATTGTGAGGAAAAGAACATGACCGAGTATTTGGATGTACGCTGTGACTGTGGCTCCGTGAATGGAAAAGTGGCGTGTGGTCA
This sequence comes from Pseudoalteromonas luteoviolacea NCIMB 1942, assembly GCF_001625595.1. GTDB lineage: Bacteria > Pseudomonadota > Gammaproteobacteria > Enterobacterales > Alteromonadaceae > Pseudoalteromonas > Pseudoalteromonas luteoviolacea_A. Next base: position 35,751 of record NZ_AUXT01000171.1, read on the forward strand.
GTGCTTTTTTCAAAATCGTGTTATGTGTTATTGCGATGATTGCCAAGCATTTTTAAATCACCTAGGACACGAAAAGTCACTTAATAAATATGGGGGTACGGATGTGTACCAAGTGAGTGCCTCACAAGTGTCCATCGTATCTGGACATGAACATTTAAGGTGTTTGAAGGTAACGCCTAAAGGCGTTCACCGTTGGTATGCTAGTTGTTGTAATTCACCCATAGGCAATACTATCAATGCCCAGTGGCCGTTAGTGGGGTTTATTAGTTCTAGCATTGTGCAGGACTTGGATAGTACTGTTGGGCCGATTAAAGGTAGCGTGTTTTGTAAGTTTGCCAATCAGCCAATCCCAAAAGAGAAAAAAGGTCCACGCTCCCATAAGCAAATCGTCGCTACCATGATCATAAAGCTGCTCATATGGCGTGCACTTGGGAAAGCTCGGCCAAACCCATTCTATCGGGCTGGTAAGGCAATAAGTAAACCTCTGTGCCTCACCAATGAAAAGCGTAATTAAAGTGCATAAAGCGCTGCCATTTCGTTATAGGCCAAACCAAACTGTTTTTTAAACCAGCTATTCACAAATTCATTTTGTGGGGCAATTTTGCCACAGCGCAGTATGTATTCGCCGTATTGCGCGCCAATTAAGCCATCGCAATGGGTTTCTATCCAAATTCTGTCAAGCTGTGCTTTAAAATGAGACTGTAAAGCACTTAACTGCTTGTCTAATCTGGTTTCAGCATCTAAAAAAGTCGCTTGCATGGGCGAAATGCCAAGTTGCGGAAAGTCAGCATGGTGACTTTGAGTGTAATGAACTTGGCTGTCGTCCACTTTAAACTCAATGCTTTGTCTTGCAAGGACACCTTTGTAAATGGCATCGATACTAAACTGTTCAGTAAACTCAGTGACGGGGTAGCTATATGCTTTTTTTACTTCAACATCTAAGGTCTCTTTTGGCTCTTGTGGGTTGATACGCTCTTCGACAGTCGTATAGTGCTTTTGACGATTTACGAGTTTGGCCTCGCGGCTATGCTCTAGTTTAGCCTGAAACTCTAAATCAAATGTTTTTTGACCTATAGGGCTGTACCACAAGCTCTCTCTAAAAATTTGCTTAAACGCCAAAGAAGCCGTATTGAGTACGTTGGCTTGCCGACTGGTCTGGTGGAGCCTTACGGTGAAATCAGGGGATAAGCTGATATTAGAATAGCGCGTTGGATCTTTGCTGATGGATTTAAATGCTTGCGGTAGTGACCACGACATGCAATATTTCTCAGCAAATTGGCGCAAGAAAAAGCGTTGATTGGTTGCTTGTGACACCATCTGTTGACATTGCATGTGCGCTTTATTCTGTAAGGGCACTCTGTATTCAGCAAACTGTGTACCCAATTGGGCATTACTGATTAAAAAAGAGTAACTGTGTTCAAAGTAGCGAAATTTATCGGGGTAGCGAGATTGCGAAAGCAATTTAGCTTGCTGTTGGAGCCACTGAGCTGCATATGCAAGCTCTTCGCTTTGGGTGTTCGCTATGGCCCCAAATGGCTCTACCTGCCAGTCAATTTGATTGCGTAACAACGATTCTAGTTTAAGTGTAGCGCCCGTTTGATTACCACCAAGTCGTAGCATACGAACGTCTATCAACCCTTTATCGAGTATTTTGTTACGCGCTTGTGCAAGCCCCTTTTGTGCTTCTATATTGTGGGGATCTTCAGCAAGAGCTTGTTCATAGTACTCAGCAGACTGAGTATACATGCCTGCCTGAAAGAGGTTGTGTCCTTTCTCTACTAAGCTTTTACAACCGACAAGCGCGACTGTAAACACACATAAAGCGAGTGCTTTTTTCATGTTTTTAAATTCCTTGTTGCACCTATGGTAGGCTTTGACTTGAATCACTTTTTTGCTAAGCAAATACAGTTAACTACTTAGCTGTTAATGATAATCGTTCATTTGTTCCCATGTCTATGATTATAGGTGAATATTCGTTTAAATTTTGTAAAGCGTCACAACTCAGCTGTTTGAGGGAGGGGAGATACGCTAGAGAGCTTCAAGCCCCTAGCGTTTTAACAAGCTCTATAAGTCGGTTACTAAGCGAATAACAGTCTGTTTGACTTCATCGCTGCATGTATTGATAAAGAAGTGATCGCCATTGAATGCATGTGTAGTAATTGGGGTAGCAGATAAATCTTGCCAAGCATCAATTTGTTCAGCGGTGACATCGACATCATCTTTTCCAAATAACACATCAATAGGGGTTGGCAAAGCGTAGTTGTTTGCTTGGTAGCATTCAGCTATCTCAAAGTCTGCACGCAGTAAAGGCAAAAATAATTCCATCAACTCGGTGTTTTCAAGTATTTCTTTGGGAGTACCATTGAGTGATTTTAGTTCTTCTATAAATTCATCGTGTGGCAGATTATAGAATGGACGTTTGTGGCTTTTTAAGTGTGGTGCACGACTCCCAGATGCAATTATTTTTAATGGAATTGTGCTGTTTGTTTGTAGCAAATGGTTGGCGAGTTCGTAAGCGATGCGACTTCCTAAACTATGACCGAAGAAAATACATGGTTTTTGAGTGATAAATGATTGATGTGACATAAGCTCATCAATAATGGCACGCATGGTGTTGTGTGCCGGTTCCATCAACCTTGAACCGCGACCAGGTAATTGAACGGCAACCAGTTCAATATGTGTAGGCATGTCATTCACCCAAGGCATAAATATACTCGGTGCGCCACCTGCATATGGGAAGCAGAACAAACGGAGCGTTGCATTTGGATTTGGTTTTGGAATAGAAAACAGTTTACTTGTCATGATGTCGTTATTTTAATTAGACTTTTTAGCCTATCCTATCAATTTATCCGAAATTGTATAGTGCCTAAATAGGCTAAAAGGAGCAGGAAAAATAGAATTTTCGATAAATATACAGAGGAAACTTATCCGAATTGTATGCATGATTTATTGAGTTATCGAAAAATACGCTACGTACAGAACAAATGTGCTTACTTTCTCATTCTGGACTCGATATATTATCTGGAATTTGTCAGCCGATAAGTTGTTAAAATAGTCAGGATCGGAGACAATATGCGGATATGTGTTCATAGTTGAGTGCACTGAATTAGCAATCGCACTCCGAAAAGCCAAAAGTAGAGTTTTCAATGTCAAATAACAGTATCCAGCAAGAGGTCTCGCTACGTCGTACTTTTGCCATCATTTCTCACCCGGATGCGGGTAAAACCACTATCACAGAAAAGGTTCTTTTATTCGGAAAGGCGTTACAACAAGCCGGTACCGTAAAAGGGCGTGGTTCAAACCAACACGCAAAATCTGACTGGATGGATATGGAAAAGGAGCGTGGTATCTCTGTAACCACATCTGTTATGCAATTTCCGTACAATGAGTGCCTGGTAAATTTACTTGATACTCCGGGACATGAAGACTTCTCTGAAGATACTTATCGTACGCTGACGGCTGTGGATTCTTGCTTGATGGTTATCGATGCCGCAAAGGGTGTTGAGGATCGTACACGTAAATTAATGGAAGTAACGCGCTTACGCGATACGCCTATTGTCACGTTTATGAATAAACTAGACCGTGATATCCGCGATCCAATGGAAGTGCTAGACGAAGTTGAGACTGAACTGAATATCATGTGCGCGCCAGTAACTTGGCCAATTGGTTGTGGTAAAGAGTTCAAAGGTGTTTATCACATTCACCGCGATGAGACTATTTTGTATCAAACAGGCCAAGGCCATACGATTCAAGAAAAGCGTATTATTAAAGGCTTAGACAATAGCGAATTGGATGAGGCGGTAGGCGAAAGTCTGGCTGAACAATTGCGTGAAGAGTTGGAGCTAGTGATTGGTGCATCTCATGAATTTGACCAAGAGCTATTTTTAAGTGGTGAATTGACGCCGGTTTTCTTTGGTACTGCACTTGGTAACTTTGGCGTTGACCACATGTTAGATGGCTTAACTGAATGGGCTCCGACGCCGTTACCGCGTCAAACTGATGAGCGTGAGATTAAAGCGGACGAAGAAAAGTTCACTGGCTTCGTTTTCAAAATTCAAGCAAACATGGACCCGAAACACCGTGACCGTATTGCCTTCATGCGTATTGTATCGGGTAAATACAGCCAAGGTATGAAGATGAACCATATCCGTATTGGTAAGCAAGTCAGCATTTCTGATGCGGTAACCTTTATGGCGGGCGATCGCGAGCGTGCACAGGAAGCATTCGCAGGTGACATTATCGGTTTGCATAACCACGGTACGATTCAAATTGGTGATACGTTTACGCAGGGTGAAAAGCTGAAGTTCAGCGGCATTCCTAACTTCGCACCAGAATTATTCCGTCGTATTCGCCTAAAAGATCCTCTAAAACAAAAGCAACTTCTAAAGGGGTTGGTTCAGTTGTCTGAAGAAGGTGCGGTACAAGTATTTAGACCACTGGCAAACAATGATCTTATTGTAGGCGCGGTTGGTGTGCTGCAGTTCGATGTGGTTGTTGCGCGACTGAAATCTGAGTATAACGTTGATGCAATCTATGAGAGTGTTGCTGTTCAGACTGCGCGCTGGGTAAGCTGTGATGACGAGAAGAAAATGGCTGAGTTTAGACGCAAGTGCGAGCAAAACTTGGCACTAGATGGCGGTGATAACCTGACCTATGTTGCGCCAAGTCGAGTGAACTTGAACTTATCTGTTGAACGTTATCCTGAAGTTAAATTCCACCAAACACGCGAACACTAAATTGGTACAAACCAGCTGTTCAAGCCACTCTACCTTGAACAGTTAGGTTGTAATTCGATAGGGCGAATTTTGAATTGCCCCAAATTGAAGTGACCAACTAATTCTATGTGTATAGCCAGTTTATTTGGCTAAACACGAAAAAGATGAGAATTCCATGAACATTAAAAGTATTTTAATTGAAAAGGCAAACGCGGCAATGCTTGCTGCAGGTATCCCTGAAGGAACAAACCCAGCAGTAACGCAAAGTACTCGCCCACAGTTTGGTGATTACCAAATCAACGGGGCAATGGGCGCGGCAAAAGCATTAAAAACAAACCCACGCGAAGTTGCACAAAAAATCATCGATAACTTAGCGGTTGAAGAACTGGCTGATAAAGTCGAAATTGCTGGCCCTGGTTTCATCAATATCCATTTAAAGTCAGAGTTCTTAGCGAGCAGTCTAGAGGCTGCAAACCAAGACAGTAAACTAGGTGTTGCTGAGCATGCGCAGCAACATAAAGTGGTCGTCGATTACTCTTCGCCAAATCTGGCAAAAGAAATGCACGTTGGTCACTTGCGTTCAACCATCATTGGTGATGCGGTAGTGCGCGCTCTTGAGTTTCGTGGCGATCAGGTTATTCGTCAAAACCACATGGGTGACTGGGGCACACAGTTTGGTATGTTGATTGCTCACCTAGAAGACTTACTTGAACAAGGTATTGATCTTGAAACTGTGGCACTTGCCGATCTAGAAAGCTTCTATCGCGACGCAAAGAAGCGTTTTGACGATGAAGAAGGCTTTGCAGATAAAGCGCGTGACTACGTTGTAAAACTACAAGGTGGCGATGTGCACTGTGAAAAACTGTGGCAATTATTTATCGACACCTCTGTTAAGCATTCAGAAGAAGTTTACAAAAAGCTTAATGTGACTTTAGGTCGTGAAGACATCAAAGCAGAGAGTGCTTATAACGCACGTCTTAATGGCGTGATTGAGCTATTAAAAGAAAAGGGTATTGCGGTAGAAGACCAAGGTGCTCAGGTTGTGTTCCTCGATGAACTTGCCAATAAAGACGGTGAACCATCAGTGTTCATCGTGCAAAAATCTGGCGGCGGTTTCTTGTACTCAACAACGGATTTAGCAGCGTGTGATTATCGCTCAAACGAGTTGGATGTTGATCGAATTTTAATTTTTGTTGATGCAAGGCAGGGTCTACACTTTAATCAAGTAGAGATCACAGCTCGTAAAGCAGGTCTGTTAAAAGGCAAAACAAGTTATGAACCAAGCTTGTTTGGCACCATGATGGGTGACGATGGCAAGCCGTTCAAAACGCGTACTGGTGGGACAGTTAAGCTTGCTGACTTACTTGATGAGGCTGTAAGCCGTGCAGCTGATAAGCTTGCTGGTCGTGCCTCTGAGCTTTCAGAAGAAGCACGTACAGAAATTGCTCGTAAAGTGGGTATTGGTGCTGTGAAATACGCTGATCTATCTAAACACCGTACGAGTGACTATATCTTCAACTGGGATACGATGCTGAGCTTCGAAGGGGCAACAGCACCATATCTTCAGTACGCATATACACGTGTAAGAAGTATTTTCCGTAAAGCGAACGTCAATAGCAATGAGCTAGCTGGCAAGATTGAAATCGTAGCGCCGCAAGAAAAAGCGCTTGCTCTTAAGCTGTTGCAGCTAGAAGAAATCTTGGATCTGATGATCAACGAAGCGACACCGCACGTATTGTGTGGGTACTTATATGAGCTTGCGAGCTTGTACATGTCTTTCTATGAAGCGTGTCCAATCTTGAAAGACGACGTGAGTGAACAAACACGTGAAAGCCGTCTAGTTCTGTGTAACCTAGTGGCGAAAACGCTTCAGTCTGGTTTAGACCTATTGGGTATTGAGGTAATGGAGCAAATGTAATGTTTGCTTTGCACGCTTAATATTACAAAAAGCCGCCAGATTAGGGCGGCTTTTTATTATTTGATGGCGACCTGATAGAGTGTGTCAGGTGGAGATAATTAGGAATTGCTAGGGAGTCGCCCTGATGAAATTAGATGATATTCGCAGAGAATATATACAAGGTGGATTAAACAGAGAAATGCTTGATGAAAACCCCATTGCTCAATTTGAGAAATGGTTAGCACAAGCAGTAGAAGCCAAATTTAGCGCCGATCCCACCGCGATGGTAGTTGCTACGGTGGATGAAGAGGGGCAGCCCTCACAGCGTATCGTACTACTCAAGCAACTTGATCAAAACGGCTTTGTATTTTTTACCAATACAGGGTCAAAAAAGGCACAAGATCTCGGTGTAAACAACAAAATTTCACTGCACTTTCCTTGGCATGCCATTGAACGACAAGTCATCGTATATGGCGAAGCGCAATCTTTAAGCACCGCTGCGGTTGCGAAATACTTTTTATCTAGGCCTAAAGAAAGCCAATTGGCAGCTTGGGCTTCTCAGCAGTCTCGTCCAGTGTCTTCTCGCCAAGCATTGATGCAGACTTTTCAGAGCATGAAAAGTAAGTTTGCAAAAGGCGATATTCCGCTGCCTGATTTTTGGGGTGGCTACTGTGTGGTGCCACATAAAATTGAGTTTTGGCAAGGTGGTGAGCACAGGTTGCACGACCGCTTTATGTATATCAAGCAAGCAGATGATAGTTGGCAGATTGAGCGCTTAAATCCTTAGCCATGCATTTTATCGATACGCACTGTCATCTTGATTTTGAAGAGTTAGATGACGAGTTAGATTTGCATATTCGCGATGCAGCGAGCCTCGGCATCACAAAGTTTGTGGTGCCTGGTATTACACTGGCGCAAAGTAAATCGCTGCTTGATTTTAAACTGCGCTATAAACAATGCCATATCGCTTTTGGTCTACATCCTTATTTCTTAGCGCCAGAGAGTGGTAACGAGATGGACGAGCTTTGCCAGCTTGCGCAGTGTCATCGGGATAAGCTCAGTGCCATTGGTGAGTGTGGCATTGATGCTAAATGTAACCATTTAGAACTGCAACAGGCACTATTCACTCAGCACATTCAACTTGCTAACACATTAGCGTTACCGCTCATTGTTCATCACAGACAAAGTCATCACTTGATTGCACAGGCATTTAAAGCCGTGAAGCCTCAATATGGCGGGGTTATTCACGCATTTTCAGGGTCTGTGCAGCAAGCCAAATATTATGCTGATATGGGTTTCAAGCTGGGAATGGGAGGCACCATAACATACCCTAGAGCACAAAAAACACACGCAGTGATAAAAGCGCTGCCGCTGACGTGTTTTGTGTTAGAAACTGACGCGCCGTCTATGCCACTTAATGGTTTTCAAGGTCAGCCTAATCTGCCAAAGCGCTTGTTTGATGTGTTTGAGCACTTTTGTTCATTACGCGATGAATCTAAGCAAGAAATAGCGCATCAGCTTTACTCTTCTTCTTGTGCACTTTTTTCTATCTGATTTTTCACATCTCTGCGGGTTAACGCGCGACCAATTTGCCAAGTAAAAATACCTACAATAATGAGCATTAATAATACAACGCGACCGAGCTGGTGAAAGTGTTTATGACTTTCGCTCATTGCAGCATCGGTTAGATACTCAATACTGACAAAACCAATAGTTTGTTCATTGTGCTCTATGGTACTTACGATGGCATCTTTACTGGGGTTTATACCTGCCAACCCACTCGGTAAGCCCGTAAAGCTTGGCGGTGCACTAAGCCCATCATTACCCATTACAAAGCTCCCTTGAGGACTGTACACCGCCACAGAGAGGACATAGGGATCACTGGCTAGGTGATTGCTCAATGCCCTTAGTCTAGGAGTATCCGAGCGTGATAGCGGTTCCGCAGCGTTGAGAGCAAACTGATTGACTAAGCTTTGAGCGGCGTGATTGGCATTGGTATGTAGTAACTGATGTGAGCGAAAGCTGGTATTGCTGGCAATCCAAACTAACGCGAGTAAGCAACTAGCTGCCACAATGAGCCGTAACATACGCTTGCTTTTAGAGGATTTGAGAAACTCGCTGGCTTGTGTATTTTTCATAGTTAATAGTTGCTGGCTGACATTGCAGGCATTAGATGATAAAAAGGTCTCCTACCGTTTCTAGGAGTGCTCCATGCCAATGCAAAATGTTATTGATATCAGTCAGCTTGATGTCCGCCCTGTTGAAAATCAACTTACCTTAGCAAAGTGGTATCCATTTGAAAATGGTCAATTGTCTGATGCAATAAGCGAAGAGAATGTGACAAGGCGATTCATCGTCTTGTTTGGAAGCGAGCTGAGCGGTAGCCAGGTTGCTGAATTTGTAGCATCGTTGGAATCGCCCGTCGAATGTCATCGTATTTGTTGTTTTGAGGCACATCAGAGTTTGCCTCGGGGTATCGCAATAGAAGTCTCTTCAGACACTGATATTAAAGATTCTGTGCGTAACACAGCACGTCAAGTCGGTTGCCAAGGCGCTGTTTTAAATATTCTGCCACAACTCTCTGTTGTCGGCCTTCTAGTTATGGATATGGACTCCACGGCTATAGAAATTGAGTGTATTGATGAAATTGCACGTTTGGCAGATGTGCATGATGAAGTTGCCTCTGTCACTGCTCAGGCGATGGCCGGACAGCTTGCATTTAGTGACAGTCTGCATCAAAGAGTTGCCAAGCTCAAAGGCATACCACTTAGTTTGATTGAGCCACTTAAGGCTAATTTACCTCTCATGCCCGGTGTTAAAGAGCTATGTATCGCGCTCAAAGCGCATGGTTGGCATTTGGCGATTGCATCTGGTGGCTTCACTTGGTTTGCACAAGCTGTACAAGAGCAGTTAGGCTTAGATTGGGTATTTGCAAATACCCTAGAAATCGCAGATCAGCAGCTAACAGGTAAAGTGCTGGGTGAAGTGGTCGATGCACAAAAAAAAGCCGCAGTCTTAAAGACTTTACAGGCTGAGTATAAAATTGCGCCTGAGCAAACCCTAGCGATGGGGGATGGTGCAAATGATCTGGTGATGATGGCGGCAGCTGATCTCGGAATTGCGGTGCATGGCAAACCCAAAGTTGTAGAGCAAGCAGATACGGCAATATGCCAAGGCTCGCTACTACAAGTATTGTATTTTCTGACGGTGCCAAGGCCTGAGTGAACTTTATCGAAGGTAAGAGAGATATAGATTGGTCGAGCAAAAATATGAACCATCAACCCATATTTTTCAAGGTCAAAAATACTCTCAGTCTGGGACTGTTTTGTATTCGACCCAAGCAACACAACAATGGATTGCGCTGGCAAAAGATTTGGAGATCACACCCATTTTATTTCCAGAGCATCCGCAAAAAGGCCGAACTCAAGAAGCTGAGTATATAATGGGGATTCATCGAGACATCGCCAGTAAACAAGTAAGTTGTATTGCGCCAATAGGGTTAGCTTGGGATGCTGCGATACAGCATATGCCAAACGTCTCATTTCATACAGCAGATGGTAATCATGGTGCGCCTTCGGGTTTGTTACTGAGCAGTTTAATCTTCAGTGAGATAATCACGGGGGAGAGGGTAGATACTGGCCCTACTTCAATTATTCCCAACACAATACTTCGTATTGAACAACAAGGCGCATTAAGTCAAATCGCATCACAAGTCTTGGTTGAGCAACCAGCATGTGACTAACTTACCAGTGTGACACTTTTTCGGTCACACGTTTTACCCTATTCTTTAGGTAATATCGCTGTCTGTTTTTTCATTAAATTAAGCTGCATCCGTTATGCATCGTACAGATGCTACTTGAAAAGTGTATCAAGTGATCCTTCACCTTAAATTTGAGGTTTTTCTCAGCCCCAGTTTACGTACTCCAAAGTTTCCCATTCCATCTGGTCTGACCATTTTTATTTTTCTTTGCAATCAATTTTTTTTGTATAAAGTTTAATCTAAATGAACGCGGGAAAAGGATATTCAAATTGATGAAAAAGTGGATTTTTGACAGCGCCGCTTGATTTTGATAACTTATTGGTCAAATTTGGTATGACCAATTTACCTAACAGGTCAAAATATACTAAATTTTCAAGTAAATATTGCCAAGTTTTAAGTACTTACAGTTAATCAATGGAAGTGCTGAGGCTTTGCTGGTGGATACAACCCAAATTGGCGTGTTATCAATGTCTTTGAAAATTAAAGCTGCAAAACTGTCAGATGTGATTTTAGAGCAACTGGAAAATATGATCTTAGAAGGCTCATTGTTACCCGGTGAAAAGCTTCCTCCAGAGCGAGAGTTAGCTAAGCAGTTTGAAGTGTCTCGTCCCTCATTGAGAGAGGCGATTCAAAAGTTAGAAGCCAAGGGGTTAGTCACACGTCGTCAAGGCGGTGGCACATATGTAAAAAACCAGCTTGAAGAAGGGTTAACTGATCCGCTTTTTGATCTGATCAGTAAACATCCTGAATCTCAATTTGACTTGTTAGAATTCCGTCATGCGCTTGAAGGTATTGCAGCCTATTATGCTGCGCTTCGAGGTACAGACAATGACATGCAAAAAGTTAAGCAAAGCTACGACAATATTGCCAAAGTGGGTGACGATTTAACCCTTAAAGCTAAGGCAATCAATGCATTTCATTTCACTGTAGCAGAAGCGTCACATAATGTGGTGTTGTTACACCTAGTGCGCGGAATGCAAACATTACTTGAGCAAAATGTATTGCAGAACTTAACCGTATTGGTGCAAAAGTCAGACGTTAGTGAACAACTTGCGCAGCATCGTGCGGTGTTGATGGATGCTGTTATTCAAGGTAACCCAGAAAAGGCAAGGCTCGCGAGTAATGCGCACCTTGCCTTTATTGAAGAAGCATTATTAGAAGCGGGCAGAGAGCGCTCTCGAATTGAGCGCAGTCTGAGACGCACTAAACAACAATAAGTTAGGTAAATTCGGTATTTTAAGCAAAATCAAGTTTTTATTGCTTGATTGCGCCTTAGGCGCATTGAATAAATTTGCATTTTAAACATAAGGAACACTCCATATGTCTGAGGTCAATAAAATTGACGTTGACGCGTTAGAAACCCAAGAATGGTTGCAAGCGCTTGAGTCAGTCGTAAAAGAAGAAGGCGTTGAACGCGCGCAATTCCTACTAGAGCAAGTATTAGAGCAAGCTCGTTTGGATGGCGTAGATATGCCTACCGGTATCACGACTAACTATGTGAACACTATCCCTGCGGATCAAGAACCAGCTTATCCTGGTGACGTAACCGTTGAGCGCCGTATACGCTCTATCATCCGCTGGAACGCGATCATGATTGTTCTACGTGCTTCTAAGAAAAACTTAGAGCTTGGTGGACATATGGCGTCTTACCAGTCATCGGCTGCTTTCTATGAAATGTGTTTTAACCATTTCTTCCGTGCACCGAATGAAAAAGACGGTGGTGACTTAGTTTATTATCAAGGTCACATTTCTCCTGGTATTTACGCGCGTGCTTTTGTTGAAGGGCGTTTAACTGAAGAGCAACTAGACAACTTCCGTCAGGAAGTAGACGGTAAAGGTATTTCTTCATATCCGCACCCTAAACTAATGCCTGAATTCTGGCAGTTCCCAACAGTATCTATGGGTCTTGGCCCGATTGCTTCAATCTATCAAGCTCGTTTCCTTAAGTACTTAGAAGGTCGTGGTCTTAAAGAGACTAACGAGCAGCGCGTATATGCGTTCTTAGGTGATGGTGAGATGGATGAGCCTGAGTCACGTGGCGCAATCTCATTTGCTGCGCGTGAAAAGCTAGACAACCTTTGCTACCTAATCAACTGTAACCTACAGCGTCTTGATGGCCCGGTAATGGGTAATGGTAAGATCATTCAAGAACTTGAAGGTTTATTTAAAGGTGCTGGCTGGAACGTCATTAAAGTGGTTTGGGGTTCAGGTTGGGATGCGCTACTTGCTAAAGACACAACGGGCAAGCTGCTACAATTAATGAACGAAACAATCGACGGTGACTACCAGACATATAAATCAAAAGACGGTGCATATGTACGTGAGCACTTCTTTGGTCGTTACCCTGAAACAGCAGCGCTTGTTGCCGACATGACTGACGAAGAGATCTTCGCATTGAAGCGTGGTGGTCATGAGCCTTCAAAACTATTCGCAGCATTTAAAGCGGCGCAAGACGAAAAAGGTCGTCCAACGGTTATCCTAGCTAAAACTGTAAAAGGTTATGGCATGGGTGAAGCGGCTGAAGGTAAAAACATTGCACACCAAGTTAAGAAAATGGACATGTCTAGCGTTGAGCATCTACGCTCTCGTCTAGGCCTTGAAGATCTTGTTTCTGACGAAGAAATCGCAAACTTACCATATCTTACGCTTAAAGAAGGTACGCCAGAGTACGAATACCTGCATGCGCGTCGTAAAGCGCTACACGGTTACACGCCGCAGCGCTTACCTAACTTCACACAAGCACTTGAGCTACCTCAACTAGATCAGTTCAAGCCGCTACTTGAAGAGCAAAAGCGTGATATTTCAACCACAATGGGTTACGTACGTGCACTAAACATCTTGTTGAAAGACAAGGGTGTTGGCAAAAACATCGTACCAATCATTGCTGATGAAGCGCGTACTTTCGGTATGGAAGGCCTATTCCGTCAAATCGGTATCTACAACCCACATGGCCAAAACTACACGCCTCAAGACCGTGACATCGTTTCTTACTACAAAGAAGCAACATCAGGTCAGGTACTACAAGAAGGTATCAATGAGCTAGGTGCAATGTCATCATGGGTTGCTGCTGCAACTTCATACAGCACCAATGACCTACCGATGATCCCATTCTACATTTACTACTCAATGTTCGGTTTCCAACGTGTTGGCGACATGGCGTGGATGGCAGGTGACCAACAAGCACGCGGTTTCCTATTGGGAGCTACAGCTGGTCGTACGACGCTTAATGGTGAAGGTCTACAGCACGAAGACGGTCACTCACATATTCAAGCTGGTACTATCCCTAACTGTATTTCTTACGACCCGACATTCGTATTTGAAGTTGCAGTTATCTTGCAAGATGGTATCCGTCGCATGTACGGTCCAGAGCAAGAGAATGTGTTCTACTATTTAACGCTGATGAACGAAAACTATCACCAACCGGCAATGCCAGAAGGCGCTGAGGAAGGTATCCGTAAAGGTATCTACAAGCTTGAATCAAATGCAGGTGAGAAAGCACACGTACAACTTATGGGTTCAGGTACAATCTTGAATGAAGTACGTAAAGCAGGTGCAATTCTAAGCGAAGAGTACGGCATTGGTTCAGATGTATTCTCTGTAACGTCATTCAATGAGCTTGCGCGTGATGGTCAAGATGCTGAACGTTTCAACATGCTTAATCCAGAAGCGGATGCAAAAGTACCTTACATTTCGTCTGTACTTAGTGAGTCTCCGGCAATTGCTGCGACTGACTACATGAAGAACTACGCTGATCAAGTACGTGCGTTTATGCCTAGCGCATCTTACAAAGTACTTGGTACTGACGGTTACGGTCGTTCAGACAGCCGTGAAAATCTGCGTCGTCACTTCGAAGTGAACGCAGGTTATGTGGTTGTTGCTGCACTTAACGAACTTGCTCAACAGGGCAAGGTTGAAAAATCAGTTGTTGCAGACGCTATCAAGAAATTTGATATCGACACAACAAAAGCTAACCCACTTTACGCATAAGAGGCAAAAACATGTCAATTGAAATTCATGTTCCAGATATTGGTGCCGATGAGGTTGAAGTAACCGAGCTCCTAGTAAGCGTAGGTGACACGGTTGAAGTGGATCAGTCATTGATCACAGTTGAAGGCGATAAGGCTTCAATGGAAGTACCAGCGGCTACTGCTGGTACTGTAAAAGAAATCAAAGTCGTTGAAGGTGATAAGGTTTCAACAGGTTCTTTGATTATGATTTTTGACGCAGCCGGTGCAGAAGCACCAGTTGCGGCTGAAGCACCAGTTGCGGCTGAAGCGCCTGCGGCTTCTGCTGCCGCGACAGCCGTTGCAGAGCGAAAAGAAGTGCACGTACCAGATATCGGTGGTGACGAAGTAGAAGTCACTGAGATCATGGTTGCAGTGGGCGACGCGGTTGAAGCAGACCAGTCAATCTTAAACGTAGAAGGCGACAAGGCTTCTATGGAAGTACCGGCGCCATTTGCAGGTACTGTAAAAGAAATCAAAGTTGAAGTTGGCGGTAAAGTGTCAACAGGCTCTTTGGTATTCGTATTTGAAGTTGCAGGCAGTGCGCCAGCAGCTGCGCCTGTTGAAGCAGCACCAGCGCCGGTAGCTGCACCAGCTGCGGTAGCAGAAGCGAAAGAAGTACACGTACCTGATATTGGTGGTGACGAAGTTGAAGTCACTGAAATCATGGTATCGGTAGGCGATTCAATCGAAGAAGAGCAGTCTCTTATCACAGTAGAAGGCGATAAGGCTTCTATGGAAGTACCAGCACCATTTGCAGGTACTGTGAAAGAGATAAAAGTAAATGCTGGTGATAAAGTATCGACAGGCTCTCTAATCTTTGTATTTGAAACTGCGGGCAGTGCACCAGCGGCGGCCCCAGTTACAGCATCTGCACCAACAGCTGCGCCAGCGGCTGAACCGGCTGCAAAAGCAGCTCCGGCGGCAGTACCAGCATCAGCACAAAAAGGTGACTTTGTTGCTAATGACCAGTATGCGCACGCCTCACCTGTTGTTCGCCGTTTAGCACGCGAGTTTGGTGTAAACCTAGCGCGCGTTAAAGGCACGGGGCGTAAGAGCCGTGTGCTTAAAGAAGACGTACAAAACTATGTGAAAGAGCTCGTTAAGCAAGTTGAATCTGGTCAGCTGTCTAAAGGTGGTAACACCGGTGGTGGTGAGCTTGGTCTAATTCCTTGGCCAAAAGTAGACTTCAGCAAGTTTGGTGAAGTTGAAGAGAAGAAACTATCTCGCATCCAGAAGATCTCTGGTGCAAACTTACACCGTAACTGGGTGCAAATTCCACACGTTACACAGTTTGACGAAGCAGACATCACTACGCTAGAAGCGTTCCGTAAGGAGCAAAACGCACTAGCAGAGAAGAAGAAAATGGGCGTGAAGATCACACCATTGGTATTCGTGATGAAAGCAGCTGCAAAAGCACTTGAAGAGTTCCCAACGTTTAACTCGTCACTTTCAGAAGATGGTGAGAGCTTAATTCTGAAGAAATACGTGAACATCGGTGTGGCGGTTGATACGCCAAATGGCCTAGTGGTTCCAGTATTCAAAGATGTAAACAAAAAAGGCATCATTGAGCTTTCTCGCGAGCTGATGGAAGTCTCTAAGAAAGCACGTGACGGCAAGCTGACTGCTGCTGACATGCAAGGCGGTTGTTTCACAATCTCAAGCCTTGGCGGTATCGGTGGTACGTCATTCACACCTATCGTGAATGCACCAGAGGTGGCTATCTTAGGTGTGTCTAAGTCTGAGATGAAGCCGAAATGGAATGGTAAAGAATTTGAGCCGCGCTTAATGGTGCCGCTAAGCTGTTCATACGACCACCGTGTAATTGACGGTGCGCTCGCAGCACGCTTTACTGTGACTCTTGCAAACTACCTGAGCGATATTCGTCAGCTAGTAATGTAAGGTGATACAAAACCGCTCAATACAAGTTGTGCGGTTTTGTTGTCTTTTTAATGTCCTGTCTGATAATTGGACGGGACATTAGTGAGTGCGAATGATACACTTTCGCGCACAAAAACTCTCTCTGTTGGTTTTGTCCTAATTTGACGGCCGGCAGGCAAATTGGGTGCGGATACTCAGTTGAGTAGAGTCCCGTTCGAATAATAGTTAAGGTAATAACATGAGCAACGAAATCAAAACTCAAGTTGTTGTACTAGGCGGTGGTCCTGGTGGTTACTCTGCAGCATTCCGTGCAGCAGACCTAGGTTTAGATGTTACATTGATTGAATCTCGCGATACCCTAGGTGGTGTTTGCTTGAACGTAGGTTGTATTCCTTCTAAAGCACTACTTCACGTAGCTAAGGTTATTGACGATGCAGCTGAAATGGCTTCTCACGGTGTAACTTTCGGTGCTCCACAAATAGATTTAGACAAAATCCGTTCTTGGAAAGAGTCTGTAATCGGTCAACTTACTGGCGGTCTAGCTGGTATGTCTAAAATGCGTAAAGTTAACGTAGTTAACGGTTACGGTAAATTCACAGGTTCTAACACCATTGCTGTTGAAGGCGCTGACGGTACTAAGACTGTGACTTTCGACAATGCAATCATTGCAGCTGGTTCACAGCCTGTAAGCCTTCCGTTCATCCCACAAGATGAGCGCATCATTGATTCAACGGGTGCACTAGAGCTTCAAGACGTACCAGGCAAACTACTTGTACTAGGCGGTGGTATCATCGGTCTTGAGATGGGTACTGTTTACCGTGCGCTAGGTTCAGAAATCGACGTAGTTGAATTTGCTGACCAATTAGTACCAGCTGCTGATAAAGACATCATCAAAGTTTACCAGAAGTACGTTAAGAACAAATTCAACGTAATGCTTTCTACGAAAGTTGTTGCTGTTGAAGCGAAAGAAGACGGTATCTATGTTTCTTTCGAAGGTAAGCAAGCACCTGAAGGCCAGGTACGTTACGACAAAGTATTGGTGGCTGTTGGTCGCACACCAAACGGCAAACTACTTGATGCTGACAAAGCGGGCGTTGCTGTTGACGAGCGTGGCTTCATCAACACTGACAAGCAAATGAAAACAAACGTTGAGCACATTTTTGCGATCGGTGACATTGTTGGTCAGCCAATGCTTGCACACAAAGCGGTACACGAAGCACACGTTGCTGCAGAAGTTATCTCTGGTAAGAAGCACTACTTCGATCCTAAGTGTATTCCTTCAATCGCTTACACAGATCCAGAAATCGCATGGGTTGGTGTTACTGAGAAAGAAGCAAAAGAGCAAGGCCTTAAGATCGAAACTGCGGTATTCCCGTGGGCAGCATCTGGTCGTGCAATCGCTTCTGCACGTACTGAAGGTCAAACTAAGCTTATCTTTGATAAAGAATCAGGCCGTGTTATCGGCGGTGCAATGGTTGGTATCAATGCAGGCGAAATGCTTGGTGAGATCGGCCTAGCGGTAGAGATGGGTGCAGACGCAGAAGACGTGGCACTAACTATCCACGCTCACCCAACACTGAACGAGTCAATCGGTCTAGCTGCTGAAATATTTGAAGGTTCAATTACTGACCTTCCAAACAAAAAAGCAGTTAAAAAGAAGTAATTTAACTTCTATTGATTGAGCAGAATTGCTACTAAAAAACCCGGCTATAGCCGGGTTTTTTGTATCTCTAGCTTATTGATGTTCAATAAGCTGGGGTATTCTTGCTACTTCATTGGCGCTACGTACACACTGGCATTAGCAAAGCCTTCAGTGCCATCGCCATTTACGTCAGCCATCATGCGAGGGTGTTGCTGCACTCGCCACTTGTCAGAAGGGTAGCCAAAGCTACCAGTCCATTTTTGGACGCGAGGCCTGCGCAAATACAGATGTTCTAGACAGTGTTGAAAATACAATGTCATTGGTGGCAGCGACAAGCTGATGCTTTTTATTCAGAATTAGGTGAGTATGCAGGCAACATATTAACAGGAGTATAAGAAGGGGAGTGAGTGTACTCCCATTAGCGTGTTTAGCTTTGGTCTAGTAGGCTTTGAATGCGTTTTAACTTCAGCTTATCCATTTCTTTTTTGATCTCGGGACCTTTTGCACCTAGGTCTATCACTTCTTGTGCTTTGATATTGCTAGCTGCTTTATACGCATTATTTAATTCAATGACTCTTAATGCGCATTTGTCATCGATAACACGAGTAGTACTGATAAATGTACTTAGGCGTTCAGGACGACGCCATGCATCTAGCTGGTTTAAAATTGTCATCACTGTTTCTGCTTGCCAATCTACTGATTGCAAAAGCGGTAAGTTAGTTTGAAGGTCGCGCAGGGTGTCCGCAAAGGCTTTTGGGATCTTATGATCTTGCTCTAAGTCGTAACCATTCAGATCCGAATGATATTGCCACAGGCTAAACGCAGATCTCAGATAGGTTTCGTTATTTCGATCTAACTTAGATATCTGATCTGCAATAGCATTAGAGGTATTGTGATCCCACTGTGTTTGCCAAGGTGTAACATGGGTTAGCGCCTTAAGATCTGATAAGACATTGGTAAAGATATGAATTGCGCCGTCTTTTAGTGACTTTTCTATTTC
The DNA here is from genome assembly GCF_001625595.1 of Pseudoalteromonas luteoviolacea NCIMB 1942. Lineage (GTDB taxonomy): Bacteria > Pseudomonadota > Gammaproteobacteria > Enterobacterales > Alteromonadaceae > Pseudoalteromonas > Pseudoalteromonas luteoviolacea_A. The sequence continues at coordinate 54,650 of NZ_AUXT01000171.1, forward strand.
CATCCACACCCGCTCTTTGGTGAGGGTTTTAAGCTCTCCTGCTGCAACCATTTCACTCATTAACAGGAGAGTATCGTTAGCAATGGTAAAGCCCAAGTAGTTATATCGGGCTGCAAATCTGGCAACACGTAAGATCCTAAGTGGGTCTTCGCTAAAGGCGTCACTTACATGGCGTAAGATCTTATTATCCAGATCTGTTTTACCTTGGTAGGGGTCGATCAGGTTACCCTGATCATCTTCTGCGATGGCATTGACTGTCAGATCTCGGCGGATCAGATCATCTTCAAGTGTAATCGTTGGATCAAAATCGCAAATAAAGCCGGTATAGCCTTGTCCTTGTTTACGCTCGGTTCGAGCAAGCGCATGCTCATCTTTGCTCTCGGGATGCAAGAATACAGGAAAGTCCTTACCAACCTGTTGGTAGCCGAGCTTTAACATATCTCTGATTGTGGCGCCTACCACCACATAGTCTCGCTCTAAAATGGGTCGGCCGAGTAGCTTATCTCTGACCGCGCCACCTACCAAATACACCTTCATAGTCATCCTAAATACTTCGTTGGTTAATAATTTACTATGGCACTATCGTCTTGAGTTTAAAATGTTTGTTCCTAAATTAATGAAAAATTCAGGGACGATTAAGCAAACAATGTTTTAACTTAAAGTGATTTTTTGCCATTATAGGCAGCATTCTAACAATAAAGAGACATATCGTGTATTTACGCTACTTTGGTTTAACGGAGAAACCGTTTTCAATTGCGCCGAATCCTGAGTTTCTGTTTTTAAGTGATCGCCACAAAGAAGCGTTGGCACATTTAACCTATGGACTTGGAGACGCTGGCGGTTTTGTACTACTAACAGGAGAAGTGGGGACGGGGAAAACCACTGTAACTCGGAGTATGTTAGCGCAGTTGCCTGAATCAACTCAGGTTGCATTCGTATTGAACCCGGCATTATCAGAAATGGAACTACTAGCCAGTATCTGTGATGAGCTCAACATTGAGTACGATGCCAAAGAAGCGTCATTAAAGTCTTTAACTGATGTGATAAAAGCGAGGTTACTGGAAAATCATGAGCAAGGTGGCCACACCATGCTGATTATTGATGAAGCACAGCACTTGGCAGCTGAAGTGCTTGAACAGTTGCGCTTATTAACCAATTTAGAAACTGATTACAAAAAGTTGCTGCAAATAGTTTTAGTTGGGCAGCCAGAATTACAACAATTATTACAGCGCAATGAGTTACGTCAGTTAGCCCAAAGGATCACGGCACGATATCATTTATTGCCTTTAACAGAATCGCAGGTATTTTCGTATGTTAAGCACAGGCTCAATAAAGCTGGGTGTGAAGCAAACCTATTTAGTGATCAATCGATCCAGTATATTCATCAGGTTACGGCGGGGATCCCGAGGCTGATAAACTTACTTGCCGATCGCTGTTTGTTAGGCGCCTACTCGGCGCAACAACAAGAGGTAAGTAAGCAAATAGCGCAGGAAGCAGCAAAAGAAGCTTTGCCGCTGAATCTAATTCCAGAGCAACAAACAAGAACACTGAATGTTCCTGCTCTGGTTTCTGGCTGGGTTGCGGCGATGTTTGTCTGCGGCTTTGGTCTTTCATTTATATTTTAATGGTGCACTATGTCTTATCTTGTCAACGCATTAAAACAATCACAACAACAATCAAAGTCTGAACAAGATTATGTGCAGGCGCGACAAAGTGCACAAGTGGCGTTTTATAAGCGTCTGAGCATGGGGTTAGGTGGTGGGCTTCTAACTGTATGCGCATTAGGTGCGGGTTTTATGGTAGGTCAGTCAGTACAATCTGAGCCTCCTGTAGACAAGGCAACCACTTTGGCTTCAGCAACTGAAACAGCGGCAGAAAATACGGAACAACCACCCGTGGCAGAAAAGCCGGCTGTAACGTCAGATACATCTGCCACAACACAAGTTGCTCCTGCTACGAATATAGCCTCTCAAGCGCTCCCCCAAACAGGGCAGGTGATAGCGCAAGTGCCTGTGCAGATGCAGCCGCAGTTCAACACAGCTATCAACAATCAAATGAGTTATCAATGGATGTCGGTGCAGGTGGGTTTTGATGCCAGTGGTCGTGCAGTGTATTCACAGCAGCTAGTGCCAGTGAATAGTCAAGGTCAGGTGATGAATGTACCTGTGCAGGGCCAGACTCCACAAATGCAACAGTTTGTACCAAATCAACAATTTATTCAGCCCAATATGGGTTATGCGCAGCAACCAATGGCTACAATGAATAATCAAAATATAGGGCAATATCGCGTTGCGGGCGCGCCATCAAACGGCATGGGTCAAAATAGTGCTACTGCTGAGGCGCAACAAGAGGAAGAATTAGATAATGTCTCAGATGAGCTCAAGCAAGCTTTTGCTCAAGCAGTTGCTGAGACGCAACCGACAAGCTATCGAGAGGCAAGTGCTGACGGTGATGTTGTTTCGACTAGCCGCGGCACTGCTAATGCTACACCGATAGAATTACTGCCACCACGACTGCAAAACAGCATTCCATCTTTGCGATATCAGGCACATATTTATGCCACTGAGCCAGAAAAACGCTGGATTAAACTGAATAATCGTGAGCTGTATGAGGGTGATAATCTGGGGGCTCTGACCATTGTAGAGATCACACCTGAGCAAGCCTTGTTTGATTTTGATGGAATTGAATTCACCCTGAGCGCGATGCAGGATTGGATCCCATAACCTAAACGCAACCAGCTACCTTAACGCGCCATATGCTAAGGTAGCATCGAATGGCGGAAGAATTTAATCAAATCCAATCCGAACTCTTCCGGCTTGACCGCAGCATCTAATTCATCATCAATACGCTTGTCACTGAGATCAACATCTCGTACTTCGACATGAAACATGTTTTTTGCGTTATAAAAGACCTTGACGACAGGTTGAAGCGGTGAGTCTGGGTTGCTAGCTGCAACAATGCCAACACGCTGGCTTTTGAGCTTAACTAAGGTGCCAACGGGGTACATTCCAATGCAGTGGATAAACTGATTAAGTAATGCTTCATCAAACTCGTGTGGGCAGCCTGCTTTGAGCTTTTTAAATGCTCGAATAGGAGTCATCCCTATTTTGTATACTCGCTCTGCTGTCAATGCATCGTATACATCGACAATGGAGATCATACGTACATATTGGGAGAGCTCTTCGCCTTTTTTAGCATACGGATAGCCCTTACCATTAAGTCGTTCATGGTGGAACCCTGCAATTTCAGTAGCAATGTCACCCAGCCCGCTATCTTTGACGATGTCATGGCTGAACTTAGCATGCTCTCGCATGATCTCAAATTCATTGTCACTGAGTTTTTCGGGCTTTTGTAAGATGTTATCAGGAATTTTGATTTTACCGATATCGTGAAGCAACGCCCCTGTCGCCAGCTCTTCAATGAGCGCTCTATCAAAGCCAAGGTGCTTGGCAAAAATACTCATTAAAATAGACACATTGAGGGAGTGTTCCAGTAGGTAGCCATCTTTGTCACGGATCCGTGCGATGCATGCCAAAGCATCTTGATTTCTAAATACTGAGTCGATAAATCCAGATGCCGTCTCTTTAAATTCTGTGACATCAATAGCTCGCCCATCACGAATATCTGTAAAAGCTTTTTCTTGCAGCTGTTTCGCTTGCTCATACATTTTAGTGGCTTGCCCCAACTCCGCTTCAACTGGCACTGACTTGTGCCAAGGATCAGCTTTAGCTGGCTGTAAAACCTCTTCAGCGACTGGGATCTCTTCTTGAGTATGATGTAAGGTTTTATCAGGGTCTATTTCTACTTCGAGTACGCCGGATTGGACCAAGTTTTTGATCCCTTTTTCATCCCTTACCCAACCTTGGTTTTTCACTCTGACATGGCCAGCTTGTTTAATCACGCCCACAACATACATGCCAGGTTCTAAAGCTTTGATACTTATTGTTTTCACAGTATGAAAATCCCCCTATAGAGATTTTAAGCTTAGCAAAGGCCGCGTAAAATGGTAGATCAAAAGCATGAATCGAAGGGAGTTTGCCTCAAACCTAAAAGCGGTTCATAAAATAGTTGCAATTGTGGGTTTTTGTTTGCAATCTGGTATGACACATAAGCTCAATAATAATAACTTTATGAAAACACTGATCACGTCTCTTGCGTTACTTTGCGGTGCTAGCTCAGTTATGGCTAGTACATTGGATCAACAGGTAACTCGTGCTATGCCAGCGCTTGAGGAGCTTTACCTCCATCTTCATCAAAACCCTGAGTTATCTCTTCAAGAGCAAAAAACAGGTGCTCGGCTGGCGAGTGAGCTTAAACAATTGGGTTTCCAGGTAACGGAACGCGTGGGTGGATTTGGCGTTGTAGGCTTGCTAACAAATGGTGAAGGTCCGACGGTGATGATCCGCGCAGATACCGATGGGCTGCCAATTGTAGAACAAACAGGAAAGCCCTACGCATCAAAAGTTAAAGTAAAAGATGCTAACAATAATACCGTGGGTGTAATGCATGGCTGCGGTCATGATATTCATATGACGAGTTTTATCGGTGCAGCAGAGCAGTTGGTGGCTAATAAAGAGCAATGGCAGGGCACTTTAATGATGGTTGCGCAGCCGGCAGAAGAGGTCGGTGCTGGTGCAAAAGCCATGATAAAAGAAGGGCTATTTAGCAAGTTTGCTAAGCCTGATCACGTATTAGGGTTACATGTTAGCGCTGCGTTGCCTGCGGGTAAGGTCGCGATATCACCGGGTTATGCGTTGGCAAACGTCGACTCCGTGGACATTATTGTAAAGGGGAAAGGCGGTCATGGTGCGTACCCACATACTACAGTAGATCCGGTCGTGTTGGCATCACGTATTGTGCTTGGGATCCAGACAATTACTAGCCGTGAGATCTCGCCATTAAAGCCCTCCGTGATCACGGTGGGATCCATTCATGGTGGATCAAAGCATAACATCATTTCTAATGAAGTTAAGCTGCAACTAACTTTGAGATCTTATGACAGAGAGGTTCGCGATCAACAAATTGCTGCGCTTGACCGGTTGACCAAAGGCATTGCTCATAGTGCGGGGTTACCAGACTCACATGCACCCGTTGTTTATGTGCACGAAGAAGAAAGTATTCCATCTACATACAATGAACCGGCCCTTGCTAACCGAGTGACTGAGAGCATTCGTAATGAATTAGGGGCATCTCAGGTTGTAAAGTCTGAGCCTGTTATGGCAGGAGAAGATTTCGGGTTATATGGTCGCACAGATGACAATATTCCAATCACAATTTTTTGGCTAGGCGGCGTCAATCCGCAAGAGTACCAGCGTGCACAACAAAGTGGAGAGCCTTTACCCTCTTTGCACTCAAGTAAGTTTGCACCCGATTACCAATTGGCCATCAAAACGGGGGTACGAGCAATGACTGCCAGCGCTTTAGATCTTTTTAATCAATAGCATAAGTGAGCACCAGACTTAAAAAGGATCTGGTGCTTCAAAGTGCATCATCTCGCCACTTACTGGGTGACAGATCTGCAACATTTGAGCGTGTAGCTGTAGCCTTTTCGCAGCGGCTAGTGCATCGCCTTGAGCATAAAGTCTATCGCCCAGTATTACATGCCCTAAAGACTGCATATGTACACGTAGTTGATGAGAGCGGCCCGTGATCGGTGTCAGTGACACGCGTGTAGCATTCGCTTCATGCTCAATCACTTCAAAGTGAGTCAGAGAAGGTTTACCAGATTCATGGCAAACTTTTTGTTTTGGCCGATTTGGCCAATCGCAAATTAAAGGTAAGTCAACAGAGCCATTAAGTTGCTCTAATTGGCCATATACTCTCGCCACATAGCGCTTTTTAGTTAGTCTATCTTGAAATTGAATACTCAAAAAACGGTGTGCTTCTTTGTGCATGGCCAAACACAATACCCCTGAAGTGGCCATATCTAATCTATGCACTATTTTCGCATTGGGATAAACACGGTTTATACGCGTGATGGCACTGTCTGCGTGTTTTGGATCCTTGCCTGGCACAGTTAACAAACCGCTAGGTTTGTTGATCACAAGCATGTGTTCGTCCTGATATAAAATCTCAATGTACGGATCAAGTGGCGGGTTATAGTTTAGGAGCACTGCAATATTCCAAAATAGATCAAAACCCGCCTAGTTTAACTGGCAACACGTAAAAGGCCAAGCAAGCAGTCTTAGCGTGCTCATTTATCTGGCACGATTTCAAGTTCAATACCTAGCTCTTTGATGCTTGATTGTACGTCAGAGCGCAACCCTTGATCGGTGATGATGTGATGGATCTTTTGCGCGGGCACTATCTGATAAGTCATGGTTTTATCAAGCTTATCGTGGGGACCCATTAAAACAGTACGATCCGCTTGCTCTATGGTCGCCCTCAGTACTTCAGCTTCTTCAAAGTAGTTGACGCAAAAACCATGTTTGACATGAAATGCACATATACCCATAAACACTAAATCAAAGCGGATCTGCTTAAGCATCTCGATTGCGCTACTACCTGTGGTACGCATCGCGGGTTTGAACATGCGACCACCTAGCTGGATCACTTGGACTTGAGGGTGTTGCATTAAATCTTGAACGATTAATGGGCAACCAGTGACAACTGTTAAAGGCAGGTTGGCTGGCAGGTTTTGTGCCAAATACCGACATGTTTCCCCTGAATCAATCACAATAGTCTGACTGGCTTTAAGCATTGCCAATGCCGGTTGTATAAAGCGTTTTTTAGACGGATCTGGTGAGTTTAATCGATCGAAATAATCCGGTGTATCTTCTTGCAGTACGAGGGCGCCGCCATGTACACGGCGCAATAGTTTTAGCTCGCCTAATTTATTGAGATCACGCCTGATCGTATCCTCACTCACAGCCAGTAATTTAGCGAGATCAACAGAGGTGATCCGGCCATGAATATTAAGTTGTTCTAAAATCAATTGGTGTCGTTCTGCTAATAACACTTTGCATGTTCCTGCGCTTTTTTGCCGAATTTTACTTGATCTTAGGGGAATGGCAAGGCTATTATTTGCATGTTTAAGTCTGTTTTTGCATTTATTTTTATTTTTATGCACTTTTTTACGTATTTAAAAAGGAGGTAGTATGGAACATTTCTGTGATCTAACCGCATATCACGGTGTGATATTTGATATGGATGGCACATTGGTTGACTCTGATATCGCACTTGCTAAGGCGATAGCACCTTGGTGCAAAATGCACGATCTGGATCTGGACATGGTTTTAAGCGAAGGGCGAGGCATCCGTTTTGAAGACTTTATCAGTCGCTTCGTACCACACTTAGATATTCATAAAGAAGTTAAAAGCTTAGAAGGCTCGGAGGCTGTTTTTGCAGACAACGTGTGTGAAGTTGCTGGCGCGAATACATTTATCCGTCATTTAAATCAATTGCAGTTGCCTTGGGTGCTAGCAACGTCAGCAGATCGCGAAAATGCCGTTAATCGTATGCAAAATAGCGATTTGCCTGTCCCTTCTACCATGGTTACGGCTGAAGATGTACAGCGAGGCAAGCCTGATCCGGAACCTTTTGTGATAGCTGCAAGTAAATTGGGTGTTTCTAGCTCTGCCTGTTTAGTATTTGAAGACTCTGATGCGGGAGTAAAAGGCGCGTTAGCTGCCGGCTGCGATGTGGTTGTGGTGGGCAGTTTTTGTCAACTGGCGCATCCCAACATTGTGGCGAGGGTTTCAGATTACAACGCTTGGAATGAAGTTTTGTCTGCAAAGGTGAACACATGCAAAAATTGAGTTGGTCAAATTTTTTATCTAGCAATGAGCGGTATTGGGATGTTGCGGGCATATTATTTGGTGCGATTGCTGGTATTGCCCTACTAGGACAACTATTAAATGAAATGGAACGACAGGAAGACAGTACGCTCTCCATGACATTCTTATTTGGCTATGTCGTGGTGTTTAGCTTTTGGTTGCTTTACGGTATGCGTTTTAAACGCCCCGCAATTATAGTGACTAATCTCGCTTGTTTAGTATTACAGTCGTGGATAGCTGTAGTGGTACTCAGCTAGCAGTAGGGGGCGTTTTATGCCCCCAAAAATTGCATATCAATCCTCGATAAAAGGTCCTGCATCATGGCTGAATTTAAACACGGCGGAGCTTCCGGTACGACAGCTTTCTCCCGCAGGGTAATAACATACTTCAATACCATCACGTCTAAATTTGGTAATCTCATAAATTACTTCTTGCTCATTAATAGAGGTATAGAGCTTACCCTCAACGACAGCGAATGTACCAGTCCCTTCAGGGGAGGTCACTTCGGATACCGTTTGGCCATCTGGTGTTGGCATCATACTAAAGAAATAAGGGGCGCTGCTACCATCAGATTCCAATGTCATATTGGTATAGCCAAGGAAACTGTCTGAAAATTCTTCGACACCTAACTGGTCGCGCACTTCTACTTGAATGATTCTTTTGCCCTGCATTTTCAAAGGACCCTGCGGGTAGAATTCAGAATAAAAGTAAAAGTTCACGTACAATGTGTTACCTTTTTTCGCAAGTAACTCATAGTAAAACTGGCAGCTGACGTAGCAACTGTTGTCTGGGCAGCGCAGTACCGTGCCGAGCTCAGGGTGATCGAGTTTTTCTCTATAAAGTTGCCCCATACTGTCGATAGACCATTTAGAAGCGGTGTGTGCGATATTCGCTACAGCAACTTGATCGGGGTAGTAATCGTGATAACGGCCGAATGCATGCCACTGGCCTACTACTTGCTCATGGGTAAGCACAACATCTTGTTTTTCGACCATTAAACCGTGTATCCAGCGGGCTTTTTTGGCTGTTTTGTCGACCTGTTTGGCAACAAATCTAAGCCCAATATCATCAATATAATCGACAACGCTCAACACATATTTTATTGGAGTATCACCACTTTGATAATGAAGGATGAGCTTTTTACCCCTCATTTTCCATATCAGCTCGCTTTGCGTGTTATCCCAATGCTGAATCGTGCCTGTTCCATCTTCGTTAAAAGTCACGCTGGCAGTACTCGCTGCTTTAAACCAAGATACTTCGGCATGTGTCACTTCATCAATATATTCGATTTCCCAAGTCTTGTTTACCAGTTGAGTTTGCCACTTTTGAAGCTGACGTTGTTGCACAAGCTTGGCATTATTTACCTGAGTAAATGTTCTGAGTACTCTCTGTGCTTCTTTATGCCAGACTTGAATATGTTGAGTGTAGTGCGTGTCTTGCCCTAAGTTTTGAGTATTAACAGTCAAAGCTGTTAACTGGTAGATATGTGTCTCGTTTTCCGCCATCAACAGCTCATATTGAGTAAGAGGTTGGTTAAGTTGGATGTGAATTTGTTGCTCAGGTTGCCATTGCCACTGGCCTGTTACTTTTACGTCACTAAATAGTATTGCCTGCTTATTTGGCCTGAAGGTGAGCTTATAGGCCTGATTCACAACATCATGATCCACAAGAAAATAGTGCCCCTGAATATGTGTGGTGTGTTTAGCAAATACTGACGCTGAGACAGAGCCAAGTAATAGCATAGCGAATAATAGTAGTGTGTTTATTGGTTTTATTTTCATTATTATCATTATCATTTCCTTGATTGTATAAATCTTATTCAACTTAGCAATAAAGGATATGATATACAATGTGTTGGTTATGAATTAAATAATAAAAAAAGTATGGATGTTGTGAAGGGAGTTCATGAAAAGACATATTAAAAAGCAAGGTAGCGGCGTGAATGTCCGCTACCTTATCAGTATTTGGTGCCTTATTGGTTAGATACCACGATTAAGCGAATAGCATCTAACTTAACTTGTGCTTTTGAGATGTGCTCACTCAATTGTGCTTTTTGCTTATCGAACACCTGAATTTCTTCATCACGAATATTCGGGTTGATTGCTTTCAGTGCACTTAAACGATTTTGCTCTTCTTCTAAGCGCGTTTGCATATTGCTTTGCGCTTGAATCTGCAAGGCTTCTAATTGCTGGTTCGCAAGTTCATTTGCTTTGGCAATAAGTGGGTGGATCCCTGACTGCAATGCATTTGCCAGTTTACTAGCCGTTTGACGTCCAACGGCTGAAAGCTGCTGATTAAACGCATCAAAAGCGACATTGTCCGCCAAGTTATTACCTGCTTTGTCCATTAATACACGAATTGGCGTGGGCGGTAAGAAGCGACCTACTTGTAGAGATTTTGGTGCTGATGTCTCAGCGACAAAAATAAGTTCAACAAAGAAAGTACCCACTGGGAGTTTGTTATTTTTAAGTAGTGCTACAGACGCACAGCCAAAATCATCATCGCAGATCATGTCCATCACGCCTTCAACCATTGGATGGTCCCAGCTGATAAACTGTGCATCTTCTTGAGACAGCGATGTTGAGCGGTCGAATGTAACAGTAATGCCGTCATCCTTTAAGCACGGAAATGATGGGTTGAGCATATGTTCCGTTGGCTTGAGGATAATGGTGTTTTCGCCTTTATCTTCTTGGTTTACGCCAAAGGTATCAAATACATTGATCATAAACGCAGGCAAGATAACATCGTCATCCAGTTGCTCAATCTCAGTGACAATGCGCTCTGCGCGACCTTGGCCACTAGAATGCAGTTCTAACAGGCGGTCACGGCCTTGTTCCATTTTGGCACGTAATACTTTGTTCTGTTTGGCGACTTGCTCTAGTAGCGGGTCCAATTCTTCTTCATCACAGTTATGTGCGCCGATAAACTCTAATAAGTCTTCACCAAACTCTTTATAAAGTAGCTGGCCTGTGGTGCTGGTGGTTTCAAACGCATCTAGCGCTTCGTCGTACCATCTTAGTATGACTTCTTGCGCGGTATTGCTGAAATAAGGCACATGGATGTTGACGTCATGTTGTTGGCCAATTCTGTCCAATCGACCAATTCGCTGCTCTAACAGATCCGGATTAAGAGGCAAATCAAATAGGACAAGGTGATGCGAAAACTGGAAGTTACGACCTTCGGAGCCAATTTCAGAGCACAGCAGCACTTGCGCACTATCATATTCATCTGCAAAGTACGCTGCTGCACGGTCACGCTCAATAATCGACATACCTTCATGGAACACTGCTGAGCGGATACCTTCGCGTTCACGCAGGGTTTGCTCTAAGCTAATGGCTGTTTGTGCTTCTGCACAAATTAAAAGCACCTTTTCGTGTTTGAGCTCTTTCAGTTTTTCGATTAACCAAGTCACGCGCGGATCAAACTGAGTCCAGCTTGCGCTTTCACCTTCAAACTCTTGGAAGATTTTTTCAGGGAATAATGCACGTAACGCGCTCTTTTCTGCACTTTGAATACCGCCAATGTTGCCTAAAACAGACATGGCTGTTTTGTATTGCTTCGGCATTTCTACAGGATAGGCATGTACTTTACGGCTTGGATAGCCATCGATGCCGCTGCGGCTGTTACGGAACAAAATACGTCCTGTGCCGTGGCGGTCTAGTAGCATGCTGAGCAGTTCTTGTTTTGCGTTTTGCTCACCACTTTTTATATGACTCAGTAATTCTGAGATATCTGTTTCTTTTAACAGCGACGTAATAGTTTGAGTCGCTTTTTCGTCAAGCACATCATCTTGTAGTAACTTGTTAGCAGCGTCGGCGATTTCTTTGTAATTACTTTCTTCTTCAACAAACGCATCATAATCGTAGAAACGATCTGGGTCTAACAATTGTAGACGTGCGAAATGACTGCGATGACCAAGTTGATCAGGTGTCGCCGTCAATAGGATAAGCCCAGGAATGTCTTGGCTCAGTTCAGCAATGCGCTGATATTCTGTACTTGGCTTGTCATTTTCTACCGTTAAATGATGTGCTTCATCGACGATGAGGAGATCCCAGTCAGCCAAAGTTGCTTGTTCAAACCAACGGCGTTTTTTCGTTATAAATTCAAGACTCATAAGAACAAGTTGTTCTGTTTCAAATACATTGGGTGAGTCGGCAAAAGCTTCGTCACAACGCTCTTCGTCAAATATAGAAAAACGCAAGTTGAAACGTCGCAGCATTTCAACGAGCCATTGGTGCTGCAGGTTCTCAGGCACAACGATGAGCACGCGGTTAGCACGACCCGTGAGTATTTGCTGATGCAGGATCATACCTGCTTCTATGGTTTTACCTAGGCCTACTTCATCCGATAGTAAAACACGGGGTGCAAAACGTTGCCCTACTTCATCAGCGATATACAGCTGGTGAGGGATCAAGCTCGCGCGTTGACCAATTAGACCCTTAAGATGAGATTGTTGACGGTTAAGCTGGTGCTGCCAAGTTTGATAGCGCAATGTATAGCGATCAAAACGGTCAACCTGACCTGCAAATAGTCGGTCTTGTGGTTTGTTGAACTTAATAAAATGATCTAGAAAAGTCTCTTTTAGGCTAACCGTTTCTTCTGTATCTAGACGAACACCATGATAGCAAAGTAAATCTCCTTGCTCTTCAATGCTGTCGACACGCATTTCCCACTCTTCAACACTGCGGATCACATCCCCAGGATTGAACGCAACGCGAGTAACCGGCGCTTCTTGTACAGAATAAACGCGGTTTTCTCCACTGGCGGGAAACAGAATGGTTACTTGTCGACCCTCTAAGCCGACAATGGCCCCTAAACCCAAATCTGATTCGGTATCGCTTATCCAGCGCTGACCTAAGGAAAAATTCATGGTTTTCTCATCTTCGCAGAAAAAAGGCGGCTATGTTACCTAGAAGCAAAGCCTTGTTCAAGATTGTAAAAGCACATTAAATATGCCTTGCCTCAGGTAATTAATGCCGTTTTGCACAGTGTCTTGTACACAATACAATTTTACTTACTGGTAATTATTTTTTATTACGCAATATTGGTTCTTAAGCATAGCCAAAGTTTATGTGTATAGAAGATAAAATATACGAACTTGAAGGGTAAAAAAAGTACTCAGTGATAAATTTTGTTTTTACTATAGGAACTTTATAAAGGGTTGCGTTGAGAAGTTTTTGTCATAAAAACGACTTTTGTGACAAATAGACTAAAATTAAGTTAGAGCTTTGTACTGTGTGGCGAGCAGTGCGCAGTTCATTCATAGAAATTGCAGACGAATAGGAATGCACTATGGGAAAAGATGACCTCGACCGGAAAATTTATGTTTTAGATACCAACGTTTTACTTCACGAGCCCCTCGCTTACCTCTCCTTCCAAGAACACGATGTAGTTATCCCTATGACAGTGTTAGAAGAACTTGACCATATCAAAGACCGCAAACGCGATGTGAGTCGAGATGCGCGTGTAGCGATACGTAGTCTAGATGACGTGTTAACTAATGCAACGCCTGAGCAAATGCTCGAGGGGGTTGATTTACCAAAAGTACAAAGAGAACCAAATAAACCTGCTAGCAGCGGTAAGCTGATTATCGTCAATGATCACCTATATCCAGACAGTATTTCAGGCTTACCCGGCAATGAAAACGATCACAGCATTATTAACTGTGCGCTACAGTTACAAAAGCAATACGCAGAAAAAAAAGTGGTTCTAGTCACCAAAGACATCAACATGCGTTTAAAAGCCAAAGGGGTTGGTCTGAAGTTTGTTGAAGATTATCGAACAGATCAATTAATTGATGACATCAATCTACTTACCTCCGGGTACAACAAATTTGAAGGGGATTTTTGGGCCTCCGTAGGGGAGTGTCAAACTGAGCAACAGGGTCGCTATAGCTTACACAAAGTCCCCAAATCTAGAATGCCAGAAGTATTTTATAATGAGTACCTTTTGGACGACAGCGAACACTTTGCAGCAAGAGTGGTGGGATATGATGAGTCGTATGTGACATTAAAAGACATCAGTGTCGAGCGGCTACTACATCAACAAGCTTGGGGAGTGAAACCCAAAAACGTGTATCAGGGTATGGCACTTGATGCGTTACTCGATCCAAATGTAGAGCTGGTGGTTCTGACTGGGCCTGCTGGGTGTGGTAAAACTTTACTGGCGCTTGCCAGTGCGCTGGAAATGATCATCGAAAAAGGCATTTATGACAAAGTGATCGTAACGCGAAATACGCCTGAGATTGCTGAAAGTATCGGCTTTTTACCGGGCACGGAAGAAGAGAAAATGGCGCCTTGGCTTGCAGCCATTACAGACACGCTGGAAGTATTGCATAAGCATGATGAAAGCCCAATCTCTAGTCGCAATTACATTATGGAAAAGGCCAACATACAGTTTAAGTCAGTGAATTTCATGCGTGGTCGTAGCATTCAAAATGCGGTAGTGATCTTAGATGAAAGTCAAAACCTAACGGCATCTCAGTTGAAAACCATTATCACGCGCTGTGGTGAGGGGACCAAGTTAATTTGTACGGGTAACCTTGCCCAGATTGATAGTAATTACCTGACGCCTGTAACTTCAGGGCTTACCTATATTGTGGAGCGCTTTAAGGATTTTGAAGGTAGTGCGACCATTAACTTGAATGGGGTAGTGAGAAGCCGCTTGGCCTCATTTGCAGAGGAAAACTTATAATTTTATAAAGTTTCTTCACAAAACGCGGGTTTCAAATATCAAAAGCTGTGGCATTCGCTACAGCTTTTTTGTGTGCCATCATAATGGCTTGCAGTCGCATTATTTATCGATGATGCTGAGTTTAGCTTGCTTATCCAACAGTGGCTCGCTAACCTTTCAAAAAACAAGGAATAATAATTAACGAGTCTTTTAATGGACATTTTGTCAGAATTCCTGCCGCTAAAAACCTATCGACGTTCAATTTGTGTTGCACTATTTATTCCCCTAATTTTGGCGATCGTATTGTGCTTTCACCTATTCAATATCAAACTCGAACGTCAGTATGAAATCTATCAGCTGCAATTTTCTTCGGCACTTGCACAAGTCGATCAAGCTGCGAGTGCTGCAAGCACGGTCATTGGCAGCATAAAACGAGGCTTGGACACACCAATCAAGTATCAGCTTGATGACAGTGTTCAGCAGCAGGTACGTCAACAACTCGGTTATTACTATCACCAATTGCCCGATCAGGGAGGCGAACTCATAGGGCTCGGTACATATCAGGCGTCTCCTCGAGTGATTGAGCATTGGTTGCATGTTATGGCATTGGGGCCAAGTTTTGATACTGCGCTGGCACTTATTTCAGAGTTAGAGGCTGTTGCCTATTTTAATGAATATGGATTTGCGTTTGTAAAGCGCCGAGATAATACAAAAAGTCATTTATTAACAGCCATTATTGAGGGGCGATTTAGTCCCAGACAGGGTGTAATTTCAACGCCAGACAGTAAGCATAGCCGCATATTCGGAAACGAATATTTCAGTATTACGCAACCGATCAGTAGTGGTGGAAGGTCGCACATTATATTGATTTATAATGCAGATAAAGTAACTGATTTATTAGATAAACTCATATTTAGTGGGGGGGCATTGGCGCTGGTTGATCAACAGGCCCGCGTATTGGTGCAAAGTCGCAATCAAGGTGCCCCCATCAACCTTCAAAAAACAGAAAAGTCACTGCCTTGGCTTGGAGGAGTCGAATTTCAAGGTGATACTCAAAATGCGCCTTATACATTGCGATTTTCTCAATCAGAATCTGAGTTTACGGCGGCAGTTTATTTAGAGGTCATGGTTGAACTCGGCTTCTTAGTTTTATTTATCTTATTTACCTTTTTCACGTTTACATGGCTTAACGGGCAAATTTTCATTCGTCCACTGAGGCACTTTGTCAATTATCTTACTAAGCAAGACTTGGTTGAAGAGCAGACCTTAAACTATCCCGTACCGAAAGATTGGCAGCCTTGGTTTAGTGAAATCAAACGGGTTGTTTCGCAGCGGCAAAGCCTATTTACGCAGATGGAAACGCACAACGCGCGTTTGGACGAGCAAGTACAAAGACAGCGTCAGGCTCTTTCTAGGAGTTTTGAAGCCAAAGAGCGTCAAGCTGCCTTACTTAATACCGTGCTTAACTCAGTACCAGATTTAATCTACTTTAAAAACATAGATGGCTCTTTTATTGGATGTAATCAGGCATTTGAGCGTTTTATTGGTGTTACGCAAGGTGAGCTAGTGGCCAAAGAACATCATGAGGTGAGTCAAAAGTACTTTGATTTATTGGACTTAGAGCATGCCATGGAGGCGCATAGCATACCTCTGACTGAGACATTTGACTTTGATGATAAGTCTTACTTAGTGAGTGTGTCGCCCTTGTTCGATGAACAAGGAAAGCGAATAGGCAGCTTAGGTATCGCGCGGGATATTAGTGAGCAGCAACAGGCGATGACCGCGTTGCGTGCCTCGGAACAAAACTTTAGAGCTGCCATTGAACATGCGCCAAATGGCATATTGCTCGTTTCGACAGAGTGTATCGTACTGGAATTCAATCGTGCAGTACGAAAATTACTCACTAGTGTAGAAGTTGGCACTCATATTAGCGGTTTATTTGATACTGATGAACTGGATACATTAAACGGCGTGTTACAGCAGCTGTTAGAGGAGCGTAAGGGCGCTAAAGTACTAAGTTTGGCCCAAACTGAGCCGGCCATTTGGTTGCAACTAAGTATATCTTTGGTTTGGGATAAACAGAAAAACCCTAAATATTTCGTTATTCATGTACAAAATGTCACTGCATTGACGCAGGCGAAGGTTGATGCTGAGCGTGCTAATAAGGCGAAAAGCCGCTTTATAGCTAACATAAGCCACGAAATTCGTACTCCCCTTAATGCCATATTGGGGCTTGTCGGTATTTTGAAACCTGCATTATCCAAGCCGCAAGATATTGAAAAACTCTCACACATTCAGGGGGCCGCTCAGCAGTTATTAACAATGCTCAGCGATATTTTGAGCTTTGCTCGTCTAGAAGGAGGGCAAGGAAAGCTTAACCACAAAGCCTTTTCAGCTATTAATTTAGTGAATAGTTTAAATGCTTTAATCCAGCCATTAAGTGATGCTAAAAATCTCGCGTTAAGGTTACAAGTTGGCGCGACAGTCTGGCCAGAATTTATCGGTGACGAAGCTCGTTTAAAACAGATATTGGTCAACTTACTGGGTAATGCCGTTAAGTTTACAACCAGTGGAGAAGTTGGGTTACGGGTCGAATCTAAATGGGGCGAAGAAGGGGAGCAGTGGCTGTCTTTTTCGGTGTTTGATACGGGGCCAGGAATTAAAAAAGCGGATCAGAAAAGGCTGTTTGATGCATTCACTCAGGGTAATGAGTCTAACTCTCGTGAGCACGATGGGATCGGTTTGGGGTTAGCAATTGTAAAGCAGCAAGTGGCTCTGGTAGGCGGAAAAATTGAAGTGCGCAGCGAGGAAGGGTGTGGCAGTACCTTTGAATTAGAGTTAATGCTACAAACAAAGCAAAATACGCAATTGAATCGCGAAACGCCAATTTGCTTGATATCAAGTCAGGATCAGCCTGCTTACTTGGACGTGTATGAAATTCAGCATTTTGCCAATTTTGGTGAGGCGCTACATCACTTAGATGCGTTTACTTATGTGGCATGCGATAACTTTGACGAATTAACGTACTTATGCGACCACTACAGTGAAATAGATACCTCGACATGCAAGGCGCTGGTGATACCAGATAACTTGGACATTGATAATTGTGTTATCCCTTTGCCGACGTTTAAATTACCCATGCATGCATTCTACCAGTCTTTGTGTTTATCACCTTTCGAGTCCAGTCATTCACACTCAGTAGAAGAACACAGTTTATCAAATGCTCTGTGTGTCGTGGTGGACGATAACGAACTCAATTTGGATATTTCTAAAACTGTTTTAGAGCAACATGGTGCGGCAGTTGTAGCGTTGACGAGTGCACAAAATATAGTAGAAATATGTGCGAAATTAATGCCGGATATGGTGGTCATGGATATATATATGCCGCATATTGACGGTTACCAAGCAACCGAATTACTTCGTAAAGAATTTGATCAAACGACTCTGCCTATTATTGCGCTAACAGCCAATGCCCATGAGCATGAGCGAGAAAAATCGTTTGCCAAAGGCGTCAATGAATTTTTGGTCAAGCCCATTTCTCCGGCTGAGTTAGGCGCTGCGCTTAAGCCATTCTCAAGCAGTCAACATATTGTATTTGATAAAGACTTTGCGTTTAAGCAATTGATGGAGAACCAGCCTTTGGTTACGGCAATGCTACAGAAGTTTGCTAAACTGTGTGATGAATATACTGATCGTATACACCAAGTGAGTACACATATTGAACTTGCTGATGTGGCACACAGCATTAAAGGTGCCGCAGGTGGTATTGGGTTATTACGTTTAGCTGAATGTGCAAAAGAAGTCGAAGCGATTGCGCGACAACAGGCTAAAAACATCAGTATTGATAGTACTCAATCAAATGAAGCTGATGAGCTAAAAGGCATTAGAAAAGGTGAATTAGCCGCGTTAGTGATCCAAGCCCAGCAGTTTATTTCATTCGAGATAAAAGGAAGTTAAATGCAAAAATCAGCCAATATCTTAGTGTTAGACGGGGACCCTTTAAATCGTGTGGTTCTTGAAAATACCCTCAGTGAAGATCATCTCGTAATTAGTTGTGCCTGTAGTGAAAAGGCATTTGAACGGTTAACGCAAACCAAGTTTGACTTGATCATTGTTGATATATTAATGCCAGATGACGAAGGGCTAGATTTTCTGCTACAGCTAAAAGCAGATCCCATGTGCTATCAAATTCCAGTAATCGTGATTTCAGCAAGTAACAGCTATCAAGATGAGGCGCGAGGGCTTATGCTTGGAGCAGTTGACTATATCGTGAAGCCATTCAGTCCGAATATTGTCAAAGCGAGGGTTAAAATTCACCTCGCTATCAAACAAAAAAACGACTTGTTAGAGCGGCTCGCAAATATCGATGGTTTAACAGAAGTACCCAATCGCAGAGCGCTGGATGAAACGCTGGCACAATTGTGGTACCAAAGCCGAGATCAACATGTGTCGTTATCCATTTTGTTGGTCGATATAGACTATTTTAAAGAGTTTAATGATTCATGTGGCTATAGTGCAGGGGATGAATGCCTTGTTAAGGTTGCCAAAGCACTAGAAAGCATCACGCAGCGGGTAGATGGCTTTGTAGCGCGTTACGATGGGGTGCGGTTCGTTGCTCTGGCGAATAAGCGAGGGGCAGAGCAAGCCTTGGCATTGGCTTCGGCAATGCATCAAGCTGTCGACGCTTTAGAGATACCGCATCCCAGTTCACCAATGTGTGCTCATGTGACAATAAGTGTTGGTGTGGTTCATGTCAGTGATGACTTTTCTGGCGATCAAACCGAAAGCTTAGTGCAAGCCGATGAAGCCCTAATTAAAGCACATCAACTTCAAGAGAGGGTAGTGCTTGTTAATCGATAGGTAGGCGCAGCAAAAAAGCCGCGTACAGCGGCTTAGAGCAGGGAAATTAAAAGTTCGGTATTATAAATAGTTATCAACCGCAGATTGGCCAAAGCCAATTAATTCTTTGTCTTTAAAGACAAGCGGTGTGCATTCATCTTTAGTGACCTTGCCATCCGAGTGCTTACTGTTAGTCGCAAAATAAAGTACCTGGTAGGTGTGACCATCCTTTGATACAGCTTCTGTAAAATCAGGCGTATTGAACTGTTTGATGACTTCTTTGTATGTCGTGCCAAGCGCAAGATTACTGATTTTTTCTCTGTTACTTTTGTGTGTTGATTCCCAGCTGCTGTTATAGTGGCGCATTTCGCCATCTGATACAGCAACAATACAACCTGATAAAAGAGTCGTGCTTAAAAGCGCTGTTGCAACAAGTAGTTTTTTCATTTTTATATCCTCTGTAACTCAACATATGGCGATGTGTGATGCCAAGTTATCCGTTTGTTTTTCAGTTTGCTTGATAGGTTGCAAATGCTTTGCCAATTATTTTTTGTAAATAAAACAATGTTTTAATTTTTTGTTGGAACGCTTAATTGTATAAAAAACAAAAAAATAACAAAAACAATCAAAATATAGTCGATTACACCACGCGATTTGTTTGACCACCATTTAGATAGCTGCCGATGTTTTCTGCGATCCCTGCGACTAGTCTATCAATAGACTCTTTGCTTGCCCATGCCGTGTGTGGCGTGAGGAGTAGGTTATCGCCTTGATATTGTATGAGAGGGTTGTTAGGTTGTGCAGGTTCGATAGACAACACATCTACCCCAGCCGCCGCAAGTTGCTTACCTCGTAAGGCCTGAGTCAATGCGTGCTCATCAACTATACCGCCACGTGCAGTATTAATTAAAATGGCGTGTTTAGGCAATAGGGCCAAAGTATCTGTATTGAATACATTTTCTGTTTGTGGGGTGAGCGGGCAATGAATAGACACAATGTCCGCAACCTTTAAGGCTTCTTCAAAGGCCATCCTACCACGTCGCACTTCTTTACTATTGGGGCGTTCAGCAACAATTACTTGGGCACCAAATGCTTTTGCGACATTGGCTACTGCTTGACCTAGGTTACCGTAGCCCACGATAACAAATCGTTTGTTGGCAATCTCATTGATCGAGTGATCTAAACGGCAAAACATTGGGCTTTGTTGCCAAGCGCCGTTACGGCAATCTTCAGCATAGCGATGGATATTTGTCATTAAGTTGCCAAGCAAAGTAAATGTATGTTGCACCACAGACGGGGTAGAGTAGCCTGCGACATTGGTAACTGCAATGCCAGCAGCCCTTGCCGCAGCCAAGTCGATATTATTGGTCCCTGTCGCGGCGACACAAATTAATTTTAACTGTGAGGCTTGTGCAAAGTGGGTCTCATTCAGTTGTACTTTGTTTGAAATAACAACATTAGCGTCTTGAATTCGGTGGTGTACTTGCTCAGCTGTTGTATGGTCATAAGTGGTCACGGTACCAAACTTCATCAAAGGTGACAGATCAACGCCGGCTAAAGTGGCCGCATCCAAAACTACAATATTCATATTTTTATCTCGTTATTGACCTTGGAGTTAAGACCAAGGTTTATACTTTCTATTAGGATGAAATATGCAATCGCTTGAGCGACGTTTCTGTAAAAGTGAGCCTTACCGCGAGATTTGCAAAGTTCATAAAGTTAAGTTCGAAAAAGCGTTGCGCAGTTTACCACTTTTCAAGCCAAAGTAGGGGGATTGCGGCAACTGATTTTTTAATCGCCATTGTGCGGCGGTGTTGGCGAAAACCGTTAATGATAATAAGGGAACTGTGAGATGTTTCGAATTGGGCAATTAGCAAATCAACTAAATGTGTCGACAGACACCTTGAGGTACTACGAACAGCAAGGATTATTGACTGCTAGTGAAAGAAGTGCCGCTGGGTATCGTCTCTATAATAAGCAAGCTGTAGACAGAATGCAGTTTATTATTCGCGCAAAAGAAGTCGGATTTAACTTGAAAGATATCCAAGAATTGTTGAGTATCAAGATAGATAAACAACTACACAGCTGCGAAGAGGTTAAAATATTGACGCTACAAAAGCGAGACTGGATCAGAGAGCGGATCGCACAGTTGAGTATATTTGAGCGGTCTTTGACCTTGCTTGCAAACCAATGTTGTGGAGGCAGTGAGCCTGCGGATACATGTTCAATTTTAACTGCATTGGAGGATGTAGATGGCGCTAATTGATAATTTTTGGCAACTATTTGTGGTGTCGGCACCGTGGCTAATGCTGGGGTTATTGTTGGCGGGCTTACTCAATGTCTTTATTCCAAAAAACTTTTTGCAACGACATTTGGGGAAAGAGGGCCTTTGGACCACGGTTAAAGCGGCATTGATAGGCGCACCCATGCCATTGTGCTCTTGTGGAGTTATCCCTGCGGCCATCGGGCTCAGACGAGCTGGCGGCTCTAAGAGTGCAACGACGGCATTTTTAGTGTCGACTCCTGAAACCGGCGTCGACTCTATTTCTGTGTCTTATGCGCTGCTTGGCCCCTTTCTGGCAATCATTCGGCCGATTGCAGCGGTAGCAAGTGCCATTACCGCGGGTCTGCTGGTGGGCAGAGATAATCGTGTGACTGAGCCGCTTGAGACGGCACATAGTGCAGAAAAATCATCAGGCTGTTGTGGCAGTAAAAAGCACGCAGCTCCTCCAATGGAGCAAGCATCATGTTGTAGCACTGATTCGACAACTGTTTCGTCTGCTGTTATGCAGGCTGAGACATGCGCGTCGGTAGTGGTAGAAACAAGCTGCTGTGCCACAAAGCAACCTACAGTTCCAGACTGTGCGCACCATCATTCGCAAAAAGAAGAAGCACAAACGTCACACAGTTGTTGTGAGACAGACATAGAGCCGAAAAAAACAGAGGCTTGTTGTTCGGCTGGAACGCCCGTGGTCCCAAGCTTTGGGAATAAGCTTTGGCAAGCAACCAAATTTAGTTGTAACAAGCTGTTATCTGATACTATGGTTTGGCTTTTAATTGGTTTATTCTTCGCAGCGCTAGTGCAAACGTTTGTACCAACAGAGTTTTTAGCTCAGTGGGGAGATGGCATTTTAGCCATGTTGGTGGTGATTTTGATCAGCATTCCCATGTATATTTGTGCCACTGCTTCAACACCAATTGCAGCAGGCTTACTGTTAGCGGGTGTCTCTCCAGGGGCTGTGTTGGTATTTATGTTGGCAGGGCCAGCGACGAATGTGGCCACTATTGGTGTTGTTGCAAAAGAGCTTGGTCAGAGGGCGGTGGCAGCTTATATAGTCGCAGTTATTGGCGTTGCTATCGTGTTTGGCTTTTTGACTGACTATTTGGTGATACAGTTTGGTTTTGAAGTCGCGCCAATGATTGGTCATGAGCATGAGGTGTTACCTAATTGGCTAAGCCAAATGAGTGCATTGGTATTGGCTGCCTTGATGTTGCGGTTATTTGTAATCGATTTGAAACAGCGTTTGGCCAATTAATGTGGTCAGACTTGATATTCTTAGCATCTCTTTAGAGAGCGGGCTAGAATAAGCCGTTTTTTGTCACACGATCCAGATCAGTAAGAGTAATTTAGTGGATAAATACGCAGATATAAGACCTTATAACGATGAAGAAGTACCAGCTGCATTGGCTAGGCTGTTAGCCGATGAGCAGTTTTTAGATGTCATTGCTGAACATAATTTACCTAAGTGGATTGCAGCTTGTCCTAAAGTGAGCCGCCCATTAGTGCGTGCGCGTTTAAAGTTAAAGTGGCGCACAGTAAACAATGTAGAGGCTGTTCAAAATGAGGTTGCCACTTACCTGTCAATGCTGATTGAGCGCACAACGGATAAAGTGACCTATTCAGGTTTAGAGCAATTAGATAAAGACAGTGCCTATTTGTTTATCTCAAATCACCGCGATATTGTCCTCGACCCAGCCCTTATGAATTGGGGTCTACATCAAAATAATTTGCCAACTGTGCGAATAGCGATTGGTGATAACCTGTTGCAAGTGCCTTATATCACTGAGTTGATGAGGCTAAACAAAAGCTTTATTGTAAAGCGCTCAGCAAAAGCACCAAAAGAGATGCTCAAAGCTTTGTCGCAATTATCTGGCTATATACATGACTCATTGGATGAAGGCCACTCTATCTGGATTGCGCAAAAAGAAGGGCGCGCTAAAGATGGCATTGATTTTACCGATCCAGCGCTACTGAAAATGCTGCAACTGCACGGACGAAGACTCAAACTACCGTTTTCTGACTATGTACGTAAGTTAAAAGTGGTACCGGTTTCTATTTCTTATCAGTATGAGCCATGCGCACTGGCAAAAGCGAAAGAGCTTTACCATAAACAGCAATTTGGCGAGTACCAAAAAGCCGAAGGTGAGGATATCAAGAGTATCATTGATGGTTTTAGTGCTGATAAAGGCAATGTCCATGTTGCATTTGGTACACCTATTAATGATGAGTTTGAAACGCCAGAGCAATTGGCTGAGATCATTGATAAACAAATCATTGAAAACTATCACCTTCATTCAAGCAATTATTTGGCTGCTGGTGAAGCGGATCAAAGTAGCGACGAAGAGACGACATGTTTCAATAATAACCTAGAGTCTGTACCACAAGAGTTGAAAGAATTTGTGCTATCAATGTACGCACAGCCAGTGAAAAGAAAGTCGTCGATTTAACTCGCTGAATAATGAACTAAATTAAGCGTTCAAAGGGAAGCCTTTGGGCGTTTTTTTGTATTTATAATTTAATGAAAGTTAAATTTATAAGGTGGGTGTTTAAGTGTCCCCGGCTGCGCGGATGCGGATATAAGTCCTTGAACCCTAAGGTTCAAGGCGGAAGGCAACAACCCACCGTAGGCTTCTCGGTACCTGCCAAGCTTGCACAAAAGTGGATAAACTGCATCCCTTAAAAAAGTTTATCGGCTCAGGGACATAATCCACTGTCCGGCGAGCTAGGGAACGCTTTAAGTATATAAGACATCTTGGCTAGCTTAAACCTAAATTTGAAAAAATCTCGTCTGTTTGCTGCGAAAAACAACACTTAATAAACAGTGGTCTGATTTTGTTGGTTTTACGTACATACAAACGCGTGTTTACGAGAGTTATATGACTTTGGTAGTTCGCAAAGCATACTTGTACGTAAAAATTGTGTGCGGATAACAAAAACGGTAATTGTCAGATATAAAACAAGGTTTTTTTCTCTGTATGACAGACAATTCGTTGGAGTTGCTATACTTCGAATGGTAGCATAAACGCTATCAAGTGAATGAGAATGAAGCCTTATGATCGAACTAAAAGACTATCAGCAAGCTCAGTTATTGCTGGAGAAACACGGTATTTTTGTAGCACCTTCAGAAGTACATGGCACCATCAGCGGCATTTTGGCATGCGGCTTAAACATAGATGACAAAGAGTACCTAGGTTTACTCAGTGATGTGTTTAATGATGGTCAAGGGTTTGGTGTTGAGTTAAAAGTATTTTTGGCAGAACTATATAAGTTAGTTGTAGAACACTTTAACGATCCTGAATACACTTTTGAGGTGTATTTACCACAGGAAGACGAAGCGCTCAACGATCAAGCCAATGCCCTTGTTGCTTGGGTATCTGGGTTCCTACTTGGTTTTGGATTAAAACAAAAAGACTATGGAAAGCTGTCGGCAGATGTGAAAGAAGTGATCAGCGATTTTAGTGAAATCACCAAGCTTGATACACACTTTGACGACACTGAAGAAGACAAGCAGGCGTTTCATGAAGTAGTTGAGTATATTCGCGTGTCAGCGCTGCTGTGCTTTGCTGAAATGGGTCGAGAGCAAGGCGACGCGTCCACTTCTAAAACAGTGCATTAATTATGATAAAAAATGAAGAGTTTGTAGCTCGTCGACAGAGGCTACTGCAAAGCCTAAAAAACAATTCTGTTGCAGTGATCCCTGCTGCATCTGAGATAACGCGAAGTCGCGACACTGAGTTTCCATTTCGCCAAGACAGCGACTTCTTTTACTTAACTGGTTTTAAAGAGCCAGATGCGGTGTTGATACTGAGTAAAGGCAAAGAAGGTGTGGCAAGCAGCATTTTGTTTTGTCGTAATAAAGACAAATTGGCAGAGATATGGCACGGCCGTCGCATAGGTTTTGAAAAAGCAAAAAGCCAACTTTCGATGGATGAAACCTATGCACTCAGTGAGTTAGATAACGAGTTACTCACCTTCATCAATGGTCGACAGACGCTGTATTTTGCACAAGGGAATTATGGCGCATTTGACGACAAAATTTGGACTGCGCTGTCAACTTTGCGCGGTGCGCCGAAAAAAGGCTATCGCGCGCCAGAAGTGATCCAAGATATTCGCCCTCTCATTCATGAAATGCGTTTGTTTAAGTCTGACGCAGAAATAGAGGTCATGAGAAAAGCGGCGAAAATTAGTGCAGAAGCACACGTCAGAGCGATGCAGTTTGCCAAAGTGGGGGCGACGGAGTATCAGCTAGAAGCTGAGATCCACCATCACTATGCGATGAATGGCGCACGTTACCCTGCGTACGGCACGATTGTGGGCTCTGGTAACAATGCCAACATTTTACATTACACCGAGAATAGCGACGAGCTAACACAGGGCGATTTGATCTTGATCGACTCAGGCTGTGAGCTTGAAGGGTATGCTGCGGATATCACGCGTACCTTTCCGGTTAGTGGTAAATATAGCGATGCGCAAAAGAACATTTATAACTTAGTGTTAAAAGCACAGCTAGCAGCTTTTGCGGAAGTGAAACCTGGCGGCACTTTGGTGCAGGCGAATAATGTTGTGATGCGTATTTTAACAGCAGGCTTGGTTGAACTTGGCATACTAGCGGGTACGGTAGACGAACTTGTTGAAGCGCAGGCATGCAAGGCATTTTACATGCATGGCCTAGGCCATTGGTTAGGTTTAGATGTGCACGATGTTGGCGAGTACAAATTGGATGAAGCTGATCGTCCGTTTGAAGCAGGCATGGTGTTAACGATTGAGCCGGGGTTGTACTTTGACGAAGATGCAGAAGTGCCTGCACAGTATAAAGGCATTGGTGTGCGTATTGAGGATGACTTGCTCGTCACTCAAGCGGGTTATGAAAACTTAACAGTTGATGTGCCAAAATCTATCGAACAGATTGAAGCACTGATGCAAAAAGCCTAATCGCATAGTTTAGGAGTATCAGGCTTGCAACACTTTGATGTGCTAATCGTTGGCGGCGGCATGGCTGGAGCAACCGCTGCCATAAGTATTAAAAAACAACACCCTTATTGTCGGATTGCTGTGGTAGAGGCTTTTGCACCAAAGGCCAATACCCACCCTAGCTTCGATGATCGCAGTATCGCTTTGGCTGAGCAATCAATTGATTATCTGAATAGGTTAGAGCTTTTCAGTAAAGAGTGGCGTTTTGCCGAGCCCATTTTACAAGTCAATGTTTCTGATCGCGGCCACTTTGGTAAAACGACCATTGAACCAAAGGCGCACGATGTCGATGCGCTCGGATATGTTGTTGAAGTCAATCCCTATGGGCAATTTCTTCATCAGCAACTACAAAGTCACGATATTACGGTATTTTGCCCTGCGATGGTGTCATCCTTAACCCAACACCTAGACTATGTAGAGGTCTTGATAGCTTTAGAGTCTTCAGAACAGAAGATTAGTGTGCAATCCAGTTTGTTAGTCGTTGCTGACGGTGCACAATCTCCAACGCGCGCGCTATTGAATTTAGAGTTTAATAGCTTTCCATATGAACAAGGCGCCTTGATTGCCAATGTTAAAGTAGCACAGGGTCACAAAGGTCAAGCCTTTGAGCGTTTTACACCGCAAGGGCCAATGGCGCTACTTCCTATGAGTGAAGATAGGTATTCAGTTGCGTGGTGTATGAAGCGTGAAGCGCTAGATGAAGTGTTGGCCTATGATGATGCGCAGTTTTTAGCGCGGTTACAGCAAGAGTTTGGTTATCGCGGTGGTATTTTTGAAGCTGTGGGTATGCGCAGTAGTTACCCATTGGTGCATGGGCGCGTGTCTGATGTGGTGCATCATAGAGTGGTGATCATTGGTAATGCTGCACATGCTATACATCCCATCGCGGGGCAAGGCTTTAATTTGGGCGTGCGCGATATTCAATGTTTAAATACGTGTTTAAACCATCATGATGTGAGCGAGTGGGGCAGCCATGCATTCACTCAGGCATATAAGGTTGCACGAGCGCGCGATATTAGCCGTGTGATGACGCTAACAGATGGATTAGTACGCTTGTTTTCAAATCATTCTCGTACGGTGGCTTTTGGACGCAGCTGTGGACTGCTGTTAATGAGCCTGTTTACCAATTTCAAAGCGCCATTAGCCAAACAGCTAATGGGCCGAGTTAAATAAAGGACGCTTTATGCAACAAGCGCAAGTTTGTATTGTCGGCGGTGGTTGTGTCGGATTGACCTTAGCACTTGGTTTGGCACAAAAAAATATCTCAGTACTGGTTCTAGACGCAGGTAAAGCGCCCACGCCTTTGGGTGAGCAATACAGTATGCGCGTCAGCGCAATCAGCTTAGCCAGCCAGCAATTGTTTGAATCCTTAAGTGTATGGCCCGAGATTGTAGCAAGTCGTGCAACGCCATATTCAGCGATGGATGTGAGAGATGCCGACAGCTTTGGTAAAATTGCGTTCGATGCAGCCTCCCTCAATTTGCCTGAACTGGGTCATATCATTGAAAACGATGCGATCCGTTTCGCTTTGTATGAAAAGTTGCAAGCATATAATCAGGTGACATTGGCCTTTGAAAGTCGTTATAGCACCATTCATCAAACAGACACCGATGTTTTGGTGACGCTAGACTCCGGGTTGCCGGTGATGAGTAAGTTGCTGGTGGCTGCGGATGGTGCAAACTCTGGCGTAAGAAGATTATTTGATATGCCACTGAGCTTTTGGGACTATGATCATCATGCGCTGGTGGCGACCGTCAAAACAGACTTGCCCCATGAGCATGTCGCCAGACAAGTATTTTTACCGACCGGACCATTGGCATTTTTACCTTTGCATGAAGACAACATGCACTCAATTGTGTGGTCTACTTCCCCTGAGCATGCAGAGCAATTAATGGCACAGGATGATCAGGCATTTAACAAGTCGCTATCGGCGGCAATTGATATGCAGTGTGGGCTGTGCGAAGTACAAAGCGACAGAGCAGTATTTCCACTTACCATGCGCTATGCACAGCAATGGCTTAAAGGCCGAGTGGTGTTGATGGGCGATGCAGCTCATACGATTCATCCGTTGGCGGGCTTGGGAATGAACCTAGGACTTAAAGATGCAGCGCATTTAATTAACGCACTTTCAAGTGATGACGCTGAATTTGCGGCCCATTCGGTGCTGCGAGAATATGAGCGCACACGTAAGCTTGATGCGCAAAAACACATTGCCATGATGCAGGGCTTAAAAGAACTCTTTGAGGGCAGTCACCCAGCCAAAAAGTTAATTAGAGGTTTGGGGCTCAGCATGGTCGATAATCTAGGCCCGATTAAAAACTTATTTGTAAAGCAGGCGGTTGGTCAATAAACCGCCTCAAGGCACTACGCAAGTCGCAGTGCAATAAACTCGGCCAGTTTGTTTACCGCATGCGCCGATTCCTGTGTATTTTTAATTAAGCTGATGCCGATTTGCCCTAGAGCTGGTAAATGAGGCGTATGCTGTTGATAGGTCAGTTCACTTGGTACGGTACTTTTTGCGAGTACTGTGACGCCTAACCCTTCTTTTAGCGCTGCAGTTAAGCCGGTTAAATCGGCATTACTATACACAATGCGAAATGGACGACCGCTTTCTTGTAGTGCTTCAACAGCTCTGCGACGATAAATACATCCCTCTGGCGCGGTGACCAAGGTGACCACTTCTTGCTTAGCGAGATTTAAATCTCCAACCCATACCAGCTGGTCGCGCATAAATACGGGGTGGGAAACTGATTCTAGTTCTTCATTTAAAGCGAGCACTAGGTCGAATTGATCTTGTCTAGAAACAGAAAGTAAATGCTTACTTAATCTGGATTTAACCTCTAGCGCCACATCCGGGTACAAAGAAACAAAGTCGCCAATGATAGCAGGTAGAATACGCGCTGCAAATTCGCTGGGGATACCCAAGCGCACGCGTCCGGTCACGCTCTCGGAAGTAAACTGTTGTAATATAGCGTCATTATATTGCAGCATTTGCTTGGCTTGCGGCAGCAATAATTCGCCATACTGGTTGAGTACTTGACGCTGGCCTTGTTTTTTAAACAGCTTGCAACCGAGCAAATCTTCTAATCTGCGGATCTGCAAACTCACTGCCGGTTGAGATAACCCCAGTAATTCACCTGCTTTTGCAAAACCTCCGACCTCTACAACCGTGACTAAGGTGCGTAGGCCATCAATTGATAAGTTCTTCATATTTAAAAAAGCTATTTATAATTCTTGAATACATTAATATTATTTATCAATTGATAAATAATTACAATTTGTTGTTGGCTATCCACCACCCTATACTTTTGCTCATCTTAATTTCACTAAGGTGGTTGTATGACGTTTTCACCCATTATTTTTGCCAAGCACCGTCAGGGCACTGTTCCTGCGCAAAATGCCTACAGAAAATTGGAATGTCAGGTTGTTATTGATTTTAGTGGCTTCGAAACGACTCCTTTTCTTAATAAAGAGCTAGGTATTAACCTCAATAAGCTAATTGCACCGGGGTTAGGTATTCAAGGTGTATTTGCCAATGGCGATAGCTATGCCGTCTATTACTTTAGTGAAACCGCATATCGCTTTGTGCTAGGACAAGAAGCAGCGAACACATTAGTTGCTCTCGTTGCGGATCACGAGCATGAATATGACATCGAATTGATGCGTCGTGATGACCTAGCAATTGGCCAAATTTGTGGACAATCAGCTTTTGATTCGTTGTTGACTCATTTTTCGCTTACGCCAGGTCTTGGCATCTCTGATCTACAAACTTGCTATGGTAAACAAAGCGGTGACGTGTTTGTGACTACTTTACTGCAAGATGGCATACAGCAGCACCAACTGATTGCGCAGGCAAAGCCATTACTGGCTTGGCAAGAAAAACTCAGCGCAGAAGGTTTTAGTGTAAATTAATTCCGTGCATTTGAGTTGTACAGCAACTCAAGATTAACCCCGTTCGAGGTCATGCGATCTCGATAAGTGTGGCTGGCGTATTCGTTGGTTGCATAAGACAAAAAGTGAAGGACAAGTATGACTTCTAAAACAGTACTACATGCTAAGCACCTAGAAGCTGGCGCAAAAATGGTTGATTTCCACGGCTGGGAAATGCCAATCAACTATGGTTCGCAAATCGAAGAGCACCACGCTGTGCGTCAAGACGCAGGTATGTTCGACGTATCTCACATGACAATCGTGGACGTTAAAGGTGCAGGTGCACAGGCATTTTTACGCAAGCTAGTAGCAAACGACGTTGCTAAGCTGACTGTGCCTGGTAAAGCGCTATACACTGGTATGCTAAATGAGCAAGGCGGTGTTATCGATGACCTTATCATCTATTTTTTCACTGAAACTGAGTACCGCCTAGTTGTTAACTCTGCAACACGTGAGAAAGACCTTGCGCACATCGGTACTGTGGCAACTGACTTTGACGTCACAGTAACTGAGCGTCCTGAGTACGCAATGATTGCTGTACAAGGCCCTAATGCAAAAGAAAAAACAGCGACAATTTTAAGTGTTGAGCAGCAAGCTGCTGTTGAAGGCATGAAGCCATTCTTTGGTGCACAAGCTGGTAATTTATTCATCGCAACAACAGGTTATACTGGTGAAGCGGGTTATGAGATTGTTGTGCATAACGACGACGCTGAAGCACTTTGGCAACAATTACTAGACGCAGGTGTGCGTCCTGCTGGCTTAGGCGCGCGTGATACGCTACGTTTAGAAGCAGGCATGAACTTATACGGTTCTGATATGGATGAAACGGTATCTCCGTTGGCTGCAAACATGGCTTGGACCATTGCTTGGGAGCCGGAAGAACGTGATTTCATCGGCCGTAAAGTGGTTGAGCAGCAACGTGCAGAAAAGAGCACGGATAAGCTGGTTGGCCTAGTGCTTGAAAGCAAAGGCGTACTGCGTGGCGGTTCTAAAGTTATCGTAGAAGGTGGCGAAGGTGTTATTACTTCTGGTACATTCTCTCCGACTTTAGGTTTTAGCGTTGCCTTGGCACGTGTTCCTCGTTCAACAGGGGAAACTGCACAAGTTGAAATGCGCAAAAAGCTAGTAGACGTTAAAGTTGTGAAGCCTTGCTTCGTACGTAACGGCAAGTCAGTGATCTAAGCTATCATTGTAACGAGTAGAATAATGGGCAGTTGCCCAAACAAATGACCAAAGGAACAAAAAATGAGCAACATTCCTAGCGAGTTAAAATACGCATCTTCACATGAATGGGTTCGCGCTGAAGGCGAGGGTGTATTCACTGTAGGTATCACTGAGCACGCACAAGAGCTGCTAGGTGACATGGTATTCGTTGACTTACCAGATGTTGATGACGAAGTAGATGCTGGCGAAGACTGTGCAGTTGCTGAGTCTGTTAAAGCGGCTTCTGACATCTACGCGCCAATTACAGGCACTATCGTTGAAATCAACGAAGAATTAGAAGATTCGCCAGAGTCTGTTAACAACGACCCATACGGCGACGGTTGGTTATTCAAAGTTAAAGCATCTGACGAGTCAGAGCTTGCAAACCTACTTGACGCTGAAGGTTACAAAAATTCAATCGACGAAGACTAATTCGTTGTAGAACTTAAAAGCCCCATTTTCTGGGGCTTTTGTTGTTAGATTAAACCGTTTTGGTTTGGTTTATCTCAAAGCATTATTTTGTGACTGCGTTACCAAGGCCTTTGTCTGGCAACATTTGCTAGGCATCAATGCAGGACACACCCACTTAATTTGGATCATAGGAATCTGGACTAATGTCAAACGCCAAATCTCTTGAACAATTAGAGCAAAAGCAAGACTTTATTCGTCGCCATATCGGCCCGAATGCCGCACAAGTAAGCGAGATGCTTGCTGAGCTTGGAGTATCAAGTGTTGAAGAGCTGATCGGTCAAACGGTACCTGACTCTATTCGTTTAGAAACAGGTCTTAAGATTGGTGAAAGCCGTACTGAAGTTGAAACGCTAAGCTACCTAAAATCAGTAGCGGGCCAAAACAAAGTATTCAAATCATACATCGGCCAAGGTTATCACCCTACACACGTACCTAACGTAATTTTACGTAACGTGTTAGAAAACCCAGGTTGGTACACAGCGTATACGCCTTACCAGCCAGAGATCGCACAAGGGCGTTTGGAGTCACTTCTTAACTTCCAAACTTTAACTATGGATGTAACGGGCCTAGATTTGGCAAGTGCATCTTTGCTTGATGAGTCTACCGCAGCAGCTGAGGCGATGGCCCTAGCTAAGCGTGTAGCAAAAGCGAAAAAAGCAAATATCTTCTTCATTGCAGATGACGTACACACACAAACCATTGACGTAGTAAGCACACGTGCTGAACAGTTTGGTTTTGAGGTTGTGGTTGCACCTGCGAGCGACGTGGTAAATCACGAGATCTTCGGTGCACTATTCCAGTACCCGTCAACATCTGGTGAAGTGGTTGATGTAACTGATCTAATCGCACAAGTACAAGACAAAAAAGCGATTGCGTGTGTTGCAGCAGACATAATGAGCTTAATGCTATTAAAAGCACCGGGCAAACTAGGCGCAGACGTGGTACTTGGTTCTGCACAGCGCTTTGGTGTACCTATGGGCTACGGAGGTCCACACGCGGCATTCTTCGCAACACGCGATAAGTACAAGCGTTCACTTCCGGGTCGTATTATCGGTGTTTCTAAAGACCGTTTAGGTAACGACGCACTACGTATGGCGATGCAAACGCGTGAGCAGCACATCCGCCGTGAAAAAGCGAACTCAAACATTTGTACAGCGCAGGTACTGCTAGCTAACATGGCAGCATTCTACGCGGTGTACCACGGTCCTCAGGGCCTTAAGACAATTGCACAGCGCATCAACCGCTTTGCAAGTATCTTGGCAACAGGCCTTAAATCTAAAGGCGTTGCACTGAAGCACGACTCTTGGTTCGATACCATCACTGTTGTGGCTGAAGAAGCAGACAAAAATATGGTTGTTGGCCGTGCAGTTGCAAACGAAGTGAACTTTGCAATCAGCCACTCTGGCGAGTATTCAATCGCACTAAACGAAACAACAACACGTGCAGACATCGCTGAGCTATTCGACATCATCCTAGGTGAAGGCCATGGCCTTGATGTGGCTGCGATTGACTCTGAAGTTGCAGCAAACGACATCACAGGTATTCCAGCAAGTGTGGTACGTGATGACGAGATCCTAACTCATCCAAACTTTAATGAGTATCACAGCGAAACTGAAATGCTGCGTTACATCAAGCGTTTAGAGAACAAAGATTTGGCATTGAACCACTCAATGATTTCTTTGGGCTCTTGTACTATGAAGCTAAACGCGACAGCGGAGATGATCCCAGTAACCTGGCCTGAATTCGCTGAGCTTCACCCATTCTGTCCACTTGAGCAAGCGCAAGGTTATCAAACCATGATGACTGAGCTGCACGACTGGCTTGTAAATATTACAGGCTACGACGCAGTATCACTACAGCCAAACTCAGGTGCACAAGGCGAATACGCAGGTCTTATCGCGATTCGTAAATACCATGAATCACGTGGCGAAGGTCACCGTAACGTTTGCTTGATCCCAAGCTCTGCACACGGTACTAACCCTGCGTCTGCACAAATGGCAAGCATGAAAGTTGTGGTTGTTGGCTGTGATGACCAAGGTAACATCGACCTTGACGACTTACGCGCGAAAGCAGAAGAAGTGTCTGAGAACCTATCTTGTATCATGGTTACTTACCCGTCTACACACGGTGTATACGAAGAGACTATCCGTGAAGTATGTGACGTTGTTCACCAGCACGGCGGTCAAGTATACATGGACGGCGCAAACATGAACGCGCAAGTAGGTGTAACAAGCCCTGGCTTCATCGGCTCTGACGTATCGCACTTAAATCTACACAAAACGTTCTGTATCCCACATGGCGGTGGCGGTCCAGGTGTTGGTCCAATCGGTGTTAAATCGCACCTTGCGCCATTTATGCCTAACCACAGCATCATCAATGTTGCGGGCACCACAGAAGGTAACGGTGCAGTATCAGCTGCACCTTATGGTTCAGCGGCTATTCTACCTATTTCATGGGCATACATTGCGATGATGGGCAGCGAAGGTCTTAAGCAAGCGACTGAAATTGCAATCGTAAACGCTAACTACCTAACGGCTAAACTAGCGGATCACTACCCAGTGTTATATCGCGGCCGCAATGACCGTGTTGCGCACGAGTGTATTGTTGACTTACGTCCACTGAAAGAAGCGACAGGCATCACTGAAATGGACGTTGCTAAGCGTCTACAAGACTACGGTTTCCACTCACCAACAATGTCGTTCCCTGTGGCGGGCACACTGATGGTTGAGCCTACTGAGTCTGAGTCTAAAGTAGAAATCGACCGCTTTATCGAAGCTATGGTTTCTATTAAAGGTGAAATCGACAAGATTGCATCAGGTGAGTGGTCTATCGAAGACAACCCACTTGTATTTGCGCCGCACACCCAAGCTGACGTACTAAGCAACGACTGGAACCGTGCATATGACCGCCTCGCAGCTGCATTCCCAGTACCTGCTGTAGCAAAAGACAAGTTCTGGCCAACGGTAACGCGTATCGATGACGTATACGGTGACCGTAACCTGATCTGTTCATGTCCAGCTGTTGAGACATATGCAGAGTAATTGATATCTGATTGTCGGGAGAAATCCTGACATGGATTTTGATTTGAAAGCCGCCTTACGAGATTAAGGCGGTTTTTTTGTGGGTGGGGATTGGGGTTTCAGTTGTGACCTTACCCTCGTCACCCAGAGGGAGGTCTAAGAGCATGTTGCTCTTCCGGACGGAGGTTAGGAGCTATTTTTCTGAGCTGTCAGTATAAATTTTATCCTAGTTAATTATTTAATCGTTTCCATTTAGTTTTCACTTAGTTTTTTGTTCCATTCATCGGCTAATTCAATTAGCGGCTTCAAGATAGAGTTCTGCGTATTCTTGGTTAAGATATTATCTCGACTAACATCAGAGAGCACCATTCCCATTATTCGTTTCGAACGTTGGTGCTCTAATTCCAGAAGCTTTTCCAGTTGAATGGAATAGGATTGATACGTTTGAGGCTCTTGTTGCTGCATCCTTTGTATTTGACTTACAGACTGCTCTTTCGCTTTAAGAAGCATGTCCCCAGCTTCGTTGAGTAATGTTTTATAGTACTCGATATGCTCTTCTATATTGGCTGGGCCTATTATATTCGCCTTTTGGAGTGCCGAGGAATAGTTGAAGCAGGATTGGTTCGTCATGGCTTTTTTTATCAGGGTTGGGATGCCTGTACCACGAATAAACCTATACAAATTGAGCCCTGCACCTTTGAAAAACCCACCAGTATATTTGGCAACCATTAGAGACTGAATGAGTCCATCAATGGTTCTTAGGTCAGTTATGGCATACTTTTTCTCTAATTTCGGCAACCCCATAGATTCAATAACTTTGACCTGTATATATTCGCTGACCAGAGTATTGTTATGATTGCTTATACTATCTTCGTTGAGTTTATTGAATATAAAATCAACACCTTCCGCCTCTCTGGCGTTAAAATTACCTTCAATAACGCTATTAGTCCAGCCCTGTAAATGAGACGAAAGGTTATCAGCAACTTGACTGGAGTTTGCCGGCTCAAATAATTTCTCAACTTCTTCGGTACCCGGAATAATTGTTTTTACCACCCGGGTTACTAACTCGATGAGAGGTTTACTGTCCTTGGTTTCAACCATGGTATAAAACTCGAATGAATTTCGACAGAAAACACTCAATACTAGGTTGTTTATCACACGCATATACTTGATGATAGCCGTCCCCGCACTGATACTAGGTGCCCTAATAAGCTCTAACATGCTTTGTGTGTCATATGGCTCCTTGATCCAGGTATTTTTTAGCATTTGAGCCAGAATGGTTTTGTCTGATTGATCTTTATTGTTCCACCAAGGCAGCAGGTACTCCGAGGTTTGGATGGCATTGATCAAATCGTTGTATTGCTTGTCGTCGCAGCGGTTTAAATATACGATTTTATCGACATTGGCATTCATTGAACCCAATATATTTCCGACAGCGTAAACTGGTAATTCTAGGGCTGTCCCGTCTTGGGTTTGATTGTGGTTTAATACCGGCTGCCAGTTTTTGGATTTTTGTTCATAGCATTGTTTAATCAGCGACAACATCGCGCTATAGCGAAGGCTATAAATATTGTTGGCGCGTTGCCAATCTTGCAATCCGTTTTTTTGCGCTAAGCTTTCTACTATAAAATCACTGAGTTTGTTATTGGTATCGACACTTACAATTTTGTCTACATGAGTACCTGTTTCATAGTAGCGGGTGAATACTCCATTGTTGCTTTTTGCCCAAGCTGCGAGGCGTTTTTTAATTATGTCGTCGGCGATAAATGTGCTCATTGACTAAATACTCCCATTGCTGTTGATACTAAATTGTTGCTTAGTCTTGGAATTTATCGTTTATCAAGCAGGAAAACTCGGTGGAATCGCTTTATCTCCTTGTCTATTTTTATGCCCTTGCCTACAGTAGTGTTATAAAGGTTAACGTGGTTTTTGCCGAGTGATTAGGGGAGTAATAGCTTTAATTGCACATTTAATTTTCGATGAGTGCCAACGCAACCTTTCAACTTTCTTAAAGCGTGATTTACAACACCATTATGCCTCATATTGAATGCATTCACAGGAGAAAGGTATAAACGCCCCGTTCATTGGTTTACCGGATGAGCAAAGGCTGATTCGTTTTCAAAACAGAAAGAATGGGGCATGTCAAAACGAGCTTTAACTTCGGCTCCTAAGTTAAAGCTTTAAAATCAAATTCTGCTTGTAAGCCTACCTCCTAAATCAACGAGGGATGCTAAAACACAGGCAATTGTTGTTAGCACCGAGGTTGATACCATTGATAACATTATTTCCCAACACAATATGATCATTGCCGATAGAAACAAAGTGCACGAACTTATTGTCAACATTGGTGATTGACTGATTGATGCTCTGGGCTAATGCCATATTTGCATTCACTCGCGATGCCAGCAAGCTGTTGGTGTAATTTACGACTGCTAGGGTTCTGGCATGCATGCCTTGGTTAAGAGTCATCCCCAACGCTTGCAAACTATTACGTACATTTTGCGTCCACGGTTGATGGATATCTTGAAAATATTGGTTACTTTGATTGATTAGGTTCCCGGCACGACCAATGTCAATATGGTTCATCACTGGCAATTGCATCAATTCACTTAATCGGTCGAAGCAGGCATAACCCACAGGCTCCCAACCAAAAACATCACTATTTCGAGCCAAGTTTAGCTCTGTAAGATTGGGCACTACTGCTTGGAGTTGTTGTTGAGTCATATTGATAGCTGCATCTGTGTTTGCAGTCTCAACGTGAAGACTCAATTGACTACGAGTTAAACCTGCTGAGCAATAGGGTGTAAGGTAGCCATCGAGAATTTTTCCAGCTAGGCCATTGCACAAATCCAGACCGGCACCAGCACCACCACCTGGCGCGTGAGCATCACCACAAACAAAAATGATTTTTGCCGGTTGCGCCACTCCTTGAGCATTGAGTATGGTATTGAGATCGTTGGTTATTGCATCGAGGTTTTGTCCCGGGTTAATCTCATGAACGGGCATTTCTTTCTCCTAGATTGTCGCTGTCACTTTTCTACTTAGGTTTTAGGGTAAGGCGATCAGAGCGTTACAACTAGGAACATCTAATGAAAGATAAGGGCTTTTTTATTTCTCAGAAGCTTTAATATTCTTCCCACTTAATTTCACCTACATCGAATGTGGGGAGTATTTGATTTTCATTATTGTCGACATTGCTATCGGTGTATTGAACATCAATACTGCTTAACATGTCTTGATAACTTCCCTGAGTATTCATATTTTTCTTGGAAATCTGCATATTGCTTAGGGCTTCCTGAATATTTGTTTGTTTTGAGTCGTCAATTTCGTTTTCGTCCAGATCACAATCATCAAAACCAATTTGAACACTCTGCTGAGTTTGTATTTCTTTGCTATCGGATGGGGCGATATCTTCATTGATAGGCTCTTCCGGCAAAGTCACGATAATATGATATTCAATATCTTCTTTTTGATTGAATATTGTGTTTGAAAGTGGTGGTTTAGGCTTTTGGGTTGCCTTTTTCTTTTTGGGTAAAGACAAGCTCTTTAAAGGCTGGCTATCCATATTGCTTATCAAAAAGCGCTTAGCAACTTTATCAATACCAAATAAGTTTAATTCCTCATCTAGTCTAGACTTGCATTCGATCTTCAATTTTCTCAATTCTTTAGCAGCATCTTGTAAAGCCATGTCATGCAAACGTGGATCTGTCACATTGCGCCTGACTTTTTTGCTCAGGGCTTCCCGTACGTCGTTGGCATTGTAATAATCAAAATATTCCTTATGCCTCGGGATGTTACCGAAAAAGCATAAAAAAATGCGGTAGTGAGGAAAACTAACATCCGCAGCAATAGTTTTAGCAGTTTGAGTATTGCCTTGTATTGCTTGCAGAATCGCGACATCTAATTCAGTGTTAGTAGGTAATAGGTAGTTTTTTTGTCTTGCTAACCAATTGTTCTTAACCATGGTGCACTGCATAAAATTATCGAATGCTTCTTCCTTTTCTTGAGCTAAGCGGGCCCTAATCAAGCTTAAGCGAAATTCCATATCTCTTTCAATTTCAGCTGCGATTTTTGCTTTGTGTTCTTTATCTGAAAAAAGTTCACCTAGACGAAAGCATGCATTGACCAGCAAATAGGTTATTCCTATCGGCCCTGTACCCAGAAAAAGCGCTGCTGTGATCACATCACAACCCGAATTGAATACAAACTTGGTTGCTTTGTCCGCTTCTAATTTATTTAAAAGCTCATTACCAGCCAATTGGAAAACACCCATGCCATAATGAGGTTGAAGTGCGTAACTATGCATAGTAGTACTAGCGGTTGCGTTAACTATTTCCCCCGGATTGATCCCCAAGCCACCTTGTTTAGTTGGCGTTGTAACAAAGCCATACATGACTGAGCCATAGTCGACATATGAACCATAGGTGTCGCTCTTATTGGCATAAACAAGCTTGCCGCTCTCAAATGCATAATTACTATTCATGGTTTTACACTCAAAATATCACGTTAGAACTTATCGGGTGTATAGGTTAGATCATGTCTCAATATTTAAACTCGGGATAAATAGCTGATTAATAGTTGTTTAGTGATTAATAAGATATTTATTTAACTAGCAGGAGCAGATTCATTTGATCTTGGTTTTTAAATTTAACCAATCTTGCAGCTGGTACGATGAGTTGTTACTCTCAAAATAAATAACCATAATGTGAGGTAACATCATGCAGCAGTTTTTCGAAAAGTTTGTAATTAATACAAAAATTAATGTGGTATGGGGCGAAATGGATGCATTGGGGCATGTGAATAATGTGTCGTATTTTCGCTATTTCGAAACTGCGCGGATTGATTTTTTGAAACAAACAGGCTTACTTTCTAATCAAAGGGGCCAGAGTCATTTGATATGAGTTTTAAATAATCTGTAGTCCTCGTAATAGTCTTCGAATTTGTTTGTGGGAGGAATACAATGCATCATATGAAAAATCATTTACTCTGACCCCATTGATTCCCCTATTTGTGTAAGCGGCTCATTTCACCTTGACCAATCTTGCAGCTGGTACGATGAGTTGTTACTCTCAAAATAAATAACCATAATTTGAGGTAACGTCATGCAGGAGTTTTTCGAAAAATTTGCAATTAACACAAAAATTAATGTTGTTTGGGGAGAAATGGATGCGTTGGGGCATGTGAATAATGTGTCTTACTTCCGTTATTTTGAAACCGCGCGGATAGATTTTTTAAAGCAAACCGGTTTGCTCTCTATTTTATCTGAGCCCAGCCATAGCCCTGTGCTACGTGATACTTATGCGCAATATAAACGACCAATCACTTTTCCTGACATCCTGTATATTGGAACATATATTACTGACATCAAAGAAGACAGATTTACTATGCGCTACGAGGCATTGAGTGAAACACAACAAGCAATATGCACAACGGGATACGCAACTGTGGTGATGTTTAATATGAAAACAGGACAAAAAGCGGCCATTCCAGGCGATATGTTGGCTACCCTTAAGCAATACGAGATTTAAATCAATGGGGTCAAATCAATAGGGTTGGAGTTATTTGATCCCCGCAAATCTTATTTGTTTGGTCGTTCATATATAAAATGTCATTGAGTATGTAGATCCAAAACCGGATTGAGACCATAAGCTTAAATCAGATTAGCCATCAGTGACTCTGACCCTATTGAAATTAAGACACATTTACACACAAAATTCTTGGTGATACTAACTTGTGTTCAAGTAGTTAATGCGGGTACATTGTGTTTTTACGTATTTCCATTGGAATAGAACTCGCACTGGGGGATTTAGGGACGGTATGAAAATTAGCTTACTGTTTATTTTTTTGTGCTCTTTGCTCGTTATAAAATCAGCGGTAGGTTCAGAGCATAAAACGCTTTATTTATCGTTAGATACTTCTAATAAACATGTGCTTGTAAAAGCAACCTTAGGTAACCGTGTTATTCGCTACTCACTTGATGAGCTATCGCAACAAACACGATCTAATTTCGATTCGGTGTTGATGAAACTCAATAGCTGGGAGCTTGATAAGGCTTTTTTGAAGCAAGCTATCGGTCGCTATGAGTCAACGCTGCTTACGCCTATTGCCTCTCTGCTTGATAAAGCGACGCATATTCACTTTGTCTTAGATAAAGGCAGTTTTGATTTTGCATTAGATCTTATCTCGTACAAAGGGCAGCCATTGTTCCTGCAGTACCCTGTGTCATTTAGTTATAAACCCGTAAAAGTGGCTCATGAATACCGCTTTGATGAACAAGGTAATGGCCTGATCGTTAAAGATAAAACCACTGATCCTGAAAATGCCTCGTTACTGATATCTGAAATATTATCCAATACTAAGTATTATGAGATGGAGGATATGAAAAAAGAACAACTGACTAGCAAGGGTGGACTAGATATTGCGTTGTTGAGTTTGCAT
Source organism: Pseudoalteromonas luteoviolacea NCIMB 1942 (assembly GCF_001625595.1). Taxonomy (GTDB): domain Bacteria; phylum Pseudomonadota; class Gammaproteobacteria; order Enterobacterales; family Alteromonadaceae; genus Pseudoalteromonas; species Pseudoalteromonas luteoviolacea_A. The sequence goes on from NZ_AUXT01000171.1 coordinate 96,250, forward strand.
GGTATTGCAGATGAACGTGAAGCTTTTATGCAATTAAATGATGAACAAATACGTGCAGTTGATTTGCAAAACCTTAATAGCAAGCTGCTTTATTTAGATTCCTGTCAAATGGGGTCATCATATTCATTTTCAGCAAAGTTGGCACAAAGTAGCACACAATTTATTGTGGCACCGTTATTTGATAACGAGGCCGGAGGCTCTTCATCACTTACAATTAAGTCTTTTTTTACCAAGTTGAGCCAGAATATTTCGCCGGGAAAAGCCTTATATTTGACAAGAAAAGCACTTTTTAATCGATTCAGTAAGGCTGAAAACTTTACCTCAGCAATTTGGAAGGCTTATCCCTTTCGCGTAATACAAGTTCGTTAAAGCACAAATTCGCTAGAGTAAGGGAGCAAGTCGGTATTGTACAACCGTTCCGATAAGCTATCTTTAGCAAAGGAAAATCAAAGGGGTCAGAGTTATTTTATCTCATTTTTAATTAATCTGGACCCTTATTAGGGGTAGGGAATTGATAGTGGAAAAAGTGTAATGCAAAATCATTGACTCAGACCCCATTGATCCAAGCTAAATTCCCTCAAATTCATCACTCCTTTGCGGTATGATCCTGATATCAAATCAGTGAGCACAGCTATCAATGTCAAAATTAACCGCGAAGCAGAACATAAATGCGATAGTGACTGCGATTAAAGCAGAAGAGACATCGCTTAGAGCACGTTATCCTATTCTTGAGAAACAAAACAGCATTGCTATGGTGAGCCTGCTGTTGTCATTGTGTTCATTCATTGGCATTGCGACGCTGTATTATTTTGCCGTTATACCTGCTTGGCTAAGTATTATTTTGGTCGCCTTTATTACCTCCATTGTTCATGAACTAGAGCATGACTTGCTCCATAAGCAGTACTTTAGTAAGCGTCCATTGATACATAACTTTATGATGCTAATTGTTTGGTTGATGCGGCCAAATACAGTGAACCCATGGTACCGAAGAAAAATCCATTTACACCATCATAAAGTATCTGGTACCTCACAAGACTTGGAAGAACGCTTGGTGGGTAACGGTATTCAATCGCCTTTTTTGAGAGCTGTGGTTATCCTTGATGGCCTGCTAGGTTTGCTCATTAATTCAAAGCGTTTTAGTAAAGAGATCCGCGGCTTTAAGTTTTTACAGGTCTTTAATGCTGGTGCTCCGCTTGCGACGGCTTATTTTGCGGTTTTATATGGTGTGATTGCTTACTATGCGCTGCAATTTGTGATGCCATTCACATTGCCAGCTTGGGGGGCAGAGTTACTGGCGGTGGCTGAGTTTTTAATGGTGGTACTGATTTTGCCAAATATGATCCGCTCAGCGTCGTTGAATTTGATTACTTCTTCCATGCATTATTATGGCGGTGTGACGAATGTATTAGAGCAAACCCATGTGATCACCAGCCGTTGGTTTTTACCTTTTCAATTATTTTGCTTTGATTTTGGTCGTACACACACAATTCATCATTTTGTGCCCAATCAACCCTTCTATATTAGGCAATTAATAAGCAAAAAAATACGGCCAATTATGGCCCAGCACGGAGTACGTTTTGATGATTTACACAGCTTAAAGCATGCAAATAAGTACCGAGTAAAAGGGCAGGAAAGTTTAAAGTAACAATCAATTGGGTCAGAGTCGTTTGACCCTATTCAAAAAATACCTAACTCTAAATAAGGCTTAAAAAGCGGAAGAATGACGAATCAAAGAGATTAGAGTCACTTGATTCCACTAAAGACCTCTGCTCTAGTTAGTCACCACTGAAAAAACATTTAATTTCCTTAATCAATGGGGTCTAATCAATAGGTGACCCCATTGAAAGTGCTAGTGTGCGAATTAACGGATGGTGATGTTGTGTCGTTGCGCAGTAAATTCGGGTAAACCTGCGGCAGTAACTTATAGCTATTTTCACCAAACCTCAATTTGATGAGCCTTTGTGAGTGGTGGCACATTTTGCGTACCCGCTCAATACATACACTATATTTGCGATTTTATTCATTGTGGTGACATTACCAAATTTAATTTTGCTCTTTGAGGCATTTTTCAAACCAAATTTACTAAGGTGTGGGATATTGTTTGTCTAGGCCTTGAAAATAGGGGGCAAAAAATTGATCCCTACTTGTGTCAGAGGTCAATGTCATCCAAGGTGTCAATTTTTTGCAAGATGCAGCTTCACTGTAATTAGGTTTAGCGAGGCATTAGAGTTAAGAGGTAACTTGTGGCAGTCAGATGCTATGTTACTTATATGCTAAAAGGTAGGGGGAGATCTTAGCTTACTAACTCAACAAAAAATGCGAGACCTTATATCTAAACTCAATTAAATGGGATAAGGTACAAGGCGTAGCGTTGAACAGTCTCGGCTAATTTTTATAAAAATTCACTCATCTTTCCACTCACAAGCTGTTAACTCTTTCTCGTTATCTGAGTAAGGGAAATTACTTAAATCGATGTTTGGGCATCGTAACTTTAATGAGGGGTTGACTGCGCGAGCGTTACTTAAAAACTAATAAAAAATGGATATATAGCTCTATGGAAAAGTTAAAGAATATTATTATTATCATGGTACTGTGCACGTTTTCGAAGATCTCACTGGCAACAGTTTTAAACATTGAACATGTTGCCAATTCTGGTGTTAAAATTTCATCGGGAGAGAAAAGTATTCTTATTGATGCGCTGTTTGAACCTCATAAACGCTTTAATTCTCTTAATGAAGAAGAAAATACTCAGCTAACTTTACAGGGAGCGGATGTAGTTGTGGCAACTCATGTGCACAGCGATCACTTCGGGAACAATCGAGTGGCAAATTTTCTTAATAAGAACCCAAAAACCCTATTTTTTGGCACACCGCAAACTTTGACGAGATTAGAGGGAAAAGTAACACCTTCTCAGTTGCGAACCGAAAGCTTGACTGCGTTTGAGTCAAAGCTTTTCAAGCATGATGGTGTTCATATTGAGGCGTTGAACTTTCCTCATATGGGCTCACACGTGCACGCCAAGACTCAAAATTATGCTTATCTTATTGAGTTGAATGGATGGAAAGTGCTTCACATAGGCGACGGAGATATTAATGAGAACCGCATTGATGGTTTAAAGCTTGCGCACAAAAATATTGATGTCGCACTTGTACATGACCGATGTTTAGTACAACAAGACTGTGCACAGAGGATGAAACAAATGAATGTTGGACAAGTTGTTTTTGTGCATATGACTGATAACAGAGTAAAGCCTGTATCAGCGTGGATAAAGGAAAATTTGCCTAGCGCAAATATACTGGTTACTGGCCATGAAAAAGTGAGTATTCGTAGATAGTGGTCGTGATATAGGTTTAGACACAAATATATAAAAAACAAATAAACCATTTCTCTAAAAACAATACCTCTGTCTAGACAGAAGCAAAGCGAAGCAAAGGACATCCATTTGTTGTTCGAAAATGTCTGTCCTTGCTACTTGACTCTCAACGAACATGTCCCGATCGCCAAAAAATGATAAGTATTTTTTTATTTAGCAATAACACAATACAAAATTGTAAAGTACAGATCAGGCAGGCCATATCACGCCAATATATTCTATTTAGTTTTATAAACGCCTTTGCTTTCCAAATCGACTAAACAAGGCTGACGGGTAATAATTAGAGCAAGGCATAATGGCAGCGGTGCGTTCTCCGAATTGCATGAAGCTTTGTTGTGTATATAAAGTAGTGGGTATCACAAACGATCCCGGATCTAGCTGCTCCTGATTTCAAAATCATTTAAAGTGTTTCACAAAAATAATCTTCTTCAATGAACATTTGCTCCAATCAAAGGGGTCACCCATTGATTAAAGACTACTTTGTAACGATTGACGCATGGGGTGCCAAAAATAAATAGCGAAAGAAACCTTTTGATTAAGAAGCTGACTATCAAAAGAATAGAGAAAAATTCAGGTGCTGCGTACTGAACCATGACTTAACTGCACTATCAGAAACAATGTGCTGGGAAGGCGCAAAAACAATCGGCGGGATTGTTTTGTAAAGTAAGTAAAAGGTAATTTAAAAAATGGGTTATGTTTTATTTGCTATGTCGGTCCAGCACACCTAACGGTAGAAGAGCTGGCAAGAGCAGCGCGACAACACTGGTAAATAGAAAACGGATTACACAGACGTTTAGATGTGTGCTTCAAAGAAAGTGGGTGTCGAATTCGACGATAAGGTGCAGCTACAGTGTTTGCGGGCTTAGGCATATAGCCTTTAATCATTTACAAGCTGAAACAAGCTTCAAGAAAGGCATGCCAGCAAAACAAAAGAAAGCGATGCGCAGTACAGATTACATTGAAAGGTGTTGAACTTATAGCGCTTTTTCATGCTCTTGCTATTGATCCTGACTTTGAATAGGCTAAACAATAGTTGGCCCCTAAAATTACATACCAATTCAATGAGGTCGCGACTGAGTCATCTCCATTGATTCAAAGTAATAGGCTGCTTTTTTTACTTACGCTAGTCGTAAACTTGCCCACCGCTTTCTTGCCCACCGCTTTATAGAGACTCTGTTGCAGGAGATGCAATCACCACTAATAATAGCGTGTTAGTCATTTTTTTGATATATTAAATCATATACTTAGTTAGCTTTGATGACGTTGTTAAGGCTTGTAAGCTCTAAAATAAACTAACGAATTCATTATGCGCTATTATTTTGAAAAGTATTATTTTGACCATGATACTTTCACCCTCTATTACAACGAAAAGCCCAGAGCCTTAAAAAGTAATGAAGCTAAGTTATTGGCTTTATTTATTAAAAACACAGACCAGATATTAAGCAAAGAACAGATACTTGATGAAATTTGGGGTCAGCAGGTTGTATCTGAGCAAGTTGTTTTTCAAAATATTAGTCACCTTCGGCGTGTTTTTGGTAATGATGCGATAAAAACGTTTCCCAAAAAAGGCTACCAGTGGCAATTACCATTTGAAGTAAGAAGCACCGTTGATACTGAAAAAGCACTTGAGTTATCGGGTAAACGGTCTAGGCCTCTATATTATCTGTATTCAATTATTACGTTACTCGTAATAGTTATCTTGGCTTTATTGTTATGGTTTTCTTTTAACGAGTCACCAGCTCAGACAAAATCTTCTAGTAAGCTTTACGTTGTCCCCTTTTCATTTTCTGATTCATTAAATAAGTCGCAAGTTGCTCGTTTTAATACTTTGATTGCTGGCAATAAAGCTTATCGCAATGATGGTTTTCATTTATCTTCTTTAGACACGACAGACTTGTTTCGCTACTCTGACATTGCCAGAGAGCAAGCTAAGCTTGATAACACATCAATGCTGCTATCGGGGTATGTATCTAATTTTGATGAGCAAATCATGGTTGAGTATAAGATACTGGGTGCGAAGAGGGATTGGCATGGCTATATCATTGCGCAAAGTGAAGAATTAATAGCAACCTCACTTGATGCAATCTTTGATAGTTTACACAGTAGTGGGTATCTGAGTGAACCAAACCCGGCATTATTAGCTGCGAAATTACGCCTGCTTTTAGAGCAACAACCTAATGACTTATCAATTATATATCACTTAATTAGGCAGCAGATAAATAATCAAAACTATGATATCGCGAGGGCATTAATAGAAAAGTTAATTATATTATCAAAAAAACAACTTAATTTACCTTATACCGTCTTGGGGTTATATCTTAAGGGCGGTATTTTGCATCAGCAACACGCGTATGAACATGCCTCTCAATACTATAATCAGGCATTGGATTTACTGGAAGATACATCATATTCAGATATTTCATATCACATAGAGTTAGCTTTGGCATGGCTAGCGTATGCACAACATAACCAAAGCGAAATGCAGCATCATATTCGAAATGCGACTAAGTATGCAGAGCAAAGTAATGATGTGCTCTCTCAAGTCTCAGCTCAAACAACAGGTTCGATTTTATCACATAAGTTAGGAGACTTGGTTAATCGTTATCAGTATTTAAATACTGCCAAGTCGCTGTTGATCACCTATGAAGTTGAAGAAGCATACTTTGCTATTATTTTCTATCATTTGGCACTTTTTTCACCAAATAAGACGGAAGCTGAATCTTATTTTTTAAAATTGTTGGGTCTAAAAAAATTATCTAGCTACCAGTGGGTTTATGAAAGTAGCATTGAAGACTTACTAACTTTGTATATTGAGAAAGGGAGCTGGGAACAGGCGTTATCGCTTTTCAAAACACAGCCTGAAAGTAGTTTCAATCTGAATCAAAAAGCCAGAGTACTTCGAGCTCAGCAAGATTTTAGCGGTGCTATGAAAGCTGCAAATCAAGCATTTTATAACGCTAGGTTAAACTATGAGCATAATAATGCTTTGCACAGTGCTTTGTTACTTTATCAAATGCAGCCATACATGAGTGAACTTAAAGCGATCGAATATAAGAATTACATCAAAGAAAGCGCATCAAAGTTTTGGCTTAAGAAACATCGTATTGAGCTTACTGAGCTTGGGTATTTTGATGACTTAGTGAGTAACTAAGCCATCAAATAATACTAACGCTAACTAATCTTTGTTCGAACTAAGTAGTGCGTGATAGTTAAGACTTTCTCCCATTTTTAACGTTCTCACGATAAAACTTGGATTAGATTGCTCGATAGCTAAATCTAGTCGTCTTAGCGGCTCATGAACATGTTCACACCCTAAGGTCCAAGTACCATAGCCCCATGGGACAAATACTTTACAACCTAAGTCTTCAGCAGCATTGATTGCATCTTCAGGCGACATATGCACTCGTCTCTTTCCTTCATGATAGGCGACGATTGGCATTAGGCAGACATCCATGGCTCCCATTTTCTTTTTAATATCTTTAAATACGTCGCTATAGCCAGTATCTCCTGCAAAATACACTTTATATTTGCCATCATCTAACATCCAGCTTCCCCATAAGCTGTTGTCTGTATCAAATATCCCTCTTGAAGAATTATGGTTGCTAGGTAAAAAGTGCACTTTGGTTTGCTTATGCTGAGTGTGTGTGTACCAATCCATTTCGGTTTTTGGACCGCGTTCGTAATTTACATCAGTGCTGCTATCTAAGGGTAAATATAAGTGTGTGTTTTTACTAAATTCATTTAGTGTTGTATTACTTAAATGATCGAAATGGTCATGGGAGATCAAAACCCCAGAAACAAAATCTAGCTCTTTGGCATTCACTGGGGCTTCACCAAGGCGAACAAAAGAAGTACTCATTTGTTGTCCTAGCCAACCTAAAAAGCCATCGAATTCATGAAATACAGGATCAGTTACTAAGGCATCATTATTCATTTGTTGGATCAAGAAACTGGCATGGCCTAGCCAAGTCAATTCACCCCTTCTATCTGCGTTAATTTCAATATTTGGATAAACTAAATCATTGAAGTTGTAACCATAGCTCTTACTGTATTTATGAGAAGGAACCGGATCTAAAAATGCTTTTTCAACGACCTTTTTCTCTTCAGGTTTAAGCATATCTAAATCGTCATTGATATGGTGAGGACCGTTACCTATAAAGTGACTGGGAAATAGGTTTTCATACCTGCCATTATTTGTGTTTAGTTCAGGGTTTTCTATGCGCTCTATTTGTGTTGAACAACCGGTTAGCAGCATAAGAGAAATAACATGTGTTAGTGTTTTTAGTTTCATAAATAAGATGCCCTGTTTAAGTTTTGTAGCATCTTAAAAAATGAGTGCAGGCTTGGTCTTATTTAAAATTTATTTTCAGTAAAATAGAAAATGGATAGAAATTTTATCCTTATAAAACAGGTGTTTATTTTTTTAATTTATCAGATTTGTATTTTTTATAACACCTTTTAATCGAAAACCTCATATTTCTAAACATCGTATTGTAAAAAGTACATGCAAATAAATACACTTACATGTGCGAGTGCAGTTTACCGCTGCCGCAGGGTGGGATGACAAGTAATTAATGGAGGCAGAGTCATTTGACCCCATTGAAATTAAGCATTGTGCAACTGACCTATGAGCATACATACAACAGCCTATCCCTTTTATCACACCCTGAAAATACACAATCGATGAGTAATGTGCTCGTAAGGTGGGATTTTGTTCCCGATAAATACGTAAGTTGGTGTCAGCAGCCGTTTTTAAGTGATGTGTTAATAAAGTGACTTCTAAATCAATGGGGTCAAATCAATGGGGTCAGAGTCATTGGTTCCTGTCGAAGCGCATGTTAGATCTGGCCTTTTATATCTTCTGTGATTGTTCACAAAGTCACACTTAGCTTTTATCCACATTACTTGTAATTAGTGCCTAAGCACTCATCATTCACGGCGTTTTGGTGTATTATTGCTGTCATAAAAAGTGCAATAATTTGAAAGTGAGCATTGAGTGATATGGCCAGTACAGCACATGCGTTACACATATTGGTAAAACATAAAGAGCAAGCAGAAGATATTCTTCAGCAATTAAAAAAAGGGGCTAAGTTTCAAACACTGGCAAAAAAACATTCGACCTGTCCATCTGGTAAAAAAGGGGGGGATTTAGGTGAGTTTAGGCGCGGTACCATGGTCCCTCAATTTGATAAAGTCTGCTTCTCTTGTGAAGTGCTCACGCCGCAGCTAGTTAAAACGAAATTTGGCTGGCACATCATTAAAGTCTTGTACCGCACGTAAAATATCAATGGGGTCAGAGTCTGAGGGATCCCCACAAAACTAGTAGCATGCTTGTGGGTCTGCCATTAGTATTTTCAATTTAGCTAAACCCTCTAACCAGTCTGATTTCGTCAGCTTTAAGCGCCTGTCTTTAAATGCCCGTATGCCGATAAATTGGCACGATAATACATTCCGAGACTTGACTGAATTTGCTTGATATTGATATTGCAAT
>NZ_AUXT01000172.1 GCF_001625595.1 Pseudoalteromonas luteoviolacea NCIMB 1942
TTCTTAGCAGGGATTTGTGTAATATAGAGACAGCTAAAAAGCGCCTTTTTCATTTGCATCAAATACCGCTGTTACATTGCGAGTTGCATCCAGTACCAATTCTAAATCACATAGTTTGGGCAGCTGCTCTATACCCCATTGCGTTAAACGCTGGTACGATTGGATAAACTCCTGTACTTGCTGTTGATCCATCCCTTTCCCTGTTTTCATCACTAACTTTTGTTCTTGTTCTAATCGCCAGTTATACACATGCTCAAAGCTTTTACCATTTAAAAATAGTAATTTATCGAACAAACCAAACAAACATTGATAATCTAATGCTAGAAACTCATTTACTTGCTTTCGATATTCTGAAGTCGCATCTTGATGCACTTCAAACTGGTTACAAGCATCGACTAAAAGTGTCTCTGGCTGAGCTGGTATACCCAGAAACCACCCTTCAATTATCAATACGTCTATAGGACTGCTCACAGTCGTCCAAACAGACTCAGGAAATGGATTATCCGTTGACTTGTCAAATCGGGGAAGTACAAACGGTTTATTTCTTTTAAAGTTGTGGAGCGCTTGTATGGCAGCCTTAACATCATGTGTGCCAGGTGCCCCACGAGTTTCAAACGCTGGATGATAATTGCTTACTAAAACCTTTCTTTGACTCTGGCTGAGATAAAAATCATCAATCGAAACTGACTCTGCAAGAACACCACTTTTCTGTAGATAGGCAACCATATAGGCTGATAATGTTGACTTCCCACTTCCTTGGCACCCAGATATGGCAACAATCAAAGGCGTTTCGGACCGCTCTACCGTTTTCTCTAGCCAACCCAGCGCTTTTTCAACTTGCGTCACGTAACTAAAGGGTAGCTGAAAAATTTTGCAAAACTGCGCTTGCCAAGGTGCTAAACACGTCATTTATTTACGCTTCAAATTTATAACCGACACCATAAATCGAATGAATAAACTCACAATCTGGCGCAATATCATGAAGCTTTTTACGGATTTTCTTTATATGGCTGTCAATTGTTCTATCACTGACTACCCTATCATCATCGTAAATTGAATCCATCAAACGTGCTCGATTGTAGACCCGCCCGGGATGTTTGAACATTGTTTGTAACAGCATAAACTCCACATGAGTTAAATCTGTTCGCCTGCCTGCATAGTTAACAAACAATGTCTCTTCGTCTAAGTGAAGCCCGGTTTGTATCTGTCCTGAGCCGTTTGTCCGCCTCAATATCGCTTTAACTCGCGCAACGACCTCTTTGGGGCTATAGGGCTTACACACGTAGTCATCCGCACCAACCTCCAGACCTAACAGGCGGTCAATTTCTTCTACCTTTGCGGTTGTCATGATGATAGGCACAGCTGAATCTTTGCGGACTTGATTGCAAATTTGGATGCCATCCACTGATGGCAGCATCAAGTCCAGTAAAATAATGTCTGGTAAGAAAGTACAAAAGCGTTTAAGCGCATCCGCACCATCCATTACTATATCGTATTCATATCCTGCTTGCTCAAGGTACTTACCTAAAACTTTTGCGAGTTTTTCTTCATCTTCAACAATCAATACTTTTTGTTTTTTCATGTCAGTACCTTATTATTTCATTCGCTTTATATTGTTGATCTTGCGTATTCTTAGTATCGGGCAGTTTACTTTGCTATTTTATGGGCAGTGTAATCTTAAAGTTAATACCTCCTAAATCACTAGATAGTGCATGAATTTCACCATTATGTGCTTGGACGATACTCGCGCAGATAGCCAACCCCAGCCCAGACCCTCCAGATGCTCGATCTCTCGCTTGATCTACTCGGTACAGTCTATCAAACAACTTTGGCAGCAAGTCAGCATTCACTCCTGGACTGCTATCTTGCCACTGCACACACACAATGCCTTTATTTCTGTGTAAATGTACATTTATAACACCTGATTGCCCTAGTTCGGAATCTGTATAGCGTAGCGTATTTTGCATCAAGTTATTAAACAACTGTGCCAACCGAGCTTCATCACAGTATAAATCGATGTCCGTTTCACCCGTAATTGACCATTCAAAATGCTTCGTTTTAAGCGTCGCTGCATGGGAGTCAAAAGTGTGTTTAATAATATCTATAAGCGCACAATCGGCCATTTTATAACTGAGAGAGCCTCTATCAGACATGGACAATTGGTGCAAGTCATCAACTAATTTAGTAAGCCTGTTAATTTCGTCATATAGCGAGTTTAACTGCTCTTCGTCAGTCTCAATGACACCATCAATCATGCCCTCTAGTTCAGCTTTAAATACTGCTATGGGCGTCCTCAACTCGTGTGAAATATCCGCAATCCATTGCTGTCGAGAACGCTGGTTTTCAGCTAGTGTTGATGCCAATGTATTCAGATCTCGTGCTAACAAACCAAGTTCATCTTTACTATGGGTTTTGAAAGGTGGTTTGTAATCACCTGAAGCTATCTTTTTTGCTGCACTTCGTAATGACAAAACTGGCGCAACCAAAAATCGACTAAATGGGATAGCCAATAAACTGCTCACAAGCATTGCCACAATGGCAATACCTAAAAACCAGTGCTGCTGACGACTTGCAAATAATGCATCTAGTGAGTTGCTTATCTCCATGCCGTTAGCAATGCCAATGTAGCCTAATAAGCGCCCAGAGTTGTCTTCATTTTGATATACAGGTTGCCACAGTGCTGTATTTTTCGATTTTGGACGACCTATTAGCATCGAACCACTCACTGATTTGAACACTAATCTAGCAGGAGATTTGTGTTTGGGTTTTGGCGGCCGACCTGCTCTGCCTTCAGGTCCTCTTGCAGGCTTTCCTTCGCGCCTTTCTTTACCAAGGTGCTTAGGTGGTCCTCTTCTTGGCTTTTTGGCCATCTGCTCAATTTCGGCTTCTGAGCGGCCTTCAAATTCACCTACTAGTCTTGGCCATAGAGGATTATGCCTAGTAACCCACTCTTCGCCATGTAATGCAAAGTTGTCTCTAACTGTCGGCATAATAGCGATCAGTTTGGCACGGCTACTATTTTGTAAGTATTCTCGAAAGCTTTTTTCAAACGCAAGCTGGTTAGCATAATAAACGGCCGAAATTAAAACAGCGTTAACTAATAGCAAAATGGCAAGCAACTTTCGTCGCAAGGTAAGTTTCATCGCAACTCCATTGTTATCAAACAAGTTGGCTTTGGTACCCATGCTTACCTTTTTCGTCGCAAGTTGTTGTTCCATAAAAATTTCTATTGAATTAAATGACGGTCTTATCCATGAGGATTGGCAGCTGATTATGGATACCAGATAAGCTGTTTACATTATTTACCAAAAATGTGCAAAAACCGTGGAAGATGCAGAACGTAAAGCGAGCCAAAGCTCGCTTTTTCTTGATGAATTTAGTTAATTTGTACGATTTCTAAACCAATGATATAAGAGTCAGGTGAGTTTTCAGTGCTACCACAGCGAACAACTTTAGCATTCGCATTAAACGGCGGAATTGTCGCGCTTTTACTATTAATAAAAACGGTTATCAACTCACCTACTTCTAGTGGGCTTTCGATTTCAACAGATAATCCTGTTGCACTTAAATCTTGGCACACACCGATGATTTTTTCCCCTGTTTGGCTGACCGTTAATTCTGCTTGTGCATTAACCATCATGCGCATAAAGCGACGTTTGTCTTCATGGATCATAGTGAACTCCTAGACCATATTTTTTATTTTTTCCAAAAGAGATTGCATCGCAAATGGCTTTACTACATATTCATCGCAACCTGCTTCGTACCCTGCTTGTTTTTCCTGTTCAGACTCTAAACCCGATACCATCATTACTGGAATATCTTTGGTCTCAGGTGTGTTCTTTAGCATACGACATGTGTCGTAACCATCAAGGCCCGGCATACAAACATCGAGCAAAATGACATCCGGTGGATCTGCTATTGCATTAGATAAACAACTCAACCCTGATTCCGCATAACTGAATTTAAACGCATCCGACAAGGCCATCGATAACATTTCATAATTGAAATACTCATCATCAACAACCAATACGTGCGGTGTTCTACTCCGTCTTTGCTGCGTGGACATAGTCAATGCCGCTTCCTTCTCACAATCCAAAAATCATATCCTCTTATTAAGGTAATTGTCTCAAGGCAAAATGCAAGTCAATTCCTATAAATCCACTTCATTTAATGCATTGCTAACACGCTTAGCCGAAATTGGGTAAGGTGTACCTAATGTTTGAGCGAACAATGAAACTCTAAGTTCCTGTAGCATCCAAAAAATATGTAATAAATCTTGAGGTATTGGCATACCTTTAGGTACTTTATTGTATTTCTGTAAGTACAGCTCTGACACTTTTTCGATTTCCAGAACGCATAACCTATCTCTATTCGGGTCTACTGGCAGCTTTTCTAAACGTTTTTCAATTGCTTTTAAATATCTCAATAAATCAGTTACTTTGTCTGCACCATGCGCACTTACAAACCCTTTGAAAATAAGAGATTCTAATTGAGACTTAATGTCTCCATGGGCAGTAATCATTGTCAGATCTACACGCCCTTTCATGCGTTTATTAACAGCATGCGCAATACTCAAAACCTGCTCAACCTGTGACGCAATCTCAACGACCTTATCGCCGAGCTCACCTCTAATAAACTCTTTTGCACGTTCAAATTCATTTTCATCCCTAATTGCCTCAAACTTTCCTAGCAAGCTGTCTACACCAGCAGCCGTGCAATCTGCAATTAAATCATGGATTTTTCCAAACGGATTAAAATATAGACCTAATTTGGCTTTATTGGGTAAATGTTGCTGCAAATATTTTACAGGAGACGGGATATTCAATAACACCAGCCTTCTTAGCCCAAGTTGATGTGCCTGCTTTGCCTTGTCTGGGTGATCAAATAAAGTAATGGCAGTGCTATCTTTATTGTCTACCAAGGCAGGAAACGCTTTTATCTCGTAACCTCCCTGTTTCTTGGTATATTCTTTAGGTAGCGCTCCAAACTGCCACTCAGTGATGCCTTCTTGCTCAATACCCTTTTCAGCTACCTTAGATAAGGTTTGTGATACTTTCCCTTGCAGCTTTTCCTTTAAGGCACCTAACTCAAAACCATGAGCAAGCACTTTTCCACTGTCATCAACAATTTCAAATTGCATTTTTAGATGATTTTCCAGTGAAGATAAATCCCAATCTTCTTCTTGTACTTTGACCCCCGTCATGCGCAGCAATCGCGTGGCCAAAGAATCTAATAACAGGCCTTGTAATGGCTCAATCGAAGCAAGTACCGCGTCTGCGTAATTTGGGGCTGGCACAAAGTTTCTTCTTAAGTTTTTAGGTAGGCTCTTAATTAACGCGCAGATCAATTCATGACGCAGTGCCGGAATATGCCAGTCAAAGCCTTCTGATTGAATTTGATTCAATAGTGCCAAAGGGATAATAACGGATACACCGTCTACCGCTTTCCCGGGCTCAAAATGGTAGTTTAGCGCTAAGGTTAAATTGCCTTGTTGCCATGTATCAGGGTAATCAAAAGCCGTTACTTTATCAGCCCCATGGCGCATGAGTGCATCTCGGTCCATGTGCAGTACACGATTGTTGCTTTGTTTTTTCCACCAGTTGTTGAATGCTGCACGGTTATTTACTTCAGCGGGGATACGTTCATCATAGAATTCAAACATCTGCTGCTCGTCAACCAGGATATCTCGACGTCTCGCTTTGTTTTCTAGAGATTGGATCTCTTCAATCAATGATTGGTTGCACTCCAAGAACTGGGCTTTTTGCCCTAATTGCTGGCCAATTAGGGCCTCTTTAATAAATAACTCGCGGCTAATAACTGGGTCAATCTGGCTATATACCGTGCGCTTTCTAGATACGATAGTCAGGCCGTATAACGTCTGCTGTTCAAACGCAATTACAGCCCCTTGCTTCTTCTCCCAATGCGGCTCACTATAGCTGCGTTTAACCAAATGCTGCGACAGTGGCGGCACCCATGCTAGGTCAATTTTAGCGTTTATACGAGCGTAGAGTTTACTGGTCTCTACAAGCTCTGCCGACATTAACCACTTAGGGCTCTTTTTAAACAAAACTGAACCAGGAAAAACATGGAAAATACTATTTCTGGCACCTTTATAATGTTGCTTTTCGTCTTTAACACCAATATGGCTCAACATACCACTGAGTAATGCTTGGTGAATTGCCTCATAGTTAGCTTCGTTGCCAGAGCCTTTTAAATTCATTTCATCGCATACTGTGGTCAACTGATAAACGATATCTTGCCACTCGCGAATACGCATATAAGCTAAAAAGTCTTTTTGACATAGCTTTCTAAACTGACTTCTAGAGAGCAATTTTTGCTGCTCTTCTAAATACTGCCATAAATTTAAAAATGTCATAAAATCAGAGTTTGGGTCATCAAAACGGCCATGTTTTTCATCCGCCGCTCCGCGCTTTTCTTGCGGCCTTTCTCTTGGATCTTGAATCGAAAGTGCCGCAGCGATAATGATAACTTCAGTTAGCGCACCTTGCTCGACCGAAGACAGTACCATCTTGGCCAAACGCGGATCGATTGGTAAGCGACTGAGGTTGCGGCCTGCTTGCGTGAGCTTTGCATTTTCTCTGCGGCTAGCAGCTTTAACAGCGCCAAGTTCTTCAAGCAGCGACATACCATCTTTGATGTTTCTGTTGTCTGGTGCTTGAACAAATGGAAACTTGGCAATATCACCAAGCCCTAACGCCAACATTTGTAAAATAACAGACGCGAGGTTAGTACGCAGAATTTCTGGATCTGTAAACTCGGGGCGAGATAAAAAGTCCTCTTCAGAATACAAACGAATACAGATACCAGCTGCGACACGTCCACAGCGGCCTGTCCTTTGGTTTGCACTTGCTTGAGATACAGCTTCAATAGGTAGCCTCTGAACTTTGGTACGGTAGCTATAGCGGCTAATACGCGCAGTGCCTGGATCGATAACGTACCTGATCCCAGGTACTGTCAAAGAGGTTTCTGCGACATTGGTAGAGAGTACAATTCTTCGATGGCTATGCGGCGCGAAAATACGGTTTTGTTCAGCATTAGATAGACGAGCAAATAAAGGGAGAATTTCGACCCCTTTTAAATTGCGTTTGCCTAATGCATCCGCTGTGTCTCTGATCTCTCGCTCGCCATTCATAAATATT
Organism: Pseudoalteromonas luteoviolacea NCIMB 1942; assembly: GCF_001625595.1. GTDB lineage: Bacteria > Pseudomonadota > Gammaproteobacteria > Enterobacterales > Alteromonadaceae > Pseudoalteromonas > Pseudoalteromonas luteoviolacea_A. The sequence goes on from NZ_AUXT01000172.1 coordinate 7,161, forward strand.
AGAATATCACCAGAACCTGCACCACAGAGTTCATCCACTGCGTCAAATATGCCCTGTAATTGGTCATTTTCGGCTTCGCTTTGCTCACCAGATACGTCTACTACCGGTCTATAACGCACCTCAACAGGGAAAGTACGACCAGAAACCTCGATAATTGGTGCGTCATTAAAATGCTTTGAGAATCGCTCAGGGTCAATAGTCGCAGAGGTGATAATAACTTTAAGATCTGGCCTTTTTGGCAAAAGATTTTTTAAATATCCAAGAATAAAATCGATGTTGAGGCTTCGTTCGTGAGCTTCATCAATAATGATGGTATCGTACTGATTTAAAAATCTATCTTGCTGTATTTCCGCGAGTAAGATACCGTCTGTCATTAATTTGATGTAACTTTTGTCTGAGACTTGATCACTAAAGCGGATCTTAAAACCCACCTCCTCACCAAGTTCACATCCAACCTCTTCTGCAATCCGGTTAGCAACACTACGCGCAGCAAGACGCCTAGGTTGAGTATGGCCGATATAACCATCGATACCGCGACCAAGTTCCAAACAAATTTTTGGTAACTGAGTCGTTTTACCCGAGCCGGTTTCACCAGCAACTATCACAACCTGGTTGTTTGCAATAGCCTCTTTAATGTCTTCTTTCTTTTGGCTAACAGGTAGCGATTCTGGATAGGAAACTTGAGGCAACCCTTCTTGCCTTTGGGTTTTCAATTGTTGACTACGTGCAATGGATTCACTGATCTGAACAACAACTTTTTGCTGTGTTTTCTCATCAGTGATTTTTTTCACACCTTGAAGACGTTTCTTAAATAAAAACTGATCCTTCTTTAAACAAAAAGGAATATCTGAATATAACGACTTTAAGTCCACTACACGACACCTTGAAAATTCCAAAATCGCCGCGTAGTCTACCAAAACCTCACGCTTCTACCCAAGGAAAAACAGACTTTTAAACAAATCTGTTTCCTGATTCATAGGTATCATGCAAATGTTTATCAAAAGCGAGTAAAACGTGAGCACGAGTAATGACACCAATAAGCCGCCCATCTTCATCGCAAACAGGATAAAGCTTGGGTTTATCCTTCGACATTTTATCAGCAATTTGCAAAATACTGTCTTCAGGGTGAACACATACAGGGTCTTTGTTCATCACATCAGACACTATACTATGAGACTCATTTTGATAAGTTGCTTCTAACATTTTTTTGATACAATCCTGTTCAGACAAAAAGCCAATCACTTTGTGATTGTCGTCCAAAACAGGCCCACCTGACTGACCGCTTTGTAATAGTTTTTCGACCGCCATTTCAATACGCATGTTTGCGATAAATGTCACTGGTCTGTGATTTAGATAATCTACTACTTTAACTGATTGCATTATTTATTCCCCCAAATAAAACGCCAGCTACATTTATAATAGTAGCTGGCGTTGATAAATTTGCCTAAAAATCAATAACCTTTTATTTTTACTTAAAAATACCTACATAAGTCGGCGTAGAATTTGACTTACGGGCCCTGTACATGCCTTTGGTATTAAACGGCATGCTGATGTTTCCTTGGCTATCAACAATTATAACCCCTCCAGTACCGCCAGATTGGAACATAGGTCCAAATATCACTTCTTTACCAGCTTGCTCGATAGATTTATTTTGATATTCAACTCTGGCACAAATATCAGCTGCGACATTGTAACGAATAAAATACTCACCGTGGCCAGTTGCAGAAACTGCGCATGATTGATTATCAGCGAACGTGCCCGCACCAATGATTGGCGAGTCACCAACCCGTCCATATCGTTTTGCTGTCATACCTCCTGTTGAAGTACCTGCCGATAGGTTGCCATGTTTATCAACCGCGACAGCACCAACTGTGCCCATTTTTAACTCTACTGGTAATGACTGATGTGCTGCTTGGTAATTTTTAGTGCCACTTTCCTTTTGACGTAGCTTTTCTTTAGCACGCAAGAGAGACTTATATCTGTCCGGGGTATTGAAATAATCTGATTTTACCAGTTCAACACCTTGCTTTTTGGCAAACTCCTCAGCACCTTCTCCACTGAGCATAACGTGTACAGAACTGTCCATAACTTCTCGGGCAAGGTTTATTGGGTTTTTTACATGCTTAACACCCGATATCGCACCAGCTTGTCGGTTCCGGCCGTCCATTATAGATGCATCTAACTCATGGCTCTCGTCATAGGTATACACAGCTCCCTTACCTGCGTTAAAAAATGGTGAATCCTCTAGAATATTTATTGCTTTTGTAATTGCGTCTAAGCTATCACCGCCGTTTTCAAGCACTTTATAACCGGCCTCTACTGCTTCTTGAAGCTTTGCTCGATATGCTTGTTCTTTTTCTGGCGTAAAACGGCTTTTTTCAATGGTCCCAGCACCACCATGAATGGCAATTGCAATAGGTTGCTCCGCATGCTTTGCTACTGCACCCGTGCAAGCCAGTGTTAGCATTAGCCCCAATAAAGTCTTGTTATTCATTTTTATCCTTTTTTGGATTTTTTAACGCTATAACAATGCGCGTAAAGACGAAGAGAGGCAAGCTTTTGCGTTAAAGTACAGTGGCAATCAGCCAACAAAAGTGAATTAACATTGAGTGGCTGTTCTAAGACCTTGTGTAAATGAAATAGTTGATGACAACCAATGTGCTGTTATTTGAATTAACTAAAAAAATAAATATTTTTAAGGCATAAAAAAACGCTTGCGATGCAAGCGTTTTTATCTGTTCGTCATGCCCACACAGTGAACAGACTATATTAAGCTTCTGGAAACTGAGCTTTAAGGCGAGCTAGACGCGCTACTTGATGAGTTGAAGTCAAGAATGCGAAAATAGGCGCTAAATAACCGCGCTTACGTAGCTCTAAATACTCTTCATCACTTAGCTCGTTTAGTTTACGCTCGTCTACTAAGTAAATACCGTTGATGTCTTTTTTCTCACCAGCAATATCAACCGTTAGCGTCTGTTGTACTAGTAGCTCTTTATCAGCAAGGAACTGAGTGAATACTTCCGTTACACGTGCAAACTCAACATAGTTTACAAGCGCTTCTTTACGAGCCTGAAGGTACTCAGTTTCTTTGCCATCTGCAAATAACGCGTTACCTTCTTCACCAACTAATGGGCTAGCTTCGTCGATAACAATACCGAACTGATCTTCCTCAGGGTGCTTAACTAAACCGAAAGGGTAACGAGCAGCTGCTAAAGGAGCAAAGCCTGCCTGCCATTTGCCGTCTTTAACATATAGGTTCTCACCTGGCTCTAAACCGAATAAAGCAACCGCTTGAAATTGACCAGTTTCAGTATTCTTAACAAACGCCATAGGGAACTCTGTCGCAACACGAGCAAACTCATGTGCAACAACTGGGATTAGGTGCTGAGATTTAAGAAATTCAACATTGATGCCGTTTTTAACTTTAATATTGGCATGCTTCTCGTTGTGTAAAGGCTGCACTTGCTGCTCCGCCATAATACTACTCCATTCAAATTCGTAATTATTACTTTTAGTGGCTCTAAGGCTAATGGTTTTGAACACAAATTGGAAGTGAATTTATGAACTTCTCATTTATTTCACAAATGGTCAAAAAGCTTCCGTAGAGTTTTTAGTCAACCGGTTGCTCTCTTCCTGCTCTATGTCAACAGCTTAAAGCATGTAGCACGAATTAAATGACATCGCTGTCTATACCTGTATACTTTGTTACAAGTTTGATAACTGGAGTAACTCTCATGTCTGAGCAATCGATAAAAAGTATAACTATTGTAGGCGGTGGCTCGTCTGGCTGGATGACCGCTGCATATCTAAACCAGTTGTACAATAGCAAATCACACAAAATCGACATTACTCTAATTGAAAGCAAAGATATTGGTATTCTAGGAGTTGGCGAAGCAACCGTACACTCAATTCGATACTTCTTTGCTGCTATGGGTATTAACGAACAAGAGCTAATGCGAGAAACCCAAGCAACCTACAAATCAGGCATCATGTTCAAAAACTGGATGAAACCTTCTGAGTCAGGTGAAACTCATGAGTACTTCCACCCGTTTGAACAACAACAGCTAGGGTCAAATATTGATATAGCCACAGCTTGGCTTCTTAGTGACCGAAATAAGCAAGAGCGATATGATGAAGGCGTATGTTTAAGCTCCCACACAATCAAACACGCCCTATCCCCTAAGTTACCCAACTCAACTGGCTACAAAGCGCCCACACCTTACGGGTATCATTTAGATGCCACTCAAATGGCGCGCTTTTTAAAGGCTAAATGCACCTCTGCGGGCGTAAGACACGTTGAAGCCACCGTAACCGATATTTCCGTAGTAGATGGTAATATTGATACGGTACATACCGAAAAGGGAAACTTTTCTGCAGATGTTTTTATTGATTGTACTGGGTTTAAAGGGTTATTAATCAATAAAGTTAGTTCGGACAACTGGGAAAGCTTCGAGGAAGCATTACCTTGTAATAAAGCAGTCGCAATTCAGAGAAAGTTACCTGCGAATAAAACACCAACCCCTTACACAGTTGCAACCGCTTTAAGTAATGGTTGGGTATGGCAGATTGATCTAGCAAATCGCCAAGGCACTGGCTATGTTTATGATGGAAACCGACTCACTAAAAAAGAGGCTGAAGAAGAGCTTAAATCCTTCCTCGGCGAAGAAAGTGAGATTATCAAAACAACACACATCGATATGCAAATTGGCAGACGAAAAGAGTTTTGGGTTGGTAATTGTATTTGTATTGGTCTTTCAGGTGGTTTTATTGAACCCTTAGAGTCAACTGGCTTGCACCTAATTAACCTTGGGGCACGTTTACTTTCTACACACCTTACTGGAACACAGGTACCTCTATCAGTTAAAGACTCATATAACCGATTAATGAGGCATGCTTATGATGATTTAAAACAGTTTATTGTATTGCACTACTGTTTGACTGACAGAGACGACAGCGAGTTCTGGGTACAAGCAAGAAAGTCTGTAGAGCATTGTCCAGAGCTAACAGAAAAGTTAGCGCTGTGGCGTAATAAGCCGTGCGAATTTGCAGATATAGGCAGCGCGGGAACGTCTTGTTTTACTGATGAAAACTATAGATATATTCTCTATGGCATGGGCTATGCCCCCAAGCTCAATATTGAATATGATTATTCGGAGCATGAAGCTGTTTTTGAGGAGCTGCAAAACAGGGTTAACCGACTAATCAGTTCAGTTATGACCCATGAAGAAGCACTGCAGAGGATTAATAGCTAACAAACAGGGTAGCGCAATTATGCGTTACCCTGTTCCAGTTTTTGTTGGTAAAGTGACAAGTGCGCTTCATATTTACGCCACTTTTGAACTGACGATGTGTATATTGGCTGTCTCACCTGCTGATTACTTACAGTATGAACAACTTTACTGCTCTCATAAAAATGTTCACAATTTTGTTGATAATTCAGCCCTAAATACATCAACACTTCGCTTATGACTTTTTTAGGGTTAGCAATAAGCTCTTCATACTCCAACGTAAAAATTGCGCCTTTTGATGTATTTTCAAAAAAAGACATTAATTTGTCATACTCTAAATAATAGTCTGTTAAATCATCTAGATTATTGGCAAAGCCATTACCTAATCCAAAGTTTTGCTCATAACAACTCCATATGGTATCCATCGGCGAACGCCTACAATGGATGACTTTTGCGTTAGGGAAAACCTGCTGTATCAGTCCAACAGCCTTAAAATTTTGCGGCATTTTATCCGTAAAATAAGTAGCAGATTGCAAGAACTCTGTATTCTCTAGATAACGGTCAGCTATTTTATTTAATGCATCGGTATTGATTTTACCTAACCAGTGAGGAAACGCTGTTCGCGGCACATGTTGTGCTGCGACTTCAGCGCTGCAACGAGCAAACTCAAAAAGCTCGTCTCCTGCAATAACTTCACTATGTGCAGCCAGTATTTGCTCAATCAATGTCGTCCCACTGCGGGGCATCCCAATAATAAATATTGGCTTTGCAGATGAGTTATCACTTTTCTCTAATTCTGAGTGTGAGAACTTTTCTTTAATTTCGCGCAGAGCTTCTAATTCAACTGCGCCATTATAAGGCACTATCTTGCGCTGTAACTCATTTGCTGCATTTAGCCAGTGAACATACTCTTCTGGGCTGCTTACAAGCTGCTTTGCAATTGCAAAAGCGTAAAACGCTTTGTCTTTATTCTTTTCTGCATTGAAGTAACGCTCTTTCAGACTGTTAGTGAGTAAAAGGTCACTACCCTGCTGTTCTCGCACTAGATTATATGTAGCCTCTGAAAAATCAGGTTTCATCGCTAAAGCACTGTTAAAACAAATAGAGGCTTGCTCTAAGTCCCCTATTTCTCGGTATAAAATACCAAGCTGATTGTGGATCGAAGATTTATCAGAATGATATGCCAACGCACGGCGCAGCAAATTAATTGCATTTGCGTGTTGTTTAAGTGAGCGATAGCTGTGAGCCAAAAACTTATACCCGGGTTCAAAAGAGGGGTATTTCTGCATAACCTTAGCCATTACATCTACAAAATAGCTATAGCGCCCGGTTTGATAAAGCCACATCAATCCCTTTTGTAATGTTTCTATTGATGCTCCTTGAACCAATAACCCCTCTATCTGTTTAGCTACATTTGAGCTATCCTCGTTTATAAGTGCAGATTTTAATGCCTCATAACCAGCTTTACTTTGTGATTTTTCCATTTTTTTGGCCTAAACCTTGCTCAAACCAAACTGGTTAATTTTTTCCAACAGAGCCCTATTTGGCTCTAATTGTTTATCTAGGCTCTGAGCATACCTTGAGATTTCTGCCACTTCTTTTCTTGCCAATTCTTTTTGTTGGTATATGCATGATAATGCAGAAATGTCAGTGTCAAATTCCATTCCATACAAAACATACAAATAGTTTTCGAGGTTAAATACTTCTAAAGTAGAACTAAAGTCATATGCTTTTGGTATTTGATATCGCCACAGAGTTAGTTTCTCTTGTAGAGATTCGGGAATAGAACTAGTGGAGCGATTATCCAACCAAAATTGTGAATCGCTTCTTTTCGATATACAATAATGAAGCTTGATAAAGTCTATAACCTTATCCCACATATGGCATACTCTTCGGTTGAATGCTTTTGCATTGGCTTCCATCGCTTTATGTTCAAACGTAAACTGCTCTGCTAGCATTCTAGCAGTAATATCGAACACTAAAAGGCCCGTGGCCTCTAATGGCTCTACAAACCCTTGCGCAAGGCCCATCGCTACGCAATTTTTTGTCCATGCTTCTTGTCGATACCCAATTCTCATTGAGATCTTTCTCGCATCGACTTGCTCAGCAGGCATTTTCAAATATTTAGATAGATCCAGCAAAGCTTGTTCGTCAGAAGTGTGACTACTGGAGTAAACATGACCAATTCCGCGCCTTGAGGTTAAACCAATGTCCCAAATCCAGCCATTTTTTTGTGCGGTTGACACTGTATAGCTGGGAATAGAATCATTTTCCTTATCATAGGGGACCTGAATTGCCAGTGCCCTATCCACAAACAAAGTATCTTTCTTATCCACAAAAGGGACATTTAAAACATCACTGCTAAGCTTTGCACTAAACCCTGTGCAATCTAGAAAGAAGTCCCCCTCAATTTCACCAGCTTCAAGCGTTTCAATAGAAGTAATTTCGCCGTTAACTCCTAGATTTGCATGCTTCATTGTTGCCGAAATATAATTAACACCCAACACTTCGGTAGCGTGCTTCTGGAGCATACTCGAAAATTTACCAGCATCTAAATGGTAAGCGTAATTTGAGACCCCTTGAAACTCTGTGTGAGTAATCGATTTAGGCGCTAAGCTAGCGTTGCATACGTGGCTTTGGAAACCGACTAACTCTGAATAACTACCAAAATCTTCAAATGCACCAAGTAAGTAATATGCACTGAGATCAAATTTCTCTAAAAATGGATAATCAAAAGGATGATAGTATGCATGTTGCCTAACTTCAGGGTTGTTTAGCCAATTTACAAACTTAATTCCTTGTTTAAAGGTAACATCACACTCTCTGATAAACTGGGTTTCACTAATACCAAAATATTGCAGTGTACTCCTCATCATGGGAACAGTCCCTTCACCAACTCCTATCGTTGGAATATCAGGAGACTCGATAAGTGTGATTTCCACCTGTGAAGTATTGTAAGGTTTTAACTTTTTGGCTAAATGGTTGGCAGCAAGCCATCCAGCTGTCCCCCCACCTACTATTACGATTTTCTTTATCACAGCTTCTCCAGAAAATTGTATTTCGTTTTACTCAGAAACTAAAAAAGGGAGGTAACCTCCCTTTTTTCTTAGACCACTCTAATAAAAATTAGAAGCGGAAGCTAGCACCTACTGAGATCAAACGAGGCATTTCATACGCGTATACTGGGAAGCCGCGTGTAAAGCCTGTGTTTTCTGAGTAGAAGTTGTTATTACCTTCTTGAATTGCATCTTCTTCAAGTAGGTTTACAACTGAAAGTCTTAGGTCGATATTTTCAGTAACATGCCAAGTCGCACTTAGGTCAAGTGTACCGTAGTCATCATGAAGTCGGTTACCATATGCACCCACATCACGGATCATGTACTCTGAACGCCAGTTGTAAGAAGCACGAACTTCAAACATCTCGTTCTCATAGTAACCTGTTATGTTGTACGTGTGACGAGAGCTGTCAGCAAGTACTGGGTTTTGGTCAGGAAACAACATCTTGTCAGATACTGAAGTGTCTGTGTAAGTATAGTTATAAACCGTACCGAAACCGTTACCAAAGTCTTGCTGGTACTGGAATTCAATACCTTCAACATTTGCAGAACCTTGGCTTCGCTTCTCTTCAACAGTCCATCCGAACGCTTGTTCTTCCGCGTTTAGAGAGTAATCAATTTCAGCAGCTGTTGCTTGACGTTGAGATACTGACATGAAGTTTTTAACATCCTTCATGAAGAAACCAACAGAAACTAGAGAGCTTTCGTTGAAGTAGTATTCAACACCTAAGTCAAAGTTATTAGCAATAAATGGCTTAAGACCTACGTTACCAACAATCCAGTTTTGGTTGTTTGGTACGTTATCATTTGCACCCGTTACATTAGGGTTAACGTACATATCAACGTACTGAGGACGAGATAGTGTGCGAGAAGCTGCAACACGTAGAATTACGTCTTCAGTTAAGTCAAATGCCACGTTAGCACTTGGTAAGAACTCAGAGTAATCAGCATCAGACTTTTCACGCGCACCGTCTAGGTAGTAATGAGATGTTGCATCTGTAGAAACGTAACGAATACCAAAGTTACCGCGAGATGAGTCAGTTGAGAAGTTAGCCATTACATAAAGTGCTAGGTTATCTTCTTCAATGTGGCTGTATGCACCAAGATCTTCAGTTTCGCCAGTAACTGCAGCTTTAGCCGCATTCATGAAAGTAGCACTGTCGAACTTCGTCATTTGGTAATCACCAAAGCCGATGTCGATCTTCTCACCTGTTAGCGCAGACGTATCAAAGTAAGGGTCGAATGAATCTGGTGTAATAAACTCATAACGACGGCTTGTTGTTTCGTGCGTAGAGTAACGTAAACCAGTCTTAAGAGACGTGATAGGCCCAAAGTCAACTTCAAACTTTGCATCTGCTTGGAAGTATTGCTCTTCATCTGTCTTAGGCGTTCTGTTCATACGAGAACAGTGTGATGCATCTGTTTGACAGCTCGCAATTGCTACGTGTGAAGGAACGTAGTCTGCAATCGAAGCGCCACCAATACCATTAGGAAGATTCCAAGTTTGGTTACCGTTTGAGAAATCGTAAGTACCATCTACAATTGGAGTTCCTGACTCAGGTACTCTGCCATTTGCATCAAATACTTCAATTTCAAAGTCAGTACCACCAGTTGATGAAGTATCACCAGCTTGGAAACTTAATTCGTAGCCGTCGCCTTTGTATTCTACTTTTAAGTCGTAAACCTCTGAGCTCATTGTCGCTTCACGAGGACGAGCCTGCCAGAAGCCAACGTTTAGAGGACCATGAACAGGCGTACCTTCGATGAATGCTTCAGATTCTCCACCACCCCAAGTCGTATCTGCTTGAGTTAAGAAAAGAGCATAGTTTACGTTGTTTGCTTCCATTTCCATATCCATCGCATTGAATGTAATATCCCATTCATCCGAAGGTGCAAATTGGAAAGTAGCAGCATATGCATTACGCTTACGTTCTTGCTCGAAAGCTACAGGGCCTGCGCCCCATTGCCAGAATGCTTCATTACCTTGACGTTGCAATTCACGCTCTTGAGAAACAGCAGCGATTAAAACACCAAAGGTTTCATCATCATTTTTCCAACTTGCTAGACCAGAAAGTTGAGGTGAAGTCGTATCTGAATCACTAGAATGTAGCGCTTCCACTGAGCCGTAAACAGTTAGAGGATCTAAATCAAGTGGCTTACGTGTATTAACAACAACTGTACCACCTACACCACCTTCTAATAGATCTGCTTGAGAAGATTTATAAACTTCTAAGCCGCCTACCAGCTCTGATGGTAATAGAGAATAGTTAAAAGAACGTTTAGCAGGCTCAAACACGAACCAGCCAGTAGATGCTACATTTTGTCCGTTTAGAGTTGTCAAAGTTAGGTCGTTACCAACACCACGGATTGAAACCGCAGCACCTTCACCCCATTGACGCTGAACTGTTACACCAGGAATACGCTGTAGTGATTCTGCAACGTTTTTATCCGGCATTTTACCGATGTCTTCAGCTGTTACAGCATCGACTACTGAATCTGAAAAACGTTTTGTATTTAGTGATGCTTCTAAAGAGCGGCGGATACCGCGTACTTCAATTACTTCTACGTCTTCTTGAACTTGATTGCCGGTTTCAGCAACTGCTACACCAGATACGCCTGCGGTTAACGCAAGACCAATGTTTGCAGCTAGTAAACTTTTCTTAAAATTATTAGCTAACACAGGATTCCCCTTGAATCATTTTGTTGGTTTTTAAATCACTTCTGCCCAGTGATGATGACAACGCTGTCATCTAATAACAAACCATACACCCAAAATTACATAATCGCTACATGTTTTTTGCCTTAACACTTTAAAATTTTTCATTTCAAATGCTAAAACCTTAAAAAGTAAAGGATTATTCTGAATTTGGATATACTTTGTTACAAACGAATAGTAATATACCACAGGAAGTGTATAAATCTGTAGTTTCTGAGGTGATTGATACAATTTTTTGTATCTAATTTAAGAACTGCGTATTTTTAATGCAGCTTTTTGAAGAGTTTACCAAAACAATAGCCTGGGCAGAAGCTGTTCAAGGTGATAAACATTCTCAATGACAACGCTGTCATTTTAGTTTATTTGCGAGCTCGTGTCTAGTAAAAGCTTCACTTTGAGAATACTTGCAGCAGAATTAATAAACGTAGAAGAACTGACTTTAAAATTAATTAGTTACCTACCTCACCCTCTTTCTCAATTAGACTATTAGCAACAATAGTCAGTAAAAAAACTTTCAAACTGCCTGTCCTGTATATAACGTTTCATAATAAAGTATGTAAATAATAAGGCACAAAAATAATTAAATCAGTAATAGGTACGAAATTGACTCAATAAGTTGGTATGCACAGTACAAAAGACTAATAACAAGTTGTACTTAAAAGACGCAAAAGACGAAAAGTTGTGAAAAGATTTTTTGTGTAGAGAAGAAGAGAGAAAAAGCACCCAACCAAGGTGCTTTTTTTGTATATTACACTTATGGGCACCAAAACACGCTTAGGTTTAAATCGGGTAAGCCCAAAACTGCCCTTAACGGAATATCAAATTCAGAACCAGGTTGTTTAGCTTCCTCATAGATTTCACGCTTTGCATCACCGCTTATCAACAAGATTGCGTGTTTTGTATTCGCGATACCATTGAGCGATAAACTCATTCGTTCCGTAATACTTCCGGTGACTTCACTTTTAATTGCATTGATTGCACAAACAAGCTGTTCGGTCTGCAATGCTGACTCTAAACCGCTGGCATTAGGGAACAAAGAAGCTGTATGCCCATCCGGGCCCATACCTAAAATAGTAACATCAAAAGGCTGCTTCAAAGATTGGTACTCACTCTCAACAGCAGCTTGGCCAAGCTCTGCGGACTCAGTACTATTTTTCATAGTTACGAAGTCTGCCTTGGATGCATTGTTTTGCAATAACGTTGAATTAATAAATGCTTCGTTTGACTTTTCATGAGTCGTTTCGACCCACCTTTCATCAACCATCGCAACCGTTACTTTACTCCAGTCAAGATCCAAATTTGATAGACGCTTGTATGCAGGTGCAGGTGATGAACCACCGGAAACCAGTATACTCGCCTTACCATCTAATTGAAGTGCAGTGCTGAGAGTATCTTCTAGAAGAGACGCTAAATGCTCAGTCATTTCATCTTTCGAGTCAAAGAATTTTTCGTTTAACAGTGCCATTAGTTGTTTTCTCCAACATTGAACCAAGCGTGGTTTTTCTCTGCAAGTAACTCATCAGCTGATTCAGGACCCCAAGAGCCTGCACGATATAGTGCTGGGGTGCCCTTCTCTTGCCATCTAGCAATGATCGGGTCAATCCATTTCCAAGCTTGTCTAACTTCATCCCTATGGATGAATAAAGAAGGGTTGTTAGCGGCAGCGTCTAGCATTAGGCGCTTGTATGCATCAGAGTGGAATCCATTGCTGTATTTCTCACTCAATTCTATATTTAGCGTCACTGGCTCTAGCTGCATATCGAGGTTATCTAACCGCTTAGACATCAGTGTGAGCTGGATGCTTTCTTCTGGTTGCAATCTGATAATCAGTCTATTAGGTAAAATAGGTCCAACTTTATCATCGTAGACATTGTGAGATACAGGCTTATATTCAACGACAATTTCAGCACAGCGCTGCTTCATACGTTTACCTGTACGCAGATAAAAAGGAACACCTGACCAACGCCAATTTTCAATGTGCGCTCGGATCGCAACAAATGTCTCTGTCGTACTTGAACCTTCGCCAAGCTCTTCTAAGTAACCAGGCACAAGATTGCCATTTAAGTCGCCCGGCACGTATTGGCCTCTAACCACATTTTCGTCGACTAACTCATTGGCCAATGGTCGTAGCGCTTCCAAAACTTTTAGTTTTTCATTGCGTATGCTGTTCGCATTGAGCTTATGAGGAGACTCCATAGCAACAAGGCACAGTAGCTGCAACAGGTGATTTTGTACCATATCGCGAAGTGCACCGGCTTTGTCATAGAAACCGGCTCTACTTTCTAAGCCAACAGTCTCCGAAATACTAATTTGAATGTTGTCGATGGTTTTAGCGTCCCATAAGTTTTCAAATAAAACATTTGAGAACCTCAACGCCATAAGATTTTGAACCGTTTCTTTTCCAAGATAATGGTCAATCCTGAATATTTGTTCTTCTGTAAAATACTCCGCTATTTTAGCGTTAATTTCTTCCGCTGACTCACCACAGTAGCCAATTGGTTTTTCAACAACTACACGAGAGTTTTTAGAAATGAGGGATTTCTTAGAAAGAAGTTCACAACATGTGCCATACACAGCAGGAGGAAGGGATAAGTAGAATACTCGAGATTTGTCTTCGTCTTCTGACGCGAGTATTTCTCTTAGTAAGTCCCAGTTGTCGTCTGCTTCCGTAACATTTACCACAACAGGTACAAGGAACTTGGCAAATTCATTCCAATCTTTATTGTTATATTCACCGCTGCCTAGGTATTCTTGAAGTGCTTTATGTGCCGTATCTATATATTCATTTTTTTTACTTTCTTCTCGAACAGTCGGCAATATGCGGGTACCCTGAGGCAAATTGCCTTCTTGATATGCTCTATACATTGCGGGCAACAATTTTCTCAACGCTAAGTCACCGCCCCCACCAAAAATTACGATATCAAAAGGATTAAGCATAATTATATCTCACAAGGTTAGGCGCGCGATCATAGTGTGAAGAGAACACGCGCGATAATCAAAACCGTTTGGTGTTCAATGCTGAATAGACCAAACTCTACTTCTTTTAGGTTTGAATTCGTTCGCAGATTATTTTACTTACTTACAATTATGTGGAAAAGCAAATTAAGTAAGTTGTATTCAAATTAGTTTTAAAATGAGTCTTAGGGGCTCTGTAATTCCTCTCACAAAAATACAGGCCCTAAGTACTCCAGCGCTACCCGTTCAAAGGTATTCTTTACATACCAAGTCGTCTTGAAACAACTTGATTATTTATCTCTCTGTTGTTTGTAGTAAGCAATCAAACCAGACGTCGAACTATCGTGTTTGTGAGCAACATTGTCTTGTGTAAGTTCAGCTTCAATATTATTTGCCAACCCTTTACCAAGCTCAACACCCCACTGATCAAAAGAACATACACTCAAAATGATGCCTTGGCAGAATATTTTGTGCTCGTACATTGCAATCAATCTACCCACCGCTTTTGCATCTACTTTATCTAGAACAATCGATGTTGTTGGACGATTACCCTGATGTATTTTATGCACCACAAGTTCTTCGATTTCTTGCTCAGATTTACCCTTTGCAAGTAAATCGGCGCGCACCTGCTCTTCATTTACACCAGCCATCATTGCTTCTGTCTGCGCAAAGAAATTAGACAACAATACATCATGATGTTTGCCTAACGCGATTTGCGGCTCGACTGATGCAATAAAATCTGCTGGTACAATTACGTTACCTTGATGTAAACATTGATAAAATGCATGTTGACCGTTAATTCCTGTCATGCCCCAAATAATTGGCACAGTTGTATATGGTACAGTCTGACCATCAAATGTTACATGTTTACCATTACTTTCCATCTCACCTTGCTGTAAATAAGCAGGGAGCATGTGAAGAGCCTGATCATAAGGTAATATAGCCTGAGATGTATGCCCTAAAAAGCTGGTATTCCAAACGCTTAACAAGGCCATAATCAACGGCAAGTTATGCTCAAATTCTGCTGTTTTGAAATGCTCGTCGACCTCAAAAGCACCTTCAAGCACTTCAATAAATTTATCAAAACCTAGATACAAAGCGATTGGTAAACCAATTGCACTCCATAGCGAAAAACGACCGCCCACCCAGTCCCACATAGTAAAGACATTTTCGTCTGCAATGCCGAATTCACGCGTTTTTTCTAGGTTGGTACTAACAGCAACAAAATGCTTCGCAATCGCACTTTTTTCTTGTGCGCTTTCCAAAAACCAACTTACAGACGAAAGCGCATTATTCATCGTTTCAGAAGTTGTGAATGTTTTTGACGAGATAACAAACAGCGTCGTTTCTGCGTCTATTTTTTTCAATACTTGCGCTAACTGCACACCATCTACATTAGAAACGTAGTGAACATTTAGCGTTTCATCTGAGTATGCACTTAGAGCTTCAGTAACCATTTGAGGCCCTAAATTCGAGCCCCCAACACCGATCGCAACCACATCTTTGACTGCTTTGCCAGTGTAGCCTTTCCACTCACCGCTTCTAACGCGATCTGAAAAACCTTTAATTTTATCCAATTCTGACTGAACTTGTTCAGTTACATTAACACCATCTACAAGAATTGGGGTGCCAGCTCTATTTCTAAGCGCAACATGCAGCACAGCACGGTCTTCGGTGAAGTTTATCTTTTCACCAGAGAACATTTTATCACGCCAAGAAGCTAAATCTGATTCTTTCGCTAGGTTTATTAACTGTTCGAACGTAGAGTCGTCTAACAGTTGTTTAGAGAAATCAAAAAGTACCCCGGGAATATGTCTAGAAAATTTATCAAAACGTCCTGAGTCATTGTCAAAAAGTGTTTTTAGATGCTGTTTTTTTAGTCTTTCTGACGATGTAGTTAATGCTTGCCAACTTTGTAACGATGTACGGCAATTCATAATTTTCCCCTAGCGATGATTGTCTGCAAAATACAAAACCTGCACACAATAAACATAATCGAGCGTTAACCATAAGTTAAAATGACAACGCTGTCAAACTTCATGTTTCTCATTTTACTTTCTTTATGATAACCGATTTTTTAATTTTTGACACCGGTATCATAAAATATTTTAGAGATATTCAGTTGTGGTTAAAATTAACGCACAATACTAATCAAGTTAATTTGATCGTTTCCTGAAAAGCGGAAATATACTATATTGCGTTTAAATAATTAAACGTGTCATTCGTTTCGAGTGTGAAGCCCACTGTTTTTGAGGCTAAACCGCAGTTACCCATATTTTGGCGATACAAAACGCCTTGTGATCTCATAGAAGAAAAAAAATGAAAGTAACCATCAACGACGTCGCTAAACATGCAGGCGTATCAATGAAGACAGTATCTAGGGTTATAAATAAAGAACCTTCGGTTAGAAAGAAAACCTACGATATAGTTATGCAGGCCGTAAAAGAGCTGAATTATCAGCCGAATACCGCTGCGCGAAACTTAGCAGGTACGTCTTCATTTGCTATCGGATTAGTCTATGATAACCCAAACGCCTACTATATTATCGACATGCAAAATGGTGTGCTTTCAAGATGTAAAGAAGAGGGCTATGAGCTAGTCATACACCCCTGCTCTGCCAGTGACCCTGATATGCAGCAAGAAATCGCAACGATGATCCAGCGTTCAAGACTTGCTGGACTAGTTCTTACTCCACCTCTTTCAGAACAAAAGCACATCATACAGATGCTTGACGACCTTGGTATTACATACGTAAGACTTCTTTCAGGTCAAAATAATGACCCTGAAAAAGAACAAGGGTCAACAGCAGAGCATAGACACAACAACTGTATTTATGTTGATGACTATGCCGCAGCCTACGAAATCACCGAGCATTTAATTAACTTAGGGCATAAGACTATTGCATTTGCATGCGGTGATGCAGAACACAAATCAACAACTGAACGATTGGCAGGCTATAAGCAAGCATTAGATGACAACCAACTCGAATTTAATGATGCACTTGTATATGGCGGAACCTACTCTTTTGAATCTGGTGTAGAGGGTGCAAAAGCGCTGCTAAAAAATAATAACGAGTCTGGCATTACAGCAATTTTGGGCGGGAATGATGAAATTGCTGCTGGTGCGTTATTTGCGTCTCGACTAATGAATATTGCGATTCCTGAGCAGCTATCTATATCAGGGTTTGAGGACTCTCCATTCTCTAGACAAACTTGGCCAAAACTGACGACTGCTCACCAAGCAAACAGCGTTATTTCTGAACATGCTGCTCGTTTGCTATTTTCTAAAACAAGAGGCAGTCGTTCCCATGACAAAGACATCATAACCACATTTACACCCTCGGTTGTTATTCGAGAAAGTACAGGCCCTGCCCCTAAATAATCTCCGCATGGCGCTATTAAACCAGCGCCAACCCATCGCTTAAATTCGCAACATGCTTAAAACCTAACTTTATTAGTGTTTCTTGTGCCTTTTTTGAGCGAGTACCTGTGCGGCATATCAGTAGATAGGGCGTATGTTCATTCAACCGTTTTTCTAGAAGTTCATTGGCGAGGCGACTTCTTGGAATATTTATAAAGCTAGGGCTGTCTCCCATTCCAAACAGGGCTTTAACATGTTCTTTAGACGCTTCGTGTTCCACTAAGTCCCTCACATCTAAAACGACCCCTTCAAATTGAGATAACCAACTTTTAGCTTCTTCAACAGAGTTAATCTCGATTGGCTTGAGCTTGTTTAAACCCGTTTTTTCGGTCACCAAGTCAAAACCTGCACCGCGAGGCGTGAATAGGGCTTCGTGTGAAGACGATTCTGCTTGAGCTTTCTCTGCAAATCTAATCCTTTTACCATTTGTAAATCGCAATACATAACTCAGCGACTGCTCTGATTCTTCTCGTTTCAAGTTCCACTTTTGACAAGTCGGTATTTCTCTATAGTTAGTCTCATTGCTTACCTCTAACACAGAAAGCAAGCGTTCTCTCGCATGTTGTTGCTTTACTGAATCTTGTTTCAAAAGAATAGCTGTACAGGTTAGGTTTTGAGATAAAATAATGCGTGAAAGTTTTTGAATGACACTTTCAATCGGGTTGTAAACAATCGCCTCAAAATCTTCTGTTACGAACAGCCAGCAGCTTTGGCTGTCGCACTCTAACTGCGTTAGTCCAATGTAATTAACGCGCTTTGCTGACCTCTTCTCATTATTCTTTAAGTATAGTTTTTGCAGTGACGGCTTCAAACAGCGTATCGCAGAGCAGGCATTCGTAATAAACTCAAAATCATCAGCAGGACCAAAAGACAGCCTTACTGCATTTTCGCATTGCCAACGTGTTAACCCCATCGCTTCTAGCACAAAGCTGCTCGATGCACCCGCGCTGCATGCGGATCCTCCACTAACTCTGATCCCTGCCGCATCAAATAAATCCATCACTTCTTTGTTAGTTAGATAGGCTACAGAAAAGTTAATTGTTGTCGAAACGCTAAGCTCAGGATCGCTATGATAAGATACGTCTTCAAACGTATCATTTAATGCCTCAACCAATAATAGGCGATGTTGTTGCAACTGCTCACCTGATTTAAACAGGGCACTCTTACTCATCAAGATTTCAAACAGTGCTTTTAATCCTGCAATGCCTGGTAAATTTTCGGTACCAGAGCGCATTCCTGATTCTTGCCCACCACCCGCAATAAAAGGGGTATACGGCCGCCCATTGCGAATGTACAAAAAGCCCACTCCTTTAGGTGCGTAAAGTTTATGCCCTGAAAATGGTGCATAATCTATAGAGATTGTATCCATATTTAACGGGACTTTCCCCAAGGCTTGTACACAGTCCACTAACCAAGCCACATCAGTATTTACAGCTCTAATTGTATCTTCTAGTAACTTTAGATCTTGTTTTACACCCGTTTCATTATTAACCGCCATAGTACAAATCATCACGGCTTGATGTGCATGCTCAGCGATAAAGTTATGGTCTAATAAGCCCACTTTGTCGACTGGTATTTCTAAAATACGCGCATTGAGCCCCAGCATTTTATTCCAATGAATGAGCGTATTAGGCACTGCTTTGTGCTCAGTCGCGCCATAAAGTAGTACTGGTGAGTCGTAATGCAGCTGTTCGCTTTGAAGGTAGTCACTAATTGCCGACACAACAGCTGTTTGAATTCCTTCGGTTGCACCTGATGTAAACAGCAGTTCACCTGATTGCGTGCCAATTATTTCAAGCCCCAGTGCGCGTGTTTCCTCTAACAAACGCTTAGCTTTAACACCTGTAACATGTGCACTTGATGGGTTTCCAAAATCTGCCAGCATTACACTCATCACACTCGTTGCGATGGGCTCTAAGACGGGGGTCGTGGCATTGGCATCCAAGTAAATGGGCTGTAATGAAGGGGGTTGATTCACTGGCACAACTTATAACTAAATGAAATATGTTATTTCATTTTACACAGTAGTTATCACTTAGTTAAGCCGATTTTTCCAAGAAAGTTAGAGGTATATATTTAATATCGATCAAAAAGGGGCAAATGCCCCTTTGTTAAATGCTTATGTTTAGCTTAATTGTTTGTTGTGGCTGGTTGACCAAGCGTTTCCAAGAGCCTTGACTAAGGATGCCAGTGGTATCGCGAAAAACACTCCCCAAAAACCCCATAGTCCACCAAAAAACAACACTGCAACAATTATATAAACAGGGTTTAAATCAACTGCTTCCGAGAATAAAAGCGGAACAAGTAAGTTCCCATCTAGGGCCTGAATAATGCCGTATACTATTAGAATGGTCCAAAACTCTGGCGCAATACCGAATTGGAATAACGCGACGGCGGCTACAGGAATAGTTACTAAGGCCGCCCCAATAAAGGGAATTAATACAGATAGCCCTACTAAGGTTCCTAATAAAGCCGCATATCTCAACTCAAGCACTGCAAAAGCAATAAAACTTGTCCCACCCACTATCACAATCTCAATAACTTTACCACGAATATAATTCATGATTTGGTGATCCATTTCTTCCCAAACTTGCGTAATCAAACGACGATCTTTTGGGACCAGCTGCTTAATGCCCGAGGTTAAAGGCTCCTTGTCTTTGAGCATAAAGAATACAAGTAATGGTACTAAAATAAGGTAGATCAACCATGCAACAAAATCCTTAATGGATGTCAAAGATACAGAAACAATTAACTCCCCCAGCGCGACTACTTTACTTTCAACTGCTGCAACAATATTTTGAACCTGTTGAACCGAAATCAGGTTTGGATAGTTGTCAGGCAAATGGAGTAAATAGTCTTTGCCTTTTTCTATCATACTGGGCGCTTCTTGAACTAGATTACTTGTTTGCGACCACAACACAGGCACAATCACCAACAACAATGCCAGTACCACACCAATAAATCCTAGCATCACTATGTTTGTTGACATAATTCGACTTGGAAGTACTCTTTGCAACCTTGTTACAGGCCAATCCAGTAAATAAGCTATGACCAGTGCGACAAGTACAGGAATAACAAAAGCGCCAAAAAAATACAGCATGGTCCCGGTAAATAACAATAGGAGCAGTAAAGTGACCGAATCAGGATCAGAGAATTTATCTTGATACCAAGATTTAATAAGTTCAAACATCCGTGCTGTGCACCTCTATGAAATTTATATTACTGTCGGTTGTCACCGAAAAGCTCATTTTTTGACTTTCTAAATATCTTATCACGTCGCTTATATCCTGTTCTTTACTATAGCTAAACCTGATTACACCAACATGATCTCTGTTGGTTCTTAACTGCCACTTAAACTGGACAAATAATTGCGGACATTCATAGCGTCGAAGATCTACTGCATAGATATTTTGTTCATTCATATTATCGATATGCAAAAATGCACTCCCAAGCCCTATCAAAAATTAATAGCGCAAACGTTAGAATTAACCTAAAAATCACAATTTACAACTATTGGTTAAATTTATTCTACATACCTGATATAAAAGCAAAGTCTCTATATTTGTATGTAATAAAACACAATCAGCTTTATAGAGTATATAAGCACTTGGTGGCAAGCAATAAATTGTACGTTTAGGTAATAATTAAACTTTCTTTCTATGGCTTGTATCTAGGCAATGGTTTATTCTTATAGATACAACAAGCATTACGGGAAACCACATGCCACGAGCAAATAATAAGGCACGTTTGCCGGCTAACCCAACATTAAAAGAGATCAATTGGTACAAAAAACAAATCAATTGGGGTGAGCTTCCTCCTTTTTACCACCTTGTTGCTTCTTCAGTTAGTGAGAGTGAAGGTATTTTTCAGCATGGCTTTGATAATGCAATCAAGCGTCTGATTGATAAACGAAATTGGAATTTACACCTGCTAGATGGGTACGAGGATGATAATGGTATCATCCATTGTGAAGGCGCTCCAAAAATCCATTTAAATCAAGTTTTTACAGAAAGAGGATTCGAACTCTGGGCTTACCCAATAGCACGTAACGTAAAAGTCGACACCTACCTTAAAGATAACAAGTTTTTGGAGTTTAATGTGTGGGATCCCCACGCTATGAAGACGTTAATACGCTTTAGCCAACTACATAAATTTATTAGGTTTTATTTTGAACGAGGGGATATTGCAGACAAGGCACTTATCCTCCATGCACACAAAGTTGTCCATCAAACTATCTCTCTTTTGAAAAGAGAATTGAACGTTGTGTGTGTTGATGGGGTCTCAATTAAAGATTTTTATATGTTATGTGAGAAAGACGCCAGAGCATGCGAAGATGAAATCAACCTCGCAAAAATCATGCTCGGCGATGAATTAAAGAAGGACTAGAATGCAATTTAAAAAAGCAATTGTAACCACTTTGTGTGCCCTCTCTCTGAGTTTTTCTGCTGCTAGCCAGGCAAAGTCCGATTTTAAGTTACCAGACCTTGGTACATCTGCAGTGCAAGTATTACCAATTGAGAAAGAGCGACTCATCGGCGACGTCATGATGATGCAAATACGCTCTGGTTCTCCATTAGTACAAGATCCTGTTCTGGATGAATATTTAACCACGTTAGGTAACAAACTTGTCGCTAGTGCAAATGATGTTAGGTTTCCCTTTGCGTTTTTTTGGTTAGACAATAAAGCCATTAATGCATTTGCATTCTACGGCGGTCATGTTGGGGTCCATACCGGTCTACTTGCCCAGTCAGACAACGAAAGCCAACTTGCTTCGGTCTTGGGACACGAAATTGCCCACGTAACTCAGCGACATTTGGCGAGACGAATTCAGCAAGCCAAAGACAACAGTGCACTTACAATTGCAGGCTTAATTACCGGAATTTTGGCAACCGTAGTCGCTCCTGACGCAGGCATGGCAATTCTTGCTGCAAACAGTACACAAGCCTCATTGAGTCAACTAACACATAGCCGTAAAGCTGAACGAGAAGCTGACCGGTTTGGTATGCAAACTCTTGAAAGAGCCGGTTACGATCCATACGCGGCCAGTGAGTTTTTAACCAAGCTTGCTGCGCAAGTGAGGTTTCAAAATAAGCCCCCCGCGTTTCTACTGACGCACCCACTCCCTGAGTCTCGAGTTTCAGACGTGCGCCTTCGTGCGCAACAATACCCTAAGAGATACGTCCAAAGTAGCGACGACTTCCATTACGCTAAAAGCCGAGTCATGGCTCGCTACCATATGAGAGAAGCGGACGCCCAAACTTTCTTTGAAAACCAATTAAGAACAAGTTCTGCGCTTGATAAAAGTGCTTTACAGTACGGTCTTGCCATTGCTTTGCTCGATCAAGATAAGTATCAACAAGCAGAAGCACTTATTAAAAAGTTACTGGCATCAAAGCCTAATAACTTGTTTTTTTTAGATGTGTATACCGACATTAAAATTGGTCAAGAAAAATATGGCGATGCGATTGAGCTGCTTGATAAAAAGCATCAGCTTAGGCCGAACAATCAGGTCATAACACTTAATTTGGCAAACATCGCGATTAAAGCAGAGCAGTACAGCAAAGCAGAACAATTGTTGAAAGTGTTTTTGCTTGATAAACCAAATCACGTACTTGCAAAACAACTGCTAACTGATACCTACAAGCTCAGCGAAGATAAAGCAGCCTATCATGAAGCTAATGCTAGTTTGTTATCACATTATGGCGCATTCATGAAAGCGGCAGACGAAGTTCAAAAAGCGCTAAACTTCGTTGAAAAAGAAGACGAGATTAAACGGCTTAGATTGAAGGCTCTACTCGCAAACTACCGAAATATGCAAAAAGAGTTAGCACAGTTCTAAACCACCATTTACTGCCTAACAATCCAGTTGATGTAATTTAACTCATCATAAATGTTAGGCAGTATGATTTTGTTAAGATACAATCTCACTCAATTAGAAAAAACAAATTCGCTTATTAAGGGATTCTTATGTCTGTCATTATTTATCACAACCCTCGCTGCTCTAAGTCTAGACAAACACTTACGTTACTAGAAGAAAACTCAATTCAACCTGAAGTGGTTGAATATTTAAAAACACCTGTCGACGCAGCTACTTTAGATTCACTGATCTCAAAACTTGGGTTTGAATCTGCACATCAGTTGGTACGAAACAAAGAAACCATATACAAAGAGTTAGGGCTGAGCAAAGATAGCGATGAACAAACGCTTCGAAAAGCTATGATTAAAAACCCTAAACTTATTGAGCGTCCAATAGTGGTAAAAGGTGAGAAAGCAGCTTTGGGCCGTCCGCCAGAATCTGTGTTAGAGATCATTTAAATATTATGCCGGTAATTCTAGTTCTTTATCATTCCAGCCAGGGCTCTGTATCTGCAATGGCGAATGAAATTTACGATACACTCAGCGCGCTTGGCGCTGAGGTAAGGTTGCGCACTTTTGTGCAAAGGCAAGCTCACGACGTTGTCGTGACAAAACAAGATTTAATAGAATGTGATGGTCTTGCGTTTGGCTCACCAACACGTTTTGGCATGATGGCAGCCCAAGCTAAAACGTTTTGGGAAACTACCAGTGATCTATGGTTAAAGGGACAGCTTATAGACAAACCTGCATGTGTATTTTCTTCCTCCAGCAGTATGCATGGCGGAAATGAAGCAACCTTGTTGAACTTGTCTTTACCATTACTCCATCATGGCATGATGTTAATGGGAGTACCTTATGACGTACCAGAATTGCTGTCTACAACAAGTGGTGGAACACCTTATGGTGCAAGCCACGTAGCTGGAATGGATAATAGCCCAGAGCTAACAGAGACCGAAGTTAAAATCTGTAGGGCCATAGCTAAGCGCCTTTTCAACGTATCTAAAAAGTTATTATGAGCCAGATCCCAAAGCAACCTACAACAAAATTGTTTTATAAACTCGCCCTATTCGGCTATATCGGTTTATTAACCTTAATGCCACTATGGCTGTTTTTTATCTCGCCAAGAGAAGGGCACAGCATCGGTTTTATGTTTGTGGTATATATATTGCCACTACTTTTACCGCTTAGAGGCATTCTCAAAGACAAACCATACACGTTTGCGTGGGCCAACTTCATCGTGCTGATTTATTTTATCCATGGTTTTACTTTACTTTGGATTGCAAGCGACGAACTTGTCTGGGTACTCCTAGAACTCCTTTTTTCTACTTGTATGTTTATCGGCTGTACTTATTATGCACGTCATCGTGGACAGGAGTTGGGCCTTAAAATACGTAAATTGAAAGAAGACTTAGCTGATGAAAAATCAGCTCATAAAAACGAGAGTTAATGGCAATCATCGATCTAACTTTTTGTTCGAACTAATACTAAAAAGCCACGTACTCGCGTGGCTTTTCTCAATAGCAATAATAGTGACGTCTATATAGTTAGGCTCTGCCACCAGTTATTTTATTTGCACGCCCTTCTTCTTTTGCCTTGTCGGCGCGTCTTCTTCTCGCTTCTTTTGGATCAGCAATCAGAGGGCGGTAAACTTCGATTCTATCTCCCTCTTTAACAACTTGATGCAATTTAACTGTTCTGTTCCAAATACCCAAACTTAAATTAGTTGATTCTATTTCTGGACAACGTTCTAAAATCCCTGACTGCAAGACGACTTGTTCTGCTGATGTGCCTTCGGCAACATCCACCGTCACAGTTGTTGCTTTGTCAGGTAATGCAAAAACAACTTCCACTTTTATCATTATCTAACTCCATACACAGACTTAGCACGCTGGGTAAATGCTGAGACCATATTTTTTGCAACTTCATTAAATACTTTACCAAATGCAAGTTCGATTAATTTGCTCGCGAACTCAAACTCAAGCTTTAAGTTTACTTTGCACGCTTGCTCATCTAACTCAACGAACTCCCAATAACCTTGCAAAGATTTAAATGGTCCGTCAACCAATTGCATTTTGACCCTATTACCTTCAAATATATTTTTGGTGGTAAACCACTTAGTCAGGCCCGCCTTAGTAATTTCTAGACTGGCTGTCATTTCTTCATTCGAACTACTTAGTACCTTTGCACCAGAACAGTTTGGTAAGAAATCCGGATAGGCATTTACATCATTAACCAGGTCAAACATTTCTTGTGTGCTGTACATCACCAATGCACTTTTTTCTACTTGTGGCATACGATCTCCAAACCTTTATCAGACCGATTTTACCAAGGTTTTTAAGATTTATCTTGTTTGCAGAGACACTGTAGGCGAAAATATGCCATAAAAATTAAATAACACTGTTTTCCAATTCGATTTGTAGGTAGACTAAGCCATTATGGCAAAGAAAAAATCAAATAAATCAACAAGCAATACCATCGCGTTAAATAAAAAAGCGCGTCATGAGTATTTTTTACACGATAAGTTCGAAGCAGGTATGGAACTACAAGGTTGGGAAGTGAAAAGCATCCGAGCTGGTAAAGTTAATATCTCTGAAACTTATATTCATTTAAAAGACGGCGAAGCATTTTTGTTAGGCAGTCAAATTCAGCCATTAAACAGCGCCTCTACCCACGTGATATGTGACCCTTTACGGTATCGCAAGTTGCTTTTGAATAAGCGCGAGATTGATCGCCTTATCGGTGCAACTGAGCGTGATGGCTTTTCCTTGGTTGCAACAGCGATGTACTGGAAGAAATGCTGGGTTAAGCTTGAGTTTCACCTTGCTAAAGGTAAAAAGATGCATGATAAACGCGCAGATATCAAAGACCGTGATTGGTCTAGAGATAAAGAGCGCCTTATGAAGCATAAAGTCTAAACCTGTTCATAGTAGCCGCTAATTTCATTGTGGCTACTCAATCTACTTATTATCCCACATCACCACTAAACAAAATATTGCATTTCAATCAGCTTTAGAATAATCATGCCGCAGTATTTAGTAAGTCTTGAGATACCCAATTGAGCTTTGGTTCGCTATGTATTATTGATAAGTGTAGTTTTGAATGACCCTGCTATACGCGTATCATGAATAGCAAAAAAAAGCCCTTTCGGGCTTTTCCTTTTGGGCTAGTTAGGATTAACCCTTATATTTTTGCACAACCAATGTTGCATTGGTGCCGCCGAAGCCGAAGCTATTAGACATTACGGTGTTTAACTCGGTGTCACGACGTTCAGTTACGATATCTAAGCCTTTTGCTTGCTCATCTAACTCGTCAATGTTAATTGACGGAGTGATAAAGTTATTTTCAAGCATTAGTACAGAGTAGATAGCTTCATGAACACCAGCCGCGCCCAATGCATGTCCTGTCATCGCTTTAGTTGCACTGATCGCAGGAGAGTTATCACCAAATAGCTCTTGAATTGCGCCTAATTCTTTCACGTCACCAACAGGCGTTGAAGTACCGTGCGTATTTAGGTAATCGATATCACCTTCCACTGTCGCCATTGCCTGCTTCATACAACGTACAGCACCTTCACCAGATGGCGCAACCATGTCATAACCATCAGACGTCGCGCCGTAGCCCACGATCTCACCATAGATATGTGCACCACGTGCTAAGGCATGCTCTAATTCTTCGATAACCATGATGCCACCGCCACCTGAGATAACAAAACCATCACGGTTTGCATCGTAAGTACGAGACGCTTTTTCTGGTTCTTCATTATATTTAGTAGAAAGAGCGCCCATCGCATCAAATTCCATTGCTAGAGTCCAGTGAAGTTCTTCACCGCCACCTGCAAAGATAACATCTTGTTTTCCAAGCTGGATTTGCTCCACTGCGTGTCCTACACAGTGCGCAGAAGTTGCACATGCAGAGCTGATTGAATAGTTGACGCCTTTAATCTTGAACGGCGTAGCAAGACATGCAGACGTCGTACTAGCCATAGTACGAGGTACCATGTAAGGGCCTACACGCTTAACACCGCGCTCACGCAAAATATCTGCTGCTTCAACTTGGTACTTAGAAGAACCACCACCTGAGCCAACAACAAGGCCAGTACGTTCGTTCGAAACTTGCTCTTCATTCAAACCTGAGTCTTCAATAGCCTGTGCCATTGCAATGTAAGAATACGCAGCAGCATCACCCATAAAACGGTGCGCTTTACGATCAACCAGTGATTTTACGTCGATATCAATTTTACCAGACACGTTACTACGTAAATTCATATCTGCAAATTCTTGGTTAAAAGCAATACCACTTTTACCCGCTTTCAAAGATTCTAATACTTCTTGCTTGTTGTTACCGATGCTAGATACAACACCGATCCCCGTAATAACGGCTCTTCTCATGGGTAATTCCCTTAGGACTTAAAAAATTTAGGTGTATTCTACGCGGAAAATGCTAATCAAGTGGTCAGCTTTCCAGCGTACACACGTACTCTGAACTGATATTTGCAAAATTGCAACGGACTAATGCAAATAAAAGCAGTAAAATAGCGAATAATTACAGAAGGTATTCTAACGTATTTCTATGATAAGTAACGCACAAATCCATTTTAACGACGCCGGCACGCCTGTTGCCGATAATTTTGATGACGTTTATTTCTCTAATGACGATGGACTTGCTGAGTCTAATTATGTCTTTTTTGAGCAAAACCATTTACCAGAACGCTTCGATAACCACCCAAGACCTCACTTTGTTATTGCTGAAACTGGGTTTGGTACTGGACTTAACTTTTTAAATAGCTGGACGCGTTTTAACAACAGATCAAAAGATTCAAACATTGAACGTCTGTACTTTATCTCTTTCGAGAAATACCCAATCAAGTTAGACGATTTAAAACAAGCGCTACAAGCTTGGCCTTCTCTTCAGCCACTGTCAGATCAACTTTGTGAAAAATACCCAATGGCGTTACAAGGTTGCCACCGTCTGGAGTTTGAACAAGGGCGGGTAATTCTTGACCTGTGGTTCGGGGACGTTCAAGCATCCTTACCTCAAATTGCCTACAAAAATAAGGGATTAGTAGATGCTTGGTATCTAGATGGGTTTGCACCGAGTAAAAACCCCGATATGTGGCAGCAATCGTTGTTTGACGCCATGGCAAACCTAAGTCAAACCAATGCGACTTTCGCCACTTTCACGGCCGCTGGTTTTGTTAGGCGAGGTCTACAAGAAGCAGGGTTCGACTGTAAAAAAGTCAAAGGCTACGGTAGAAAAAGAGAAATGGTGGTTGGTCAGTTGGAAAACGCAACCCCTCACCAGACTACACCCATCTATTTCCAACAAAGTAAAGCTTCACTCGATAGCGCCGCGATTATTGGCGGGGGTATCGCCACAAGTTGCTTAATGTACAACTTGGCAAAAAGAGGTGTTCAAACAACGCTATTTTGTGAAGATGACTCTCTGGCGCAAGGCGCATCTCATAATCGCCAAGGGGCTGTTTATCCAAACTTACAAAGTGAATTTGGAATTCCTTCTGAGTTTTACGCACATAGCTTTTTGTATGCCCTGCGCTTTTATCAAACATTAGCAAAGCAAGAATACAACTTTGCCCATCAATGGTGCGGTGTATTGTTGCAGAGCGTCACTGAAGCGAAAAAACAACAACATCACAAGATAGCAACCAGTTCGCTCTACCCTGAACAACTCATCAAATCAATCACAACTGAGCAAGCGCAAAAAATTGCAAGCATCGACATACCTTATGGAGGCTTATTTATTGAGCAAGGTGGCTGGGTAAGCCCGCCGGAGCTAACACAGGCTGTATTTGATGCTGCAAATGACCTAATACCGAGCACGACGTATTTTAATACTTGCATCGAAAAGTTGGATCGAAAGAAAGATGGCTGGTACTTGATTTCAAAAGAAACAGAATTTGGGCCATTCTCAGAAGTTTTCGTATGCGCAGGAGAGCACAGCGATCGCTTCGAACAAACAAAAGATATTGGTATTCATGGCGTTCGAGGCCAAGTATCTCATATTGAAGCGGGTGAAACTTCTGAACAGCTATCGACGGTCCTTTGTCACAAAGGCTACTTCACACCAAGTCAAAACGGCCAGCATTGCATGGGTGCTACTTTCGAAAAACACTCGAAATCGAGACAAATCAAAGAGCAAGATAACATTACCAACCGTGAACAATTGGCGAGCTTTTATGAAGGCACAAAATTCGACACCAGTTTGGGAGACGTTAAAAGTGCCAAGGCAGCTGTAAGGTGCTGCTTTAATGACCACACGCCGATGATTGGACAAGTGCAACAAAAAGAAGATGTGATCCAAGCTTACCGGAATCTTAGTAAGGGTAAATTTTATGACTTTTCACCTCAAGAGCTTCCACATCAAGGGCTTCACATTGTGACTGGGTTTGGCGCGAGAGGCTTGTGCACAGCTCCAATGGTTACTGAACACTTAGTCGCCAGCCTTTTGGAAGAACCTCTTCCATTCAGTGAGCGAGTACATGAGGCTCTGCACCCCTCAAGGTTGTATGTACGAGACCTAATTCGTAATAAAATCTAATAAGCCTAACAATCTTCCAAGCCCAATTTAGGGCTTGGATATTTGAATGATAACGCGTCGGTTTGCTTCTCGACCGATTGGCGTTGTATTTATTGCAACATGCCGCTTTTCACCAAAACCATCGGCAATTATCTTGTTTGCTGGCACGCCCTTGCTCGCCATATAGTCCTTGATTGCCATTGCCCGCTTTTTGGATAAATTCAGGTTGACGTTTTTAGCACCATAGCTGTCTGAGTATGCTGAAATGTAAATAGAATCAATGTCCGGGTCGTTATTTAAATACTCGCCTATCATATCTAATCTTTTGCGCGAAGATTGAGTTAACTCGCTGGAATTTTGACGGTAGTTCATGACAACAAAAGCAATGTCTTCAAAGCTGTAAGGTAACAGATTGTCTCTACATTGCAAAAACTCCCAATAAGACTTCTTAAAGTTTACCGAAGACAATGACACAGATATTTGGTCATGCTTATTGTTCCAGTCTTCATAGTAAAAAGTAGGCTGATACCCTTTTTCTAACTCAGTTAGCATTTCCCAAGCAACTGGGTTGCCTAATTCCCCATCGAACTTTTTCAGTAACGACATTTTGCCCATACTTCTTGCCGGCGTACCTGCACGCCAACTTGGCGGCACCGACTCTAGTCCAGCAAAGTCGTAGCTTTCTGGCCTAATAACCATATCCAAGCTAAAAGTAAGATCTTTATTTTTACTTGCTGTGGAGCTAAAAATAGCTTCCCCATAATAAGGGACGTTATGAGATAATGTGCATGACAAACGAGTTGTACGATCAACCATCCACTTAGAACTATCTACCGAGGCACTATATTGCCGCATAGCACTTTGCGCAGGCCAAACAACTGATAACACAATTGTTGCAACTAAGATGTTGATATTACACTTCACTTTTCTTACCTCAAGCAATGTAGTCGGTTTTCAGGCAACGCGTCTTTCACCTGAATGTTCTTACTGCACTAACTTAAGCAATTAACGTACCGTTTTAATGCGCCAAAAATGCCGTAACGCATAAAAATAGTTATTTATCAGCTTATACTAAATAGCATCTTGGCGCACGATCAGTATAATAGGCGGCTTGATTTAGAAAACCAAGTTGACCATGGCAGAACAAGAGCAGTCCCTATTTGCAAAGCGCTTTCGCGGCTTTTTCCCCGTTGTAATTGATGTTGAAACAGCTGGATTTAATAAAGACACTGACGCCCTTTTAGAAATCGCTGTTAGCCTTTTAAAAATGAACGATGAGGGCGAGCTTAGTATCGATAAAACATTGCATTTTCACGTTGCGCCTTTTGAAGGCGCTAACATTGAGCAATCGGCAATAGAATTTAACGGCATAGATCCACTCTCCCCACTGCGCGGAGCCGTTGAGGAAAGTGAAGCCATCAAAGAGATCTGTAAGGCAGTCAGAAAAGCGCAGAAAGATACTGGTTGCCAGCGCTCGGTAATCGTGGCACACAATGCAGCGTTTGATCACGGCTTTCTAAATGCAGCCATTGAACGCAACAATATCAAGCGAACTCCTTTTCACCCATTTGTTAGCTTTGATACCACCTCACTAGCAGGACTCGCACTGGGTCAAACAGTGCTGGCAAAAGCTTGCAGAGCAGCTGGTATAGAATTTGATAACGCACAAGCCCATTCTGCATTGTATGATACAGAACGCACAGCGGAGCTATTTTGTTATATCGTTAATAAGTGGCAAGCTTTGGGTGGGTGGCCATTGCCTCAGGATGACGAACAACATGCGCAGACAGGCGATGACAAGTAACTCCAACTCACAAAAAAGCAGCCTAAGCTGCTTTTTTGTTTCAAAATATCATCAGTTATTAAACTCTTGGGTAATTTTCCCTTCATCGAGCTTTACGAGGTGTGGAGGGTAAATTCTAGAAAAAGAGCGGCTATCTTTTGCGATTGTAAGTTCGATACCCGGGTGCATTAATTCATTTACCTTTACACGGCTCAGTTTAATTAACCGTCTAAGTTTTTGTTCTACTAATTTGCTATTTCTCACATTCCGCTGATAATGTGTATCTAAACGCTTTTCTGTGATTTCAAGCTTTTTCAAATACGCGTCACGCTTTTCAGATGCTTTCGTTTTCTTTGCTTTAATTTGAGCTCGCTTAATGGTGAGTAACTTATTAGAAAGCAGTTTATCTAGGTTTTTAAACTCGTTTTCTTTTTTCTTCAAATCATACCAGTCTTGAGCCAGTACAATTCTCGTACGAGTGCCAGATGGTGCACCTACTTCACCTGCCTCAATGCGCATCGCATTATACACGTTTCCACCTATGAGCTTACCTCTAGGTGTGTCGCCCTTTCCTATCCTAATCAGTCGTTTAGATTTTAAATCGCAGTGCAGCGCTTGGCGCTCAATAAAGAGATCTTGTTCTGATTCTATGTGGCAGTACTGGCCATAACCTACAGAGATAGTGCGCTTTGCCTTGATAATGCAAGAAAAGTCTTCACCCTCTATTCGTTTTCGCCCGATAGCACCAAGCATAACGGTAACTGCGCTCCCACTTTCCAAATGGGCGGACTCTACAAAGCCAATAACGGTAATATCACCAGTGGCTTTTATTTTCATCCCATCTTTGACATCACCGCTAACAACGACACTGCCATCAAATTCTATGTGCCCAGTTGTGACATCAACATTGTCATAGCACAAAACGTCATCTACTCTCATACCTCTAGGTACAGCGACAGGTACACCTTTCGCTTCTGCTATCAGAAGATTAGGGTCATCCGGACTGACTCTAGTTCCCTCGGAGACCTGTAAGGTGAAATCTCTACCAGGTTTTGCTTCAAGAATATCACCAAACACTGAGAAACCTTGCTCTCCTGGAGTAGGCGGCACGCGCTTCATTAAAGGGCTACCCGGTTTGACCGTAATTATTGCCCCCAAGTCGCGCATATCTACTTTACCACCCGACTTTTGTTGAGGGCTAAGTACTCTGTCTTGGGCTGTCATACACAAACGCACGAATCGTGCGTCAGTACCGTCTTTTGCTCTCACACCATGTGCTACGATACCCGAGTAGACACTTCCAGAAGGTTGCTCAAACTGCTGGCCTAAAAATGTATCGAGTGCTCTTTCATTTATCCCCTTAACCACGCCAGCACTTGTTAACGCTGCTCTTGCATCATCGATTGAAATAAGCTTTCCGCCTCTTGCGGTTGTTAGCCGGGCTTCGGCCAGCATATTATTTTCTTCGACATGGATCATAATAGATGCGTCAACAGCTCTCGCAACGACCAGTAAATCTTTTTCTTGATCATCTGATGGCGAAAACAATTGGCCAATATTGGCGTGAATGACATCAAAGTCAGCATAAGGAGATTGCTCTAAC
Organism: Pseudoalteromonas luteoviolacea NCIMB 1942; assembly: GCF_001625595.1. GTDB lineage: Bacteria > Pseudomonadota > Gammaproteobacteria > Enterobacterales > Alteromonadaceae > Pseudoalteromonas > Pseudoalteromonas luteoviolacea_A. The sequence goes on from NZ_AUXT01000172.1 coordinate 40,312, forward strand.
AGCTCAACAAGCTGTGCTGCACTCGCGGGAAACCCTGAATGCGCAGGATGTTCCTTCATAGAAACATACCCAGACTCCTCATCAAAATGAAACAAAGACATCACTTCCTTCCTAAATACTCTTGCATTTTTTATTTGTTTTTATGCAACCTTCCTCATTTCAGCACAACAACCTTGTAATGTTAAGTCAAAATAGGCGGCTTTTAGCGCTAATTATGAATGATTGTAAACACGGTTAGTGCCAATAATGGACAAGTTACTATTATTACTAAATTTATCGTGAAAATACGTGATTTCTTTAGTAAATTACGCAATATGAGACTTTTTACCTAGTTCATAAGTACCAAAATTTAAGATCTTTAAATGTGTGGTTACGTGCTTTAAACTTCAATGAGTAGAAAGCTGTATAAAAGTCGCTGTTATTATTCACTAAAATAAACAGTACTGGTTTTATATGCACTATTTAGGCCACAAATTGGGTAACGTTACATGTTAATTAATGGTCCGATCTCAGGAATATGTGGTTTTAGAAGACAAAAACCAAAAGTAAAGAATCGAAAATAAAAAAGGCCCCCTTCGAGGGCCGAGACAGATGTCCAAGGGTTGATCAATCTTTACGTCGAATACTTAAGTTATCATCCCCATTGCTGCTAACTTGCTGCACGAGGCTTACGCCACCGATATCCATCACTTGAACTGTTTCCATGATATGGTTTAACTCCTTATCCTTTGAGGTATCTTCAACCAATAAGTAGTAGTGTTCCCCTATTTGGCCACCCGTATGATTAATATTCGCACTGAATAATTCATAAGATGGGCTACCAGATTGCGTCTCTAACGTTCCTGAAGAGCCACTTCCAGGCACAATTGCGAAATATGACACAGTTTCGTATTCATGACCTTCGTTTAATGTATCTTGTTCATAAAAAGCCGCTTTAAAACCAGTCGTTGAAATGTCCCTAACACGCGTAGCGATAGTGTGGCCACCATTAAAGGTTTGAACTTGAAGGAAAACATGTGGAGTTCGGTCAAAGCTTTGGCTAAAGTTTGTTTGCTTGAATACTTTTGTATCATTGAGTTCAAAGCTACCCACTTCAATGACTGTACCATCGGCCATGGTGTAACGGCCTTGTTCTAGAGCCATGTAATCGAAAGATTCTTTGTAAGGATGCACTTGGTCTAAGTAATTCCACTCTTTAAATGCTACCTCAAAACCTGTAGGTGACACATTTCTGACTCGGTTAACCCCACCGTGGCTACCATTAAAACTCGGTGCTGACGTGAAAACGGCTGGAGCGAAAAAGTTAGCGCCTGTGGTCGAGTACGATTGCCATTTTTGGTCTAGGTTTTTTACAATCGAATCAGAAACCAAAGTGACCTTGTTGTCCAATGCACATGGGTCAGCTTGATAGCAAGCTACTGGCGCAGCTGTATTTGTCGCAAGGTCGTTGATTCGCAGCGGCAATGTCGCAACGAGGCAAGTGCCTCCTGTTTGCATATTAACTTTATACAGCTCTGACTGATTTCGGTGGCCATGGTCGTTAATCACAGCGCGACTAACAAGCACATCACCATTTTGACCAATTGTAGCTCCTGTAACCGCAATCAGATTATGGTCAGCCTGTTTTATCAATCCGTAATTATTCTCATCTGTTCTGTCAATTAAATAGACAGATGTCGAAGAAACTAAGTACAACTGGCCTTGATGGAAAACTAAATCACCTCTGTATTGACCATCAACACCGCCAAAATGCATAAGCTTAGTGGCTGCACCGGTGCCTTTATCAATTTCATATAGATCGGTATAGCCGTTAGCGATTAATACATCATTTTCTTCATCGTAAACCATACCTATCACTGATTTGGTTCTATCAACAACATGATGTTCTTTACTGGCAAAGTCGTAATAGGCTAAGCGGGTGTAATTGAACCTATCACCTTGTACTGGTATTTGCGCGAGCACTTCAGGCGATGCATTTAACGCACTTAAATCAACTTTGTATTCGAAAGGGATCGGCGAGGATACATAGTACATTCGATTAAGGCTTGTATCGTATGCCATAGCCGCGGAGCTAAATTCAGCCATCGAAATTGCTTTTGCTGACTTGTCTTGCTCTTGCAAACTAAATAAAACTCCAGGTGCGCCGCGACCTGAGTTAATAGAGTAAAGCTCGCCTAAACAACTGTTTGCGCTGGCAACAGATGAATAAACAGTAGATGATACGATCAGTAAGGGGAAAACTGCGCGTGGCATATTTAGCATGTTAGAACCTTTTAATTCAATTCTAAATCGTTAAAATGACACAAAGAAATGACATACAATTGCTATATATGCCTTATATCCTTTAAGGTAAGCGCATCCATTATAACTTTGTAACCTGTGATTGGACTATGCAAAATTCACATTTATTACGCAATCAATTCAGGTCACGAATAACATGAACGGTAAGTTCGAAAGTATAAGCGGTTAAACTTTTAAAATCTGTTTGCTCATCGGCACAAATGTAATCGTCGCCTCATCACTCAATTGGCACTCGATGAGCCCTGTTCAATAAATCCATGCCTATCGTACAGCTTTATACCTGGTAAGATAGCCATAAGTTCGAGTGTTGAATACCCCATAGCAACACCCTCAGATTCACACTTTTTCATAAGCATAGAACCAAGCCCTTGTCTCGCATAGTAAGGCATAACAAAAAATGCTCGTACTTTTGCCGCTTGGGATTTAGGGTCTAACTAGGCAGCATTACGGCTCTTTTCATTATCACTCCCCAGAGTGTCGGGCGATAACTCCACCCTCCACAAGCAATAACCTCTCCTTTGATTTCACGTAACTTCGCCATAAGTTCTGGACCTAACTTTCTAAGGGCTTTAAGCATTTTCTGAGCTTCACGAAAGTCACTGGCAAGTTCTAACGTAGAGTCGATCCCATCGGGTAATGCTTGGCCATGATCTATTGCAGCCTTGAGCAATGCTGCAACCTCGAGCTTTTCTTCTCTATCTACATGCGCTTGCGCTGCTGCCAATTCAGCTTCGTAGGTAAGTACAGAGCCCCCTTCCACAATAAATGCATATTCAGCAGTTGTTACATTTGTAATATTGATACCAAAATATTCGCTTGATTCGACAGTGTTACCTTGCCCTACTGCTTCAACTAAACCAGCAAACTCGCCAAGTTGAGAGATCAAAGCCACATCTTTTTGGGTGCCCCCCTGAGCAAACAATTTTATCAGGTTGTTCTTTTCTGATTTATCAAGATCAATATCTATTTCATAGTTACCATTCGCGTCCACAACAGCATGTAAAATATGCTCACCCACTCTGAGCAGCACATCCGCATTGGCAATCGGTGAATCGGTGATATCAGGTACTTATACAGTTAAAGAGGCGCTATTTTCGCCTGACAATATCAGCTCTAAGCCTAAGTCAGGTTGCCAAGAATATGTTTCTATCTGCCCATCAGCACCCGTTGCATTTGCACTCAAAGTAAACGGCGCACGCTCTTCAAACTCTGTGCTTGTTGAGGTAGAGTTATTTCAGTAAAGACATTGGGTAATGCGATGATCGAGACTTGATGTTCCTCGATGGCCACAGCGCCTTGGTTATCAGTAGCCGTAAACGTAACTGAAGTTTGCGTTTCTATATCTGGTATGGATATATTGAGCTTCGCAGTCTCCTCTCCGGTCATATTAAATTCTAAGTCAGAATCATGCTGCCAACTGAGCTCAACGTCATCCCCTTAGGGGTCGTTAATCGAAGTGATAAACTATATTTGTGAAAGCTCTTGTGCATCCGATGGCCCAGAGCTCTCTAACTCTGGCGCTAAATTGATCAATGGCTCAATGCAAACCATATGAGACTTTTCAAACTCGTTGTCACTAGTGTCAACCACCAATACAATAAAGGTTACATTTTCCATCGCGTCAATATCAGCACTGGTAATAGTTAACGTAGACGTATTGTAGCTGCTCAGTTTCAAAGGTAATTTTGAATCATGTCGCCATTAATAGCTGGCGACTTCCACTGACTGTTCTGTTATTTCACTCGTTAGACTACTCCAACACTGTTCTCGATTATTCCTACAACCTTGCATTCGTAAACCCTCTTTTAGAGGTCTTATCCAACAACTGAATAAAGTCCGTGCCAGATTTGACCATCAAGCTGTGTTTACCTCTTTCAAATGCAATCCAAAAACGGTGGCATTCGAATGGAATAATTGTTGTAGCCGTTCAATATCGGCTTTTTCATTTTTATCATGTGACAGGGCTTGTCAAAGTTGGCTCACAACCTCTCAGGAGAAGAAGCGAGGGCATTGAATGACATAACAGTAATGAAAATAATTAATATAAAGCGCATAACGGGTCCTTTTGTAGTTTTTATTTTACGTAAAGCTTTAAACTTATACCGCAACCTAACTCTCTTATTTCAATTTACCTATAGCCCACGCCTCCTCGCTTTCAATTTACAAATTGTTTGCTGCAAATAAAGTTTTGCAATCGCCTTGTGATTTAATATCTTTCATTGTTTTTTCTAATTGATTGGAAATCGATAAATAGGCGAAATTTCCCATACTAATACGTCTGACACCTAGTTTTGACAGCGTATCAAAAGCAGGTAAATCAGGCATCGCCATTACATTGATAGGTAACGACGTTGCTTCCACAACAGCCTTGATATCTGACTCGTCTGTCATACAAGGAAAAAATAATCCATCAGCTCCTGCATTTTGGTAGCTATCAGCCCGTTTGGTTGCTTCTTCAGTTGCATTGCCCAATCCCAATAAAAAAACGTCGCAGCGAACATTTACAAAAACCCGAACATCGCTGGCTCTTAGATATTTCATAACCTCCGATAACAATGCAGCAAATGTATCTTTATCTATAAGCGCTCTGGTTTTGGTCACTCTGCTATCTTCTAAATTCACACCCACCACACCTAATTCAGTTAGCTGTTTTATGTTAGCTGCGATCTCTTTGGGATCTCGACTATATCCAGATTCAATATCCACACTCAGTGGCAGCAAACTTGAAGCAGAGATTCTTTTTACCATAAATACGAGTTCTTCAAATGGTATATGTTCACCATCTTCGTAACCTAATACGGCAGCAACTGCCGCGCTTGATGTCCCTAATGCTTGATACCCAGCCTTTTCGGCACGTTTGGCACTTTCAGCATCCCAAACATTTGCAATAAGTAATGGTTGTGTTTGTTGATGAAGCATTTCAAATTTATTCATGATGTTTTCCATGTAAACTATTTTATTGACTGTGATGGAACTATTGTCTTCATATTCATTTACAAACGCCAACAATCAAAATCGACTTTTAATATAAGCAGAGCTTATAATTATGAATGCCAAGGACAAAAATTAAGATATTGTGTTTAAGAATATAAATCTGCTTGTAACTTTCGAGTGTGCAGCAAGGTATCGCAGTTATAGCCTCACAGCGCAAAAGCTATGTATTTCTCAAGCTGTTGTTAGCCAGTAAATACGCCAGTTAGAAGGCTTACTCAGCACCCGCTTGTTTGTTCGCAAGGGAAAAAAGATGCTACTAAGCCTGTCCGGACGTGTGCTATTTGAACACGCACAACAAGGTCTAACTATTTTAAATCAAGGCGTCAATCAATTGCCGGAAGAAAGCATTGAAGGTGAGCTTACAATTACTTCTACTCAGGCGTTTATCGCACTGTGGCTCATGCCAAGATTACAATCGTTTACTGAGCAATATCCGTGCATTCAGATAAACGCGTCTTCTTCAGCAAGGTTTGTAGATTTGAAAACTATAAACAGTGGACCAAAGTCAACTCAACTGACTTAGCACTAAGCGCCGTTTCTAGCGGTCATGGTGTAACGTTGGCAGTACCGTATGTATGCCAACGACAACTCGATTCAGCAGAGCTATCCATTCCCTTTGATTTACCTCATAAAAATACGATAAAAAGATACTTTGTGTACGACCCTACTTCGCCTGGGTGGCTAGATTAAAGGTATTTACGCAATGGTTAAAAGCAGAGATGGCTCAAGCAACTTAACGTGTTGTAATGCTCAGTGGATGCGCCTTTCGCGCACCCAAAAAAAGAAAAAACGAATAACTCTAGGTGGTTAGACTGCAACAGAGCCTCTCTCTTGAGAAACATGTCCCAAAATTAGTTTGTTCTACCGCCGATAATCAGCTCTATTTCTTAACTCATAACTTAGGATGATATTTGCGTACAATGATTGACATGCTTACCCTGATTGCAATAATGCCGGTTTTATCAACAATAAACGCACGGGGTTTTATCATCAATGTTTACCTTTGGAAAAGAAAGAAGAGCTTTGCAGCTTTCTATTGAGCAAGAACGCAATCATAAACAATTGCTAGAGCAAACCCTTGCTTCTGTGGGCCGTTCCACTGCTATCATTGAATTCACCCCTGATGGTAAAATTATTACTGCAAACCAAAATTTTTTGGATGCAATGGAGTATTCAGTCGCGGAGTTAGCTGGCAAGCACCATCGCATTTTTTGTGATAAAAAATATACCAACACCCCTGAATACGCGGCATTGTGGCGTACTTTGAATAATGGCGAGTTTTTTTCTGGTACAATTGAACGCTTCACAAAGTCAGGAAAGCAGCTTTGGCTTGAAGCAAGCTATAACCCAGTTTTGGACAACTCAGGTAAACTGCTAAAGATTGTAAAATTTGCAGCAGATGTCACCGAGCGAGAGCTCACGGCTGTGTCACAACAAAACGTAATTGATGCGTTGTATCGCTCTATGGCGATCATTGAGTTTGATGTATCTGGCAATGTTTTAACAGCCAATGAGAACTTTCTAGCTGCAACAGGGTATCAACTAAATGAAATACAAGGTCAACATCACCGTACTTTCTGCCCTAGTCATATTGTAAACTCCCCTGACTATGCATTCCTGTGGCGGCAACTAGCCAACGGCCAATATTTTAGTGGTCAAGTAGAGCGTAAAGACAAACATGGTCATGAGCTTTGGTTAGAAGCCAGTTATAATCCCGTAATCGATAAAAATGGCCAAGTCATAAAAATCACTAAGTTTGCGTCGGATATTACAGAGCGAATTGTTGCAACACGCCAAACTCAAGAAAATGTCGGTCATGCATCTGAGCTTGCAGATACAGCAGCACAAAATGGCACTGAATCAGTAAAGACAGTTATCAAACTCATGCAAGATTTACGCACAGATATGGGTGTCGCGGTTACTAATATTGACGCACTCAATAAACAATCAGACCAAATAAATAACATCGTATCGACAATCAGCGCCATTGCCGATCAAACAAACTTACTCGCCTTAAATGCTGCTATTGAAGCTGCACGAGCCGGCGAACAAGGCCGCGGCTTTGCAGTTGTCGCAGATGAAGTCCGACAATTGGCTGCTCGAACCAGTTCTTCGACCACTGAAATTGCTGACGTTGTTAAAGAAAATGTCGCTTTATCCACAGAAGCTACAGCGTCAATGGGCAAAAGTGCTCAACAGGTAGAGTCTGGCGTGTTATTAATAGAAGAGCTTAATCACACGATTACCGACATCAACCGCCAAGTTGAAAGTATCGTCGAAGCAGTGTCACAACTGAGCCAATAGACAAAATAGGTCAAATTCTAGTTTGACCTATTTCATAAAAAAACCACCGACAACGGTGGTTTTAATGTACTTAGCCATAATACTAAATAAAGAGAATTAGAAGCGTGGCTTAGCTTTAATTTCAACCTCTTCAGGCACTAAAAATACGCCAGAAATCGCTTTTAAGTTCGCCTTTTTACCCTCAGGAATTGAGAACTCAAATTTGTGTGCCAATTGTGCAAATAGAGTATGGATAATGTATTTGCCAAAATGCTCACCTAAACAACGACGTTGTCCAAGTCCAAATGGAAATGCCTTGCCTTGCTGCTTCTTGCTTAACTCTCCATTGTCGTCCAAAAAGCGCTCTGGGATAAACTCGTCTGGCAATTCCCACAACGTTTCATCGCGAGTGATACTGTAGTTATTAATAACCAATGGCGTGCCACCTAGAATAAAATAACCGTCCAGTAAAGTATCTTTACTGGTTCCATAGTTAGCAGCTGGCATCGATGTAATTGAGCAATGACGCAATACTTCAGCGATAAATGCCTGCGTATATGGCAAGTCTGCTTTGTGTTTATTCAGTGGTACTTCATCACGCCCCACGACTTCATCTAATTCTTTTTGCACGCGCGCTTGGTATTCAGGGAAAGCAGCTAAGTATAGAAGCGCCCAACGCATTGCAAATGCGCCAACACCGCCACCTGCACCAGCCACTTGAGTCAAAGAGCCAACAACAATCTCTTTTTCGCCGATGTTTAATGCCGCTTTTGTCGAGTCATCTACACTGTCATTGGCTTCAAATAAATAATCACATAAATCGCGGTATTCACCCGGCACATAATCTTCTTTGCGACGACCCACATTAAACGACACATACTGGTCTAACCCATTTAGATTTGAGCTGAACTTTTCAATTGCATCGCCATACTGAGCGTAATACTTTTCCTGTAAATTTTCAGGCATCAATTCGTGGCGCGTACTGTTGATAAACCCGTTTGGAAGCCAACTTAAGCTCTTTTCATCAAAGATATTCACTTCAAATTCACCAAAGCGGTCGTCAAACATCACTTTGTGCAAGAAGCTCGCTAACTTTAAAGAAACTTCTCTATTTGGATCAAATGAAATATCTCCCTGCTCTTTCCAAATGGCAGCAATGTCATTAATCTCTGTCGTCATCCAATCTTCAATTTGATCCCAACGAGTAGCAAAGTACTCACGCATTGCATGTGCAAACACTTTACGGTGCACTTGCCATTGCTCGCCCGCTTCTAATTCTAGGAAATGCTTTTGCGGTGCAGTTTGTAAAATTTCATAATCTGCACGCACGTTAAATACATCATTTTGCGCTACCAGCGCTTCTCTAATGTATTGATATCCATTTAACGCAACAATTGGGCCCTTAGCGGTCTCTACTGAGTAGATATCGCCGTATTTCTTTGACAACTCTTCTATTATGAGGTGGTAATCTTCGCCCCAGAAAAAGCGCTGACCATCCTCACTGTTAAATGGAATATGAGGAATCGTTGGTGTCAACTTGTCTATGTCTAACTTGCTCTGTGGCAAAGCTTCTGCTGTATCGGTATTTTTCATTGGTCAAATCCCACTGACTAAGGTTGATAGTTCTGCTGATACGAATTGAGAGTCGAACTGCTCTGATTGCATATACCAAGCAAATGGAAACTTCTCGGTAATGCGAAATATTTTTTTGCCTTGTGAATACACGAGGTAAGTGCGGTATAACACAAGATCACTGGGCTCTACGGCGAAGTGATGCGACAGTTCGCCTGCATATTCAAAGCCCCATGAGAGCAAGGTCTTATAGGTTTCTATTTGAAATTTTTCCCACGCTTTTCCTATGGGAATGCGTGTTTCTGTTAAAGCCCGAGAAAAGTTCACGTTCATATTGCCGTGATACACCAAAGAGTCGGCGTATAAATAAGGTAACCCAGTTTTGGCCCCATTGAGCGTGATCACGCGCTGTTGGCAGTGCATGTCTTCTTCATGAGGAAGTACATTCACATCGGCCTCGAGTAACTTCTCGACCACGATCTGTTCACCTACAATACTTTCAAGTAACTGCGTGACCGTACCATCGGTGCCCAAAATAATTTTTTGTAGGTAACTGAGCCTGCTTAAGTTATAGGTTTGCACTTCAAGATTTTCATCTAAGTTGCTCAAACACTCATCTGACAATTGGATCATGTCCTTTCCTCGTACTTGTTATTTACTTGCTGATTTCGCGTAACCCATCTAAACGCAGACGGGATAGCAATTTTTGCGCTGCCAAGGCGACTTCAAAATGAATGATCCGCGGCCAAGAGCTAATATTTGGGAAACTCAACAAAAACTCACGTGCCGTATGTGTCATGTTGTTTGGCCCATCTAGACGGTACTGGGCAGCAAATTGTGGGTTGTGAAGTAGCTTGACTCGCAGCAATGGATCTTTAAACAAGCTCGGGATCTGTGGCATACAACCAACTAGCTTTGCCATCGAATCCATGTAGTGACAGTAGTTCACCAAAGAAGCCACATGTGGTGTGATCTTGTACTCGGTTTGCCAGTGCTTGGTATCATGTTTCACAATGTCGTGTATTTCCGACAAAGTAGGTAAATGAGCTTCCCCACCTGCCAGCTTAGATAAATAACGACACTGCATTTCCGCGATTACAGGTATTCCGCCCTGTTGAGGACGAACGAATCCGATGAAAGACAGCGTATGGCCCATCTCAGGAATAAACATTTGCTTAAAGAGGTCGCGCATATTCGCGATACTGACATCCAAAAATGGGAAGCTCAGCTGGTACCCTGTGCAAAATACTACTGCATCAATTTCTTCTCGTGTGCCATCTTTAAATACCACTGCATTCTTTTCGAAACGCTCGATACCACCAATGTTTGGCATTACTGTTCCGTCGGCGATAGGTCGGAACAGGCGCTCATTTTTAGTGACCGCTTGGTGATGGGAAGGGCCCGATTTTTTCAGCCATTCACCGCGAATACGTACATGGTCATTCCGGCTATTCACGTATTTTTTGAAAATGCCTTTGGTGATCCCGCCGTGATATTTATGCGGTAGTTTGTTCACGATACGTGAAGTCAACCACGATGTATCAATCGTAAAATATGGGTCTTCTTGAAAGGCCATATAGCGCGGCGCAACGGCAGGGTAACGACGCAGTGACAAGATACACTTACGCGCTACTTCTGATATTTCTGATGTAATATCCGCAGAGCTTTCGCCAAGCCCCACACACAACACTCGCTTGTCAGTGTACTTGTGCTTGTCGCGATAGTCATTGGAGTGCTCTATTTCTCCTTTAAACATATCAAGGCCTGGCAATTCTGGTAGCTTTGGTTTCTGGAAATGTCCAGAACACACAGCAACCATATCAAACTCTTTGCTATGCTCTTTGTCACCGTTTTTACATGTGACTATCCATTTATCACCTTGCTTCTCAACGCGACGTACTTCGTGATCATAGTGAATATGTTTAGCAATATCAAAACGCTGTATGTATTCACCTAAGTAGTTAATATATTCTTTCTTTGACCAGAATTTCAATTTTTGGTGATTCGGGACATAGTCCGAATACGCCATAAAATAGTTCGAAATTGTGAGGTGTAAGTCGTTGTAGATCTTCTTATCTGCAAACACCCCTCCGAAGCTCTCGGCTTTTTCAAAGCAAGTAACTTCATGGCCGCCATCTGTTAATTGTTTGACGGCGGCAATACCAGATAAACCAGCACCTATGACTGCTATGGTCTTATTCATAAATCTCTCCGTGTATAGCAAGGAGCTGCTCGTTATTGCCGTCAAGACAGCGTCTAGCAACAACTCCTAGGTTAATGTTTACAAAGATGTAAACTGGTTACGCACCACCCTGCACAGTGGCAGTCGCTTGTTGTGGGCGCGATTCTGATAAGCTTTGACGCGATAGTTTGCCGTTACGGTTACGCGGTAGCGCATCCCAATACACAATCTGTTCAGGAAGCATGTACTTTGGTAAGCGTTTGGCACAGTGCATTTTTAACGTCAGCAATGACGGGGGATCAGATTCAGTCACGATATGTGCTTCGAGCGTCTTTGCCTCACTTAAAACAACTAAGCACTCTTTAATGGCTGGGTGTTGATATAGTGCACGCTCAACCTCCCCAAGGTGCACGCGATACCCTTTTACTTTGACCATATGATCTTGCCTACCAACGTACATAAGTTCGCCAAGTTCATTGATATAGCCAATATCACCCGTGTTGTAGGCACTTTCAGTTCTGGTTTCTCGTCCCCAATACCCAGAGAAAACCGTCGGGCCTATAACGGTGATAAATCCCTGCTTGCCCATGTCAATTTGACAGCCTTCTTCATTGCAAATGGTGATGCGAGCACCACTTGCGGCATAGCCAATTGGTAGTTCTTCAGGCACGACCTCAGGTACCTTGTAATAACTGCAGACATTGGTTTCAGTTGGACCATAAAAATTGAATAGTTCAGAGCTTGGAAACTGTGCGCGTAGTGCTTTGAGTGACTTCACATCGAATGCCTCACCGGCAAATATTATGGTATGAAGTTGCTTACAAGACTCACCAAACTGAGGGTCAGCATTCATCATCATGGTCAGGGCTGTAGGCACTGAATACCAAATGGTAATGCCACGCTCAGCAATAAAGTTCACTAATTTTTGCGGTACATAACTATCCAATTCAGAAACTAGATGTACACTTGCTCCTGTTGCCAGCGCCACATAGATATCCAAAACAGATAAGTCAAAGTGCCATGGGGCATGATTAGAAAAGCGATCTTGTGAAGTTGGCTTTACCTTTTCTATTACCCACTTTACAAATGCAAGTGCGTTGGTATGACTTGTTCGAACGCCTTTTGGTACCCCAGTTGAACCCGAGGTATACAGCATGTATGCAAGATCATCATCACTAACAGCGGTACTCATTCTCAATCTGGATGGCTGACATCGTTTGATATCTTGCCAACTGCTTGCTTGATTAATCTCAAGTGCCTTTGCTGCTGGTGCAGTAAACTCGCCTTCACTGTCTAGTACTACAAAATGACAACCCTCAGCACACTGCTCACGATACTGGGAAAACTTAGTCTGAGTCGTAAACATCACCTTCATCGCACAATCATTGCGGATAATATCGACTCGAACCATCGGGTTCATCGGGTCAATCGGTACGTATACTGCGCCAAGTTTCGTCACCGCTAACATGGCTGCCAGTGCGCGACATGATTTGTCAGCCCAAATGCCAACTCTATCACCCGGTTCCACCCCTTTGCTTTGTAAAAGCACAGCAATTTGCGTGACCGACAACGATAATTCGCCATAACTGTATGATTCAAAACTGTCAGTCACTGCTAGCGCATGGTCGCCAACTTTAGCAAGCCCAGTTGTTAGTACGTCACTGAGTATCTTCATAGCAGACCCAACCTATTGCAGATCAATTCTCGCTGAATATCAGAAGTGCCAGAGAAAAGCACTGAGCCTAGAGCGTCTCGAATACTTGCATCTACACCGCTTTCCTGTAGATAACCAAGTGCACCGTGAACGCGAATAGAGTCTATGCCAGATTGTACAAACGCTTCACTGATAGCTAGCTTGCTCGAAGCAACCGCCTTCGTATTATCAACGTTTTGCGACTTTTGCCACGCTGCAAAATAAAGTAGTAATCTTGCACTTTGTAGGCGCACTTCCATGTCAGCAATTCGATGTGCAACGGCTTGGAATTTACTGATTGTCTTGTCACCTTGTTTACGTGTGTTGGCGTATTCAATACAGCGCTCTAAATCACGCTGCATAACACCAATAAACAACGCAAATAAACAACAGCGCTCCCAGTCCATTGAGGCGGCAAAGATCCGTGCCCCCTGACCTTCACTGCCCAAAACGTAATCTTTATGCACTTTCACTTCATCGAAGAATACTTGATTAAGTTGCGCCGAGTTCAAACCCAGTTTCTTATAACTATTACCCACTTCAATCCCAGGTAAATTAGCAGGCACGACAAAAGCCGTTTGACCCAAATACCCAAACTTAGGGTTGGTTGTGGCATACAAGACAAAATAATCAGCGACACTGCCGTTTGTTACATAGGATTTGGCTCCTTTGATGACATAGTAATCGCCTTCTCGCCAGGCTTTTGTCGTTAGCTTGCCAATATCAGAACCTGCTTCTGCTTCAGATATCGCATTGGCAGCAATTTTGGCTCCGCTTGTTAACTCCGGTAGCAGCTCCATTTTTAGCTTTTCACTGCCATGCTCATAAATTGGCATTGCACAAGCAAAGGTATGCGCCGCACCGGCAAACAAGATACCGGTATCAGTACAGCCCTGCCCTAAGCCTTCAAGAATTTTGACCGTGGTTAAAATATCAAAGCCACTGCCGCATGAAGAGTATTTACTGTCTATGGGTAACCCGTAGTAGCCAAACTCACCAAGCGCATGCCAAGCACCTTCGGGAAATTCTCCTTCAGGCATTTTAGAAAAATCTAAGTCCCTCGCAAAGCTTAGTGCGTGTTCAAACAATTCGAGCTGATCCTCATTCCACTCAAAGTTCATAATCAATCCTTCCTTTAGAAGGAAAAGCGCAATGCTCTTCCTTAACCAGCCATCTGCTTACGGTCGTATTCTTCAATTGCATTTCTAAAGATGGTAGGCGCTTTCCAGCCTTCACAATCAAAGCAGCATCCCCCAAGTAAACGAATTACTTCGTCACGTAAATCAGGGTTCTGCATCTGATATCCAAAGAAAATTGGGTATATCCAGAAGTAACGGATCAAGTCAGCAGCGATCTGTTGGCCACCATTACTCCAGTCACGGTATGCATAGAACGGTGTTTTCCAATCATTGCCATCAATGGCTTGTTTGATAGCATCAGCGGCACGGATCCCTTCTTTCATCGCAAACGATACGCCATACGAAAAAATTGGGTCTAAGAAGCGGTGTGCATCACCAATACATAACCAGCCATCACCGACAAACGGTTCTATACGATAAGAGAAATCAGCCATAGATTGCGAATCGCCGATACGCTCCGCATTTTGGAAACGCCTTCTGATCTCAGGGCTGATGTTTTCCATACCCCAGGCAATGGCATCATCTGGGTTTTTACACTCTTTGTAGTAAAGATCTTTCGGGATCACGATGCCTAGACTGTCTGTATCTGGCGAGATTGGGATGATCCAAGACCAGTGATACTGCTTCGAATACAAAATGGTGGTGTTAGTTGAAAACGGCGGTAAATCACGTTCCACACCTTTGTAATGTGCAAAAGAAGCGATTTGTTGAGAGAAGAACTCAATTTCACGCTTACCAGCGATACCCTTTCTCGACAAGAATGTATTTTGACCACTTGCGTCCACGAGCACTTTTGAGCGCACTTGATGCTCCATGTCGTCAGCTTTATAGATAGCACCAACAACCTTACCTTCATGCTTGATAACGTCTTTTACAATGCCTTGCTGATATTCAACACCATGCTCAAGCGCTCTGCGCTTCAGCATGGTGTCAAAATCGCTGCGCCTTACTTGCCAAGTAGGTGCTAAAATGGGAATGAAGAACTCATTTTTAGACAAAGAGCCGATTACATTTACACCGGGTTTATCAGGGAAACCCGCTGCCTCCATCTCTTCGGCTAGACCCAAATCACGAATGATTTGGCCCGCGTTACCAGTCAATGATTCTCCAATATGGAAACGAGGAAATTCATCTTTCTCGATACACAGAACTGATAGCCCTTTTTTACGGCATTCAATACCACACAAACTACCCGCGGGGCCACTGCCAATAATAACTACGTCGTAACTTTTGAATGCGTTCATGCCATTTCCACCTTGTTTAAGAAATCTTCAACAACCCAAACAAACTCTTCTGGGCGCTCTGATGCAGAGAAGTGGCCACATCTTGAAAGTCTTGTAACTGTTGCGTTTTCAAGCTTTTCAGCTGCTTTTTCACTCCACTCTGGTGGAATTATTTGGTCGTGGTTACCCGCGACAAACAACGTTGGTACCATTACACCATCAAATGTCGTTACCATTGATTTACGTGCGTATTCGTCCAAGAAAGTGTGATATGCAGGACGAGACAGTACATCGTTAAGTAAATCTTCAAGCGCAGGGGTCATCTTAGGTGGGTGATAATATGCAGCCGCTAAGAATTGTTCAGGGTTAGAAGACATTTTCTTCAAATCCCCCCACCAGCTTTCAACGTCATCAACCAAACCGAAACCTGTACATACCAGCGCTTTTACTTTGTCTGGGTGACGTCTTGCAATTTCGGTAGCAATCATACTGCCGGCAGAGTTAGCAACTAATACCCACTCTTTTTCTTCGTAAGCGTATAGCAAAGTGC
>NZ_AUXT01000173.1 GCF_001625595.1 Pseudoalteromonas luteoviolacea NCIMB 1942
TTGAACAAGTGGAAGCACCTGCTGCTGAGCCCGTTGTAGTTGAGCAACTAGAAGCTCCTGTTGAAAAAGTGAGTGTTGAGACGGTTAGCTCGAATAAGTCAATTGAAGTTGTACAACCTTTAGAACAACCTCTAGTAGAAGTTGTAAATGTAGGAACAAGTAGCCAGACTACTGAGCGCGTGCGCTTCAATAGAAGTGCAGCATCACCAATGACCAAAGCGAGCCCAAGCAAAGAACCTGAAAATGTAATCACACCTAACGCAATGCCAGACGAATTACGTACGATAATCCGCTCTAGCAGCCTAGGAGCAGGTTCCAAAGCGCCTACAGCATGTGCAAGCGCAAAAATGGCATCTCCAGCACCTGTCGAATAATAAGCATTCAGAATGCTTATGAAAAAACCGACCACAATGTGGTCGGTTTTTTATTTTTAATATCTCTGCCACAAGCCATCACTTCGCAATAGGTTTATCCAACTTGCAAAAGTAGTTGCTAGTTACAACATCACTATTTTGTTTTCACAATATGAAGCGAATAACTGACTTCTAGTATGTGAAATGAAAGCAACAAACAGCGCCCTTTGCCTTGTGCACCATATGATGAAAAGATCAAAGAATTTTGAGAGGTATTGTCAGACTATACTTGGAAATAAGTAAGTACAGTCTGACATAAACGTAAGGTGGGATTGTTTTGCTAAATATACAACTTTTCGGCTTTCAATACTTTTTTCAAATAATGCTTAGTCTCGTCATAGGGTAAACCGCTTTGTAGCGCTTCTAAAACCCGCTCTGACGACATTGAGTTGATAACTTTAGATGCACTATTAATATTTCTCGAACCATCGCTATTAAACACACGAGCTACATTACCAGCACCGGTGTTATATGCCGCTATCATGCAGTATTTCCTGCTAACTGGATCTTTGATATTACGTAAATACCTGTCATTGAGTAAATGCAAATATGCAGTACCCGCCTCAATGTTATTATTTACGACAAATAGGTAGGGAGCACTCATTGGTGCATCAATCTTAAATAAAAACCGATTTACGTCGACGCCAGCACTCGTAGGCACCACTTGCATTAGTCCATACGCTGGTATGTGAGATTTGGCGAGCGGATTAAAGTGGCTTTCAGTGTGCATCACAGCAAGTACCAAGCTCGAATCAATATCAAAGCGCTCGCTCTGCTTCGAAATATGCTCTGTGTAGTGAGATGCACGCTTTTTAGCTAAACTGCCTTGTGGCAGTTTAATTGTTACCTTAGTTACTTTTTCGTCATTTTGACCGGCAATTTGTCTGACTGATTGTGCCAAATTTTGGATGCGTTTAACTTCCAACTGTTCAAGCTTTGCCTTGTCTGCGTTTAGCTTTTCAACCACTTCACTTGCATCGCTTTGCGCGAGTGCGAGCTTCTCATCCGCTTTTTTGTCTAACAATTGCTTTTGCTCAACTGTCTGCTGCTTTATTTTTGCCTTGGCATCAATAATTGCATTAACTTTGAGATTTCGGTCTATTTTATACGCATCTTGGGAAGCTTCGCTGATCTTTGCAGGCTCACCATTTAAAAAGCTTTGTAGTACCGCGTTTTCTGATTGCCTAAATCGCTCGAACTCGCGTTTAATGTTCGACTCCGAAGGGGCGCCATCGCCATCATGACGAATACTTAAAGTTAACTCATTATTTTCGAAGTCAATTTCAAGTCTAGACAAATTATCTTCAGAATAGGAGACATACTCATTGCGAGACGCAACCTTAGCCTCACCCCAGTGCTTGATTAGCTCATCTCTGAAGGCATCATATTCCGCTAAGTGTTGCTCTACAAATTGCTCGTATTCTCCCAAGTGTGCTGCTTTGAACTGTTCAAATTCACTTCTCGTCTCAGCATTCTCAGGTGAAGTTTGAGCCTTGCTATCATAACCTTCCATTTCTTTTGATAGTTCATCAAAAGGCGAAGAGCTATTAGCATAAGAAGCCCCAATTACAAGCTGAGACAACACTGTTAATGCTAGTACTTTTTTCACTTTTTAATCCTTACAAGCAAAAAACGCACCCAAAGGCGCGTTTTATTAGTTGGTCAATCTAGCAATTTCTTTTTCAAGATCTTTCTCTGCTTTATATGCTTTGAACTCTTGATAAAGGAATTTTTCGTCTTGTGGATTAATATCTTTTTTACTCTCTTTGATAACATCTTTGAACAAAGATTGTGTTAATTGTGGTGATAGCACAACCAATGAGCAGTAGTAATCTTTGCCAGCAATCTCTACAACGTCTGCTTTATTTACGCGAGAGCCTCGAAGCGTTTGCTTTGTAAGCTGCTTTGATACTGAGCTAAATGTTGAACCAACAGTCGTTTCATCATTCGCATCTGTGCGGTTTGCAAAAGTTTTATCTAAACCTTCAATACGTGTTTCAATTTGTTGCGCTAGTGCCAAACGCGCATTTGCAACTGAGCTCTTTTGGTCAATAGATATGTTACCAGAAAATTTTACACAATCCGCTGCTGCGATCCCGTTTTCTATTGTCGGGTTTAACACCCAGTCAGGAATATTCACTTTTGACTGAGAGGCAGACTGTTCTTTGGTTGAGCTACATCCTGCCAATATCCCTGTAACAAGCACTGTTGTAAGTAGCGATTTAAGTTTCATGGTGGTTTCCTTCGTCAGATTAATTGCCTAAAGCGATGATTTAAATTTATCAAAAGGCTGGGCCAATTACAGTAATAAATTGTAAGAACGATTTTTTACAACTTTGTTCTTTAAAAAAACTAAAAAAATCTTAAACTTGGAGACAATATAACTGAATTACTTGGTATAGTCACCGATATGTTTTTAACAAGTCATGGATGTCAACGTGCAATCTAGTGTTATTTCTCATTTTTTCCTCGCGAGTAGCATCGTACTACTTACGCTGCTAACAGGCTGCCAATCTACACCTGCGAACAAAAGTGCAATTCTTTTAGCACAGCAAGGGAACTTCGAGTCTGCAAAACAAGCGATTAGAAATGATTACTCAGCGGCAGGAAAAAGTAAGCTGTTGCATTACCTAGAATTGGGTATGCTTAATCACCTACAAGGGAACTATGAGCGCAGTAACGCGCTTTTATCTCAAGCTCAAGAAATCATTGAGGCACAATATACCATAAGTGTTGTTGAGTCGGCTGTGGCATTGGTCAGCGGTCCCACGTACACAACGTATGCTGGTAAGGTCTACCATCGGCCCTTAATAAACTTATACAAAGCACTCAACTATAACGCATTGGCAAATCGAGCTGGGCCAAAAAAGCAACAATACCTCGATTCTGCAATGGTCGAAATGAGACAGCTTGATACATATCTAGTTAAGTTAAAAAACGACACTGGGGGTTATGACGAAACATCTGATGTTGAGCCTACTTCAGATAATTTGACGAACCAAATATTTAAGTTGCTCCAGCCAGTATTTGCCCCCAACGACTTATTGGTCAACATCGACTACAAAGATGATGCCTTTGCACATTATATTAGTGGCATGTTGTTTGAACGCAGCAGAGAGCTAGACTCAGCTCGAATACAATACCAAAGAGCAGCTAATGCTTTTGATAACGGTTTCGCAGAGCAATACAATTTAGATAACAAGAGAATTATTGCTCAAGTTTATGCGGACTTAATTCGAGTCATGACTGATGCGGGCGGATATAAAAGCGAAATTCGCCAAATAAACAAAAAAATTGGAAAAGCAGTGAAGGCAGACAAAAAGCCTTTACTCAATGTCATTCAAAATGTAGGTATTGGACCACAACGAAAAGAGTTTAATTTACTTCTTAAAGCAGATCATGACGCAAAGGCACTCGTCATGACTCCCATTTTGTGGGGCACAGACAAAGAACGTAAAGCGCAAATGAGATGGTTTCAAATGTTATTTGCCGATACCAGTATTTTTGACATGGTACAAAATTACGCAATGGGAGATATTGGAGACGTCGCTATGGGAGCTCTGACAAAGAGAATTCCTTTGGGTCCGCTTTGGGATGACGCTGAAGACATTGGCTTAATCCAGGCTTTAGAATACGGCAGTCGTATTTCAGTAACTTACTTAGAACCTTTGCAGCAAAAAATAAAAAGCGCAGAGGTATGGGTTAACGGTCAAAAAGCAGCAGAGTTAGACAAAATATACTCGGTCAGCCTGTTGACCCTTCAAGACGCGCTAAGGAATGCAAACTCAGAAATACAGGTCGCGCTTACAAGAGAAATCATTAAAGCCATTACGGCGCAGAAAACCATTAATGCGACAGGCTTAGATCAGTCATTTACAGGCTTTGCTAAGTTTGCCACCTCTGTTGTAAACGCGGTCACCGCGTCAGCTGACTTAAGGCAGTGGCAATCGCTTCCTGCGCAAATCTATTATGCGCAAATACCGCTAGATAAAGGTACTTATGAGATCACTTTAAAAACTCACCTCACTACAGGAAGAGTGATCGAACAATCAGCAGCTGTAGATGTGTCGGACAATATCACTCTTTGGCACACTCGCACATTTTTGCAGCAGTCACGAGTCACTGCTCCAGATTCAACTTTTTTATAATGGAAAAATGTTATGGAATGTAATAAAACCTTGTTAAAAATCACACCACTCGTTATCGCATGTACGCTTGCTGTATCAGGTTGTTCGTCAACCAAAGTGCAACGAGTAGATGCAAATCAAGAGGTTGCATTGTCTGACAAATGGAATGGAAAGGATTCTCAACTCGTTGCAGAAGCCATGATTAATGACATGCTAAGCTTCCCTTGGGTTAACGATCACTTACAAAAAGAAGGTCAAAGACCTGCTATCATCATTCAGTCAGTACGCAATAAGTCACACCAACATATTGCAGTAGACACGTTTTTAAACGATCTAAAGCGTTCAATTTTACGTAGTGGCCAAGCTGATTTCGTTGCCAATAAAAACGTTAGACGCGAGATCCGTGATGAACGAAAAGACCAAGAACTTAACTCAAGCCTAGAAACGCAAAATGAGATGGGTCAAGAGCAAGGAGCTGACTACGCGCTTTCTGGCACCATCAATTCATTTGTTGATGAGCAAGGCGGCAGCCGCGTAACTTTTTATCAAGTTGACCTACGCCTTATTGACATGACAACAAACCGTGAGGTATGGAATGGACAAAAGAAAATTCAAAAATTGCAGGAACGTTCACGTTTTGGCTTCTAAATGCCTATTGGCCGCACTGGTGAGTGTCGCCGTACTAACTGGGTGTAAATCAAACTCAGTTAGTCAAACGCAAGTAAACGCAGCGCCTCAGTGGACCTCTGTCACACCAACGTCTAATTACCTAATTTATGGTGTTGGGACGGCTCAAAACACCGGAGATGAGCAGCAAGCAAAACTTGCAGCACAAGAATCTGCACGTTTGGCACTCGCCAAGCAACTGAATGTCACCATTTCGGCAAATACGACCATTAAGCAACAGGCTGATGATAAGTCGATGACTTTTCATATTGATGAGCTAATTCAGTCAAAAGTACCAAACATTCAGCTTCAGGGTGTAAAAATTGAAGATGAGTACTTTAACATTCAGCAACAGACTGCTTATGCATTGGCCGCTTTCAATCGCACTGAAGCAGTTATGCAAACCGAGCTTTCAATCAGTGGGTTAGATGACGAAATCTCACAATTTAATTTAGAGAATGCGGGAAATAAAACACTGACTTTAAAGCGCGCAGTCACATTAAAAGAGTTAGTTGTTAAGCGTGACAAACTGAATCAATACCTGCAAATGTTACAAGCACCGCATGTAACAATGCCAACCTCAGTTCGCACTAAACAAGCTTTAGCCGACGAAATACTCAATAATATTAGCTTTAGTATCACAGCTGACCATGGTGGACATGACAAAGTGAGGGACCTGCTTGCTCGTGCCCTCACTAGCCAAGGTATTAAAATTACCGACCAAGGCGCTGACTTTGCACTACAATTTCGCGTGGACTGGCAAGACATGAAGAAGTCGGGCACCTATTATAGTCTCGCAGAGAGCTTTTTAGTGATTACAGAAGCTGGCGAAGAAAAAGCCCATTTTAATGCAAAGGTAAAAGCGGCTTCTAGTTTCAAAGACACTGCCAAAAGCAATGCGATGGGTAAACTCGCCGACAAGCTTGGGCAACAATTAGCCGAGTTTGTCGTTTCAGGCAAATCTTAAAATTAAAAAAGGCCGTTAAGGCCTTTTTTAATTCTCTTGTGAGTATTTTTCTAACTGATCTTTTAAATTCGGTGGAACGCCTTTAATTGTAAGTGTGTCACTCACAGGATCATATATTACTCGCTCTCCTAAGTGCTTACGTTCAAACCCAACACTCACACCACCACCCATACCAGAGAATTTCACCATTGCAGTAACGGTCTTTTTATCCAGCGGAAATGACTCTTCAAGCTCGTAACCTTGCTCCTTATAAAAGTCTTCAAATTGGACTTCTGACGACTTTGATAGCGTATCTGACAACCCTTCTATATCCGCATCTTCACCGCTATTAATACAGTCGTTGCAATAGTCGAAAACTTCTTTACGTATTACATCTTTCTCTGATTTTTCAAACTGTTGCTCTGACAAGTAGTCTTCTACTGCATGTAGCATCGTCTGCGACTGTTGCTTTGGATCCACACCTTCAGCACAACCTAAAAAGTCTAAAAAGAAATCTGCAACTTTGCGTCCTGCTCGCCCTTTAATAAATGAGATGTAACGGTTCTCATCAGCCTGAGTATCCCAAGCAGTCAGATCAATACGCGCCGCCAATTGCATGCGAGAAATGTCGAGGTGCCTTGAGCTCGCTAAATCTAGCTCAGAAGTAATAGAGTAATGCTCTTTAATACTGATTTGAGCAATTAACATATAATCGCATCCAACATACTGATAGTGGCAAAATACTAAATATCCTGTTTCATGAAACGCATATTTATTTAGCTCTTCTTTTAGGACTTCAGTTGCCTGCTGGGTCATGTGCCAAAACCCAAGCTCACTATTACGATAGCTTTGCATCGTAGAAGCTACCGTACTATTTTTATCACCGTCAAATGCACAATAACCTTTACCAGGTTTACCATTATATGCATGATGCAACTGCTCAATAAAAACATTTACACGGTCGTTAATCACCATTTCGTCTTCACGTAAATGGATCTCTGTTTCTTCGTCACGCTTGTCTACATAATGTACAACAAGCTTTTTCACCTCAATGCTCATCTTTGTTTTTAACGCCTCTGGTGTTAGAATATGAAGAATTGTAACTCTATTAATTTGAACCAACCGATGCCAATTCAGTCTAAATATTCCAATGAACAAGTAGAACAAATTGTTGATAGTTTAATCAATGTACTCCAAGAGCACAAAACACCTGTCGATTTGAGTCTAATGTGTTTAGGAAATTCTATCACGCACATTTTAAAAGAACATGTGCCAGAAGCTAAAAGACAGGAAGTTGCTGAAAACTTCGCCAAGGCGCTTATTCAATCGGTAAAATAACGGAATGAATCTCACACCACACAGTCCTTTTTCGTCAAAAGCGAGTCAACTACTTAGTTGGGGGCACTGGTTTACCTTTGCCAATATAGGGTTAGTGCTCGTCATAGCGCTGACCTACTTGGCAGCGGATTCTGCACCAAATAGTTTTGGTGGCTGGGTTTACATGATTGTCACTTGGCTAAGTCATACCAGCTTCATTACTTTTTGCGCATTTGTGCTCACAGTATTCCCTTTAAGCCTCGTGTTTCCTTACCCCAGGCATATTCGGGGGATGGCTGCGGTTATCGCTACTGTAGGTATATTAACTTTATGCCTAGATGCCTTTGTGTATTATCAACAGGGTTATCATATTAGCGTTCAATCGCTGCCAGAGATAGTATCGCTGTTAGTGGGCATGATAAATGGTTTATCTATCACAACCGCCTTGTTTATCACCTTTTTAGTGGTGATCATACTGACGTTTGAGCTGGTAGTTGGTAACCATGCTTGGCGACATTTAGACAAATTAAAGTCATACCGGTTTCCAAAATATGCAACGGCTGTATTAGTTAGCAGCTTTGCCATTAGCCATCTTATGCACGTTTGGGCTGATGCTAATAACTACTTTGATATTACAAAGCAAGATAATGTACTGCCTCTGTCTTACCCAACGACAGCCAAAACCTTGCTCGCAAGACACGAACTTCTCGATTTGAATGAATATCAGCAAGCAAGAACCGTTCGCTTGGAAAATGCGACTTCCAACTACCAGTTGCCGGCAAACCTACCAGCATGTAAGTTTGATGCAGCACCAGTAGAAATAGTCGTTATGACAGAGCAGCTCAATAGTGATGATGGTCTATTTCAGGACCCGCAGTGGTTTACGCATGCACAACTCTTAGTACCTACCAATCATTTGGACCGGTACTTTAATCTAGTGTATGGTCTCCCAGCTTATTATCGTACAACAGTCACAGAGCGGCGTTTAACCCCTGTATGGAATACGTCAGATACACTTTCTCTCGTTGGTGAAGTTCCGTTTGATTACCTCAAACGAGACGAAAACGATGGTCAAGTACGCTTTTTGTTTAGTGACAAGTTACCGGAATTTGATGACAATAAAAACTACATTGTTATTGAGCAAAGTAATGAAAAATCAATTGTAACCCAAACGAACTTACACACTAATTTGCCTTACTTTTCAGAACACAGTGGTCTGATGCAAGGTAATGATATTATTATGACTTTGCTAGATAAGCATTTTGGCTGTGGCCAATTAGCACAGCAGACAATGCTCGGAAACGTCATTGGCTCAGAGTCGGTAAACCAAGGGGTTAACTACTCTCAGGGAGTGTTAATCGCTTACAAAAAAGACCGAATTATTCTGGTAAATCATGATGGCAGTCACAAGCAAATATCTGCAAAAGAAGGGTTCCACATTGAACAAAAGCTAGATACCCCTTTCCTTGTACAGAGTATCAAGCGACTTAAGCAATTTACCGGTAAAGCACCCAACCTATAGGTTGAGTGCTTTATTAATATATTCCTAAAAGACGGCTATTATAAAGGGCCTAACTTTCTGTCTTTCATCAATGCTGCCATTTTTTTCTTTGTCGTCTATATTTAGAAAACAGGTAACAACAAGGATGCTTTTGCAATGACATTACTTCGATTATTTTTCCTATTATTCTTACCACTTTTTTGTAGTGCCAAGTCTACCGTTACCTATTATAAATGTGTTACCGATAAAAGTACGGTATTTAGCCAGCACCCTTGCTCTAGTTCAGCACAACAGCTAACACTAACGCACTCAGACCCTCAAGCAAAAGTGCCGTCAGAGCAACACTTTAAAACACTCAATGAGCTCGAAAGACGCCAAATTGTCCGCAACTTAAAAAATGCACTACGCGCTAAAAAGCAGCATGCAGCCATTCTAGGAAGAAAACGAGACGAAGCGGCAAGAGAGCAACAACGCAGAGTCACGAGGTTAATGGACGACGAGAAGCGCAAAGCAACAGTCAAAGACGTAAAACAGCAGCTTAAGTCAATTAATAAAGATTATTTGAAACAAGTTAAGGTTCTAAATAAACAAATTGCCCAGATTGAAAAGAAACTCAAAAGGATGGAATGACCCCTCCTTTGCCCGAATCTCACCTTTTTCTATCCAACAACTATTGAGAGCATGAAAGGCTGCAATAATTGCTCACTATAGTTGTGTTAAATTGGTATTAAAGATTGCCATTCGGCGAACTTTCAAGCTAGAGTAGTCAAAAGTTTAATTGAATCAGACAGTAAACGTATAGTTTGCGTAATCGTCAATTGAGATAGTATGCAAAATGGCTTACTAGGAGGCTACATGGACCCTCAAGAAATTGCTTTTTTGATTATTGCCGGGTTCCGAAAACACTACTCGCTATTTCAAAATATCACCGCTCAAGTGCCTCACGCATTTGCAACACAGCAGTGGCACGTGATTGAGAAAGTAAATAAATCAAGAATATGCCACTACGATGAACGAGTAACAGATACCGTCAAGATATTGCGATTGCATTTTAATTCATCTCAGGTCAATACGGCGCTTTGGTTTAAAGTAAAACAGGCATATATTGAGTTACTTACATTCCACCCTCAAGCAGAACTAGCCGAAACCTTTTATAACTCCGTATTTTGCCAATTGTTCCATCACAGCTATTTCAATAACAACTTTATTTTTGTAACAAGTTCACTGGAGGATACAGCTCCCCTGCCCGTAGAAGCTGAGTATAGAAGCTACTTTCCAGTTGTTGATGGCTTAAAACCAACAATTCATAAAATAATTTCTAATATAAATTTTTCATGTGAATTTAATGATTTAGAAGGTGATATTCGCTTGTTACAAAAAGCGTTTATAAAACAAGCCCCCGATACTCACCATCAGCACTTCAAAATGCGCTTTGACATCCTAAAGTCGCCATTTTACAGAAACAAGAGTGCATATATAGTGGGCAGAGTTATCTCGAGCTCAGGTACACAACCATTTATTATAGCGGTTCTGCATCACTCTAATGGCAAATTAAAAATTGATGCGCTTGTCACCAATAGCACGCAAATGAGCCTCATATTTGGGTTTGCTCGCGCTTATTTTATGGTGGAGACACATGCACCTTCTGCTATGGTGGGATTTTTGAACCAACTCATGCCGAGCAAAACTCAAGCCGAGCTATATAACTCTATCGGATTCCACAAGCACGGAAAAACAGAATTCTACAGAGCATTTCTGAACCACCAAAAACGTAATGCAGAACAATTCTGTATCGCTCCAGGCACGCCCGGTATGGTTATGTTAGTCTTTACACTGCCAACTTTTCCATATGTATTTAAAGTCATAAAAGACCACTTTGCTGAGAGCAAACCTTTTGGCAGAAACACCGTCTTAGAACGCTACCAACTGGTCAAAAATCATGACCGAGTTGGCAGAATGGCTGATACGCTAGAGTACTCAAACGTCGTCATTAAAAAGAGTCAAATAGACTCCCAACTCCTTGTACTAATGAGAGATAAGCTGGGTGATAGTATCATTGAAGATGATGAGTTTATCGTTATCAAACACTTGTATATTGAACGCCGGATCACACCACTTAATTTATACTTACAAGACGCTTCTGACGAAGAAATCGAGTATGCGATTGATGACTATGGTCATGCCATTAAAGAAATGCTACATGTCAATATTTTTCCAGGTGACATGCTACTAAAAAATTTTGGCGTTAGCCGTCACAAACGCGTCATTTTTTATGACTACGACGAAGTACAATACCTCACTGAAATGAACTTCAAAGCACTGCCAAAAACGTCATTAAATGACCTGTATTGCGGGGAAAGTACACTATCTTTTGCGCCAAATGACGTATTTCCGGAACAGCTATGTACTTTTGTTCTAACTAATCCTAAACTCAAATCTATATTTGAACGCCTCCACCCAGAATTATTGACACCTGATTATTGGCAGCAAGCGCAGCGCGACATTAAGCAGCACACAACGAAACATGTATTTCCGTATCCCCAAGATCAGAGGTTTGGACAACACAATAAGAATAAAGGAACACTGTGAATATCAGTAAAATCGACCTAAACCTACTTGTTTATTTGGACACTCTTTTACGAGAGTGCAATGTAACGCGAGCAGCCAATCAGCTTAGTATTACTCAGCCTGCGATGAGTAATGGCCTCAAGCGGCTGAGAAACCTTTTCAATGACCCAATATTGGTGCGTACCAGCGAAGGAATGGTGCCCACAGAGCGTGCCTTGGAGTTGCAGCCCGTTATTCGCGGGATCCTAATGACCCTTGAGGAGACATTAGCTCCAAATCGTGAATTTGAAGCCAATCAAAGTAGGCGCGTGTTTAGAATTATGGCCAGTGATTACGCGGCAAGTACGCTTGCACCGAAGCTACTTGCTAAGTTACACAACGAGGCTCCAGATACAACACTTGATATTTTAACACCTAGCGATGTGACCTTTCATGATGTAGAAAATGGCAAAGTTGATATGGCCATTAACAGATTCGAAAATTTGCCTCAATCTTTTCACCATAAACAGATCTGGAAAGATAGCTTTTGCTGTCTAGTAAAATCAAACAACCCCATCAAAGGCAATTTTACACTAGATGCCTATTTAAAAGCTCGGCATATTTGGGTAAGTAAAACAGGTTTTGGTGTCGGCGTTGGCATGGATCCTGAAGATGTCCAGAAGTTAGGTTGGGTTGATGAAGCTTTGGCTCACTTTGGTAAGCACCGAAATATCGCAACATTTACACGCAACTACCACGTTGCAATACATTTGGCTAAAGAGCAAAACTTGGTTGCGACACTCCCTTCCAAGGCCGCCAATA
Source organism: Pseudoalteromonas luteoviolacea NCIMB 1942 (assembly GCF_001625595.1). Lineage (GTDB taxonomy): Bacteria > Pseudomonadota > Gammaproteobacteria > Enterobacterales > Alteromonadaceae > Pseudoalteromonas > Pseudoalteromonas luteoviolacea_A. The sequence continues at coordinate 12,340 of NZ_AUXT01000173.1, forward strand.
TATACAAAGACGATCCTTCACTCGCAATATTAGAGCCTCCGTTTCCAATACCACCATTTGAACTTGATATGATTTGGAGCCCGCTACTGCATCGCGACGCTAGTCATATTTGGCTGCGCCAAAAAATTGCAGAAGTTGCCGAAGAGATTAAATAACATCTATGAAAAATTATCAAAAACTGATAGCGCATTACCAATCTATCAATAATTTTGAGCACCTCAGGGCAATATGTGGCTGGGATCAGGCAACCAATATGCCGTCAGGAGGAGTGGATAGTCGAGCACAAGCTATGGCAGAACTCGCCGTCCACCTTCACACGTTACACACTACTGAGGAATTAGCCGAATTAATCGATAATGCAAGCACTGAGCAGCTTTGTGCACAACAAAAAGCAAGCGTACGTGAAATGAAACGTACGTGGCAGAATGCAACAGCGCTTCCTTCTGATTTGGTCAAAGCAAAAAGCCTTGCTGGTGCAAAGTGTGAACACCAATGGCGCACTCAAAGGGAACAAAACGATTGGCAAGGTTTCAGTAAGAACTTTGCGCAAGTTGTATCCTTGAGTCAAGAAGAAGCCAATATCCGCGCAGCGCAGATTGGCTCGACACCCTATGACGCAATGCTAGATAAATACGAGCCAGGTATGACATCGACCCAACTTGATGTCTTGTTTGGTGAGATAGCCTCTTGGCTCCCCGAGATAATACAGCGCGCCAAAACACCGGATAAATTGCCAGCATCGGGAAGCTACCCTGTGCAAACCCAAGAAAAGCTCGCAAATGAATTGATGGCTTTTTTGGGCTTCGATTTTAATCATGGTCGCTTAGATACCAGTGTGCACCCTTTTTGTGGCGGCACAAGCCAAGATACTCGCATCACTACTCGTTACGATGAGTCTGAGTATTTAAACGCCATAATGGGTGTCATTCATGAAACTGGACATGCCTGTTATGAGCAGAATTTACCTCAGAGTTACCAAGGGTTACCTGTAGGAAAAGCCCGCTCAATGGCTATCCATGAATCTCAGTCGCTATTTTACGAGATGCAAATTGGTCGCGGTGACGCATTTATCGAGCTATTGAGCTGCAAAGTACAAACATACTTCCCCGAGCATGCAAAGCTTGCTTCCGTCGACCAGTTAAAGGCACAACTTCAACAAGTCAAGCCTAGTCTTATCAGGGTAGATGCAGATGAAGTTACATATCCTGCTCACATTATTTTGCGATACGACATTGAAAAAGCATTGATAAATGGTGATATCCAAAGTAATGATATCCCTGAACTTTGGGATGCTAAAATGACTCAATTACTAGGTATATCAACCAAAGGAAATTACAAAGACGGATGTATGCAAGACATTCACTGGACTGATGGCAGTTTTGGCTACTTTCCAAGCTATACGCTAGGAGCAATGTATGCAGCTCAATTTAGAGCCGCGATGGCGCAATCACTCGATATCGAACAGCTTGTTTTAAGTGAAGACTTTTCACCTATATATGGCTGGTTAAAAGCGCATATTTGGAAAAACGCAAGTATTTACACCACTGAAGAATTACTTATAAAGGTAACGAAAGAGCCTTTGAATACAGCATTTTTTAAAAATCATCTTTTGGCGCGTTATTGCCATAACTAAGCCAAACTGAGCCATGGGTTTGTAAAGGGTCACTAAATATGCCCTTTATACACTCGCTACAATATTTGCACCTTTAGCTGTTCGAATCTTATTCAGCAAAAATTGTGCGGTCTCCTTTAGTGGCTGATCTTCAATTTGTTGCATTCTATGTTCCAAAAAGCTCTCTAAACGATCGCTCGTCAACGCACTAAGACATTTTTCTAAAGATTCTTCAATGTACGCATGAAGAGAAACAGATGTGCTCCATTCCAAAGAATTTGCCCATTGTAATATATGACTTAATTCGCCGGGTTTTAACTCACCACAAACGCACTGTGCCATCAGGGCAATATCCAGCAGAGACTCTTTTTGTAACTGCTCGACACAAACTCCACTGTCGAGGTGAGATAGTAGTTGTTCAAACTTCATCGGTAGCTCCTTCAAATTGACGGTATTTGCAGTATTCCAATGCTATCTCCGACCATATAAAACCTCACTACCAATGTCACTCAAAAAATATACATGTTGACAGACATACACTACCCTTAAACTAAGTCAGCAAGAGCCTCTGTCATGTACAAACACTCTGTCATTGTGGCCACTCTCTGTTTAGTTTTATCCAGTGCAGTCTTTGGGAAAGACGTCATATCAGTACCTGTAGACAGGGATATCTATCAATACACGAAGCAAATAATAAATGGTCAAAACTTACAGAGTATTACCCCAGAAATATTCGACCACCCACTGTGTCAAAGAGATATTGTAGATTTAGTACTCATTCAAAAAGCACTCATATTAGGCAACTCTAAACTCACGTTTCAGTTCGTTTTAATTGACCATGAGGAACAAGAAGATAACTTGCTTAAATCAGGTCTGCTATTAGTGAGTGTTGATACTATGTGGCTCAGTCAAGTACAAGCTATTGTTCACAGTGTACATATATCTTCACCCATTATTCGTAAAGGTGAATATTACGCTGGCTTATATGCAGCTCCCGATAGCACCCAACAACTCGCAGAAAAAATTGGGGGGGATCTCTCTCAAGTTACGGTGGTTAGTAATGAAAACTGGTCGGTAGACTGGCAAACATTACAGCAATTAAAGCCCAAGACTATCTTTAATGAGTCCGAATGGACAATTATGGCCAAACTAGTTAGTCGTGGATGGGTGGACATTATGCTAGTCTCCTTCAATAATTCTCCCCATTTTAGATACATTGGTGAGGGCTATGTAATCGAGGCAATAAAAGGAATTAAAGTTGCGTTACAAGATAGTAGACATTTTGTTGTAAGTAAAAAACACCCGCGTAGTCAACAAACTTTTCGTGAACTTGAATTGGGAATAAAACAACTCAGAAACTCAAAATTTATCGAAAAATCATATATGAACTGCGGATTTCTAACCAATTTGGTTGATAAATGGCGCGAAATACCCTAGAAAAATCGTATTTTTGTATATTCATATCTACATTCATATTTGATCCATTTTATTCCAATATCTTTCCCCAAATTAGAAAAAATACTTGATAGATAATAGGAATCCTTAATGAAAGAGCTGAGACTTCAGATTAATACTTTATTTTACTTCGTGCTAGCTACGCTATCTGTAGTGCTGTTAAGCCTTGCTAAACTGTTCTTTGATTTGCAATTATCACAGATAGCTGCGGTTCAATTTTTAATTTCAATCGTTGCAACTTTAGCCGCGTCTGTGCATTTTATTTTTGCGTTATCAGGCCAAAAGTGCGTCACAATATGTAATCAAGGTTTGTCACACTTTAATGTTTTTGGTCGCAGAAGATTTATACCTTCAGAAGAGATTATTCGCTTGGATACGAAAAGTGTTTTGGGGTTGAAAGCGATTCAAATTCACACTCAGGAAAAACGTATCACCCTACTAGCATTTAAGATCACGAAAAAACAAAAGAAGACATTACAGCAATTAGGCTACTTAGCGTAAAAGGTTGAGATATGATTTTAAACTGCTTAGGATGCAGCAGGAAAAACATATAACATAGAGAAGATTCATGTCAAAACAATACCCAATTGGCAAGCTAGGTACTCCTTGGTGCACCGACGAAAAACAAGCTTGGTATCAACAACAAAAGATACAACGCTCTTATCAGACAAACGTCGTTAGCAAGATTGAAGGTTTACGCGGCATATGCACAGTCGAGGAGTATGGTGTTTTGGCATATGAAGCGGGGAATTACCGCCTTTTCGCACTCAAAAACAAACAGTTTGACCCGCAACGCCCCACAATCGTAGTGACGGGTGGTGTGCATGGCTACGAAACGAGTGGTGTTATGGGTGCGCTCGCCTTTGCCGAGCGTTATATAGAGCAGTTTAGTAACCAGTATAATTTTGTAATTTTACCTTGTATAAGCCCTTGGGGATTTGAAACCATTAATAGATGGAACCCAGAGGCCATTGACCCAAATCGCTCATTTTATGCAAATAGCCCGGCGGCAGAGTCTAGGTTAGCAATGGAATACATAGCAGCTTATGACGGAGATATCGTTGCACATATTGATTTACATGAAACAACTAATACAGATAACAGTGAGTTTAGGCCTGCACTTGCAGCAAGAGACGGTAAAGTAAATCATAATTGGAATATCCCTGATGGCTTTTACCTTGTCGGGCACACTCAAAAACCTGTTCCGGACTTTCAGAGAACCATTATTGAAAAAGTACAAAAAGTCACGCATATTGCCGATGCAGACGAAAATGGCCAGCTGATTGGGGTAGATATGGAGCAATTTGGTGTTATCAACTACGACGGAACAGAGCTTGGTCTTTGCATGGGCATGACAGACGCACCTTTTGTCACCACAACCGAAGTGTACCCTGACAGCCAGAATACCACTTCAGAAGAGTGTAATAATGGTCAAGTTGCATCTATATTGGGTGTACTTGCGTACTTATCAAACCGAAATTAATCCCTAGTTGCGGCCTTACTACCTAGGCCGTAACCTCTCCATGCTCATAAATAATTTCAAAAATCTCTTTGAATGAATGTGCTTTTTGTAAAATATTGACTGGAATGTGAAGCGCTCTCGCGATATCCGATGCTGAAATCATCCCCCGGAGATTTTGATTTGTATCCATCAAAAGTACATGCTGATGACCAAGTTCTCTTAACGTCTCCAAAATATCTCCAATTCTGGCATTTTCAACGCACTCATAAAACATGGCATGTAGATCGTTCTTTTTAGTCATCACATCTTCAACTGTTAAATCTGCGCGGGAAACATTCCGTTTTTGCGCTGTTGTAAGCACTTTTCTGCCGGTGAGATCTTTCGAATTCACAACACCGATAAATGTATCATCATGATCAATAACAAGTTTACAACGCACATGGCCATTTACCATCATGTACAGAGCATGGTCTATGTCTACATCTTTGAGTATCACTTGCGGGTGACGGCGAGTGAAATCAGTGACCACTTGCTCGGCAGGGCTAAAAATGGATAATGGATTCCCTTCATAGTGCTCACAAAACTGATATATTCCTTCCAGCTTAGTTGTGTTCAAAAGTTTAAACTCACTCATAAACCACCTCTTGTGGAGTTAAAAATTGCAGCTATTTAAAAAGGATGGTTCATTGTTTGAGTAATCGCAAGGAAAATAAAGGGTACTACAAACATGATATTAAAGTACTGTAATCTCCTGTAATAGATAAAATTAATAATCCCTCGTAGAATACAAACATAGGTTAGTAAACATTACCAAAAGATATTCAACTGGCTACTTACAATTGAAGACCTTGCAGATTTCCCTTTATATGTGCCCACCAAGGTGGGCCTATTTTTTAAGTTACAGAATGCAAAGTTTTGACTAGGACAACCTCTCCTAGTGAGCTATTCGCACGCAACAAGCACTGAAGTAAAGGTAGCTGCTCGCGAAATAATCAAGGAATACGAAGCATTTCACTAGTAGTCTACTTCTTTTATCAGGTAAAATTTCTGCAATTGATACGTGATGCTAACCTTTAGCAATAATACGGAAATCTAGGAAAATCTATGGCTTACTTGATTGATGAGCAAAAGCTCGAAAAAATATACCTGAAAAGTTACCACACCTTTGGTCGTTTTAAATTTAATGTCGACACCTTTTTAGACAAACCCGGTATTTCTCGGCACCACGCTATCATCGAGTACACAAATGAAACTTGGCTAATCCGAGATGTAAGCACCAATGGCATTTGGATCAATGACCGAAAAATTGATAAAAACTTACCTTATCAACTGTCTGAGAATGATAAAATAGACTTTGCGGCACCAGGACAAAATTCATTTGTCGTATCTAGTTTAAATGCTAACTGTCAGTATTTCGTATCTCAAAATAACCCTAGAAACGTTATTGAGATACAAAACCAAATGCTACTTCCTAACGAGCAAGACCCATCTCACATTGTTTACTACGATGCATTATTAAATTATTGGTTTTTAGAAGATTTAAATACTTCTGATAGACAAGCATTAATCGATGGTGGGATAACAAGTTTATTTGGAGAGCAATGGCTCTTCTACTGCGCTGGTATCTCAACAATGACTAAGCACCTAGAGCAACAACCCGCTGTGAAACCATTGTCTCTTAACTTTTCCGTCAGCTTAGACGAAGAGAAAACAGACCTATCTCTCATTGTTGAAGGTGAAGAAATTGATCTGGGTAGTCGCAGTCACCATTACTTACTCCTTCTCCTAGCCAGAACCCGTATCGAAGACAAACAGGCTGGGCTCGATCCTGAATTACAGGGGTGGGTTTACCGTGAAGATTTGGCGAAACAGCTTGGTGTACAAATGAACCATATGAACATCATGGTCCACAGGGCCCGTAAACAGTTAAGTGAAGCTGCGCCAGAAAAAGCCCCAGAAGCAGGTTACATTCTAGAAACTAACAATGGCCAAATTAGAATGAACTGTCAGGACATCACGATTCTAAAAGGCGCACAGCTAGAAACCAGAATTAGCCTCTAAAGGGCAAGTCGCGTGGGGCATAAAGACTAATTTCTACATGCCCCAGCTTGACCAATAATTTTATCTTCTAAGCTCTTCAAAAAGCCAAACTTAAAGAGTATTTCAGTCAATACGAACAGTGGTCCGATTAAAAGCCCGATCAAGTCATCAACAAAAGCGGGCTTCTTACCTTCAAAGTAATGACCTATAAATTGAATTATCCAACCAATAATAAACAACCCACCACCAAAACCATAAAACATCCAGTTAGTAGACATACCGGATGACATACCTTGATGTATCAATAAAACACCTGCGTAGCCCAGTATAAGTATCGCAACCATCATGAGGCCAATTGTAGGAGACAAGAAAAAGTAATACCCACCAGCTAAGGTGATCAGAAGCATTGCCAATGTTACTGTCAAACCTGACAGTTCAAATATGGGAACATAGGCCATCATAATAACTGCAAACACTATAAGTGGAACGCCAATAAGGTGTGTTTTAATGTTTCGCTTATCCCTGTGATACATTGCATATTGAACGAGATGTTGCTCTAGGTTTCTCATGTCACTCAATCCAGAGTATTTACTTTAAACTTAATCTAGCGATAATCAGTGCCAATTGTCAAATAATGAACAATGGGGGAAGGAGTGAATAAGGTGACAGACCCTGAAGTAATAATTACATTATTCAGCAGTACACTATATAGTAATATCAACAAAAAAGGCCGCCATACTGCATGAGGCGGCACATTCACTGGGCAATATTAAAGCAGTTATTTTGTCGTCCGTCTGCTTCACACATAACAATAGCCTAATATCAAAACGAAACAAATAAAAAACATGTTATTTACGTTAATTTAGCCTCATCCTGAGTCCAGAATTTCTTCCCACGGACTTTTTCATGGCAAGCCTTAATACCTGTGGCTGGCAAACAAGCTCAAAATGACTTTTGGCTCGAGTAACGCCAGTATAAACCAGTTGCCTGTTAACCCCTTGTCTGGCCCGTTGTATCGGCGGCAATATCATTGCGGTGTGATCAAACTCAGATCCCTGAGACTTATGTATTGTCATCACATAGACCAATTCATGACTCGGTAAACGTGCTGGGTTAAAGACTCGTAAAAAGCCCTGTTCATCGATAAAAGTTGCCTGTAATTGACCACCTTCAACAGGCAATATAATGCCTATATCTCCGTTAAAAAGCTTAAGTTGGTAATCATTTTTCGTGATCATAATAGGCATTCCAGCATAATAACGACTGTAAGGGGATATTACACCGCGTTCTGCCAATTTACGCTCCACACGCTTATTAAGCTCGTTAACGCCGTAAGGGCCTTCTCTAACCGCAGCTAATAATTGGTACTGTGAAAATAGGCCGTGAATCACCTCGGGGTTTTGTTGCGCCTGCATAGCCTGTATATATTCACTGTAGCGAGACACGGCACGTTCTATCATGTGTAAATAAGAATCGTTAGTCAGGTTAAACAAACTGAGTTCACTAAACCCCTGCTGCAACACCCAATCTAAATGTTGCTGATCATTATTGTTCACTGCCGAAGCCAATTGGCCAATACCACTATCACTTTTGAATCGGTGACTTTTTTGTAAGAATGCCATCGCATCTTGAAGCTTATAGGCACTTTTAGCGCCACTGAGCTGCGCACTTCCATGAAAACAGAGTTCATTGAGTAGTTGTGCGCGTGTTTGAGAATAGGCGGGATTTTTACCGAGTATCAAGTCCGCACACAAATCATTGAGGATACACCCTGTATCAACAGACGCGAGCTGATCCTTATCACCCAACAAGTACAGTCGAGCACCTTCAGGCAACGCTTCAACCAGCTTTGTCATTAAAGAGAGATCCACCATCGATGCTTCGTCCACAATGAGCAAATCAAGGTGTAGTGGATTTGTAGCATCGTGTTTGTACTTATTACTGTTTGGGATCACACCAAGCAAACGGTGAATGGTTTGTGCTTGCTCGGGAATTCTCGCGGCAAGTTCAGAACCCAATGACAAGCGCCCTTTTGCTCCAATAATAGATTCACCCAATCGTGCGGCTGCTTTTCCCGTAGGTGCTACTAATTTTATTGTCAAAGGAGCACTTTGGTACAAAGACTGCAAAATGGCCAAGAGTTTTGTCACTGTTGTCGTTTTGCCAGTCCCAGGGCCACCTGTAATGACACAAAATGCACTTAAAGCGGCTATTGCACACGCAACCTTTTGCCAATCTACATATTCCAAGTCTTGTTCTGGAAAATAATGGTTAAGCAGGTCACGCAGCCTATCTTTTTCAATGGAAATGGGCCTATTTGCTAACGCGGTAAATCGCCGAGCTAAATAAGTTTCATAGTTTGCTAAACGGGCTAGATATAGCCGACCTTCAAATAACACTAGGGGCTTACCTTCTCCAACAGCAGAATGTTGCTCAAGTGCCGCGATTGCCTTGCCCTGCTCTATAAATGGCGTTAGTTCTAGGTTGTCTGTAATTAGTTCGCTTTGCAATGAAAAGGGGTTAAACCAGTCAACTTCAGCTAAAACCAAGCAGCTATTTTGACTCTGCTCAGCTTGTAATAACAGCAAGATCAAATAGAAGACATCACCCGTATTGCCCTGACAGAGCAATTTTGCCAATGCAATGTCGACCTCTCTAGTTTTGTTTTGTTCCAATAAGATGTCTTGAAACAGTGTGTCATTGAAAGTGTTTTGGCTAAAGTCCAGAGAAAATTGAGACATTACACTTCCTCCTGCTCAAACAAGGTATCTAGCATAAGTAACTGCGACTCTTTTAACTGATTAAAGTAAATTCCGCCACCATCGGGCAGCGCTCTAAGGAAAAGGTAATACACTCCTCCAAGGTGAGTATGCGGTTTGTAATTTTTTAAGCGATATTTGAGCAGTCTGTGCAACGCAACTGTGTAGATTAAATACTGCAAGTGATACTGATGTGATGACATCGCTGAGTGCAAATTTTCATCGTTATAGTCTTCTACTTTGTCCCCTAAATAATTCGACTTATAATCGAGAATGTAGTACCTATCCTGCCATCTGAAAATAAGGTCAATGAAGCCTTTGAGCATGCCTTGCACGTCCTCAAATCTCAAAAAACTGGGCTGCCCTGTAATCTCACTCACGACTTTGTTGAGTCTGCTCGATTGAAGTTTTTTAAGTGGTAAGAAAAACTCCATTTCTACCAGACAATCTTGAGGCTTTAATACACTCAGTGAAAGCTCACCACAGGGCGAGAGTGGAGTACTAAGGCTGTGTTCAACCCAACTGCACACTGACTCTAACCACTCTGTATCTATTTGATATTTATCTAAACACGCTGCCGCAGCTTCTTGAAGCGGTAATTTGTCTGAGTTGATAGGGGAATGAGCACTGGTAAAGTCAATTTGCTCATATATTTCATGCAGACAGCTACCCGCTTTTGCTCCCTTCACAAACGTATAAGGTGACTTTATCGGCGTCTTTTTTAGTGTCGGTAGGTCAAGCTCATGATGCTCATCTAGCGCACCAGATGGACGTTCGTCATGGTGCGACAAATAACTCAGTTGACTAAAGCTCGTTGTACGCCAATCACATTCAATCTGCGCAGTTTGTGCTTTAACTGATAATTTTTCAACATGCTCATGTTCATCAGGCTCAAAATCGTGTTGCTCAGCATCACAGCAGATTTCTAATGACATGGCAACATTCGATTCGCAAATTGCGTCCAATGCACTGTGCCAATCTTGCGCGCCTTTAAACTGGGTGTTGGCAAATAATGCAAAGCCAAGTGCTGTTTGATTAATCCCGACTTTTTTGCTTCTTCCTAGCGGCAAATTGTACATACCAAGTTCACAGAAATGCACAGCACGTGTGAGCGCAACATACAGTAAGCGAATGTCTTCTGCTAGGCGTTCCTTGGCTGCTTTTTCTTGCGCAGCTGAGTCTGCTTCTAAATCAACCACCAACGTGTTGTCCTGATGATATACAACTTCATTAGGCTCTCGATATCCTGTCGCAAAAGGCATGTAAACAATCGGGTACTCCAGGCCTTTAGATGCGTGCATGGTGACAATTTTCACTAAATTTGCGTCGCTTTCTAATCGCAGCTGCGCACCATCTAGCGTCAACTCTGAGCACTGAATGCTTAACCACCTAAGCACGCGTTGCGTACCTTCTAACTCTATTTGCTTATGCTGTAATAACTCGGCGAGATGTCGGTAGTCGGTTAACCAACGCTCAACTTCATGACCACAGCGCTGCCAGGTGTCTGCCAATTGATTGTGCACTAGTAACTTCTCTAACATCGCCATAGCACCACTGCGATACCAAACCTGTTTAAGCTCTGCGAACAGTTCCAAGTAGCTTTGCCATTGCTGTTCATTTTGAGACAGAGTGAATATTTGATCGTAATCTAGCGAGAAAAGCGGTGCTGCAAGCACACCTCGTAATGCAGCTTCATCATAGGAGCCATGTAGCACATGTAAAAACTGACTCAGGGCATTTGCGATTGGTTGTCCAAAAACACTATCCCGTGCAAGATATACAGCGCTCACACCAGTCGTTTTTAAAGCCTGCTTCATTACACGGGCTTCGTTTCTGTCCCGTACCAAGACACAAATGTCAGCGGCTTTTACAGGTTCACCACCAATATGTGCTTGGCCATCTTTTGCTTTGGCGAGCAAGGCCGCTATTTTTGTCGCAAAAATTTTTGCCAACATCGGATATGCATGTGCTTTGCTTGCAATTTCCCCCGCGTTGTCATAGACGCAAAATCGCAATACACTCTGTGAATCGCTTTCTATTGATAAACTTTTATCGGCGGGTTTGTCCTGCGCATCTACTGAATAAAATGGGATGGCATCATTAAATATAAAACTATTGTCATGCTGGGTAAAAATAGTATTTACGCTTTCTACAACCGTTTTGGCTGAGCGATAGTTCTTAGCTAATGTAAAGTGCCGGCTTTGCTCAACAGCGTGCTTAGCACCAATATATGTGAATATATCAGCCCCTCTAAAGCCATAAATCGCCTGTTTAGGGTCACCTATCATTGTTAACCCACTGCTTTCACTATTTCGGTAAATAGTGCTAAAAATTCCGTATTGAACCGGATCTGTATCCTGAAACTCGTCAATGAGTGCAACTGGGTATTGCTGAACAATTTTGTTCGCTAAGTCTTCGCCTACGTCTGATCGCAACGCTTGGAATAAGTTACTCAACAAATCATCAGGAGAAATCGTACTCTGCATTTGTTTATGTTGCATTAAAATGACTTTTACATGCTCTAGGGCATGCTGCAACAATGCGATGGGAAACAAATGCTTAACTTTGTGATGTAAAGTCGCCATTTCATCAAATTGGGCAACTATTGAATGGCTGATTAGTTCTGCGTTCTTTTTGTAGTTTTTCGGGTCACTTAGCTGAGCACTGCCCCACAAAGAAAATGAATGCCCACTACTACCAAATTCAAAGTACCAATGATCCGACTCACTATATTCGGCCAATGCCTGAATATTTCCTTTTCGTCCTGGCGCTTTATTTTTAGCAAGTGCGGAGCTCTCTAAACACCCGATAAAGTCAGACTCTCGCAGTGCGATTTTAAACTGCATAGCGCGTTGCTGATACTGTGTTCTCGCAGTTAACACATCCTCCAATTTTACTTGTGGCGTTAATACTGCACTCGATTTGCTCAAAAGTGGCAACAACTTTTTCATTAAACTTTGTGGATGAGCAAACTGCTCCAATACAAGCGCCGTTTGTTCCTTATCTAATGCGTATAAAAACCTGCGCCAATAATCCTCGATGGCCGTTTTTATTAGTTCGGTTTCGTCTAGAATAAATTCCAAGTTAAAACTCAACCTAGACTCAAAGGCATGTTGCTTTAACATCCTTTGACAAAAGCCGTGAATAGTAAAAATCGCTGCCTCATCCATAGACTTTGCAGCAGCATCAAGTAACGTAAACGCTTTTTGCTTGTCTTCTACCCGCGATAACAACGCTGTAATTATCGGATCTTCGCAAGGGGCGCCTAACAAGGCGTCTCTCGCGTCAATAATTCTCGCCCTAACTCGGTCTTTGATTTCTTGCGTTGCCGCCTCGGTAAAGGTAACAACCAAGATTTGCTCAACCCCAAGCACCGCTTCTTGGTCCTTACCAGTAAGCCCTAATAAATAACGTAAATACAAAGCCGTAATCGTGTATGTTTTGCCCGTACCGGCACTCGCTTCGATTAAATTATGGCCATGCAACGGCATGGAAAGCGGATTAAGCATCTCCATGGTGAGCCTCCTGTTCAAGTGCTATCATGGGGCCTAAAATAGATTTACTTAATAACATAAACTCTTCAAGGCAAGGTTCAAGCGCGCTAAAATTAAGCGCCACATACGGGTCTTCTGACTCACCAATACCAACATACTGCCCACCAGCAAATTTACTTTGTGCTTTACTCAAATCATCGCTGCTGGCAAACGCATAACTCGTGGCAGGAAAGAATGGAACTGGCCGAGTTATTATTTGTTTATAAAAATCAACCCATTCGTAAAGTAGCCGCTCAGCACTCTTGCTGTCAATTGGCTCAAAAGTCACTTGTTCATCTAACCCAATAACCACCGTTGGCATTGCTGAAACTGTTAAGTTCGCCAGCAAATGACATAAAAACGCCCTTATTTTATCTTTTGCTTTAATGCTGGCCGGACGATAGAACACTTGTTTAGTAGCCGTCAGTTTATCTAGCCAGCCGACCAGTTTTACATCATTAATTTCTAATGAAACTTCAACCGGTGCACGCAAGTCCGTTAAGTGTGACTTTAATATTCCTACCATAGGTAAAACACGTTGCTGAAGAGACTCTAACTGGATTTCACCGATAAACGCTTGTCCAAGTTCACCCCTTTGCAAGACTTGTGCAGCCTTAATCGGTGAATTATTCAAGCTACACTCGACAATTTCTTGTAAATACTGGTATCTGGTTAGTGGGTCTAATGCAAAAGGTTCTGAGTCGTCTTGATATTCAGCCACGGGGTTTATTTTTACCCCCAGACAATATAGATAAAAATAGTTTTGTGGCGCAATACAAGCTCGCATCAATTGATTGATTTCTAACTCATCTGGTAATAGGCACTCAATAGGCGAAGCGGGTGTCGATGCTTGCGCTTCAAATGATAACAGCCAGTTTGGGTTATAACTGTGCTGCAAGCCTTTTGTGTAGTGAATAGGATTAAACGGTTGGAGCGGCGCATACAGTTTCAGATTTATGCTTGGTTTAATCGCACTATCTGGGTAGTAAAAGCTTCGGTCAATATACTCAAACAGCTCACTCACTAACACTGAAGGTACTTGTACCTCGTTGTTGAAACATGATCGACCAATAAAACTGATATAAAAGTGTTGTCGAGCACTCAATAGTGCTTCCAGAAACAAATACCTATCATCCAATTTTCGTGAACGGTCACCTTTTCGGCGTGTCGAGTTGGGGACTAAATCAAACCCAATTGGCTGCACTTGCCGAGGATAATCCGCATCATTCATACCTAGCAAGCACACTACCTTAAACGGTACGGCGCGCATTGGCATCAGTGTACAAAAATTAACGGCCCCTGATAGAAAACGCTGTCCGACACCTTTTTCCTGAATTCCTTGCTTTATTAAATATGCCAAAACGCGCGGTTCAACAACCCCTGACATATCCCCATTTTCAAAATGTTTTTGTAAAGTGTCAGTTAGTTTAGTAAGCAACATCAAGTCCCAACTTTGTTCAGCCTCTTGATGGTAAAATTCACCAATTAACTGCTTTAACAACTCAGCTTTTTGAGCCAAGTTCGCAGGACGATTAAGATTTGTTTTTGCTACATTGAGCGCCTCAGTAAATGCAACTAACTTACTCAAAGTGTTAATTGCCATTCCTTCAACTAAATCAGCTGGATATACATCTCCAAAAGCAATATCCTCACGTGCACTTGCGATACCTAATAACAGGCGATTAAGACCATGCAACCAGGTATTTAGAGGGATTTCAGGTAAGCCATGCTCTGCTTTATTACTTGCATCCAAACCCCACTTAATCGCCACCTGCTCCAACCAATATTTAATCTGCTCAAACTCCCGCTCTTCAACTTCGAAGCGATTTGCAATGGCCTCCACACCTAATAAATCCAAAATATCCGATACCCCAAATCGGCTGAAAGGCAAATTAACTAAGGTGACAAAAGAGGTTAATACAGGCTTTTCTTGTTCAATCGCCATATCAGCCAACGCAAAAGGAATTTTGCGTGTTTCTTGTGCACTGCCAAAAACCGCCTCAATGTAAGGGCTGTAACGTCCTACATCTGGCATCATCACAATCACATCTTTGGGTGTTAAATCAGGATGCTGATTGAATAGCCCCAACAAATGATCGTGCAAACATTCAACTTCTCTTAAAGGAGTATGGCAATCTTGTAACCTAATGCTATTGTCATCTAAATTGATAGCAATTTTACCTTCATCATTTACAAACCAGTTTGGATCTGCCTGCAGCGATTCGCCTTTAAATGCCAGTTGATAAACTTCTTCCTGTATTTTAGACAATAGACTGTCTGTAAAGTCCTCTACAAATCCATCAAGCCATCGTGCATCTAGTTGTAGTAATTGCTCAAGATAATCTCGCCCTAATTTCCCCCAAGAGGACAACAAAGGGTTACCGACATTATAGTAGTCTTGCTCTTGGTCATTTTGAGCATCAATAGATGGGCGCTTGGCAAATTTTGCATTAATCTTCGCCTGTGTTTTTTCATCTACCAAATCTCCCCAGTAATGCTCACTGGGGTTAAAAAAGAACAGTAATACTTCGGTTTTGCTGCCCAATGCCTGAAAAACCTCAAGCTGACTTGTAGGCATAGCCGACAAACCAAAAATAGAAATTCGCTCTGGCAACTCTTCAGCTCGCGCATTTGTCAGTGCTGTAATTAATTGCTCGTGCATGTTTGCGCGATTGTAGGCACTTTGCCCCAGCTGTTGCGTATGAGAAAGCAGCGCGCGCCATAAATCAGGCTGCCAATTTGCGATCGTTACATCAACATCAGTTAACTTATCTTCTCCAGATCCCCATATAGCCAACCAATCCGGCCTATACATCAAATATTGGTCATAGACGTCGGCAATTTTCTCACACAGTGAAAACAGCTTTAGTCCATCTAGCTCATCAGTATCTAACTCAGACACATCATTTGCGTCTAGCCCCAAATAATTGGCCAAAGCTGAGTATTCTGATTTAAGAAGTTTCGTGGGCAGAATGTTGAATAACTTCCACGTCATATTGGCTTTGTTGTAAGGCGACTCAGCTGGCACATCAGGTAAAAACTGCTGATATAGGCGCCATATAAAACTGAGCGGTAGCGGAAAATCTATCTGTGCAGCAACTCCCACACTTGTACTCAAGCCATTTTTAAGCCATTGAGACATCCCAGGTGATTGCACCAGCACAATTTCTTGTTGAAATGGATCATCGAGCGGCGCTGTTTTCATCACCGTATTAAATTGGCTTTGCAGCGCTTCCATACGGTTAGACTGAATTATATGCAACATAAGAATTTAGCTGGAAATAGACAAGGATCAACAGTTTAAAAAAAATGTCCAAGATAGAACAGTAAAATAATCAAATAACGTCGTATTGATGGCGTAATATCGACTCATTAGAACAAATCGATATCACTGCTCTCAATATGGTTTGTAACCTGTTTACGAGAAACCAGCTCCTCATAAAAACTCACTTGATCCCTACCATGCTCTTTCGCAAAATAAAGTGCCTTGTCGGCATTTTCTAGCACGTTAATTGGAAAGTCATATGGGCTTATTCGGGCTAATCCCACGCTGACAGTTAACTGCTTAACAAAAGGGAACTGTGTTTGGTGCACCAAATTGAGAAATTTACTCATTTTATCCTTGATGGAGTTGTAATCTACCGGTTCAAACACAATAACGAACTCCTCGCCACCAAACCGAAACAACAGATCCGTAGAGCGAAAAAAGTCCTGCATACGCTGTGCTAAGATCAGCAGCACTTCGTCACCGCAAACATGTCCATATGTGTCGTTCACATTTTTGAAGTGATCAATGTCAATCATCGCTAACCAAGACGTTGCACCTTGATGTTGGGAGCGAAGATCTTTACCGTCTCTAATCGATCTATTTTGCTCAATCATCTGCTTTTCTAGCAGCTGCTTAAGCTTTTTATCGAATGTTTGCCGATTCAGCAGACCTGTTAATTTGTCCCTTTCATTTTCACGCAGGATAGTTAAGTAGTTTTCATAAATACGCACAAACGCATTCAACATTACTTGCTGCGCGCTATCCAACCCTTCACATTCCACTTCGATGGCACCAACGGGGGTGTCATGGATAACAATCGGTAACCAGCGCCTTTCTGTTCCGGAGGGATCTTGCATCGTGATGCTGCACGCGGACTGTAAACACGAACTAAGCTCTCTATGTGGCATATCAATGACTTCTCGGTCTAGCCACTCGTACTCTCCAACGTCTCGTACATTTAATGATAAACTGCGTTCGACATTACATGGCTCATTGCCACTGATAGTCTTGTATACCGAGATACTTTGACACACTATAAATTCCTGTATCGTGGACAGTAAGCTATATTCTAATGAGTCGATATCTCTCGTTTTGGTAATTCTAATTACTGAATTTAACAACTCTTCTTGCATCACACGCCCATAAGGTACTTGTTGTCTTACGCAACCAGAGTTTTAAAACCACTAGTCTGCACTCTATATGAAACCAGAAGTAAGGCGTATCGGCCCAGCCTTCCTGGGTTCAGTGAAATTTCACGCTCAACGCATTATGTTTAATTATTAGCCACTTTTCTATGTTCAGCAATTGAAAATTCCATATTGCCTTAAATACCCCAGCAGAGCGCCTTTATGCAGAAAAGATTAATTACACACAGTTACTTTATTGCGACCACTATTTTTTGACCGGTATAACGCTTTGTCCAACCTTTGCAAGAACGCCACTAGCTCTTCTCCTTTAACAATTTGTGCAACACCAAAGCTTCCTGTCACTTGTTTAGCACACGAGAGCTCAATGGCTGCCAATACACTTCTTAGCTTTTCGGCAGCAACAGCAGCTTGTTCACATGCTGTGTTTTGACACACAATTAAAAACTCTTCACCTCCCCATCTACCACAAATATCTGCGCTACGCATATGGCTACTCATCATATTTGCAACAGAGGTCAGCACGATATCTCCGGTCTGGTGGCCAAATAGATCGTTAAATTGTTTAAAACTATCCAAATCCAACAAGATTGCAGAACAATCACTTTGATAACGCTGCACGATATCATGTTGGCTAACGAGCACTTCATTCATTTTTCGTCTGTTATAAAGGCCAGTCAAATCATCCGTGACAGATAACAACTCCAATTGCATTGCATTACTTTTTTCATCCGTAACGTCTTGCATTAGGCCAACTGAATTAAGCGGTTGCCCAATCGAATTGTAAAAAGTCTCACAGAAATGTTTGATATATCGAGTTTGGCCATCTGGTGTTTTAATACTATGCTCAAACACTTTTTTTTGTCCGCCGAGAATAACGTCCTCAGTGATAGACCGTGCGATATTGTTATTGTGTTCACTGATAATCAAATCAAGAAAAACATCCCAGCTAAGCACCTTGGTTTTGGTATCTCCACCTAATAACAGAATTTGAAGCTCTTCAGACAATGTAAGTTTATAGCTCAAGTGATTTAAGCTCCATGTACCGACTTTCGCTAACTTCTGGATTTCTCTCAGTTTATGATTTTCCAGCTTTGAGGCCGATACCATTTGAGATAGCTGATGATTCTCCATCTCCAAATCAAGAATTTGTTGCTCCAGCAATTCAATTTGCTGCTTCAATGACTCGTCGCTCATAGACACCACATATGGCTAAACGATAAAACCTGACATTTATCTATCCAGCACAGCATAACTGACTTACGTGTATAACATCTGGCCATAAACAACCCCACTACCTACCCGAAAGAACCTGTTCAGCCAATTTAGTACCAGCCAACCTCGCACTGATTTTTTGATATGCAATACCTCTGGCAGTCGAAATATCGTCAGCAAATGGAGAAAAACCACAATCATCCGTCGTGCCAAGCTGAGACACGGGAATAAAGTTTGCAGCCATTAAAATAAGATCTCGAATGTCTTCTGCGGTTTCTATATTGGGATCTATGGGGTTAGTAACGCCTATAAAAACTTTTTGTGAGGGTTTAATAATACTGCCTAATAATCGCAACACTTTTTTAGGCTCTTGCTCCCCTCTCAAAGCAACATAAAAACAGCCCGCTTTGATATTGAATAATGTTGGCAATAAATGTTTGTAATCTATCTCTGCACTGTGTGTCGCATCGATATCAGCGCCAGGGCACGTGTGCACGCCAATGCGCTGTCGCTCTGATCTACTAAACTCCGCTAAACATGTGTTAATTAGGTCAACAAATGATTGTAACATACCACCTGAAGGGTCAAGCTTTAAAGATAACCTTGCTTCTGTAAAGTCAATTTGCACTTTATGCGCCCCGAGTGCCAAACACCTTTTTACTTCAGAAACATGTTCCTTAATTAAGTCATTTATGAACTGTTGATGGCTATATCCCTCCAGCCCATTGGGAGGATAAACCAAGCTTAGCATTGACGGCGAAATCACAGCTTGTTTGACTGGCTTGGACGTTTGCTTAATTGCAAACGCCAGAAATTCATCTGCTGTGTGCTCATACTTAAATGGTGCTTTACATAGGTGAGGAGCAAATAATCGCTTATGCCCATCCGAAAAATCAACTACCAGCCCCTCTGGACCAAAACGCGGCGAGTGATGAAGACAATAGTGCGCAAACCCATCAAACTTTCGTTGTTCACCATCACTAAGTACTTCACAGCCTAATGCTTCTAATTCATGCATTACCTGTGAAGTTTCTTTTTCTGCCATTTTATTCAGTTCACTATAGGTTAACCTGCCCTCACAATAGTTTAGATACGCTTTAATCAACTCATCAGTGCGAGGAATAGAACCAATTTGTTCAGATGGGATTTTGTCTAGTTTCATTCTTGAAATAATCACAACGGAGTCTAATGTAAGTATAGCAGCACAAAACAATATGGACTTTGCGGCGTTGCAGTGTAATACGCTGTAATACATTCTTGTGCTAACTTTACCTTCAATGTCTCAACGTAGTTAAACCATACAATGCAAATTTGAAAAGGAGTTAAAATGGATGCGCCAAATACATTCTATTTCGATATTTTACAAGAAAAGTCAGAGCAAGAAGTAATAATACCAGGCCAAGACAAGGATAAATTAGAGACTACTTCCACCTGGGTTATCTATAGACAAGTCGGTGGAAATGCAGGAGCAGTGAATTATGTAGAAAAGCCTATCATCATAGAACAAGAGGCGGAACTTCAAGAGTACACATTGGTATTTACTATACATGAGAAAGGCTTTAGATTTTCTGACTCACTGCCATTGTTTGACCTTATCATCAACCCGGCTACGCAAAAGTTTTCATATGAACTTTCCACTGATAAGACAACATGTACAGTGAACGTATCGAAGAAAGAGTTAGTGACGACCGCAGCTGAAGCCAGATTTAACTTTTTGTTAACACAGATAGACATAGTCACTGACGACAGCAACCTTGAATTGCAACACACAGCACCCATCGACCCAGTGATAGTTATCCGAAGACCAAAATAAATTATAGGATGGGCCTATAAATTTAGGCCCACAGATATGTTCACTGCCCCTTACACACTTTGGAAGCTTTCAGCTGAGACAGTACCATTTTAAATTCGTCGTAATGACAAAGTGGACGAAACCATGGAAAGTCGAACCAGCTTGCTTCGTAACCGCCAGCAATTGATTCTTTAAAGTGTAAAAAACCTGACTTTGTTTCTCCAGATAATGTATAGATTATTGCGGCACTGTAAGCGTAGAGAATTTTATCCGTAGATAGCTTTATTGCGTTGTACAAGGCTTCTAGCGCGTTTTTATGTTGCCCAGTTTGTGCGTATGCCTGGCCAATTTCCAAATAACTATTGAAGTCTTGTTTGCCATTATTCAGTTCTATCACTTTTCTATAGTGATTATGTGCTTGTTCGATATCCTCAAGCAATATATTGATATCAGCTAAATTGAGTATAAAAGCGGTATTGTCAGGACTCATTGAAACCGCTTTTTGCGCGTTTTTTAGCGCTTCTAGTCCATTGCCAGTCACCATATACCCAAGTGCCAAGTTATTATGATCAATTGCATTCATATTTCCAGTACCAACTTCGTTGTATAAGGTAATTCCAAGTAATATGTTGCCTTCTAAAAAGTGTATATCAGCAAGCAGTTTGTTAGCTTCCTTATACCACGGATATTCGCTCCTGATATACTCAAGCGTCTCTCGTGATTCTGTTATTTGAGAGTTGTCATATAGCGCATTAGCTAGATTAAAGTAGGTCTTTAGGTTTGGATTAAGCTGCAAAGACTTTTTAAAGTTTGCGATAGCAAGTGGCAAGTCGTAATTTCCCTGAGCCAAATTCCCTCTAAGGTGATAAACCAATGCAGACTCACCATATAAGGCTAATCTATCAAATAAGTCCTCAACTAGGTGATGCTGGCCACTTTCAATGGCAATGTACAACTTATCTACTAAGTATGCCTTTGATTCGCTGTACTCCCTTGGTACAGATTGAAAAACACTTTTCAGTCGCTCTAAAATACGTTTATCCGCATCAATGTAATACAGCTCAAGACCTATCTCTCTAATCAACGAGTATAAAGAATAAAAGTTTGGGTTTTGCTCAAGTAATGCTATCGCTTGATCAAAGTGGGCCCTCGTATACTGCCCCTTAAAGTTAACCTCATTATACAAATAGGCGAAGTGGCGATATGCGATAGGATTAACACGCTTATTGGAACTCATGCCGCTGGGGCTATTACCGAGAACTTGAGCGGACAAAGAACGAAACATTGTATCAACTTCCATAAAGTCCCTACTTTGAACACTGCCGCTCATTTCTTTTTCAACGACCAACTTATCACTACTAAGAAGAGACAACCGAGCATGGCATCTTTGAATGTCACATTTCGCTTTGGGAACTAGTACAATATCCGCACCAGTGGACTTTACTAGGCTTGCTAAACTTTCGCTGCCTTGGTTAGATGAGTAAGCCACCAACTCTAATAAGTCAGTATTTATTACAGCTTGCCTTACAGCGTTATCAATCGCGGACTTCGTCAAATATCCATCTTGTGCAAACCCCTCTGTCATTTGCATTTCAGGTTCTAAAACAATGGCATATTGAATGTCATCGCTTTGGTTAGAAACAAACAATAGCGCTGCTACGATTGAAAAAATGACCCCTACTAAGGGCAGAATCGCTCTATGACGCAAGCCACGATGTGTAGAGGTATGATTATCCTTGATATCTGCAGAAGTTAAGGTGTTTGCAATATGGCCGATTTCGACGGTGTCTTCTGAATTACCCTGCTCCTCTATTAACAAGATATTTTCTAATTCGGACACGACTTGGACCATACTTTTTGGTCTATCCTGAGGCGACTTTTGTAATAAGCAACGACAAAACTCTTCAAGCTGGTGAGAAACGACTGACTCAATCGCATATCCAGATAAAGGCTCATTGTTGACTATACTCTTAGCCAATAATTCCCCTTTATCCGTTCCAAAAGGGTGCCTTTGATAAACTAACTCATAAGCAAGAATGCCAAACGAAAAAATATCACTTGCTTGGGTGAGGCTTTTCCCTTCGACTTGTTCGGGTGACATCGCGCCATAGCTGCCATAGCCCTTATCATTGTTCGTAATAAAATGCTTTCGGTCTGAAATACTTGCAATACCGAAATCTGTCACCTTGACGACTTGGTTGTCAGTTATCAAAATATTTGTGGCTTTAATATCACAATGTAAAACTGAGCGTTCATGAGAATAGCTAATCGCCAATGATATCTGCCTAAGCAATTCAAGCTTTTCAGATAAAGACATTAGGGATTGTTTTTGGTACTGCGCTAACGTACGTCCATTTACAAACTCCATTACCAATAAAATACCGCTAGCGCTATCGATAACATCATACAGCTGAACGATATTTGGATGATTCACCCTTGCCATCAGCCGAGCTTCACTCAGTGCACTTTCTAGATCTGACTCATCCGATTTACTAAGCCGTTTTTTAAGGACCTTTACCGCAACTTCTCTATCTAATCTGGTATCGCGAGCTAGGAACACCTCTCCCATTCCACCTGAAGCAATATGCTTTAAGGGCTCTAAATAAGTGTTAGAAAAGCATTGGTCATCATGCATTTAATCTACCTGCCTTGGATATAAAAGAGATGCAAACTATAGATAGTCTAACCTATTTATAAATTGAATAGTAAGCACAGTCGCTGAACAAAGAGTATACTGGTTTAAAGGTCAGTTAAGGTGAATATCGATGATGTTTATGAGGCTGTTAGAAATAAGGACGCAGGATTGTAAATCAACTTGGTCATACATCTACAAAAATGCTTGAATAACACTCTGGAAAATGGATGCACAACGAAGTGCCTGACATGTCAAAACGCGTTAGTGAACAATTAGGATTTGGCGAAGACCGCCCCAAAACCGCCCCAAAATTGAGCAAGTGATTTATAAATGATTGATTTTAAAGGGGAAGAAATGGCGGAGAGAGAGGGAGTCGAACCCACATAAAAAAACTGAATAACCCTATATACCCCGTTATTACTGCGGTTGCAGAAAATAAACGGGGTATAAGTAGGTTATATTGGTTTGGCTTTTAGTCCCAACTTGGTCCCAAGCTTCAAGCTAATTTATCTTTTCTTTTAACTCTTTTACAGCATCTTTCAACCATGCAATATCTGTTTTATTTGCTGTAACTGCGGCGTACAAAGTACCACATTGAGATATCACGATTACAACAGTATCAAGGCTAATATCCATAATTACGCCTTATTGATTGTGAACAAAATCTCAGGATTGACCTCACCGTCTAACAGCACTATATACTGAGGCTTCAACACCTTGTTTCTATCAAAAATTTCCCTGAGCATCGCGTCATTACCTTCATTGAGTTTTGATATTCCTTCATACCAAAGCATGTCTTTTACTTTGTAATTTTCGTCTAGCTTTTCACTATCAAGCACAAAACCGACATAAGAACTAGTCACAGCATGAGAGCCATTGATTAAAAATTGAAGTTCTGCCAGTGCGCCTCCGATTGGCTTACCAACGGTATCGACTGCTTCCTCTACTGTATTTCGGGCTTTTGAGAAAACATAATAAGCCACACCCAAGCCAATAACCCATGGCCCCCACTTAATCAAATTTTTATCCATAGAACCCCCATTCGAAACCAGATTTAATAGTTTCCAAGTTGTACGGCTGTTGTCCGTTTTCCATATGAATCATTGCTGCTATCACCCTCGGATACTCTTCCGGTGACAGCACTTCATTTGCATTCACATTTGCTTTGTCTGCCACAAACTCGATGTAGCCCTCAGTATCATTTTCAACTGGTGGCGCCCACCTACTTATGATGGTATTTACGGTATTAATGCCATATTTACTTGAGTATGTTCGTAAGATACGAGCCGCAGCACGAATACCATGTTCTGGCGTCTCAAATATCACAAAGCGGCCGTCACTACCTGTAAGGCCAAGCCAGTCTTCACCTGTTTCTATATTCAGCGGGTTGTTGTTTCTAATACCACGCGGTTTCGCATCTTTCATAAATAGAATTACTCCAATTAATACAAGCCCTAGAACTATATGCTGCTGTGAGAAGCGCATTATGTGCGCTCCTCTAGAATGTCGGCATAGCCTTCCACTCTAAATACGGGCTGGTCAGTTTTAAATGACAGTAAATATGAGCCTGACGGCCCCCATGCCTCCATCCCAAACTGGGGATATCCGCCGTGATACCGCTCAACCATGTAAAACCTGTGCGCTCCAGCAGATAGACTGACATGCCCGTAATTTCGATATATATTACGCCCATCATGCCCGCCGCTCGGCGACATTAAGTACATCTCTGCCAACTCTTCGGACTCAACACCACCGACGGTATAAAGCAATCTCGACGTCGTAGAAAGATGGGGAGTATCGCTCCCAATGACATAACGATGCTTGATTTCATGGTCGAATCGTATTGGTACGTTATCCAATTCAGGCGGTATAAGAATGTCGAAATAAGGCACATTCTTTTCATCTAGCTGCGAACGTGTGACTTGCGTATAAGATGGGACAAGCGCAAGCGCGGTAGTCGGCGTCGGGTCCACATTCTCTTGCTGGAAAAAGTACTGCCCTCTGGGGTCCTGTACGTAGTAGTACATTTCACCGTAATTAGTAATTTCGATTTCCTGATTGGCGGCGTACTGTCGCGCGTTGTACACAATCCCGCTCTGGATATACATATCTTTGCCACCCACCCAAGCAGGCATAGGAAATGACACCGTTGCTCGCTGGCGTGGCGGGTCATAATCAAGCAATAGGTTTTTCCCTGACAACAGCGGTATTTTACGCGCTGCAATCCTATCAGGGCGCGTTGGCTGCTCTGTGTAGCTGTATTGATAATTACTCACCCACACAGTCACATCCATTTCTCGCTGTGCAACAAGTTGCATACGTTCAAACGGCATATCTGATAAATTGGTGCCCTGTGGCAATTCAGAGTCAATTATCTTTTCGCCTTTTAAATCAAAGACAGTGAATAGCAAACCCGGCTGAGCACGTATAACAGCAAGCGAACGCCCAGCACGATTGATATCCCAAATCCCACCTTTGACCATATGGTTTATCATCATCATGACTATTTCCTCCCTAAAAAGACCATTGCCAGCGCCAAGCCGCCTACCCCTAACATGACATAGGTCATTGTTTTATTGGTCGATATGGCTAGTTGTTGACCATCTGAACGTGAAGCGTGGTCAGCGAATTGAAGCGCTTGTTTGTGAGCCAATAGCGTTTGGTCGCCTGCGCGGTCATAAGCTTCCATCGCACTTGCGCTAAGCTGCGCATTCATTGACATAGCATCACGAGCAAGATTACTCATTTCGCCCGTTGCACTTGATACTGCTTGAACAGTTGTATTGAGTGCACCCGCCGCAAAATCATTATTAGATTGCTGCATATCCGCTGTCAGCGATGCAATACCCGCAGCCAACGAACTGTTTTCAGAGATTGCCGTTTCGCTCAGTGCCGCGTTGTACTGCATGCTGTCGCCAGCCAGATTTGACATTGCATCTACAGCACCGGCGCCAAAATCCAAAGCAGATTGTGATGACGCTATGCTATGCTCAAACGCGTTATTTTGTGCGGTTTGCGCTGCAAAAAGTGCATCAGCACCAAATGCAAAAGCCTGCTGCTGTGCGTCTCGTGCTAGATTACCCCCGATTTCCAGACCATCTCGCCCCACATCAAGCGCATCACGACCAAAGTCAAAAGCCGCGCCTGCCCCTTGTGCAACAAGGTCATACGCCGCACCTTGCGTGGATTCAGCAAAATCCAATGAGTCACGATTGGTATCACGCATCGCGTCGATTGCATCACGAGATACACCGCCTGCAAATGCAAAACCATCACTCATAACATTCTGAGTCATTTGTGCATTGTCATAAGCCATATCACC
Organism: Pseudoalteromonas luteoviolacea NCIMB 1942; assembly: GCF_001625595.1. Classification (GTDB taxonomy): domain Bacteria; phylum Pseudomonadota; class Gammaproteobacteria; order Enterobacterales; family Alteromonadaceae; genus Pseudoalteromonas; species Pseudoalteromonas luteoviolacea_A. The sequence goes on from NZ_AUXT01000173.1 coordinate 38,578, forward strand.
GACCACACCCATCATTGAGTGCTGAATGCCAGCCATATCCCCCCAGATACTTACCATGCCATCAACTAGGCCATGGTCCGTTTGCTGAATGTTATATGTATTGCCGTTGCCGACAGTCATGTAACCATTGTTATCACCATTCACCCCTAACGACGTGTTGGTGTTATTGGTAGTCTGACGGCTGTCTGAACTCGATTTAGAGCCCATAGTCGTCGCTCCTCATGCGAAAAACGAGATAACCATTTTTGTCAGTCATCTCGTATTTAAAATTGTAAGCTGAAAGATGCCGAGCGAGCGCAGGGCGGCGCGTGTGGAAGATGATTGACGGCGCATTATGATGCACCGCCAATTTCACAATACAGGGGGCAATTTTAAGCAAATGCTTACCCGCTGCACACACAACACATAAGCCATCAGGGTCCAACCGTAAAACACAGTAACACCCGTTGGACTCTACAAGCAGCGCCACGCCCCGCGCAACTTGATGCGATATTGCATCATAGTCTGCGTCAGAGCCCGCCGCAGAACGTACATTTGTCAGCTCATTGAAATGGGCTATTCTCATTTTTTAAAAATAAAGAATAAGGCAAGTGCAACACCGCCAACAATAAGCAGTTGAGTGTTACCACCGCCGCCGAACGTTACACCTTGCCCAGTGAACCCGATATTTTGAGTTTGGTCACCCGTACCTGATGTAGCGCTAGAACTGGGTAGACCACCCATCATTCCTCCCATATCAGGCATACCACCGCCGCCCATGCCACCTAAAGCAGCCATTCCCGCCCCAAGCATTACTTAGCCCCCCGAACGGCATACTTGCGATAGAGGTCACGAACCACTTCCGCCACAACAGCACCGCATGCAGAGATAGCAACGCCATAGGCAAAATATTTCCAAGATTTAGGGTTTTGCATCACTTCACCGCCTTAATTAACAGAATCACAAGTAGCACACCGCCGCCAGCTAACACCGTATTTTTGGGCAATCCAAGCAGCTTTTCTTCTGCCTTTGCCTGCTGTTGTGCAACCTCTGCTGGTGTGGGCTTGGGCGCTTCAACTAGCACCGCTGCGCCGTTGTCCAATTCAGTGGTTGCAGCATGCTCGGCTTGTCCTTGACCAGTGCTATTACGTGCTGCTTTTACGGTTTCTACTTGCTGCCATATATTCAATGCGCTAGTTAACGCCTGATTTGTTCCGCCGACGATGTTTCCCCATGCGGTTTGTTGCGGAGCACCCTCCGCAATCATTGCTGACATAACGCCCCCTTAGAACGTGGACTTTTTATAATCGTCAAAGTAGTGAACAATGACCTCTGCGCCGCCCGAACCCTCGCAATTTACGCGCAATCGCATATCCGAAATAGATGGGTCTAGAACCAGCGAACTAAATACGTCACCGGAAAGAGACAAATCGATAGCGAACGTTTCACCTTGTGGCGCACGGCCGCGCTGGTCGATGATGTGGTTATGTAATGATTTAGGGATGGCTTCACGCCATTTAACATTGTTTACGAGGAATTCAGCATCTTTGATAAGCACCGAACTATTGCCCGTTTTCTTAATCTCAATAAGCGCAATTTGAGAGCCACTCGGACGCGGCAAATTCTCGATTTCATTGATGCCAGTATTGAGGTTATATCTGAAAACTCGACGCTTAAAGAGCCAACCGGGAGCACTCCCTCGGGTCTTTTCCGCGAACGCAGCAACGACGGGTGTCTTTGGGTTTTGTTGCTGGTCTTTTTCTGCAACACCGATATCAAACTTAATTTGTACGATAGACAGACCTTGTGTACCAAGGGCGAAGAATCGCTGCGCGACAAGTGAAGGATTAACAATGCCTTCCACCTCTGGACGCGTGAAGTACATCGTGGCATAGCCATCTAACTGCTTACGTTTAAAATATGCGTTCTCTTCCAGCATATCAGCCAGCGTGCTCCACTCAGTAAGCAAACGGCCATTTAGCTCAACGCGGATATTTTTGATTTCAGTCGATGCGACATTTTCAATTTGAAAGTGGACCTTTTCATACGTTCGGCCAATTGGAAGCGACAGCGAGACGCTGCCACCTTCGGAAACGCCAGTAATGTTATTTAATTTAGTAATCTCTAACATTGAGCGCCCCTTAACCTATCATACGTTTAACTGAACGAAGTGCGCGAACGTTGTTAATTAACGCCAAAGTACCCAAAGTAAGTGCGACGGTTGTAACCATGGATTTATTTAGTTTGAACATGCGTTTTCCTGATTTGTTAATCGAAACCGTCAATTAATAAATCAGTCGATTCGCTATTGAGGGAAACCCTTTTCGCTCCCCCTATAGCGAAAAGAGCGAAATTTTCGCTCTACTTGGTGGGACGTTAGGTCGCCCTTAAGTCCTCGAACGTCAACTTTTCAGACTTTCCAGATTTTAGATGTATAACAACAGGCTCAATATTCCCTATCCCCCCTTTGGATTTCACGATGTAGTGCAATCGCTCATCCTCGTATTTTGAGTTCATCTTACTTAGTTGATAAACATCACTTAACTCTGCATCTAATTCTATTGAAATTCGCTTTGCATCCGCTTGTGATTCTTGAGAACCAAGCACCTTTCTTGGTGAGTTTGACCAAATTGTTTTGGGCACTTCTTGCGAGCGCTGAAAAATAGTGTGTAATGCAATGCCATATTTTCGACCACCAGTTGCAAGCTCACCCACTATCGAATCATCTTTCCCAATTGTGTCACTCAACTTTGCCAATTCTTCAATGATTACATCTAACTGCCTGTTTCCGTCAGATGCCTCCCATACTAATGAAGCAAACCAATGCAACTCCGCTTGCTTTGCTCGCTTAAGCTTTTCGGCGGAAATGTTCTTTGGAAACTCTGGCCTGTATGCAACAGCGAACGCCAACCCCGAACTCCATGCAGATATAAACGCCTGAGCAAACGAGTTACGATTTGAATAATGGTATACTGGACGCCCACCCAAACCATTAAAAGGCCCTGCTTTCCGTCCGTCATACTTGTAATCACCATACAAGTCAAAAATGGCAACACACTTACCGACCAACCCCATTAATTTAACTGCGGTCGTTTTACCCCCACCAGTGCCCGCCAGATAGCAAATATGCGTTGCTTTTAGTGCATTATTTTCGTTAATTGCCATTTGCTGCCACCTTCACGTAACCATCACTTGATTTAGCCTTATTCGGTTCTGCTTTACTCTCAGTTCGCTCATGCAGCTTGATTTGCTTGTACATTGAAAATCCGACAGACGCCAAGACAATGCCGAGCTCAATTTCCTCCTGAAATCTCGCAAACCAAGCAGGCATTTGACCGCCTTTGCAATATTTCGCTACAACAGGGGCCGCTTTTTCTGCAATAACCTCACGCGTCTCGTTATCAATCGTGACAGGCGCGTCACACATCGACTCAATAAAATCAGCGGCGGTTGACACACCATAGCCCGCAAGGGCGTTAATATCCTCTTTGGACATTTCTTCCATTTCGACAGGCTCGGGCGACTCCGTTTTTACGTCGTCACTGAACTGGCTTAGGTGTTGATATTTTAATTCCGACGACTGTGGCGATTCCGAAGAGCACGAAGGGGAGCCAGACTGCGAGCCCATTTCCAGACCTTCCATCGCTGCCGCTATCGGATTTTTGTTCGTGTTCAATTCGCTCTGATTCGGTGTTGGTGTCGGTGTTGTCATTCGGTAAATCTCCGCTATTTTGCATTAGCGCAGGCGACCATTCGCCCGCAGTTTTTTGGTCCGCTGTAGATTGTTGAGGTGTGATTTCATCCACCACAGCAAGTGATTCTGATTGCGAATTTTTCGCTATTGCTTTCGCCCATTTCGCTTGCAGTTGCGCGCCGCTTCGTTGGTCAAGACCGCAGTTTGGGCAGTGAAGATAAAGCAATTGCTTGCCATTGCTGCGACGGCGAATTGAAGCAATACCGCCGCACCCCTCGCAATCAATTGCGCCTAAATCCTTCTTATCCGATTTCGCCATAAGCCTCCCCGCCCAGCCCAAGTGCGAGCTCTATTGAATCTAGCCGATACAAGATTTCGCTTTGAATAGATACGGCCTCAGTCAACGCCCCTACTGCGTACCTCTCTTTTTTCGCAGCATTAAACTTTGATGTACTTTGAGCTTTTTCAATTAACTCATTCATTTTTTGTAACTTTTCATGCATTAGTTGCTAACCTCACAAATATGGCAGGTAAAGTCTCGCAACTGCTGTTCTCTCGCTTCATTAAGAGGCTCTAGAATAGGGGTAAAGTCAATATGGTTAAAAACTTCAAACCCACCACTGCCGACAAAGAATGTAATAGGTTCTTCACCTTTCTTTTTAAGTACCTCATTGACACAAATAACTGCTGAACTTAAGAAAGCAGCCAACTCCCCAAAATCCCCACGCTTCGCCTTATCAATTAAATAATCCAATATTTCACTAAGGTCATGCTCCGCAACCTGACTAACTGCATTTTCCATCGTTTGATTAATCATAAAAGACACTCTCCTGCATTAATTGACCGCAGCTAACTCGATACTCGGTCACTGTTTTATTAAATTCATCTGTTTCGATATATGTAGCCCCCAGCCGCACGCTACTGCGAATCTCTGGGGGTATTAAATTGATGGGATTCAATTTATCCCCGTGCCTGACCTGCCAGTCATTAGGCTCAGGGTTACAATTATTTCCAGTGCTCCAAGGAGACTCGCTGCCGCGAGCCTTAGGGCGCTTAGTTAAGCGCCATTGAATAGTTCTTGTGACATAATCTATGTCTGAGAAAGCTGCGAATATGCCGCTGGTCCGAACATTTGATTCGCCGTAATCATTTTTGGAGGTTTTTCCTTTTAGAAGCTGGAAAGGTCGCTCGCATCGCTTGGCAAACGCACCACCCATTCGCTCGATAAAATCAGCAAATCGAGAATTGTCAGCAGCGCTACGAATGTCGTTTGTTTGGGCATCCAGCTTTTTTGCTTGTTCGTCGTCAATGCGCCTTAACTCACGCCACACCCCCACAGGTGCACCGCCGATAAACTGAAACTGGCGAATACGCCAGCGGTTAGCCCAAGCTCCGACATTAACTGCCATCCAGTTTTCGTCTGTACGGGGTTTTTCCTTTACTTGCTCGCCTCTGGCCGTTGCTTTCTCCGCCTCTTTTTTGTCAGCGTCTTGCTCTGCTTGCGTCTTGATAATTTCACGGTTAAATGGAAGATCTGTTTCGTAGTCAATTTCGCCCTCGATATGACTAGCGTTGATATTTTTTGATATGTATTTTGCTATGTAGCCAACCGCAGAGCCCTTGTTTGGGTCTATGGGCTCCACATCAAAGCGATTTTCTTCTGCACCACTTTCATCGCCATCAACTTGCATGGCGAAATGTCTAATTACACTAGTAATGTATCGCTCTTCATTGGGTCGCATGAATAGAAGCAAATGCCAATGTGGTGTTGCATCGTGGTGGGGTTCTGCCACACGGATACCGAAAAGTTTAATTTCAAATTTGGCTAAAGTTGCACGCACTTTTGCCCATTGATTAACTAGATACTCCTGAGTTTCTCTTGGAGAAGAATTGTCGTATTTATCACTGACAGCGTGATATTTTGACGGGGCTGTAATAGTGTAAAACATAGCCTTTAGGCCCTGTTCATTCGCCCACACTTCACACCCCCTTAAGCGAACCATTAATTCAATACGGCGTAACTCAGGATTCGCAATGGAGCCTTTGTAAACTTTCATCAAGTCAATTTGGTCGCCGTCTTCCGATTCGACAACCATCGAACTAAGCCACTCGCGTTGCTTACGTCTATCACCGCGAAACTCTGCTATTGCGTCTTTGCTGGCGTATGGTGAAACTTTCTTTTTAACCATACCCATTGTGATATTTAAATGCTCTAGAGTCATATCACGTAAACGGTTTAGTTTTCGCAACCACCATTTTGGGCAAGACATACGCAGGATTGCGCGCTCAAGCTTCAAATACCCTTTTTCACGGTTTTTACACTTACCTGAAAGCAAAGCCTCATACACTGTCCAAGCGTGAGGACTAACGCCTTGGCCACGAACAAATTCAGCCATTTCATCATAGGTGTTATACAAAATTTCTATGGCTTGACCTTCGGTCATTTCTTCAATATCACAAGGCAAATCGACGATAGCCATTCGCTCACAGATTTGAGCCAAATCACCCGCTTTGCTTTTGCGTTTTTTGCTGTTATTCAATTCACCAATGTTTAATGGAGCTCGTTCAATAACCTGGCCAACCCGTTCTACCAATTCACGGATGTAGATATTTGCTGAGCGCATAGGCCTTTTTGCGGATTTACTTTGAAAGCGTTTAACATATTGGCGAGCAGCAATACGGCGTAAGCGCGTTGTGGGGATTTTTCTAAGCTGCTCTTTTACATATTCTGCCAGCTCATCAAAGCCGAACTTACCCCAGCAAAACGGGGCCTCGGCAGTGATGCAAATTGGGCGAAGTGAGCCACTTTTAGTGGGCTCATACGCTAATGGGATAGAGCGACTGTTCATGCTGGTTTGTCTAACAATAACTCAGACCACTGACACGTAAGGTCATCATACTCATGCGCTAAACTGTGGCGTCCTGACTCATGAAGCATATCAACCAGTTCGCATATGATGTCTATTTGGTTTGGAGTTGGGGCTATGCCCCTATCAATGGTTTTAGTAGCAACAACTTTTACCACTATTCCAGTAGCTACTAGTTGAACCACTTTCAAATGTTGATTACCCAGATTCATAGCACAACCCTCCTACGCGTATTCTGCGCAGCAAGATGAAGCGCCCTGCGACGAAGGGAGTCGCTTTGGACATGATTGAGATTTGGATTTTGTTTGGGTTTTACTTGTGGCTTAGCTTTTTCCAGCGCTTTATTGTACGCGGCACGTAGCTTTTGAATTTGGCTCTGCCAATGGTTAGGGTCTGTGATTAGCTGTTCCATGTTGCACCTCGCATTTTCTTTAATGTCGAGTTGCAGTCTGCGATAGCTTCTATGAGAAAAACCCAAAATTCTTTGTCTCGGGACTTCACTACAGTTTCTTTTCTTTCTCGAAGCTCACGAATGCGAGCTTCAAGCGCGCGCTCCATTTCAAACGCTTCGTCAAGCGATAGCGGCAATGATGTGTACATTTGGTCTTTTTGCATTTCCTTCTCCTTGAATAATAAATTCCCTTGTAAAGCAGGGAAGCCACGTGCGCACGTGACCTCCCAACAAGGAGAACTCAAAAGTATACTAACAATAAACATTACAGTAATACTTTATGATCTATTTACTTTAACTGTCAACTTTTACTTTGAAACTATATTCAGGGTGAACTAATGGGTTTGATTAAAATTACAAGGGGCTGTAATATCATTTGTAAGTTTTTCAAAGGCCACTAAATATGAAGCAGCCAGCGTGGGTACAACCAATTCAAGCTGTTATGAAGAAGAAAGGTGTTAAACAACGCGACCTAATGAGCGTCTTTAATGTGAATAGTCAAGGAGCGGTCAGCCACTACTTCAGCGGCAGAAACAAATTATCAGACAAGCAAATGACTGAATTTGCAGACTTCTTAGGGATCAGCAAAAGCACTTTCTTTCAAGATGAACCTAAAGATGAGCACCAGTTAGACACCAACTCTTTAACTGAAGCTTTTCAAACTCTCGCCAGACTTGACGAATTGAGCGATGGTGAAATAACTAGTTTTTTTAATGTTTACGAAAAGATGGGGCCGGATAGAATTGCCGAAGTTTACGACGTTTTATACAAAATAAATAAAAGTAAACAAGAGCAGCTATCAACTACGATACATACATTAAAAAAGGCCCCATAAGAGGCCTTTTTTTATTTGTCGCCAGCTTTATCAAGCAGCCTATCCCGCCGCCTTAACAAAATGGTCTGACTTGCAAGACTGTTTACACCATGTACTTTAGGGGATATTTCTAACGCCCTACACTCTGCTAAGTAGTTAATATCAATAACATTTCTATAGCTCTCCTTAGACTTAGAGGCCCTGTATTGCATATGGGAGCAAAAAAGCTCTTTATATACAATGCGAAATGTCAGTGCCACTGCGCAAATTACAATTAAGCTGCATAGAAGTTCCATCTAACTCACCATTATTACAAATATTCATTTTCAGCATTTTTGTATGCCTTTGAGCGAACGATACACAATACACACACAAAAGACAACAATATATTAACAATGGGGATGGCGTGCATATAAAATGAAGACAAATATGCAGTTCCAAATACAGCCTTCTCGGTCAACCTCACCAAGTGCACTACAACCTGAAGCGCATAGAGGTATACGATTGCTAGAGATTCTTTACTCATTCTCAACTTAAAATAAGAGTGAGTTACCCTAATAACGTACATTGCAACCAACTGAATAGCGCAGAACGATAAATGAAAAATCGCCTTAGGAAGAACACCTTCATTATTCACTGCAAATGAATAAACATATGGTGTTAAGTAGTTCATCAACAAAGAAAATAGCACAAGACAAGTAAGCGCAATGCTATTACTGTCTAACCTCCTGTAAACAAACAAATATATCAACCACATAGCGACATAAACTAAAATTATGTGGTCACCTAGCGAGTTTAATTGTTGTTCTAACATTTCCTTACCTTAGATTTGTACTGTAAAGGGTTAAGTGATTTATCCCCCGAACATTTCTGCAACTGGGTCTAACCCACTCCCCCCAGTATGTGCTCGGGAACTCTTCGCCGCTTTTGGGTCCAAACCATTTCCGCTCGTTCCGCCAGAGACAAACTTTAACACTCTAACATCTTCAATTGCACGGCCGAGTTTGTTGTTCTTAACTTCACATATTACATCTTTCATAAAATCCTCTTTAATCTTTTGATGAATCCAAATTACCACCATAACCACTTCATTACAAATAAAACCACATATAAACTTTACAAATCCGTAAAGTTAATTATAAAGTAAAATAAAAGAAGCGGCGTAAGTTCGATATTATCAAATAGAAGGAGATTTGAACATGAATGCATATATCAAATTGGGGTGGGTATTACCTATCATAATGGAGCAACTAAAAGGGCTCGACAAAGATAAGCTTGATAACCGCAGGAAGAAGGGACAACTTGAAGAGGGGGTGCTGTGGAAAAAGGCTGGCGACAACCGTATTTACTACCACTTTGAGAATTGGGATAACTTTGTAGAGAACGGCCAGTAATGAGTGATTTAAAGGAGTATTGCAACCAGTTTGAAGGCGTAAACATTCACGGCAAGAGTATCAGGATTGATTTTTACTTTAAGACTGTGCGCTGTCGTGAAGCACTCAAAGGTTTATCACTCACAAAGTCGAACATTAAGTTTGCCAGTAACAAACGAGCAGTTATTTTACATGAGATTGCCACAGGCACATTTGATTACGCAGAACACTTCCCCAACTCTGAACGCGCTCTTTTGTGGAGCGCAAAACCTAAACGCGAAGAGATTCCAACCGTCGCACAAGCAATGGATATTTGGCTTAGCATCAAAGAGACTCAGGTAGCATTTAGTACAATTCGGTCATACAAAAGCAAAGTTGAAAATCATGTATTACCTGTATGGGGTCATTTCAAATTAAATGAGGTGCGACAGAGCCACATCAAAAAGTGGATTAGTGTCGACCTGTCATCGTTAAGCAATAAAACGATTAACGAAGTGCTCATTCCGTTCAGAGGTATTTTTGATGACGCGCGCGCAGACCGAATTATTGACTACAGCCCGCTAGAATATATCGACAATCTAAAAATTGTCAGGGATGAACCCGACCCCTTCACGCGCGAAGAGTTAGCCATTTTTGCAACCACACCAACCAAACGCCCCCAAGAAGTGAACGCATTTATCTTCTGTTGTTGGACAGGCTTACGATTGTCTGAATTGCTTGCACTAGCTTGGGAGGACGTTGACCTAAATAGCGGCACCATCAAAGTGCAACGAGCAATTGTCCTCAAGCAATACAAAGTCCCAAAAACTGCAGGAAGCATTCGCACAGTTCACCTGCTTGAACCAGCAATTGAAATATTGCGGTCACAAATGGCACTGAGCGCGATGTTAAAGCCTCATACTATCAATGTGATGCAACAAGACAATAAAACCGTTAAAACTGAATCTCTGCGCTTTGTGTTCGTTAATTCGCTATCAAATGAAGAGCTAAAGGGTGAAGCGCCGTACCGAGATCGATTTTTCAAAACGCATCTTAAAAAGTGCAAAATCAGATATAGAGGCCCAAGCCAAGCAAGGCATACATTCGCAAGCCAACTTTTAACGGCAGGTGTCAACGAGCGATGGATAGCAAATCAGTTAGGCCACACATCTACAAAAATGCTTGAACAACATTATGGAAAATGGATGCACAACGAAGTGCCAGACATGTCAAAACGCGTAAGTGAACAACTTGGATTTAGTCAGAATAGTCCCAAAATGGTCCCAAAATTGAGCAAGTGATTTATAAATGATTGATTTTAAAGGGGAAGAAATGGCGGAGAGAGAGGGAGTCGAACCCTCGATACGCTATAAACGTATACACGAGTTCCAGTCGTGCGCCTTAAGCCACTCAGCCATCTCTCCGCACTGAATGCGGGGCTAATACTATGAAAACCCCCGCCTTTTAGCAAGTACTTTTTTTGTAATCTAGTTTAACTGACTAGAATGTAGTCAATCTAGAATTAACCTTTTAAACTTGCTGAAAAGTCCAACATGCGATTTAGTGAACGCAGAGCGCCTTCACGTAACTCCATATCGACAAAGACTTCTTTACCTTCTGGGCTGATAAGCGCTTCTTCAATCGCTTGCAAGCCATTCATAGCCATCCAAGGACAATGTGCACAGCTGCGACAGGTTGCCCCTTCACCTGCCGTCGGCGCCTCAAAGAATTCTTTTTCAGGACAAAGCTGTTGCATTTTGTAGAAAATACCACGATCAGTTGCCACGATGAATTTTTGATTGTCCATCTCTTGTGCAGCTTTGATCAGCTGACTCGTAGAACCCACAGCATCTGCAAGGTCAACAATCTCAGCTGGCGACTCTGGGTGAACCAGTACCGCAGCATCTGGATGCAACGTTTTCATGTCTTTCAACGCTTTCGTCTTGAATTCGTCATGAACGATACACGCGCCATTCCACATGATCATATCCGCACCAGTCTTCTTCTGGATGTATGACCCTAGGTGTTTGTCTGGACCCCAAATAATCGTTTCGCCTTCAGAGTCTAAGTGCTCAACGATTTCAAGTGCACATGAAGACGTAACAATCCAATCTGCGCGGGCTTTAACTGCGGTAGACGTATTTGCGTATACAACCACTTTTCTTTCAGGGTGCTGATCACAGAATTTAGAAAACTCATCGATTGGGCAACCAACATCCAGTGAGCAAGTCGCTGCCAGCGTAGGCATTACAACTGTTTTTTCTGGTGTTAAGATCTTAGCTGTTTCGCCCATGAAGCGTACACCAGCAACAATGATAATATCCGTGTTTTCTTGTTTGGCACCAAAACGCGCCATTTCAAGTGAATCCGCAACACAACCACCAGTCTCTTCGGCTAGCGCTTGGATCTCTGGATCCGTGTAGTAATGGGCAACCAATACCGCATTTTTCTCTTTTAACAATGATTTAATGCGCACTTTATACTGCGCTTTTTCTTCATCGTTTAACGGTGCTGGTTTTGGAGGAAATATATAATCCTCGGGCATGATTTGTTCTGCTAGACTCATTCTCTCGACCACATAGTCCACATTGCATAATTGAGGCGAATTATACGAAAAATACAGAGATAATCCTAGTAAATGACAAGATTAGGAAAGAATATTTAAGAATAAAAGAATAGGCTGAGAAATGGTGGGTCATGATGGACTCGAACCATCGACCAATGGATTAAAAGTCCACTGCTCTACCAACTGAGCTAATGACCCGCTCGGGAATGTTTTAAGCTTAATGGTGGGTCATGATGGACTCGAACCATCGACCAATGGATTAAAAGTCCACTGCTCTACCAACTGAGCTAATGACCCGCTCGGGAATGTTTTACGCTTGAATGGTGGGTCATGATGGATTCGAACCATCGACCAATGGATTAAAAGTCCACTGCTCTACCAACTGAGCTAATGACCCGCTCAAGGAATTTTTTAAAGCTTAAATGGTGGGTCATGATGGACTCGAACCATCGACCAATGGATTAAAAGTCCACTGCTCTACCAACTGAGCTAATGACCCGCTCGGGAATTTTTAAGCTTAATGGTGGGTCATGATGGGCTCGAACCATCGACCAATGGATTAAAAGTCCACTGCTCTACCAACTGAGCTAATGACCCGCTCGGATATCCAGATTTAAGCTAATGGTGGGTCATGATGGACTCGAACCATCGACCAATGGATTAAAAGTCCACTGCTCTACCAACTGAGCTAATGACCCGCTCTGGATATTGAAATGCTTAATGGTGGGTCATGATGGACTCGAACCATCGACCAATGGATTAAAAGTCCACTGCTCTACCAACTGAGCTAATGACCCGCTCGAGGATATGAAAGCAACTTAAAATGGTGGGTCATGATGGACTCGAACCATCGACCAATGGATTAAAAGTCCACTGCTCTACCAACTGAGCTAATGACCCGCTCGGGAATTTTAAGTTTAATGGTGGGTCATGATGGACTCGAACCATCGACCAATGGATTAAAAGTCCACTGCTCTACCAACTGAGCTAATGACCCGCTCATATCAAAATTAAGCAAAAGTGGTGGGTCATGATGGACTCGAACCATCGACCAATGGATTAAAAGTCCACTGCTCTACCAACTGAGCTAATGACCCACTCATTGCAGCAAGAGGTCTATACCGTATCGCCTGCTGCGGGCGCTTATAATACTTATTTAAAATTCTAGTGCAACTGAATTACGCTGTTTTTTTTAAATTTTATGTCTAAGCGCCTATTTTTAGACCACAGTGTACACAAAGCAGCTAACTACAGCTTAGATAAGCGCTCTGTTGCCAATTTTGCAGCAGTCGTACTTGGATACTCTTTAATCAAGTCGTTAAACAACTGCTTCGCTTTTTCTTTGTCACCTGCATTTGCAGCCAATGTACCCAACTTGAGCATGGCATCTGGACGCTTGTTAGAATCTGGGAATTGATCAACAACCACTGAGAAATGCTTTATTGCCTCTGCTGGCTGACTTTTAATTGATTGTAGCTGGCCTAACCAATAATGCGCATTCGGAATATATACAGATTCAGGGAACTGCTGCAAAAAGTTTTGAAACTCTGGGATAGCCGCATCATATCGCTTATCTTTCATGATAAGCGCCACAGCACGGTCATATGCCTCATTTTCAGATAAGTTACTACTTACTGCTTGTTCTCCCACACTTGGGATAGTCGTCGCGGCAATATCTGACTTGGTTTGCTCATAAACTTGTGTAACGCGATTTTCAATCTCTTGATATAACTCACGTTGACGCTGTAAGACCTTTTCAAGCTTATAGCTTTGTTCGTCGGTAAAACCACGAACTTGGCTCACTTCGTCTTGCAATTGCTGCAATTGTAATTGTAAGTCTGCCTGAACACGATTTCGATTGTTCATCATCTTTTCAAGTTCAGCAACACGCTGTTCAAGCGTTTTTTGTGAGTTTGCAGCATCATAAACAGTAGCGGGAGCTGCCCAAACTTGGGAGCTCCCGCTAAGAAAGATGATGGCTGCCAAAATAGTTTTCGGCTTCATAACATCTCTTGTCTAAATTAGTATACCAATACCGCGCGACGGTTCTTAGCAAAAGCCTCTTCAGTGCGCGACTTAACCATTGGCTTTTCTTCACCGTAGCTCACTACAGAGATTTGGCTATCAGAAACACCTAGGCTCTCAAGGTACTTAGCAACTGATTTACCACGGCTTTCACCAAGTGCGATGTTGTACTCAGGTGTACCGCGCTCATCTGCGTGACCTTCGATTAGTACTTTAACGCTTGGGTTTTTAACTAGGAAGTCAGCGTGTGCTTGTAGTAACTCAACGTACTCGCTACGAACAGTAGAGCGGTCAAAATCGAAGTATACGATCTGCTCTTGACGCAAATCTGCATATTTCTTCTGTAACTTCTCTTCTGCAGTCATTTGAGGCTTTACTGTACCTACATCAACCTTATCATTGCTGTTAGAAGAAGCATTTGTTTGCTGGCTATCACCACCATCAACATCACCAGATGATGAGCTACATGCAGCTAAAGTCATTACAGGCAACGCTACCAATAAAGCCTTTAAAGTTTTGTTAAGTTGCATCGAGTATATTCCTATATCTTTATAAGTCTAACCAGTAAAAATTACTGTAAAAACGGCGACCAGGCCGGTGCCTTCACTTGCCCGTCAAGTACTGGCAATCTCGCTTTAAAGCGACCGTCCATCGACACCAGGGCCAAAACCTGCTTATTATTATGCAGGGTACTGTAAATAATCATAGAGCCGTTCGGCGCAATACTCGGGGATTCATCGAGTCTTGTACGAGTTAGCACCTGAAACAGCCCTGAATCAAATTCTTTCTTCGCAATATGGTACTGACCTAACGTGCGATTTACCATTACTAATTGCTTACCATCAGGCGTAATTGAACCCGCTAAGTTCATATCGCCATCAAAAGTCACACGTCTAGATCTACCAGTATCTAAATTTAACTTATATATCTGGGCATTACCACCCCTTTCAGACGTATAAACAATTTCTCTGCCATTTGGGTGCCAACTTGGCTCAGTATCGATACTTCTATGCTTAGTTAAGCGCTTTTCGGTGCGTGTTTCCAAGTCAATAACGTACACTTCTGTCGCCCCGCCTTTGTCTTTTGACAATACCACTAACATTTGAGTGCCATCAGGCGAAAACTGCGGTGCACCGTTGATGCCTTTATAGCTGGTGATCTTTTCTCTTTTGCCTGTGTAGATGTCTTGTACATAGATCTGTGATTGACGATTCTCAAAAGTCACATATGCTAATTTGTTACCATCTGGAGACCATGCTGGCGACATCAAAGGCTCTTTAGAGCGCAGAAGCACCTGCTCATTAAATCCATCATAGTCAGCGACCACTAGCTGATATGGCTTATCTTGCTCTTCACGAACAATCACGTAAGCAATCTTGGTTCTAAACGCGCCACGCTCGCCCGTAAGTGCCTCGTATACAACATCACTTATTTGATGTGAATAGTAACGGAATGAGTCACTGTCAATCACACTCTGACGACTTTCCAAAATGTGATCCTGGCTCTTCATCAGCTGGCCATTAGTCATCATACGTGTTTCACCGCCAGTGATCTGCGCGCGCAGCACATCAATAAGTTCATATTTTACTAAATAGCGATTGGCAGGCTGCTGTGTCACAGTACCGATGACAATGGCTTCTACGCCGAGGCTCACCCAAGCGTCATAATCAACTTCTTCGTCGGTTGTAGGCAATTGCGGCATTTGTTCTTCTGAAACAGGTTTAAATTTACCGCTTCTCATCAAATCAGCTGCAATCACAGAGTTAATTTCTGAAGGCACTTCTCCATTACCAATGTATTTAAATGGCACAACCCCAATTGGCCTTGCGCTGTCTACCCCTTCGGTAATAACAATTTCAAGCGCCGCGTTGGCAAGCGTAGTCATACCGAAAGCAAAAACCAACAATATGTTTTTAAAATGCTTTAACATGGTTTTCCTTTAAAGATTTGGTTTAATCGTTAAATTAATATTTTTAAGCTGCTCAAAGACATCTTTATCTTTTGAGACAGGTAATGTATCAGCCATACGCACGGCTCTTAACGCGGCTTCACATACCAACTTATCACCGCCTAGAGACTTAGCTTGCGTCACTAGACCATTGAATCCTAGACGAATATTTACACGACATTGTTTACCTTTCATCTTTTCATCGATTAATAAGTTAGATTGAATGCGTTGCATAATAAGCGCTCTGTATTTGTCTACTTCACCCAACACTTGTTGCTGACGAACTTTGGCTCGTGCTGCGTGCTCTTGCGCGAGCTGCTCTTGTAACAGTTGTTCTTGCAAAGCCTTTTGACGCGCTTGCTCAGCTGCTTCTGCTTTACGCTTAGCCTCTTCTTCTTGACGCTTACGCTTGGCTTCTGCTTGTTTTAAGCGTTCTTCTTCAGATTTACGCTTATCAGCTGCTGCTTTTGCAGCTCGCTCAGCTTGTAACTTTTCTTTTCGTGCTTTTTCAGCGTCCGCTCGTTGTTTTTTCTCAACTTCACGGGCCTTCTTGGCTTGCGCTTCGGCTTTACGCTTCTCTGCCAGTTTTGCTTGTCGCTGCTGTTCTAGCTTTTTAATGCGCCTTGCTTCTGCTTCTCGATCTTTGCGCGCTTGAAGTGCTCTGCGTTCCAAATCGCGAATGCGCTTTTCCTCCGCACGCTTTTTAGCATCTTCTTGCCTTTTTAACTCTCCCACTTTGCGCTCAACCGCCTGTTGATCAACAGAAATAGCAGAGACCACTTTTTCTTCTTCGACGGATTCACTGATTGGATTGAGCTGCACTTGCATCACGGTTGGCTTTGACATCTGCAAATTAGCAGAGGCAAACAACATACCAGCTAACGCGAAATGAAGCAGAAACGACTTGATAATTCCGCTTGTTAACGCATCCATTAGTTATCCTCAAACGATTTAGTCATCAATCCAACAGATGGAACGCCTGCGTTTTTCAAGAAATCCATTAGGAGCAACACTTCTTGATATGACACGCGACCTGACCCCTTAATTAAAACGGGGGTGTCCGGGTTCTGTTGCAACTTGAGCTTTATGATCGCAGCTACTTCAATGGCATCCATGGGCGCTTCAGGGTTCGTACCCACAGAGACAAAGTAACGACCTTCAGCATCTATACTTGCAATAATAGGTGGTGCATCTTTCGTCTCTACCAAATCAGACTCTTGCATCTGAGGCAGGTCAACTTTCACTCCATGAGTAATTAACGGTGCGGTTGCCATAAAGATGATCAATAGCACCAACATTACATCAATGTATGGCACAACGTTAATCTCGGCAACGGGACGTCTTTTCTTAGGCTGATACATTATTCTTCGCCTCTACTAACGTGGCAGCTTGACGATGTAAAATATTGGCGAACTCTTCCATAAAATTGGCATAGTTCACTTCCAGCTTTTCAACATGCTTGGCAAATCGGTTATATGCCATAACAGCAGGGATAGCAGCAAAAAGACCCATTGCTGTTGCAATCAATGCTTCAGCGATACCAGGCGCTACCATTTGTAGTGTTGCTTGCTTAACATTTCCAAGCGCAATAAATGCCGTCATGATCCCCCAAACCGTACCAAATAGACCAATGTATGGACTAATTGAGCCAACCGTTGCTAAAAATGAGAGGCTCGACTCTAATTTTTCTACTTCACGTGATAGCGCAACACGCATTGAACGGTGCGTACCATCTAAAATCATGTTTGCAGAGCCGGTATTGTTCTTTTTATGTCTGGCGAATTCTTTAAAGCCAGCCACAAATAAAGCTTCTAGACCTTTTGAGCTGCCTGAACGCGCAGTGATTTCGTTATATAACTTTCCAAGATCCATTCCTGACCAAAATTGCTGTTCAAACTTTCTTGCATCGCTTTGTGCTTCAGCTATTACTGCGCGACGCTGGAAAATGATCGCCCAAGATGCGATTGACATGCCGACTAAAGTCAACATAACAAGTTGAACAAGCACACTGGCTTCTAAGATTAGATCAATGAAATTTAGACCCGATTCCACGTTTTAACACTCCTAATAATATTGTGTACCCGGCATGGCGCCTTTCAACTGATAGACTTCAAGCACGACAAAAGGTTCAGGTAGTTTAACCACACAAATAGTGGCTTACAACGTCAAAGCTATAAAATTAGCTTAAATGTCGATAAATGACACAATCACCAGTATGCACTTTATTTATTGACCTTTAAGGATATATCAATAATTGAATCATTTTATTTATAGTGTTCCTATGCAATTAACATTTTTATTCCACAACTTCAGTTGCAGCCTAAATATTTACTCAACATGCATAAAAGACCGAATTTATTCACTTTGCACGAATAAATGCTCAAAAACCCATTGGTAATACCAATTAACAACAATTTATCTAATATTTACAATTTGCGCATAATTGATACAAACCTAATAAAAACAGTAATATAGAAACATAAATAGAGTCATTAATTAACCATTAAAAAATAACCAATAAATTTTGACATTATTTTTTCTTATCCGATAGATGTAATTTTTCTAGTTTGATAAAACTCACGAATGTCTTTAATATGCACCCTGTACTGAGCGCACTGCTTAACGTAATGCAAAAGCCAGTTACCTAAGTAATAGATGTCTGATTGTTCTATTACTTTGATGAGAAACTTTTGGATAAAACCTTAACAGACTCATCAGTTCCCTGGATTACTTCCTTCAACTTGTTGTTTTCGCCCGCACATATGTGCGGGCTTTTTTTTGCCTGTAATTCAGCAGCCACACAACACTTAGAGACACTAGGAAAGTTAAAGGAGAAGGGAAAAAAGGAATAGAAAAGCCACAGCAGTGATTGCTATGGCAATGAGGGGTTAATCTTCTTTGCTTAGGTTAAAGTGCATATAGGCTCGATCAGAGACAATACGTCCCCTTGGAGTACGTTGAATAAACCCTTGCTGGATTAGGAAAGGCTCGATGACGTCTTCAATAGTTTCTTTTTCCTCACCGATGGCGGCGGCGAGGTTATCAAGGCCTACAGGGCCACCAGTGAACTTTTCAATAATGGCCAATAAATACTTTCTATCCATATAATCAAAACCACATTTATCGACATCGATCATATCCAGCGCTTGGCATGCAATATTTGCATCTACACTGCCATCACCTTTTACATCGGTAAAATCTCTTACACGACGTAGCAGTCGATTCGCAATACGAGGAGTACCTCTCGCTCTTTTAGCTACTTCTCTAGCACCTTCGTCCGTTGATTCAAGATTTAAGAAATGTGCAGAACGACTCACAATTGTCGCAAGATCTTCTACAGAATAAAACTCCAAGCGTTGAACGATGCCAAACCGGTCACGCAAAGGAGAAGTCAATGAACCAGCTCTGGTAGTTGCGCCGACTAAGGTAAATGGTGGCAAGTCTAACTTAATTGATCGAGCAGCAGGCCCCTCGCCTATCATAATATCAAGCTGGTAGTCTTCCATTGCTGGATAGAGGATTTCTTCTACCTGTGGACTAAGTCGGTGTATCTCATCAATAAACAAAACATCGCCCTCTTCCAAGTTTGTCAGCATTGCTGCCAAATCGCCGGCTTTTTCAAGCACAGGTCCAGATGTGGTTTTTATGTTTACACCGAGCTCATTTGCCACAATATTAGCAAGTGTGGTTTTACCTAGGCCTGGCGGGCCAAATATCAATAAATGGTCAAGCGCTTCCCCACGTGAACGCGCAGCTTCAATAAATATCTCCATCTGCTGCTTAACGTGAGGTTGTCCCGTATAATCATTTAATAATTTCGGGCGAATAGCACGGTCTATTTGCTCTTCATTGCCCTGTACTTCGGGCTCAATTAGTCTATCTGCTTCTATCATAATTACATCATGGATTTAAGAGCTTCTTTGATTAAGGTTTCTGCGTCTAAACCTTCACCTTTAACACCTTTCACGGCTTTTTGCGCTTGTGCAGCCTTATAGCCCAATGCTATTAACGCGGCAATTGCATCATCAACAGGCAATGCCCCCACTGTTGGGTCCTCCTGAGGCGGTAACACTGCATTATCGCTATATGGTGTAAATAAATCATGGCCAAAGTCTTTGAGCCTATCTTTCATTTCTAAGACTAGTCGTTCCGCCGTCTTTTTGCCTACACCGGGGATCTTAACTAACGTAGATGCATCACCATTATTCACACAATGGACAAATTGTTCTGCAGACATACCCGACAAAATCGCCAAAGCCAACTTAGGTCCAACGCCATTTGCTTTGATTAACTCTCTAAATAATGCGCGTTCGGTCTTGTGGTTAAAACCAAACAGTAATTGCGCATCTTCGCGAACAACAAAATGAGTGAAAATTGCCGTAGCTTGGCCAACATTTGGTAGCTCATAAAAGCAAGTCATTGGCATTTGCACTTCATAGCCTACTCCGTTGACATCAATTAAGATCTCAGGAGGTTGTTTTTCTAATAAAGTTCCGCTTAATTTGCCTATCATAGTTATCTTAACCTTCCACGCACTGTTTTTTTAGCATTGCCTGCCAATCTAATTAAATTTTGCTCAGAATGCGCATGACAAATCGCAATGGCTAACGCATCAGCAGCATCGGCCTGCGGGGTGCCTGGTAGCTTTAAAATTCGCTTTACCATTTCTTGTACCTGAGATTTGTTTGCGCCGCCTGTTCCAACTACCGCCTGCTTTATTTGCCGCGCTGAGTATTCATGTACAGGGATTTCTTGCATGGTTGCTGCAACAATCGCAGCACCTCGCGCCTGACCCAGTTTTAACGCAGAATCGGGGTTATGCGCCATAAAAACTTGTTCAATAGCAAAGCTATCTGGCGAAAACTGCTCGATTAATTGACTCACCCCTTGATAGATCATTTTTAATCGAGTGGGAAAGTCGTGATCGGCAAGCTTAATACAACCGCTGCCAAGATACTGAAATTTTGCACCTTGATGCTGGATAACACCATAACCGGTAAATCTGGATCCTGGGTCTATACCCAATAAAACTGCCAAGGCATTACTCTCTCAATTTTTTCCACATCATGCCAAAATACTGTATAGATTACCAGTATCAAAACAAAAAAGGCGGCCATTTAGGCCGCCTTTTCAATCATGTTTTTTAATTACTGCTCTTCGCTTTGTGCCTGTTGTACAGCAATTGCAAGTTCAGTTAATGCATCTGGGTTTGCAACACTTGGCGCGTTTGTCATTAAACAAGAAGCTTGTGTTGTTTTCGGGAATGCAATTACGTCACGAATATTATCAGTGCCGCACAGTAGCATTACAAGACGATCAAGACCAAATGCCAAACCAGCATGCGGAGGTGTGCCATACTTTAGTGCGTCTAACAAGAAGCCAAACTTGTCTTGCTGTTCTTGCTCTTCAATACCCAATATTCTGAAAGCGGTTTGTTGCATTTCATTGTTGTGGATACGAACAGAACCACCACCCACTTCATAACCGTTTAACACCATGTCATATGCATCAGAAATCGCAGCAGCAGGGTTTGCTTCTAGCTCTTGTGCATCGATGTCTTTTGGTGCTGTGAATGGGTGATGTACCGCGTGAAGGTTGCCTTCATCATCTTCTTCAAACATTGGGAAGTCAACAACCCAAAGTGGGGCCCACTTGTTTAGGTCAGTAATTTCTCTGTCTAAGCCAACTTTAAGACGAAGCGCACCCATTGCTTCGTTTACAACGTTGCGCTTGTCTGCACCAAATAGAATGATGTCGCCTGTTTGCGCATTTGTGCGCTCAAGCAGTGCAGCAATCACATCTTCGTTGAGAAATTTAGCGATAGGAGACTGAACACCTGCCATACCCGCATCGCGGTCATTAACTTTCATCCAAGCAAGGCCTTTCGCGCCATAAATGCCAACAAACTTAGTGTATTCATCAATCTGTTTACGAGATAGCTCAGCACCACCAGGCACTGTTATTACTGCAACACGACCTTTTTCATCGTTTGCAGGGCCAGCTAGCACTTTAAACTCTACGTCTTTTACGATATCAGCAACGTCTACAAGCTCTAACGGGTTACGTAGATCGGGCTTATCAGAACCGAAACGACGCATTGCTTCTGAGTAAGGCATGGCAGGGAACTCGCCCAAATCAACGTTTAGAAGCTCTTGCCACATTTCACGGATCAGACGCTCGGTTATTTCACGCACTTGATCAGACGTCATGAAAGACGTTTCGATATCGATTTGTGTAAATTCAGGTTGTCTATCAGCACGCAAGTCTTCATCACGGAAGCACTTAACGATTTGATAGTAACGATCAAAGCCTGACATCATTAGCAATTGCTTAAACAATTGTGGAGACTGAGGCAAAGCGTAAAAACTGCCTTTATGTACACGACTAGGTACTAGGTAGTCACGTGCACCTTCCGGAGTTGCTTTAGTTAAAACTGGCGTTTCGATGTCTAGGAAATCATTAGTATCTAAGAAGCGACGAACAAAGCTTGATGCTTTAGCACGTAGCTTGATACGGTCACTCATCTCTAAACGTCTAAGATCTAAGTAACGATACTTAAGGCGACGCTCTTCTGAGTTTTGCTGATTGAAATCTAACGGTAGAGGTTCAGAACGGTTGATGATCTCAAGGTCTGTGCCTAAGATTTCCACTTCACCCGTTGCCATGTCTTTGTTTACTTGGCTTTCTGGCCTGGCACGTACACTACCCGTTACTTTCACACAAAACTCTTGGCGTAATGTGTTTGCAACATCCATTAACCCATCTACTTCTGGGTCAAATACAACTTGTACTAGGCCTTCGCGATCTCTTAAGTCGACGAAAATTAATCCACCTAAGTCACGGCGCTTGTTGATCCAACCACATAGTTCGACTTCCTGACCTACGTGGTCCTTATTTAATTTTCCGCAGTATATAGAGCGCATATCGTTCCTATTTGCCTAGGCTTTTACATTTCAAAGTGCAGTTTCGCCTACGGGCTATCGTAATTAACAAAAATAATCGCCAATTATATAAAAATAGACCGCTTTGTCATCCTCCAATCATGAACATTATGTGTAAAGTTGGTTTTTTTAGGTACTCACAGTTTGTTAGACTTACAAAAAACATCAATGAAAGACGTTATGCTTTACTTAGGTTGCCCACAATGGAGTTCTTCACACTGGAAAGGTCGCTTTTTTAGTCAACATTGCCAAAACGCCAATATGCTTAAAGAGTATGCCGGAATATTCAATAGTGTCGAAGGCAATACCAGCTTTTACGCAAACCCTAAGCCTGACACTATTTTGCAGTGGAGAGATGCTGTTCCCGATGACTTTAAATTTACCTTTAAAGTATCTAAACACATTACACACGAATTAGCTTTGCAAAACTGTCAGAAAGAAACGCTGGAATGGTGTAATTTGTTTTCCCCCCTATTTGAAAAGATGGCTATGATTATGGTTCAGTTACCTGCTAATTGTGGCCCTGAGCACTTGTACCGTATTGAACAGTTCGTGACTATGCTACCCAAAGAACTGTGTGTAGGTATTGAAGTACGCAATTTAGGTTTTTTTCAAAAAGATGAAAATGAAAAACGATTCAATCAGTATCTAATACAACATAACATCAATCGTATCATCATGGACACCCGTCCTTTGTTTAGTGAGCCGGCCAACACGCCCGCTATTATTGATGCTCAGCTTAAAAAGCCACGTGTCCCAGTCAATGTCATTGCCACAGGAAATCGCCCTATGGTTAGATTTGTTGGCTGCTCCAACCTCAAAGAGAACAGGCATTTTTACGCCCCTTGGCTCAATAAAATTCGTGGTTGGCTAAAGGAAGGCAAGGAGCCCTTGGTATTTTTTCACACAGCCGATAATTACGACTCTCCACTTCTCGCACGTCAGTTTACCCAAGATCTCGGCATTGACCACAAAGTGCTACACCCTTTTCCCGCTGAGCAACAACCTAAACAAGGGAGCTTGCTGTAATCATTTTGATTAAATGAGTTAAATCAAAATAAAGGAATAGACATGACACTAAAACGACAAAAAAGTAAAAACATTCAATGTAGCAAACTCGTTTATCAGAAGCTCACTCCAAGAACATGGTAGGAGGAGGAAATAGTGGTAAATCACGCGCTTCTGTTTGCCATAGCCTCCCTCCAAAACCTATCTAATTCGCCAAACTTTTGTTGAGAATTTATAATTCAAACAATGAGTGAGTACGTACTCACCCACTTTAGCTCACTTTAGCTCACTTTAGGCGACTAGGCTCAAAAGTATCATACCTAGGTAAGTCTGCATCCAAATTATCCCAATTTGCTTTAGACGTCATAAAATTATGAGACATAGGTCGCTCTTCTATTTCGGTGTCCAATAAACCCAAGCGTAATCTGAGCTTTTCGGGTAAATCGGCATTTGAGCTAAATAAAGGAGAAGCACAATTGCTGCAAAAATGACGCAATCGACCGGGTTTAAAGGCGTATGACTTAACAAGTTGTTCGCCTTTCACAATTTTCATAGATTCGGTAGCTATAAAGCCATTGGTCGCATACGCTGTGCCACTTGATTTTCTGCATAACGAGCAATGACAATGAATAATACTTTCTATTGGTCCATGTACTTCTATTTCTATCCCTTTACATAGACAACTCGCTTTGTACATATTTTTTTTCCTTGCGTTATAATCTCGCACAAAGAATACGCGAGAAACCATTGCAAAAAAAGACCACAATGCAAGAATTGAAATACTTTCAGCACTATCCTGAAAATATACAGGATCAAGTCCGCCAACTTATTACCAACAATCAATTGCAAACGTATTTCAGACGTAAGTACCCAGCTGGACACCAACTGCAAAGTCAGCAAGGCTTATATCAGTACAGTACCGAAATAAAACAGCGTTTTTTAAAAAATGCACCGCGTTTAAATTCAGTCAGTTTTAACAAGCACACCGACATGGTAAAAGGCACTTTAGGCACACATACTCACCAACAAAGAGTACACGGAAAAAAGTTAAAAGCACGCTACGATATAGCACTAAATAATCAGCTAAAGTACGCTCCAGAAGCCATATTACGTGCTTTGATAGTGCATGAACTTGCACACTTTAAACACGCTGAACACAATAAAGCTTTTTACAATTTATGCTGCCATATGGAGCCGGACTACCATCAGCTAGAACTAGATCTAAGACTATTTATCGTATTAGATGAGCAGGCACTTAACTTTTATAAGATACAATAAAGCCTTGGCGGGTTGGAAAGGGGCATAAGGCAGTTATATAAGATGTACTGCCTATTTGTAATCTGTACTCACATTTTGCAATTAGGGCTCAAGCCTTGCTGCTTGGCCGCTTGATAAAGGCTGTTTGCCGAGTGCATTTTGTTATTTAATCTCTGGATGCGGTTGTCTGGTGACGGATGGGTCGATAAAAACTCCATTGGCCTTTCACCACCTAGCTTTTCCATATTTTGCCAAAGTTCTACTGCACCAATGGGCTTAAAGCCTGCTTTAGCCATCAACTCCAAGCCGATAATATCAGCTTCAGTTTCATGGCTGCGGCTAAATGGTAAAGCAATACCAACTTGAGCGCCAACCCCCAGCCCTTGCATGATTGTATTGCGATATTCAATGTTATTCATCTGCATAACTGCATTACTTACCTGAAGTCCTGCTTGCAGTAAACTGCTTTGAGAAACACGCTCATTTGCATGCTGCGCAATTACATGGCCTACTTCATGCCCCATTACAGCTGCTAGTTGATGCTGGTTTTTTGCAACTTTTAACAACCCCGTATTTACCCCAATTTTTCCTCCAGGAAGCGCAAATGCATTGGCGCTGTCATCTTTAAACACGACGACTTCCCATTTTTGAGACGCATATTTATTTGGTAACTGGGCAATAAGTGCATCTGCGATGCAGCTCACATACTGGTTACTGCTCTTCTCGCTTTCAATAGCTTGTTTTGATTTTATTTGGTCAAAACTCGCTACTCCCATCTCATCCATTTGCTGCTCAGGATACAACATTATTTGAGTTCGACCTGTCGGAGATGTTTTACAACCACTCAGTGCCAAAGCAACTAACATACACGCTACTACTTTTTTCATCATACTTCCCACGTATTGTTGGCTCGCAATTTTATTGCTGAATATATGTAAATAATAAACTACATTATTAGAGCTTGACCAGTCATAACAAAAAAGCCCGCTAAAAAGCTTCATACTGTTCACTGTAGAGGAGCAGCTTTGGGATTAACAGGGTAACGGCTAGTATTCACCTTAACGACCCTAGGCCTACTTGGCCTAGGGCGTTTTTCTTTAAAGAATACTGTTAAGTACCCTCTAAGTGCAGCTAAACGCTTGGGAGTATTGCCTGAAGAGAGCATTAGCCATCACTTTAAGCTGACCTCCAATGAATTGACATGCATATTTGAAGCTTATTTCGTTCGGTTGAGCCAACTCTAGTGATGAATCATCGATAACATCGTTGAACAAATAAGTGTTTGCCATAAAAAAATCCGTAATCAGAAAACTAATTACGGATTTTTCATGACCTTTTGGATCGGTCAACTGAACACTTTCTTAATAGATCAGCATTGCGCTATAGCTAGCGGGCTTTTCACCAATAAGTTAGACTATTCAGCGGCCTTTGAAACCATAACCATCGCAGGTCTCAGTAGGTGGCCATTTAGCGTATAACCTTTTTGCATAACTGCTAACACAGTGTTCGGTGCTACGTCATTACTTGGTTGAATAGACATTGCCTGATGAAATTCTGGAGAGAAAGCCTCGCCTTGTGGATTTACTGCCTCCACACCATACTTATTCAGTGCATCTGAGAAGCTTTTCAACGTCATTTCAACGCCTTCTAAGATTGATTTAGTTGCTTCATTTTCTTTATCAGCAAACTCAACAGCACGCTCTAGGTTATCAATTACAGGGAGCAAGTCGTTGGCAAACTTTTTAAGTGCCAGCTTATGTGCTTTCTCGACATCTTGAGCCGCACGGCGGCGCATGTTCTCTACTTCTGCAGCAGCGCGAACAACACCGTCTTTTTGACCTTCAATTGTTTGCTTTGCAGCTTCAAGCTCAGCGTATAAACCAGCGATTTCCTCTTCAGGGCTTAACTCAGCCTGTTCAGCCTGTGGCGCTTCTTCTTGTGTTTGCGCTTCAGCAGCTTGTTCTACTACTTCTTCTTGTGCAGTTTCTAATTCCTGCTCTGGTGCTTTTGTCTGCTCAGACATGAAAGTGTATCTCCGATTCTTTACAACTGCCGTAATTATGGGGATGGAATTTTTAGTTTCAAGAGTCTTTTTGCTCGATTCGAGTAAATTTCTCAATTATTGATTCAATTTGCGCTTCGGCTGGGCAAACGACACAAAAACGGCTTTGATACTCCTGGTCCACAAAATAGGGAACACTCAATATCACATAGCGCGATAAATTGGCTTCATCCACTTCAGAGCCCAATAACACGGACACCCCTTCGCGAAACGCTAGTTTATCTTCAACTTGATGTAAAAATGGTACGCCAAGACTTAAATCATTAGATTGCTCTAAACGATTATATATATATCGTTCACCAACCACGATACTGTTATCAGTCCCAAGCTGCAAACTCAGCTCCCGAGTCCACTGTGTCAGTAGCTCTCGACAATTGGGCATCGCGCTATTCGCCATAGCTCGCATGCGGTGTAATCCCTCTTTTAGGGTTTGCTGACTGAACACGGTATTCATCCACAACGCAAATTGGTAGCGTATTTCATCCGAATTGTCTGCCGGTTTATTAATACAGATGTTCTGAGACTGCCCTGCCCTGTCAATTAATAATACCAGCCAGTGTTTTCTATCAAAGTCTAAAACTTCGACACGAAATACTTTTTGACTACTAACTTGAGGTAAACCTACCACGCAACAGACTTCATATTGCTGGCTGAGCGAATGCGCCAATGTTACAAGTTGCTCTTGCTCAGGCTGCCAATAAGAAGCAATATCGCCTAATTCAAAATACTCTTGCAGCCAATATTTGATACCAATATCTGATGGGACACGTCCAGCTGACGTATGTGGTGAAAACAATAAGCCTTGGTTTTCTAGTCGTGCCATTGCATTACGTACAGTTGCAGAACAAATCGCCATACCTTTCATCTTGGCAATTTTACTGGACGCAACAGGCATCCCCTCTCCATTGCAGTAAAGGCTCATCACAGCTGAAAAAACTTGTTTGTCGCGGGCACTTAATTTCATAATTATCTATGTTGGGGCTAATTTCAAAGTTTCAAGCGCCTCAAATTTAAGATAATCTTGGTAAAGTTTAAACATCAAGGATTTGCGTTAAAAATGAGCACTCCATTTAACACCATCGGCCTTATCGGAAAACCAAACCATGACGGCGCCGCTCAGACCTTACATCGCCTTTATACATTTTTGCAAGCTCTCGGATATGAAGTTTTTGTCGAACGCCGTGCTGGTAAACAACTTACCAGCCTAGCAAACAGCCAGCTTTTAGATCTTGTAGAGTTAGGTGAAAAATGTGATTTGGCTGTTGTAGTAGGCGGTGATGGCAACATGCTAGGCGCTGCCCGCGTACTCGCACGATTCGATGTTGCTGTAATTGGAGTAAACAGAGGTAACCTCGGCTTTCTAACTGACCTTAACCCCCACGACTTCGAACCTGAGCTTGAACAAGTCTTAAGTGGTAAATTTGTCGAAGAACATCGCTTTCTTTTAGAAGTTGAAGTATACAGACATGCCCAATTAAAAAGCGCAAACCTCGCGGTCAATGAGGCAGTATTGCACGCTGACAAAGTGGCACATATGATCGAGTTTGAAGCATTTATAGATGACCAGTTTGTATTTTCGCAGCGCTCTGATGGTTTAATAGTCACAACACCCACAGGATCGACGGCCTACTCCCTTTCTGGTGGTGGGCCTATCTTAACGCCCGAGTTAAATGCAGTGGCGTTGGTCCCTATGTTTCCACATACTTTGTCCAGCCGCCCACTGGTCGTTGATGCTAATAAGCAAATTAAACTGAAATTAAGTCCAGAAAACACAGCAAGCCTACAAGTCAGTTGCGACAGCCATGTCGTATTGGCCTTGCTTTCTGGTGATGAAGTAGTGGTCAAAAAAGCCTCACAAAAGCTTCGTCTTATTCATCCTACAAGCTATTCCTACTACCATGTTCTTAGAGAAAAACTAAATTGGGGCAGTAGGCTTTACTAAAGCAAATTTGTTAAGCAGAATAGGGCTGATTTATTTTCTATATTAGGGAAAAGTAATACAACATGACTTACATAGTGATTGTGTCGATAGTGTTGCTCATCACTATCCTTGGCGTCTACATGGTTATTGAAAACAATCGACAAAAAGCACGAGATGCCGAGAAACGCATTTTCAATGAGCGCGTTAAAGATATTACAGGTCTGTACAAACGAAAAATATCTGAGTATGTCGATTGCAAACTAATTAGGCCTAAACATACGCCTAAGTTTAATGCAATCGTCAGTAATTTTTTTGTAGTTCAGCCTCATAATGATGAAAACCTAGACAGACTAGAAAAAGTAAGTGAACTCTTACTAATGCAAATTGGCTCAGAACTCAATAAGTGCAGGAACAACGATAGCCTTGAGTTGTTATCTGAGCAATTGTTTCTTTTTGCGGCGGAACTGCCTTCTACTGGTATTGCCTACAACAAAGCTTTCTATACCGAAGTTTTACCTGCACTAATTTCACGTATTCAAACACCCGACTCATACGATGCAAACTCTGCAGACCAAGACTCTGATATTCAAGAGGAAGAGGCGGAAATAGAAGAATCAAAATTAGAACAGGACAATCCTCCTATGCAGCGCCAAACGGCTGACACTGCCAATTAAAAAGTTGCTTTTTTAAAAAATGCTGTATAAATTAACAGTAAAATACTGTTTGGATATACAGCATGCTTACGAGTTTGCAAATTAAGAACTTTGCGATTGTCAGTGAATTAAACATTGATTGGCGCACTGGAATGACTGCAATCACTGGTGAAACCGGTGCCGGTAAATCTATTGCCATTGACGCTTTATCTTTATGTCTTGGTGAGAGAGCAGATGCCAACGCTATTCGCCCTCAAAGTAGTAAAGCTGAAATCTCAGCACAGTTTGATATTCGAAGCTTAACCCAAGCACAAAAGTTCCTCTCTGGACTATTACTCGATGATGATGAGCAAAACTGTATCTTGCGAAGAGTGATTACGCGAAATGGCCGCAGTAAAAGCTTTATTAACGGCTCATCAGTAACCGCAGCTCAATTAAAAGAGCTTGGGCAAATGCTCATAGCAATTCATGGCCAACATGCTCACCAATTGCTGCTTAAGCCCGAACATCAGCTTGGGTTACTTGATGCTTATGCAGGGCACCATAATTTGCTCAATGCAGTCAAAGCACAGTATAACCATTACCAAAAGCTGCAAAAAGAACATACTCATTTAATTAAACAACAGCAAGCCCAAGCTGCGAAAAAACAGTTGTTAGAATATCAAGTTGAAGAACTTGATGAATTTGCCTTGCAAGAGGGTGAGTATGAGCAAATAGAAGCTGAGCATAATCGATTAAGCCACTCACAAACGCTGGTTGAGAGCTGCCAAAGAGAGCTCATGAACCTATACGAACAGGATGACCAAACAGTACTAGGTCAATTGCAACACAGTGTACAAACTTTTAGTGAACTCAGCAATTTAGATAAGTCTTTAGAGGGCATTAGCATGATGCTCAATGAAGCCACTGTACAACTTGAAGAAGCTTGCCGAGAAATCCGCAGTTATGGTGAAAGTGTCGAGCAAGATCCGTTGCGGTTGCAGGAAATAGAAGAGCGTATCACTCAAGCTATGGCTCTATCGCGAAAACACCAGATACAGCCTGATCAATTGGCAGCACATCACACTGCCTTGAAATTAGAGCTGGATGGCATTTGTTCTGACAATGCTCGCATAGATCATTTAGAGCACGAAATTGCAGAGGCACTTCATGCCTATCATATTTCGGCAAACCAATTGAGCGAAAGTCGAGCGCTATCGGCAGACAAGCTGAACACCTTAATCACTGAAAGTATGCATGAGCTATCAATGGAGAATGGCCGTTTTGCAATAGAATTAGTTAAAGAAAATGGCCGACGTCCCAATGAGTTGGGAATGGATAGCATTGACTTTCTTGTATCTACTAACCCAGGACAGCCAATGCAACCGCTCGCAAAAGTTGCTTCTGGTGGTGAGCTTTCTCGAATTAGCTTAGCAATTCAAGTTATCATCGCAAATAAAGTAACTACCCCGACGCTAATCTTTGATGAAGTTGATGTTGGTATTTCAGGCCCAACTGCATCGCAAGTTGGCAAACAACTCCGCTTGCTAGGCGGTTCAACGCAAGTGATCTGTGTTACTCACCTACCTCAAGTTGCCTGTAGTGGTCACCAGCAGTTTTTCGTTAAAAAGGACGTGGACAACGCCCAAACTTATACCTCAATGGTACCTTTAGACGAGAATAAACGAATAGATGAAATAGCAAGGCTACTTGGAGGCGACAGCGTAAGTGAAACAACCCGTGCAAGCGCAAAAGAGCTACTAACTAACAGTTCAGCGCTGCGCTTAAGTTAAATCAGCCGACTATATAGACCTTGTTACGGTTGCCAGTGTAGTAGGCAGTTTGTAACAAGGTGAAAAAGATTACCTGTTGGTAGTCATTTTCAATAGTGTCCTATCTTTTTTCACATAGTGATGAAAAAATGCTGCGTCGGCGTGCCCTCTAACTAATATTCAGATCAACCAAGCGCCGAGTATTTCCTTGTGAATAAAGTCTATTGGCTTTTCAAACTCTGCAAAATGAGCCCTAGGCCATCTGAGACAATATATTTAAACATATCGGTACTCTCAAACTTGGGAATATCAAACATGAAAAAAACTCAGTATTAACGCCTGTACCAATATAACCTGTAACTGGGGCAATAATCATTACTGCATAAAGCCCGTAGTGACCTAGATGTGCAGCTATATGTTCAAGCTTAGATCCTTAGGTGATTGATTCATAATTCGCCACGCTATACGCACCCCACAACGGCTATAATTGATACACCAAACGATAAATGTAGCTGCAATGCATTCCAATTTTCCGGAGTCTTTGCTTCTGTATACCATTGTCAATAATAGACCGACATGTAAGCCGCTAAGAATAAAATCGCCGTTGTCCAGTGGATCCATTTCGCAACACATCCATAATTCAATTCAGTATTTTTAATACTCATATTAATATCATTTTCAATTCTAATTGACGCACGTTGCCTACTATTCTAAGACATTAATTATACGGGGTATTACCAATAATGGGACGTATCAATCTTTAAAAAGAATGCCCAAATCAGGGCTGAGGCGTTTAACACTAAGAACTGACCACTAAGAATGAAAAAACCCCAATACAACGTTTGTATCGGGGTTGGCTACGCAATATAGATTCTCACATCATGTGATGATTTACTCTAAACACCTAAACACCTAAACATCTATATAATCTAGGATCCCTTCAGCTGCATTTCTGCCCTCAAAAATTGCAGTGACAACCAAGTCTGAGCCTCTTACAGCATCGCCACCTGCAAATATTTTTGGGTTACTTGTTTGGTGGGTGAATGTATTTTGCTCAGGTGCGACAATGCCACCCCAATGATTGATTTCAACATCGTAACTGGCAAGCCATTCAAGATTGTGCGGCTTGAAACCAAATGCCAATATTACTGTATCTGCTTCAATAACGTGCTCAGAACCAGCCACTTCTTGCGCCTTACGTCGACCATTTCTATCTGGCTCACCTAATTCTGTTTTCACCATTTTTACGCCACATACATCGCCCTGAGCATTCAGTACAATGCCTTTCGGCTGAATGTTAAATTGAAAGTTGACGCCTTCTTCTTTCGCATTTTTCACTTCGCGTTTTGAGCCCGGCATATTTTCTTCGTCTCTGCGATAAGCACAAATTACCGAGCTGGCCTTTTGTCGAACAGAAGTTCTAACGCAGTCCATTGCAGTATCACCACCGCCTAATACAACTACGCGCTTGTCTGTCATACTGATGTAAGGCTGCTGAGATTCGTCATAGCCCATTACTCGGTTTGTATTACCGATCAAAAATGGTAACGCATCATATACCTGCTTTGCGTCTTCATTTTCTAAACCACCACGCATGTATTGATAAGTTCCAACACCAACAAACACAGCATCATACTCTGCGAGTAAATCATCCATGCTGATATCTTTGCCGACTTCAGTGTTTAACTTAAACTCAACACCCATTTCACTGAAAATTTCTCTGCGCTTCTCCATGACTGACTTTTCAAGTTTAAAAGAAGGGATACCAAATGTTAGCAAGCCGCCAATTTCTGGGTTGCGGTCAAACACGACAGCTTTAACGCCATTTCTCACCAATATATCAGCACACCCCAATCCAGCAGGGCCCGCACCTATAATCGCCACTTTCTTATCTGTCCAAGTGACATATGACAAATCAGGTTTCCAGCCCTGCGCAAAGGCTGTATCTGTGATGTACTTTTCTATGTTACCAATGGTTACTGCACCAAATTCTTCATTTAGCGTACATGCACCTTCACAGAGCCTATCTTGTGGGCATACTCGTCCACAAACTTCCGGTAAGCTGTTGGTTCTATGTGATAACTCAGCCGCTTCGATTATCCGTCCAGTACGGATCAATTTAAGCCACTGTGGAATATAGTTATGAACAGGACATTTCCATTCACAATATGGATTCCCACAGTCCAAGCACCTATCTGCCTGGGAGTCTACTTGCTGCCCAGAAAATGGTTCATAAATCTCAACAAAGGAGCTTTTACGTGTAGAGATCGGTTTTTTTCGTGGGTCTACACGTTGAACATCGATAAATTGATAAACATTTTCGCTCATAATTCCTCCTTTACTGTGCCTGTACTCTAAGCTCAGCACTACTTCTAGCACGATGACCAAGTAAGCTCTTAACGTCACTTGACTTCGGCTTAACCAACCTAAACATAGGAATGTATAAGTCAAAGTTCGCCAAAACCTGCTCAGCTCTGCCTGACCCTGTGAGCTCTAAGTGTTCAGCAATTAAACCTCTTAAATGTTCTTGATGCGAGGGTAGTTGCTCTAGGGTCATAACTTCAACCAACTCAGGGTTGAAACGTTTGCCTATGTCATTTTCTTCATCCAGTACATAAGCAAAACCACCTGTCATGCCCGCGCCAAAGTTGACACCAATTTGTCCAAGCACACAGACAACACCACCCGTCATATATTCACAGCCATTATCACCCAAGCCCTCTACAACCGCTTGAACGCCTGAATTACGTACAGCAAAGCGCTCACCAACTCTACCAGCTGCAAACAGCTTTCCGCCTGTTGCACCGTAAAGACAAGTATTTCCGGCTATAGCAGCCTGATGAGACTTGAAGCAGGAGCCAAGAGGAGGCCTTATCACCAACTTACCACCAGCCATACCTTTACCGACATAATCATTGGCATCCCCTACTAGAGTTAATTCCAGTCCCCCAGCATTCCATACGCCAAACGATTGTCCCGCAGTACCATGTAATTCAATTGACACAGGATCAGCCGCCATGCCTTGATTGCCGTACTTGCTTGCAATATAGCCAGATAACATAGCGCCAACAGAACGGTCTGTATTTTTAATACGGCTCACCAATGAAATACCTGATTTAGAGTCGATCGCCAGCAGTGCCTTGCTCAACAACGATTCATTTAACTCGCCTCGATAGTGAGAAGTGTTTTCTGCACTACAGTAAAGCGTTTGCTTACTCGGATTGTTTGGCTTAGCTAAAATTGGGCTCAGATCTAGCTTGCGCTGCTTATCGCTGTTACCTTCCAATACTTCCAGCAACTCGGTACGACCAATCAAATCGGTTAGTTTGGTTACCCCCAAAGAAGCCATAATTTCTCTCGCTTCTTGCGCGATAAATTTAAAGTAGTTCATTGCCATTTCAGGCAAGCCATGGAAGTGTCTTTGTCTTAAAGTATCATCTTGTGTTGCAACACCTGTTGCGCAATTATTCAAATGGCATATTCTGAGGTACTTACATCCTAAGGCAACCATAGGGCCTGTGCCAAAACCAAAGCTTTCTGCACCTAAAATTGCTGCTTTAATGATATCTAAACCCGTTTTTAAGCCGCCATCAGTTTGCAAGCGAATACGGTGTCTTAAGCCGTTCTCAACTAAAGCTTGCTGTGTTTCGGCTAAACCTAACTCCCACGGGCAACCAGCATATTTAACCGAAGTCAATGGGCTAGCACCTGTGCCACCATCGTAACCTGCTATTGTAATTAGATCGGCATAGGCCTTGGCCACCCCAGTTGCAATAGTCCCGACACCAGGCTCAGATACTAATTTCACAGAGATCATTGCGGTAGGATTTACCTGTTTCAGGTCGAATATAAGCTGCGCAAGATCTTCAATTGAGTATATATCGTGGTGTGGAGGTGGAGAGATTAGCGTTACCCCAGGTACCGAATATCGCAGCTTTGCAATATAAGGGGTCACTTTTTCTCCCGGCAATTGACCGCCCTCACCTGGCTTTGCGCCTTGCGCTACTTTAATCTGAATGACATCTGCGTTTTGTAAATAATGCGGAGTGACCCCGAAACGGCCTGAAGCCACTTGTTTGATACGAGAATTGCGTTCGTTACCAAACCGCGCTTTATCTTCACCGCCCTCTCCTGAGTTAGAGTACCCACCCAATCTATTCATGGCGATCGCTAAGGCTTCATGCGCTTCAGGTGATAACGCACCAATACTCATCGCGGCGGAGTCAAAGCGTTTATATAATTCGGACGCTGGTTCAACGTCATCTACTGGCACCCCTGTTTCTGGCAATTTTAATTGCATTAGGTCTCGTAAGTTTGTCACTGGGCGGTTGTTGACGATTTCAGCGTATTTTAAGTAATCCTGATACTTCCCAGATTTAACGGCTACCTGTAATGAATGAACAACATCAGGGTTGTAAGCATGATACTCACCACCGTGAACAAATTTTAATAACCCACCGTGACTTAATAATTTACGCTTGCTATATGCGAGCTGGTTGAGCAATTTGGTCTCTGCTTCAAAATTATCAAAGTCTGCACCTTTGATACGACTTACAACACCTTTAAAGCATAAATCTACAACCTGGTCTGCCAGACCTACTGCCTCAAAGAGCATTGAACAGCGATATGATGCAATCGTGCTAATCCCCATCTTTGACATAATTTTGTATAAGCCTTTATTAATGGCATTACGATAGGCAAGCGTTACATCACGATAAGACTTTTTAATCACTCCTTTATCAACAAGAGAGACTAGCGTTTCATAGGCTAAATAAGGATAAACCGCAGTTGCACCAAAACCTAGAAGCACAGCAAACTGATGTGGATCTCTTGCACTTCCTGTTTCGACAACAATATTTGAATCACAGCGTAAATTATTCTTAACCAAGCACTGCTGAACTGCACCTACTGCCATAGCTGCTGGAATTGGTAATTTCCCTTTTTCGATGTCTCTGTCTGTAAGAAGTACCATAACGCACCCAAGTGCAGCTTTCTCTTGTGCTTTATCACACACTCTGCGAATAGCTTGCTGCAACCCTTCTTCGGTTGGGTCGTAATTTAAGCTCACTTCACCCACTTTGTAGTGTGTGTCATCAGCCGATTTCAGCTGCTGGACATCTGAATAAGTTAAGATTGGAGAATTAAACTGTAGACGCTTGGCATGCCCGGTAGTTTCGTTAAAAACATTTTGCTCTCGACCAATGCATGTTGCCAGAGACATAACGTGGTTTTCTCTAAGCGGATCTATCGGCGGGTTCGTTACCTGAGCAAATTTTTGTCTAAAGTAATCATACAAAGAGCGTGCGCCCTGAGAAAGCACAGCAAAAGGCGTATCGTCTCCCATGGATCCAGTCGCTTCTTGACCATTAACGCCCATCACTCTGATCACTTGCTCAACTTCTTCGTTACTATACCCAAATTGCTTTTGGTAGGTCAGTAATACATCGTCGCTAAAATCTCTCTGCCCAGCGTCTTTTTCATCAAGCTCCTCAAAAGGCGTCAAACACTGAACATTTTGTTCTAACCATGCTCGGTAAGGGTGTCTCGCCTTTAAGTCCTGATCAATTTCTGATGACTGCCATATTTTTCCATGTAATGTATCAACAACGAGTAACTCACCAGGTCCCACGCGGCCCTTCTCAATGACTTCGTCGGCTTCATAATCCCATATACCAACTTCAGATGCGATAGTAATAAAACCGTCTTGTGTCACCACATACCTTGCGGGCCTCAAGCCATTTCTGTCTAAGTTACATGCTGCGAAACGACCGTCAGACATAACAATACCAGCGGGCCCATCCCATGGCTCCATATGCATTGAGTTGAAGTCATAAAATGCCCGCAAGTCGTCGTCCATAGCGCGATTTTTTTGCCATGCAGGTGGAACGAGCATACGCATTGCTCTAAAAATATCCATCCCACCAGCGAGAAACAGTTCAAGAATATTATCCAAGCTCGAAGAGTCTGAACCCGATTCATTTACAAATGGCGCAGCAACTTGCAAGTCTGGCAATAAAGGTGAGGAAAACTTGTAAGCTCGTGCACTTGCCCACTGTCGATTACCCATGATCGTATTAATCTCACCATTATGAGCAAGATAACGGAACGGCTGTGCCAGCGGCCATTTCGGTTGTGTATTGGTAGAAAACCGTTGATGGAATACACAAATAGCGCTAGTCATTCTTAAATCAGCAAGATCCTGATAAAAATTAGGCAAATCAGCTGGCATCATCAGACCTTTATATACTGTCACTAGCCCTGACAAGCTTGCAATGTAAAACTGGTCATCATTGGTAATTCGCTTTTCGATTCTACGCCTAGCGACATACAACCTGCGTTCCAAATCTTTTGGTCGCCACCCCTCAGATGCGCTCACAAAAATCTGCTCAAATTGTGGCAGTTGTGATTTCGCAATAGGGCCAAGCATAGATGGCTGAGTCGGCACTACTCGCCAACCAACAATTGAAAGTGTTTCTTTTTCTAGTTCTTCGTTAACAATGTTCTTAGCAACATTGGCAAGCGTTGGATCTGAGTTTAAAAATACCATCCCAACGGCATAATTTTTACCTAAACGCCATTCGTTTTCAGCAGCTATTGCGCGGAAAAAGCTATCTGGCTTTTGTAACAGCAAGCCACAGCCGTCACCAGTTTTACCATCTGCAGCAATTCCACCTCGGTGCTGCATGCGATCAAGCCCCGTGATCGCGGTACGAATTAATTTATGAGTAGCTTGTCCTTGCGCATGCGCAATTAGACCAAAGCCACAGTTATCTTTTTCTAATGCCGAGTCATATAACATAGACCCCTCCCCTTGCTACTACTGCCAGCTGGATTGACTTCGACGATTTACTGGCAGATATTCAAAACTAGCGCTGAATCAAAAACGAGTCAACCAAAATAAGAATAAATATTCACCCTCTTGAATATTTCTCAACGCCCCTCTTTTGAAACCAAAATTTAATAACTTGCAATATTGCAGGTAAATATGACATCCAAAATAAAATGACACCGGTATCAAATGTTAATTAACCCAAAATAAATACAAAGAAAATACCAGTTTACGTAAACGTAAACATGCAACAACGTGAATAACTATTCACAAAGTTGATATTTATCATTTCCGTAAATCATGCGAGTAGGTGCTACCTGTAGGTAAGGCGCCAAGGCTGTGATTACGATTGTGGGAAGCTGGAAAAATGAGAGAAAAAAGAAGAGATAAAAAACAAAAAACCCGAGCTATTGCTCGGGTTCACAGTAAAAATGTTTAGCGATGATTATTCTGCTGCTTCTTTATACTTTGCTGCTGTTTCTGTGATCAGAGGCTGTAACTCGCCTTTTTGGAACATCTCAATGATGATATCACAACCACCAATTAGCTCACCTTCGACCCAAAGCTGCGGGAATGTTGGCCAGTTTGCGTAATGCGGAAGCTCAGCTCGAATGTCTGGGTTTAGTAAGATATCAACATAAGCAAATTGCTCACCGCACGCCATAAGGGCTTGTGAAGCCTGAGAAGAAAAACCACAATTAGGTAACTTTGGAGAGCCCTTCATATATAGAAGAATCGGGTTTTCTGCAATTTGCTGTTTAATCTTTTCAATGGTTTCCATATATACCTCAAATGACGATAAGATCGTTTCACACACACTTGACTGGTTAAAAATAGTGCATATGAATCATTCAGACTACAAGTCTTAGCAACTGCCATTGCTGTTTGCTAAAACTTGAGTAAAATACTCAGGAATTATAGTATCACTATATAGAACCAAAACGTACCGAAATGTGCCCGTAGCAAGGCAACTTTTTACTGTTTTGGGAATTCAACATAAAAATGGAGATTAAAATGGCTTTTGAACTACCGTCACTTCCTTATGCTATTGATGCACTAGAGCCGCACATTTCTAAAGAAACTTTAGAATTTCACCACGGCAAACACCACAATACATACGTTGTTAAGCTAAATGGCCTAGTAGAAGGTACTGACTTCGCTAATAAAACGCTAGATGAAGTTGTTCTTAGCTCTGAAGGTGGCATTTTCAACAATGCAGCTCAAATCTGGAACCACACTTTCTACTGGCACAGCTTGGCACCAAACGGTGGTGGCGAGGCTAAAGGTAAAGTAGCTGAGCTTATTAACGCAAAGTGGGGCTCTTTTGCGGCATTCCAAGATGCATTCAATGACAAAGCGGTTAACAACTTTGGTTCAAGCTGGACTTGGTTAGTACAACTAGCAGATGGTTCTTTAGATATCGTTAACACTTCTAACGCAGCTACACCATTTACTGAAGAAGGTGTTACACCAATTTTAACAGTTGACCTGTGGGAACACGCTTACTATA
Organism: Pseudoalteromonas luteoviolacea NCIMB 1942; assembly: GCF_001625595.1. Lineage (GTDB taxonomy): Bacteria > Pseudomonadota > Gammaproteobacteria > Enterobacterales > Alteromonadaceae > Pseudoalteromonas > Pseudoalteromonas luteoviolacea_A. The sequence continues at coordinate 78,206 of NZ_AUXT01000173.1, forward strand.
TCGATTACCGCAACGTTCGCCCAGAGTACTTAAAAGGATTCTGGTCTCTAGTTAACTGGGATTTCGCAAACGAAAATCTAGCTTAATTACAAAGGTATGATTGTACCAATTTAAGCAATAAAAAGACGCTAGTGCGTCTTTTTTTACACCTTTCAAATTTCGCTATCACATTAAATTCTTATATTTTTTAAGCAAATATCCAATAACATGACTAAGCTTTAGTTAAGCCTAGCATTTTAACCCCAGCTTATTTTTAACAGGTTATTGGAGTTTGATATGACTATATTTGAGCATTACCAATCCCGATACGAAGCAGCAAAAGAAGAAGAGTTCACAATCGCTGAATTTCTTGATATTTGTAAAGAGGATAAGGCAGCTTATGCCAGTGCGCCTGAAAGGTTGCTCATGGCCATTGGTGAGCCAGAAATGATAGATACTTCTACCGACGCAAGACTGAGTCGGCTATTCTCGAATCGGGTTATCGCGCGTTACCCTGCATTTCAAGAGTTCTATGGCATGGAAGATGCTATAGAGCAAATCGTTTCATATTTAAAGCACGCCGCTCAAGGCCTTGAAGAGTGTAAACAGGTTCTGTATTTACTTGGACCTGTCGGTGGTGGTAAATCTTCCATTGCAGAGAAATTAAAGTACTTAATGCAGCAAGTTCCCGTTTATGCAATTAAAGACTCGCCGGTCAACGACCACCCCTTAAGTCTATTCAACGCACAGGAGGATGGCGAACTACTTGAGAAAGAGTACGGTATTTCCAAGCGCTACGTTAAAACAGTCATGTCACCTTGGGCAACCAAACGCCTACATGAATATAATGGTGATATTAGCCAGTTCAAAGTCGTCAAACGATACCCATCCATTCTTGATCAAGTCGCTATTGCTAAAACAGAACCTGGTGATGAAAATAATCAGGATATCTCTGCACTTGTAGGTAAAGTTGATATACGCAAATTAGAGCATTTTGCGCAAAATGATCCTGACGCTTACGCTTATTCTGGTGCACTCTGTTTGGCAAACCAAGGCCTGATGGAATTCGTTGAGATGTTCAAAGCGCCTATTAAAGTGTTGCACCCTCTCCTAACAGCCACACAAGAAGGTAACTATAACGGAACAGAAGGCATCTCAGCGCTACCATTTAATGGAATTATACTTGCCCACTCCAATGAATCAGAGTGGCAAACGTTTAAAAACAACAAAAACAATGAAGCGTTTTTAGACCGTGTTTTCATCGTAAAAGTACCATACTGTTTACGCGTCTCAGAAGAAGTAAAAATCTACAAAAAATTATTGGAAAACAGTGAGCTGAAAGATGCGCAATGTGCTCCAGGCACATTGGAAACCTTGGCAAAATTTTCTTCTCTGTCGAGAATAAAAGAGCCAGATAATTCTAGTATTTATTCAAAAATGCGTGTATACGACGGCGAGAGCTTAAAAGATACAGATCCTAAAGCAAAGTCTTACCAAGAATACAGAGACTATGCAGGAGTTGATGAAGGCATGAATGGTTTGTCTACACGTTTTGCCTTTAAGATTCTCTCGCGGGTATTTAACTTTGACCATACTGAAGTCGCAGCTAACCCAGTGCACCTTTTCTATGTGCTTGAACAGCAGATAGAGCGGGAACAATTTAATGCAGAAATACAAGAGCGATACCTAAGCCACTTAAAGGGCTATCTGATACCGCAATATGTTGAGTTTATTGGTAAAGAGCTGCAAACAGCTTATTTAGAGTCTTATTCGGAATATGGTCAGAATATTTTTGATCGTTATGTTACTTATGCTGATTTTTGGATTCAGGACCAAGAGTATAGAGATCCGGATACTGGACAGCTTTTCGATAGATCAGCACTCAATGCTGAGCTAGAAAAAATTGAAAAGCCAGCTGGTATTTCTAATCCAAAAGACTTCAGAAATGAAATAGTAAATTTCGTTTTACGTGCTCGAGCCCACCACAATGGTGATAACCCAGTTTGGACGAGCTACGAAAAACTTAGAACAGTTATTGAGAAAAAAATGTTCTCTAATACTGAAGATTTACTACCCGTTATCTCTTTCAATGCCAAAACTTCAGCCGAAGATCAGAAAAAGCATGAGGACTTCGTCAATCGAATGATGGAAAAAGGATATACCCAGAAGCAGGTTCGGTTACTTTCTGAATGGTATTTAAGAGTTAGAAAGTCACAGTAATCTTAGCGATTGGAGGGTGGTCTATGGCACATTTCATCGATCGAAGATTGAATGGGAAGAACAAAAGTACGCCGAATAGACAAAGGTTTATTCGGCGCTACAAAAAACAAATAAAAGAGGCGGTCTCTGACGCCATCAACAAAAGAAGTGTAACTGACATAAGCAGTGGAGAAAGTATCTCTATTCCGCAAAGAGATATTAGCGAGCCGATATTTCATCAAGGAAAAGGAGGAAATAGAGAGCATATCCACCCTGGTAATGATCAGTTTACAACTGGGGATAAAATCCAGAGACCCCCATCAGGTCAAGGTGGCGGCGCAGGTGAGGGAAACGCCAGCGATCAAGGTGAAGGGCAAGATGATTTTGTATTTTCAATATCAAAAGATGAATACCTAGACCTGCTTTTTGAAGATCTAGAATTGCCTAATTTGCAAAAAAGCCAACTTGATAAGTTGGTGCAAATGAAAACTCATCGTGCGGGTTTTTGTAATGATGGCATGCCCAGCAACTTGGACATTGTACGCTCATTGAAGGGATCTATTGCGCGAAGAATAGCAATGACAGCCGGAAAAAGAGGCCGCTTGAAGGAGCTTGAGCAAGAACTTGAGGCGCTGCTGGTGGAGCCTGTGCCCCCTCAACAAAAAATACAGCAGCTCGAAGATGAAATTGATACGCTTAAAAAACGCATTGCTGCTGTTCCGTTCATTGATAACTATGACTTGAGATTTAGAAATTACGAAAAAAGGCCACATCCCACCAGCAAAGCTGTGATGTTTTGTTTGATGGATGTTTCAGGTTCAATGGATCAAGCTACAAAAGACATGGCAAAGCGTTTTTATATCTTGCTGTATCAGTTTCTGACCAGAACTTATAAAGACATAGAAGTGGTATATATACGCCACCATACTCAGGCTAAAGAAGTCGATGAGCAAGAGTTTTTCTACTCTCAGGAGACTGGTGGAACGATTGTATCAAGCGCCTTAAAGTTAATGGATGAGATTGTAGCTGAGCGGTATTCCCAAGGCGACTGGAATGTCTATGCGGCGCAAGCATCTGATGGAGATAACTGGGCCGACGATTCACCACATTGCACAGATATTCTAGCCAATAAGCTACTGAAGATGGTTCGATATTACGCTTATATAGAAATAACCACCCGAGCCCATCAAAGCTTGTGGCGTGAGTATCAAGGACTATCCGCAGCCTATAATAATTTTGCTATGCAGCACATTCGTTCGGTTGAAGATATTTATCCTATCTTCCGAGAGTTGTTCAAGAAAAACCGCCAAAAACAGCAAGGTGCAGCATAATCGGAGGGGAAGCGCAAATGACCTATAACCCTTTAAATGACGGTCCTGATTGGACATTTGAACGGCTTGAAATTTATCAGGCTGAGATTGCTCGGGTAGCTGAACACTACCGGTTAGATACCTACCCTAATCAAATTGAAGTAATAACCGCTGAACAGATGATGGACGCGTATTCAAGTGTTGGTATGCCTATTGGCTATGCGCATTGGTCGTACGGTAAAAAGTTTATTCAAACAGAGCAAAACTACAAACGCGGCCAAATGGGATTGGCCTACGAAATTGTAATTAACTCAGATCCCTGTATTGCTTATCTGATGGAAGAAAATACATTGCCAATGCAGGCTTTGGTTATGGCACATGCATGTTATGGGCATAATTCTTTCTTTAAAGGTAATTATCTTTTCAAAACATGGACAGACGCATCATCAATTATCGATTATCTTGTTTTCGCAAAAAATTATGTCGCACAGTGTGAAGAAAAGTATGGGATCGAAGAAGTAGAAAACTTGCTGGACTCATGCCATGCACTCATGAATTATGGTGTTGATAGATATAAACGCCCTCAACAGATCTCTTTGTTTGAAGAACAAAAGAGACAGAAAGAAAGAGAAGATTATCTGCAATCTCAGGTGAATGAGCTTTGGAAAACGATTCCCACTAATAAACAAGAAGATGCTGAAAGTTTACTCAAATTTCCTTCTGAGCCGCAAGAAAACATCCTCTATTTTATCGAAAAGAATGCGCCCCTACTCGAGTCGTGGCAGCGAGAGATTATACGTATCGTGCGTAAGATATCTCAATACTTCTACCCTCAAAGGCAAACTCAGGTAATGAATGAGGGCTGGGCTACGTTTTGGCATTATACGATACTGAATCATTTATATGACGAGGGAAAGCTCAGTGACGCGTTTATGTTGGAGTTTTTGCAAAGCCACACCAACGTTGTTTACCAACCGCCTTACAATAGTAAGTTTTACTCTGGTATAAACCCTTATGCACTTGGGTTTAATATGATGGTAGATATTCGTCGTATTTGTGAAAACCCAACTGAAGAAGATAAATACTGGTTTCCCGAGTTTGCCGGAAAAGATTGGCTAGACACATTGCACTTTGCGATGGAAAACTTTAAAGATGAGAGTTTTGTTAGCCAGTTTTTATCACCCAAAATAATCAGGGACTTTAAGCTCTTCTCAATTCTTGATAAAGAATCATCTCCGCATTTAGAAGTAAGTGCAATTCATGACGAAAGTGGATATTTAAAAGTTAGAAATAGCCTCTCAGCACATTACAACTTAAGTAACAATGAGCCAAATATTCAAGTGTATAATGTCGATGTCAGAGGTGACCGTTCATTAACATTGAGATATGTTCCTCAAGATAAGATCCCGCTCGCTGAATCTAAAATTGAAGTCCTCAAGCATTTATATCGACTTTGGGGTTTTGAAGTAAGGTTAGAACAGTTAGAAGAAGACGGCACTATTACCCTATTGGGTCAATGTCCTTTGGAATCTGCAGAAACAGATTGAGTACCAATTAAAAGCTTGAAAGCGAAAACTTTCAAGCTTTTGTAATTCTGAAATGCTAAATCACACTGCACTGACGCAGTTGTAATGTCTCAAGTTAAAGTCTACTGAGACATCGATTGGTCATAGATTGTAACTTTATTTCTACCATTTTCTTTAGAATGGTACAGTGCGGCGTCTGTGGCCTCAATCCATTGTTCATGCTTACTGAATGCTTCATCATAGCTAGCGATACCCAGACTGACTGTAAGCTTAATTTCTTTTTTATCATAGTAAATGACTGAGTTTTCAATCATACTACGCAGCCTTTCGGCAAAAATCATAGCGCCTTCAGCGTCTGTATCCACAAGAGTTACCGCAAACTCTTCGCCACCATACCTGCCCGCAATATCGGTTTCTCGCAATGTCTTTTTTAACAAGTCAGAAATATGCCTAATAGCTTCGTCGCCACCGCTATGCCCGTACTCATCATTGATACGCTTAAAAAAGTCGATATCAAACATCAATAAACTGCTACAACCATGGTTTCTTTTCAGCCGTTTAAACTCATGTCTAAGAGATTCTTCCCAATATCCTCTATTTGACAGCTTTGTTAATGCATCTGTTCGACTCATTTCTTCAAGCGTCTTGTTCGCTTTTTCAAGCTCAAGTTTATTCATTGCTTCGTCAGTAACATCATAAAGAATGACACAAATATGCCCCACTTCACCTGTTACCGTTGTCAACGGGATAAATGTTGCGTTCTGATACATATATTCCGCTTTCCCAGTAATAGGGCGGTAATTTTTGAAGCGAAATATGTAAGGCTGCTGTTCCCAAATGGTAAAAGAGCGATTTTTTAACACAAAGACAGGTTCTGCTTTCCCCCTAAACCAAGACTCATCAATACTTGGGAATAAGTCAAATACATCTTTATCTTTCACGGCACTCGGTAGCAAACCAGAATGGTTTTCCATAAAGCCATTCCAAATACAAACACGGTAGTCTCTGTCTAGTACAACCAGCCCAACGTCTACGGTGTTAAACATATCCATTAGCCAATGGATTTCATTCATATCAAAATCAGAAGCAGGCATAATTCTAGTCGTCTAATAGGTAAGCAACTTTGTATTTCAGCGTTTTCAAAGAATCCTCTGTAAACAACAGCATTAAGTCGCAGTTAATATTGTGGTGTTCTATTCCATAGCTTATTTCAATTGCTAGTGTTCTTTGCCACCTAGATTTGTTAGCTTTTACCAATTCGGAAACTTCGCAGTGCTGACCTAACACCACTGGGTGTCCCTGACTAAAAGGCATGTCTAATTGTCGCGACAACCCCGTTAAAATGGCGCCAATTAGAATATTACTTACATCCATTAACAGCTCTAGCTCTACTTTTTGGTTGAGCTTTCCCTGGTACTTCATTAAGGATGCTATTTCTTTAAAGCTGGAATCATTTAGCAGTAATAAGGCCTCACCCGAAACGCCTCCGCCAATAAACCCTTGGCAAACCCCAGATGTTGTGGCGTTTGCATCTATTGCTTGCAACGCCATATGTAACTCATTTACCTCAAGTACATTGACATTGGGTATTGGCAATTCAACAAAAACGTTCAATAGCCTTGCCAACAGATCACCTGCTTGGCCCATCGCAACATTAGCTATTTCTTGATAAATATCTCTGATTTCGGGTTCTAATTGCTCCCCGAGCTTATGTACCAAATTGGCACGGATCGCCTTGTCTTTGATCCCGTGATGAGTGATGATTTCTTCGAGCTTTTGAGCATCGCAAGGTTTACGAATAAAATCTATTGCTCCTAGTTCCATCACTCTTTGGTGAGCATTAGGCTGAATATCTCCAGATACCACCACGGTTAAAACATTTAAATCTTGCTCTTGGATAGCCTGCAGTACTTCATATCCATCCATGTGCGGCATGTTGAGATCTAGAAACAGAATTTCAGGAGAAATTGCTTTAATCTTTTCTATACAATCCAATCCATGCTCTGCAAACTCAACTTTTATATCCCAGTCATCAGGCAAAGAGCGGGCTAATTGCCTGCGTGCAAGTTTAGAATCATCGCAAATTAGGATGGGTGTTGACATAAAAGCTCTCTATTATTTGGGTTTATTTTTACCCAAGAATTCTAATTATAGTTATTTCACAGCAGCGTTGAGAATAAATATGTTAATCAATGCATGACCAATTTACAATCCAAATTACTGCCGAAGCTTGGTTATATAAAATCAGTATAATACACTGTCGAGAATTGCGAAAAATTTAAAAAGGAATACATTATGCGTAAAGTCTCTTTTTTGGCAGCAGTGTTACTTGCCACCAGCTGTTTTTCTGTCTCAGCTGAGCTTTCCGAAAACCAGCTAGATCAAGGTAAAGTTATGGCTGGAGGGAAACCCGTAACCCTACTTGGTAGCGGTGTTAAACTAGGTGATCAGGCACCTAACTTTAAAGTTGTCAATGCAGATTTCACTCCCGTTTCTCTATCTGAATTTGAAGGGAAGGCCGTTTTAATTAGCGTTGTACCCAGTCTGGATACTGGAATATGTAGTCTACAGACTAAATACTTTAATGAAAAAGTCGCCAGCGAATACCCTGAAGTCATTATGCTGACGGTTAGCACTGATTTGCCTTTCGCACAAAAGCGATTCTGTAAGCAAGAAGGAGTTGATAAGGTTCAGACGCTGTCAGATTCTGTATGGCGCAACTTCGGCGAGCAGTATGGCTTGCTTATAAAGGATATGGGTTTACTAAGTCGAGCTGTGTTTGTGCTTGATAAGTCACATAAGGTTCTGTACAAACAGCTGGTTGCAAATTTAGCAACGGAACCAGACTACGATGCTGCGATAGCTGCATTAAAAACGCTATGACGCGCAAAGTAAAAAAGCCGGCATAAGCTCAATGCTGTTCAATTTAGAGGAGCAGCTTTGCGATTAACAGGGTAACGGCTTTTATTCATCTTAACGACCCTAGGTCTACTTGGCCTAGGGCGTTTTTCTTTATAGAGTACCATCAAGCCCCCTCTCAGTGCAGCTAAACGCTTGGATGTATTGCCTGGAGAGAAAGCATTCACCATCACTTTAAGCTGACTTCCAATGAATTGACATGGAAGCTTATATCGTTCGGTGCCCTTTTGTGTGATACTGCTGCTAAGCTCGCTTCTCTCCTGACTAAGTTGTACCCCAACATCAATCCCAACAACTTTTGGTACACAAGCTCAACAGTCTTACTCCTTAGCGTAATCGCATTATGTTGCATGGATGATTTTATATCGTGGTAACTCAGCTCTATTTCCGAGCGTTCATGATATAAGTTGGCTATGTCGTTCGCGCTAAATTTATCTCTAGGCAGTGAGGTAAAGACGGTTTTATCTTTTCCGTCAATTTGTACGTAACCGCTCTAACTTGCTACTTCTTTGGTAAATCCGGGTTTTTCTTTCTGGCCTGTGGGGATATGTTCATTTCGATAAGCTTGTCGTTACTGTCATGTTCATCAAGCAAGGTGCATTTCAGGCCTTTACGAGCAGGTATCTCCCAGTGGGTTGATAAAAAATAATAAATCTGCGCCATAGAACCCTTTATCTAAAAGTGTGACTGAGTTATCTGGCTGTTGCTCCATGAAACTTTTGGCTAACGGGATTTCGCCTTTGCGATAAGGACTAATAGCGCCATCGACGATAACATGAGAGCGTACATTCATGAGCGTGACTAATCGAAGCAATGGAAAGGGGGTTGTCTATTTGTGCTTGTATTGCCACTGCCAAAATGCGCTCTTAACTCATCATTGCCATGTGTTCTGAATAAAGCACTATCAACAGCGAATACTTGTAGTCCATTCCAGCTACCTTGCGGGTAACGCTCTCATCCCCATTTATTGTATTTTTACCAAGTCTTTTGCGCGCTTCAGTTAAAGCACTTTTGGCTAGCAATTTTTCATCTGCTAAGCCGTCGGCACAAATATTTAATCGCCTTGCCACTTCAGCAATAGGTTCATTGCGAAAGAATGCCATACTAACCAAAGCACCATATCGCTGGGAAGTCTGCGTCTTCTGATTGTCACTTTAGTTGATAATTCTGCTGCCTGTGCAACTCACTCAACAGGAATGTGTTCACAAAATGTAGACAGTTGAGCCAACTCTAGTGATGAATCATCGATAACATCGTTGAACAAATAAGTGTTTGCCATAAAAAAATCCGTAATCAGAAAA
>NZ_AUXT01000174.1 GCF_001625595.1 Pseudoalteromonas luteoviolacea NCIMB 1942
TATAAGGTTCATAATTACGGTTAAAAATAAAAGCTGTGGCTATTTGATCATATTTTTTAACAAAGTGCGATCCCTCCCTGACATCAATACTAATTGCCAATCTTGGTTTTCTGAAGCCGTTATATTTTGAGGTGTAAAATTACCAAAACTCTGCCCAAAGGCAGCGAATGATAATAAGTATAAGCTTATAATTAAAGCCTTATTTAAACACATCCTTGACATTAAATTTACCTTTAAAAAACCAAAAACCAGATTTTACATTTTAAAAAAATCCAACGTATAATAAATATTTTCATAAATTTAACGCACCCATATTAATTAGATTAACAATTTTACTAAGAGAACTTAATATCAATACAGGGGCATTTATCATGACTCGTTATTATTTTTAAAATTGACGTTAATAATCACTTATAATAAAGCTTTGAATGCTCTACTTACCTCAGCTATGAAGTATTAAATTTGGAAAGGGTATGGCAAATTTATACATTAAAATTTGCCATATAAAGATTTATTGTCCCTCTAACTCGTTATCCACACTCTTATCAACTTTATGTTGATCCTCGGTGCGGCCGTACTTCCAATAGCTACTAATATACATATCTTGTTTTTCTAGTTGTTTTTCTCTTTTTAAAAAGCGGCGAATATTGCGCATTGTTTCAAATTCACAAGCACACCAAACATACGGTTTTTCAGTCAACCAATTTAACTCCTTTACGGCTGCTAAGAGTGGACTATTTTGGCCTGGGGTCGGATTGACAAGCCATAATACCTGCATATTGGCAGGCTTACTCAGTGTATGAATATCAGCTTCGCTGGTGACTTCAATAATTGCTGTGCCCTGTGCCGTTGAGGGTAAGCGCTCTAAATTACAGCTAATCGCTGGCAGTGCGGTCATATCTCCAACGAATAAGTTCCACTTGGCATCAGGGTCTGCAAGTTTAGTCGAGCCGGGACCTCCGATGATAATTTCATCTCCTGCTGTTGCCCTTGTCGCCCAATCACAAGCAGGGGAGATTCCCTCTTTTGAAGTATGAAGCACAAAATCGATAGTCAGGGTAGCAGTTGCTTTATCAAACATTCTTACCGTATACGTGCGCATCATTATGTTCTTTTTACTGAGCTGCTCAAACGCCTCTTCTTCTTTGAGTGCTCTGCCTTGTTTGGTAAAAAGGAGTTTTACGTAACCACTTTCATATCCTGACGGGAAGCTTGTAAGATCAGCACCACCAAGAACAACTCTTTTTAAGTTTGGCGTTACAAATTCACTGGTGAGCACGTGTGTTTTTCGATAGTTGCCTACTGCCATTACTACATACCTATTTTTCTTTCATATATGTAGTACGTTCTCCACCATAAAATATTTAATCCAATGCCCTAGCTTTGGTCAGATTTTGCATTATCTATTAAAAGCTTCATCAATTTCTGGATCATTTCTTTTCTGTGAGATTCACGCAAAGCGTACATATATTCGGACTCTTTCGGCACTTCAATCTCAGGTAGTATTGACTTTACAATATCGATACCCGTGTTTTCTCTGGCAGTATGCTTTGGAAAACTCAGCCTAAATTTGATGTACTTGTCTTCAGCAATAAAGACATACGCCTCAGAATGATACTCTGCACCGTCACGGGTTTGCATTACAAACTGAGCTTGCTTTCCCAAAAACTGTTTGCTTTGAGATTCAAATTTTACCATTTGCATCGTTGCAGGCTGTACTTCCTGATATTTACCAAGTTTTTTTGCAGCTTCAACCTCATCCATCACGTATTGCAACTCTTCAGCTACCACTTTTTCTGTATCGCTCCAATTCGTTTTTGCGATCGGATATATATATACGGTCACAAAATCTTCAGGAAAGCTTTCATCTACGTACTTTAAAGACATACCGTATTCAGGTTGATCAAACACTTTCCTATCCACTAGCAGCAGCTCACCCGCAAGTTTAGGTGCGGTTAAATCATTTTCGTAGTCACTGGCGTTGGCAGGTCGACTTGCCTTTTGTGTGGTTTGGCAAGCAACCAAAAGTAAGGTTAAAACGCCGATTAAAGCATGTTTTTTGAACATATTGTTCCTTTTAATTGTCGATGTTTGATCTAAAGGGTAATCGCTAAAAAGCAGCATTTAGCTTGTTCAATATATATCAAAACGCACGAGAGCATAAATAGGGGTGACTTGATTTGAAGATCTTTGTTGTTGGACACGCACATCCTGTTAAATCAGGACTATGGCTAGGACATGTTCCGTCATTATAAGTATTTGGTGCGCAATATCCCATTGTTGCTGTACACCCACCATAAGTAAACTTGCCTACACCGCCAGCAATGTTTGGTGTTTTGACAATGCATTTTCGTGAGTTAGTTTTTTTAAGTGCTTTTTATTTAACTTCATTATTATTTTCCTTATTAAATGCAAAAGCATGGATAAAGTAAAACAAAATCAGACCTTAAACAATGCTTTTTGATTAAATTACGTACTAAAAGCAATTCAAAATGTGTGAAAAGCGACCACTTTTACTCGCTCTGCTTGTTGACAACACCTTATTTCCCATTACAATAACCACATTCGAATATTATTCGAATGTGGTTCAAGAAGCATTAAATACGAGAATAAATATGGCACCTGCACCAAAATATGATCAACAAACTCAACAGCAAATGATCCTTCAAGCTGCTGAACAATGTATCAACGAGTCTTCAGTGACTGACTTTACCATGGCCAAAATAGCTCGCGTGGCAGGGCTTTCAATGGGATCCGTGTATAAATTTGTGCAAAGTAAAGAGGACATTGTGCTCGCACTTGCCTATCAATCCTTTGTACATGTCTCTAAGATTTTTGATCTAGTTTTAGCCTTACCTATTAGTACACCTGAAAAAATTCTAGCCATCAGTCTTATTTCCCCACAAAAGCTGCAGTGTTTTGAATTTGATTATGAGTTGCAAACCTATGCGACAAATGAAGCGGTGATCCGCAAAGGCTCTTCCTATTGGACGAGTAAAATCATTGAAGCGAGTAGCCGCTGCGAGAGCGCTTTTAAACTTGCACTAACGGATGGTATCAACTCAGGTGAATTAAAAGATGTGCCTAACCTTGCCCAAGTTATTGACGAGATCATAATTAGTGGGTGGGCAATGACCGTCGGTTATGAACAAGTACAACGCGTTCAACAAACGAAACAAATTGTCGAAGGAACAGACTCCCTGCAACAACCTCTTGAACTCGACCACCCTATTATTCGAAGTTCGATACGCCTGTTAAACAGCTACCCTTGGCAAAAACCGTTAACCAGTGACTCGCTCATACAGATTGAGCAACAACTTATCGCGCTCAACCTGCGCTAACCAAATTAGGAGGCCTTATGAACATTAAAAGATGGCTAAGTGCCATATTCATCGTCCTTACAGTAATAGCTGGCCTAGGATTTATTAAATTTCAACAGGTGCAGGCTGCAATTGCATTTGGCGAATCTTTTCCTGAGCCTTCCGCAACAGTAAAAAGTACCTATGTGCAAGAAATACAGCATATCCAGTATGTAAAAGTTGTTGGCCAACTCCAAGCGAGACAGACCATTACTGTTCGTAACGAATACTCGGGTCTTATTACTTATGTCGGCTTTAAACCCGGCGATGTTGTAAAAGCGGAGCAGGTTTTACTTAAGCTTGATACCAGTATTGACGAAGCCAATTTACGCGCAGCCAAAGCACGTGTAAAACTTGCTAAGTCAACTTATGAAAGAGTAGTAAAACTCCTCGCCCAAAAACGTATCAGCCCTGATGAAGTAGATAAAGCAGAAGCTGATGTCGCTGTAGGTGAAGCAGACGTGCAGAATTTGCAGGCATTGATCGCTAAAAAAACAATCCATGCGCCTTTTACTGGACAAACAGGTTTAGACCAATACCAGAGTGGTCAGTTTATCGATGTGAATACAACCATCACTTCGCTGATTGGCTTAGACGATGCAATTTGGATTGACTTTCAAATCCCTCAGACCCTTGCACAACCGAGTATTGGCAGCAAAGTAAATGTCACTTTTATAGAAGCCGCCAAAAGTACTCTGCGCTTTGCCACAGTCATTGCCAAAACGCCTAGCCTAGATGCTACATCTAGACAGCAAAGCTATCGTGCACTGTTACCAAACCCGAATAATAAATATGGCCACAATCAAATGGCAACCGCAGAAGTTCCCACTGCTCACATTAACGCCGTAAGTGTGCCTACCAATGCCATTACTCGCAGTCATTTTGGTGAATTTGTGTATATTTTGGAAAAAGATGACAAGCAAAACTGGCGCGCGAAGCCTGTAAAAGTGACGTTAGGCGACAAAGTAAAAGACAATCAAATTGTGTTGTCTGGCCTTAGTGGTGGTGAGTTTATCGCCAGCGAAGGCGCATTTAAGCTTAAGGAAAACCTTTTGGTATACATAGATCAAACAGCATCAAGTGAAGATCAAAGCGGAGCGCAGTAATGAGTGCTTTACATGAAAACAAACCATCTGTGATGGACATATTTGTCAATCGACCGGTGCTTGCCATCGTGCTGTCATTGCTGATTATTTTGGCTGGCCTAAATGCAGCAAAACAGATTTCTGTGCAGCAGTATCCAAAAATTGAAAGTGCCTCTTTGGTGATCAATACCGTCTATACAGGCGCTGCTGCCGACGTAGTAAAAGGTTACGTGACAGAACCTATTGAGCGCGTTGCGTCGACTGTACCAGGTGTTGATTATGTAGACTCGGTCACAACTTCAGGGTTGAGTAAGGTTACAGCTTGGCTAGATCTTAACCACAATACAACTGATGCGTTGGCTGAATTGACAACCCGGTTAAATCAAATTTGAACTCCCAACAGGTGCCGAAGATCCAGCGATTGAGATTGTTCGGGCTGATAGTCCATATGCTGTATTTTATCTCGATGTCGAATCAACTGGACTGCCTCGCAATGAAGTAAGTGATTACTTAACACGTAATATCGTTCCCTCAATGTCTGACATTCCCGGCGTACAAAAAGTAACGCTTGAAGGGGGTAGAAACCCCGCAATGAGAATCTGGCTCGACAGCGACAAACTCGCTGTTTACGATTTAAGCGCCACTGATGTATTTAATGCGCTACAGACGAACAATACTATTGCGACAATTGGATACAGTGAAAATAGTCGTCAGCGTATTGATATAATGGCAAATACTAGCCTCAAGAGCGTGGCAGACTTTGAAGATTTGGTCGTGAGAGAAATTGATGGCACTCAGCTTAAGCTTGGCGCGATAGCTAATATCGAAATTGGAGAAGCCGAAGGTTTGGTTACTGCTAGGCTTGATTATCACGATACGGTGTTCTTAGCCGTATGGGCCCTACCCGGTGCAAATGAAATTAATATTGGTGATGCGCTTTACACCAAACTGGATGAGATTAACCAGATCTTACCGAATGGCATGAAAATTTCTATCGGCTACGATGGCACTTTGTACATGCGTGATTCAATTAAGGGAATCTTTACCACGCTTGGTGAAACCGTCCTCCTTGTAGGCATTGTGGTTGTCGCGATGATGGGCTCTTTTAGAACGGCTATGGTACCACTTATTACTATCCCAATTTCTATTCTTGGCGCTATTGCCGTAATTTATGCGATGGGCTTTTCACTGAATTTATTGACCATTTTAGCCATTGTGTTGTCAGTTGGATTAGTGGTCGATGACGCCATCGTTGTGGTCGAGAATGTAGCGCGGCATATGAGAGAAGGCAAACCAAGACTTCAAGCTGCTCTGATCAGCTCTCGTCAGCTCCTCGTGCCTGTGATTGCCATGACACTGACGCTTGCGGCGGTGTATGCCCCTATCGGCTTTTTGACCGGACTGACTGGCTTTTTGTTCCGTGAGTTCGCGTTTACGTTAGCAATTGCGGTGCTAATTTCTGGCCTTGTTGCGATTACACTTTCTCCCATCATGAGTGCGTATGTGAATCCAGAGGGCGGCAAAGAGGGTAAACTCACACGCAAAGTAAACAGCTACTTTGACAAGTTACAGTCTTTTTACTTCAAAACGTTAGATTCTCTGTTTAAATTACGCCCGCAAATTTTCTTTGTAGCCATTACCTTCTCTTTGCTGTCTGTGCCTTTTTATTTACTGTCGCAAAAAGAGTTGGCACCAATTGAAGATCAAAGCAGTATTCAAGTCGTTATCGAGGCCCCACCGGAGTCCTCTCAGGCTTACACTTCGGAAAAAATGAACGACACTGCACGCGTCATGAATGCTACCGAGGGTGGTCAGTTTACTTGGCAAATCGTGACAGCCGCGGCTGGTTTTGGTGGCGTGGAGTTAGCGCCATTTGAAGAGCGAGAAAATTCTGTACATGACTTACTATTTGATTTGTATGCGAGACTGGGCAGTGTAACAGGTCTAAGTTTGTTTCCTATCTTACCGGCATCGTTACCAACTGCTGGTCAGTTTGATGTTGAAGTCGTACTACGCTCCAGCGACGACCCTAAAACCATGAAGTTATACGCCGATCAAATCATGGCTAAGGCTAATCAAAGTGGTAACTTCTTATTTGTAAACACAGATTTGAAAATAGATCTGCCACAAGCAGAATTGAAAATTGATCGAGAACTGGTGGCCGATCTTGGCTTAAACCTTGCGCAGGTTAACGATCAACTCAGCGTGTTGATGTCCAATAACTTTGTGAATTACTTTAATAAAGAAGGGAAAGCATACCGCGTTATTCCAATTGTAGGCGATGAAGAGCGATACAACCCTGAAGGCATCTTAGACATGCAGATTAGGACAGATGCAGGCGCGCTTGTGCCCATATCTTCATTTGCTACCTTAGAAACCTTTACTAGCCCGCGTGTACTGGGTTCATTCAATCAGCAAAACTCGTTTAGAGTTCTTGCTGGGGTGCTGCCTCATATCACCAAAGAGCAAGGGTTGAGTAATATAGAGCAAATTGCAACAGAAATATTGCCAGCTCACTACTCCATTGATTATGCAGGTGAGTCAAGACAGCTCCGTAAAGAGGGCAACACCATGGTTGGCGTTTTACTAGTCGCTATGATTGTTGTTTATTTCTTGCTGGCAATTCAGTTTAATAGCTTTAGAGATCCACTCGTTGTGCTTCTCGGCTGTGCACCGCTTGCTTTAGCAGGCGCATTAATGCTGCCATTTTTATCGCTAACAACAGTGAATATTTACAGCCAAATTGGTCTAATTACGCTAATTGGATTGATCGCTAAAAATGGTATTTTGATTGTTGAATTTGCGAACCACCTTCAGCTCGAAGGAAAAAGCAAATTCGACGCGGTCAAAGGCGCAGCGGCAACACGTCTACGTCCAATTTTGATGACGACAGGTGCAACTGTGTTAGGCCACTTCCCACTCGTACTGGTAACAGGTGCTGGCGCCGAGGCGCGAAATAGTATTGGCATTATTTTAGTTGCTGGAATGTTGATTGGTACGTTTTTCACTTTGATTGTATTGCCATTACTTTATGAAACGCTCGCGAAAGATCACCGCGGTGAAATGGAGTCTGAACAAGCATTAACCGAAACACAGTTTGCTAATCAAATATAACTACATACGCGTTGTTGAATAAGTCGATTATTCAACAACGCTATAATCTCACCTCATTCGTATTTATTTTTCTGCATGCATACTTTTCACAAGCCATACCGCATAACATTAAATACATTTATTTGATTGTACCTAAAGCTATAGCTATTAAAATAAGTTTAACGTTAAAATGCGAAAGTAAATCATAAGGTGAATACATAATCAGCCATGACCAGCCCTAATGTCATACTGGCACCACGGCGACCCCAGTCAGTGACATTGTCGTGATGGCAAATACAGCTGGTCCAGGAATGATGCCTACTATAAACATGGCACTGAATAACGCAATATAACGCTCAATACTCACAATGACCTCCATTTATCTTTATCGGTTATACCCTAGCTGTGTAATTAACTCGCCTATATTTTATACAGGAGTTGATAGGCTCCTGATATCAATTACAAGGTTTACAATGTTGCTAGACTTCTGTGCTCGTAAAGATGTAACCTTGGCATCTATTTTAATCTTAAGGGAATAGAATGAAACGTCTACTCACATTATTAAGTGTGGCAGTTTTGTCATACTCAACACTCTCAAGTGCAGCACCCACTCCATTTGAGTATAAAGATCTCCGAAAGGGGGTGTCTGAAAAGAAAATGCGCAGCATTTACAGCCTAATCAACCATTCGAGCGACAACCTTCATGAGGTCAGGTTCGCAATATTAAATGCGATGTCTCAAACAAAGGGAACACCGTGGTTATTGGAAAGAGAAGGTGATGGTTACATCTTGGCTCGCTGGGATTATAAAGGACATGCCATTATTCATCGTATCGAGTACGACGATAAAGCGGTACAGATTAAATATGATGGTGGTGTGAATGACTACAAGTGTGAACTGTTAGTAGACAACTACTGCTATAAAACTCACCGTAATTATTATAAATATAATATTTCACTCGTTAAGCAACTTCGCAAAACATTAGGTAGTATTTAAAGGACTTGTCATGTTGAAACGTTTAATAGTAATTTCTTCACTTTTGGCGGTCAGCACTTTTGCAGACGCTAACAATGATTTAAACCTACGCTCAGTCAACGCCAATAGTTACAGTTTTTATAGTGATCCATTTAAACTTGCAGATTATGTGAAAGAGCCCCAAAAAGTAATCGAAAAAGCAATCACTAACGCTGGGTGGAGAGTCAAGGAGAAAGGCGAGGGGCTAATCAAAGCTGAGTTGGATCATAAAGGTTACCTGCTGAACTCCACGATTTATTTCGATAACAAAGAAATTAGTTTTGAGCACGTAAGTGCACAAAGAAATGATTGTTCAGGTTCTAGGTGTAAAGTAAAACAAAGACACGTAGACAGGTGGAGACTGAATTTACGTCGTCATGTTGCAACTCAGTTGACTAAGCTCGCTAAAAAAGATGCTGTTGCTTCAATAAATTAATGCGTCATCTACGCGCTATATTATTGCCAAATAGTAAGGAGGGCGCTAATGGCACCTTCCTTTCATTATATAATTACGTCCAGCAGGGCACCTAAATACTTGTCATTGGTATCTTCAAAGCCTGCTTTTTATAGCTCGCATATGCGGCTTTGTTCCGGCAATTGACGGTCAAAACTACCTCCCCATAGTCGGGGGAGTAGGTAGAGGCCACATAGGCAAATAATGCTTTGACGACCTGTTTACCATAGCCGTTTCCTTGTTACTGTTTGTCTATAACAAATGCCCTTAACCCAATGGCATTTTTTGGACAAAAATCGTATTTGCTTGCGTAAGCTAAGTCGAGCTTGAAATACCCAATAATATCGTCGCCATTTTTGATCATATGTAGATGGGTTGTGTCTGATGCGTCACTTAAAAACTCTTCGATAATCCCTGCGAATTCAACTTGGTCTTCATTGAGGCGGATTTTTTGTACTTGCTGAGCATAAGTTTCTAAGAGCTTTGTTGTTGTATCAAATTGACGGAAAAGATAAAACCGTCTTTACCTCACTGCCTAGAGATAAATTTACCTCGAACGACATAGTCAACTTATATCATGAACGCTGAGAAATAGAGCTGGGTTACCGCGATATAAAATCATCCATGCAACATAATGCGATTATGCTAAGGAGTAAGACAGTTGAGCTTGTGTATCAAGAGTTGTGGGATTGATGTTGGGGTACAACTTAGTCAGGAAGGAAGCGAGCTTAGCAGTAGTATCACACAAAAGAGCACCGAACGAGATAAGCTTCAAATATGCATGTCAATTCATTGGAAGTCAGCTTAAAGTGATGGCGAATGCTCTCTTCAGGCAATACACCCAAGCGTTTAGCTGCACTTAGAGGGTACTTAACAGTACTCTTTAAAGAAAAACGCCCTAGGCCAAGTAGACCTAGAGTCGTTAAGATGAATAAAAGCCGTTACCCTGTTAATCGCAAAGCTGATCCTCTAAAGTGAACAGCGTGGCGATCATAACCGGGCTTTCAAAATTATCTTTTTGTGTTAATTACCACATTTTTGATAACTTAACACTTGCCGTAGATCCGTCTTCTGCTTGATCGATAACTTCAAATATAAGGCCTAGCTTAGGTAACTTCTTACCCGTAGCAGGTCGAATATAGTTTGTGTAATCGTCCCAATCGACAAACTTAGGGTTCGCATTTGTGAATGGGTCCATCCATTTGCGCTCAAGATAACCACCATTAGCGAGATCGGTACGAATAGTTCTGCCTTCATCACCTAATTGTGGCAAAGTGTTAAATGCAGCGTCTTTGATTTGCTTTCGGCTATTCAAAGGCGTGATGTTTCGATCTGCAACCCACTGACCCGTACTGCTATATTCTGTTTCATACTCAAGAACAGGGTTCCTATCAGCATCAACGATTCCAATCCAACCCTCACCTGGGTGAGCTCCAACATGGTTATCTGCGCTCGGTACTTCAAAATATTCAATGACATAAGATGGGTCCACATACCAAACGAGAAGACCTTCTTCCATTCCCGCATCTTTTAAGCTAGCATCAAATCCAACATGCTGACGCCACTCTAATAAGTAATACGGCGTATACTCAATAGTTCCGTTCGACAGCTTTGCTGCATATTCGAAAGCAACTTTTTCTGGCGTGTTCGACGTGATTTCATTTAGAACCTTATCACCGTCTGAAACCCTGATGTTGTCAACTGCAACGAAAGTCGCGTCACCGCCGATAGCGTAGTTTTCTAATGTGAAAATTGCGTCTTCAAATTGAGCTAAAAAAGAAATGTCGTAGCTCACTTTCGTCCACTGTGAATTCGTTGAGCGAATTTTTGAACCATCAGAGCTCATATTTAAGTCCGCTGTATTGCTTGGTGAAAGGACGCGCGAAATGCCAGCACTTGGCACATCCACACGTAGTCTTAAGCCATATACATCGTTCAGAGAAAGTATTGAGTTTAAGTCAAAGCTTAGTGTCGCTGCATTTGTACCCTGTACAGATTGAGGAAATGAAATCGTACCATAGCTCGTTAGATCAAACGCTTGACTTTTCAGCGGCTCAAAAATCACTTTTGTTTGTTCAGCTAGGTTAACTTTGATCAAGTCGTTGTGTTGACCCTTAATTCCTGCTTGTGAAAACGTTACCTCGAGACCTTGAGCACTCAAATCTGACGCATTTACTTCTTCAGAGATAATCCAATTACCACCAAATTTATTCTGCAAGAAAAGCTTAGCATACGGGCTATAGCCAGTCGGTTTAGTACCTGCGATTACACCGCCCCAACTGCCAGAAGCCATTGAAGAATAAGAAGAAACGGTTTCACCTGCACCACCAAACTTATCTTTTGAATATGCAGTATCATATTCATCTGGCAAGCCAAGGTCGTGGCCCAATTCATGTGACAGCAGACCGATTGTTGCATCGATAGGCTGAATGACGTAGCTGCCTACCCTTGCGCTTTTACCAGCGGTTTCATTTACCACATCTTGGTTCACAACATGTCTATGTGACCAAATATAATTATTATAAGGACTGTTTGGATCTTCTTTTAAGTGTCTCGGCTCAGACTCCTCGCCCAATGTTGAATGAATGATACTTAGGTGGTCTATTTGACCGTCTTTATCGGCATCGTAGTCACTCAAGTTGAAATTTTCATCTGCTAGTACGTTATATACAGCCTCCTTTATTAGATCGTGCGTATTCGCCTTATAATGTGGATGTGAGAACTTTGCTTTATACCACCCGAAAACTTCACCATCTACATCAAAAGAGCCACCACTTTGATCTAAAAAGTACTCTCTCATACTTGGCAATTTCTCACCATTTGGACCCGAATAACCATTTTTAGAGAAGCTCATATTACGATAATGCTCAGGGTTATAATCTTCATAATAATGCCTGTTTGGTGCATTATCTGGCTTCAATGTATTATGTGGAACATCAGCAAACTCCATCATAATAGTCAGTACTTTTCGAGTTGTTACTGGCCCGTGCCATTCGCGCTCTTGTGATACAAGTGCCTCTTGGTTTATAACGAGTGGCGCAGTGAAGTCAGCAGAAAGGTTACGGTGTAAATTTGCATCGCTCTGTATTTTTACTACTTGAGAAGGATCGATAGTAGCGCTTTTTTCTGATTCTATATTCACAGAATGTGCATTTGCATAACCACTTATAGCGTATATAACAGCCGCAGATAATGAGTTCATCATGTGTCTTTTCATTATTATTTCCTATTTTTATTAATTGTCAGCCAAAAGAGAGATATTCCTTGGAAGCGTTCCTTTTCACTCTAAAAATTTAAACGTCGAATATCTAAGAAAATAACCGGGAAGATAAAAATAAATTTATTGTGTTAATAAAAAATTACGATTCAGAGTTCAATAATTTGTCTAATCATCGCTTTGCATAAGTTGCGCTGCCTCTTCCATCGCTACGGCATCATGTAAAGCCCCGCTTAATATTAATAAAAATCAATTACTTCATAGACTTAGGGGTTAACATAGTTTGGCAATAAGTTTCTATAAAATGTAACAGAAAAAATCACACCTATAACTTTACCGATATTTACAACATCTATATAATACGTGAATTTTATACACAATATGCAAATAATAATTTATGAAAAAGTTACTACTTATCAGCACTATCGGTCTGATTTTACAAGGGTGTTCGGGAATGAAAAACATTCCTATGACACAAGAAACAAGGGATGCAGCAAAACAAACCAATACCTACAATTTGGTACTTCAAGATGAAGTTAGACCTGCTGTCAATCTGTCTAATAGTGTCGGTGCGGGTGTTGCTGGCGGTTTGGTTGGCGCGCTAGTTACGTCTGCCATAGACTCTTCAATTAACGAAGACAGAGCGATTGGTGCATTTGGTATGGCAGCCCCATTATTAAATAACACGCTCGATTTGAACTTCCGTAAGTTAATCGTAGAAGAGTTTAACCCAGTTCTTATTTCAGAATTTAACGCAAAAGACACGAAAGAAAGCGCTGAAACTAAGTTCCTTAAAGACGATAAAATCAAAGCACAGATTTCTGCTTTAAAAGAAGGTGAGGCAGCACTTTACCTTTTTACTCACTATCAATTCTTCGATAATTTTAAAGTCGTTTTATTTGAAACAAATGCAACACTGTATGTAGCAAAACAAGGCAAGGTCTCTGTATCTAAGCCTGATTATCGCAACTCATTTACATATATTTCAGACTCTGTTGGTAATGGTGGTATGGACTCAATCCGTCTTTGGAATGACAATAACGCCGACTTATATAGAACAACTGTAAATACAGCGTTGTCTGAAATCAGAGAAATGTTACAGCACGATATTAAGGTGGCTCAACAAGAAGCTTGTATAACTGGCACTAGGTATACTCGATTCAATGCGCTAGGTGAACTCAATAGTATTGGTAAGATCACTGAAAAAGAAGGTAATCGAGTTCAAATTAGAGATAACAATGGGTCACTAGTCAATTTAGCGGATAACTTGCTTATTAAAGAATTACCGAAAGAATGTAAGGCGTAAATAATGAAAAAACTAACGATTCTTTTACTTCCTCTTGCCCTACTTTCAACGAATGCACTAGCTGTCGTCGACGTCGAGATGAAGGTTAGTAAACTACCGAAAAAAGTAAGCAAAGCACATCAACAAATCGCGGCTGAACTAGCGAGCTCGAATTGTGCGTACGTTGTTAAACCTGTATCCGACCTCCGTCAAAACAAAGATGCTATCAGCTGGAAAGTCAATGCGATTGGTGTTCAGCAATGGTTTAACACGATACACCAAGATGTTGTTACACCTCTTATCCCCCAGACAACTAAAGATATTGTTGTTGAAGTAACACCAAAGTTGAACATGCTGTATACCTATAATGAACAATTGAACATTAATGGTATGGCGGTTTCTACAGTAGATTACTCAATCAACGGCAAGCATGCTGGTAAATACCATGTTCGAGGCTTTAACTCAGATACTAACTGGGCAAATGGCGACGGTGAGTTTGTTGGCTCAGCCGAGCATGCTGCACAACACATGATCACTAGAATCCTGAAGAAGCTGCCAGAAATTTGTGGTAATGCTGAGTCTGCATAAGTACTCCAACAACAAAGGGCGATAACAACGCCCTTTGTTGATTAATGATTGAATCTTTTAACGACTATTTAAGCTCTGCTATTTGTTCCGCTACACGAATACCGCTTCTCACAGCGCCTTCCATGTACCCAAGATATAGTGTGTCAGTATGCTCACCAGCGAAATAAACTCTCCCAACTGGTTGCTGGAACAATTTCCAATACTTAGTTATCTGGCCCGGTCCATAGGCAATAAACCCACCTTGCGTCCATGGTTCTGCGACCCAGTTTTGAACGTTTGCGTCCACCAAATATGATTTTGAGCCCGGATACATCAGCTCCATCTCGTCCAGTCGAGCATCAATAATTTGCTGGTCGCTCCAACCTTTTTGGATCAAACTATAATCACCAGATGTATACGCAATGAGGATACCACCATCACCCTCTTGACGCTCTGTTGTTTCCCAAGTCCAGCCTGTTGGCAAACCTGCTACAATGGTTTCACCACCTAGATTTTGTTCAAGCCAAAAGCGTTTGTTGTATTGCAGTAAAACTTTCGAGTGCGAGCCATAGTTGATGTTTTTTGCAGCGTCAGTGAGTGCTTGTGGAAGACGAGGCATAAACTCTATTTTATTGAGTACAGGTAAAGGCACTGTCACAACGACCACATCGGCTTGGTAGCTGTCCCCGGATATCGTCTCTACTGTAACACGATTGTCAGATTCTGAGATCTTTGTTACAGCCTGATCCAAGTGAATGTCTCCTTCAATATTCTCTGCAAATGCTTGCGCCATCGCTTTACCGCCTTTTAGGAATCGGTGGCTTTCAACATCATCTTCTGAGACATTCTCATATACTCTTGCATATTGGGCCAAGTGCAATAATGATAAATCGCTTGGTTCATCAAATTCGCCACGTACAAATTGCTCTGCAATTAGCTTTGCTGAAGGATGAAGCTGCATATCATCAATCCAAGCTTGTACATTGGTCACATCATACTTCTTGGCGACTTCCAACATGGCGGGATCACTTGCGTCGGGTACGGCATCTACCAGTAAGCTCAATGCGTCATTAAAGCGATTATAATCATTCACGATTTCGCTATCAAAGTTTTCATCGAAGTCTGTATAACTCACTAGCTTACCTTCGATGTAGTATGCACCACTTTCGATTTCACCCCAATAACCTGTATCAGCCAACTCTACGTTAAATAAATTAGCGTAACGATGGAGCTCTTGATGAACTGTGGGACCGTCAATAAACTCACCGCCCAATTCGCCATGCTGACTGCCCATTTGCACCGTGCCAATTCGACCACCGATACGATCCTTTGCCTCTAGTATGGTTACTGAATACCCAATATTCTCTAGCTCATAGGCTGCAGTTAAGCCAGATAAACCTGCACCGACTACAATAGCTTGGTTCACAATCGCCTGCGACCGTTCTCTTTCTTGCACTTCGGTAACAGTCTGTGTATCGTCGCTTCCACAGGCTGAAAGCATAGAAGAAAATACCACACAATTAACTACAACACGCAAAGAGTCCTTTCTCTTTGAAACGTTCATATATACCTCATTAATAACTAAAGTAAATTTAATATAAAAATCTTAATCGGCTTTTAAAAACCGAGTGCACGCTAACATGGGACCAATTTATTAACAAGGACAAAAACTGAAAAAACGATTAAAGCCATAACTTTTAATTAAAAATAATAAAAACCAAGTAACAACTCATAAAATTAATATATTTATATTTAAAAATAACAAAATCCAATCGAGAATAATATTTTAGATTTAAGACAAGTTGTTAATTTCTACATCTGCGTTCTAACTCACCTTTCTAAGGTCATACAAACCACAACTTCATAGAGTTAAAAGTATAATTTTTCAGATGACGAAACTAACAAAAAATTAAATTTTAGAAAAACAACCTCCCATCAATTTAAAAACTCACTAAAACATACACCTGATATATTCACGCGATTTAAAAATAAATTACAATCGCTACAAAATTATTCAATTTAAAAAGCAAGTTAATAAACATAAGTTATTTTATAAAATCAGAATTAAAGTGAGGCTTTTAAATTATTCTCATAATACCATTAGCTATTTCAACAATATAGCATTCTAAGTGGAGGATTTTAAGAGGAGACAATCAGTGAGAATCATTACTTCGTTTAATATGAGGGAAATCCGAATTTAGAACGTCAAAAGACGCTCGATTTTACCTTACTTCGTGCCGCCGTCATTGCACAAAAAGCAGGTGCTCCAAGCTTCCAGTCAAGTAGAGTTAATGCCCGAACAATGCGAGTCCATAATCAGTATGGAACTTCGGAATTCACAAATACTGCACTCGATTTAGAGCTGTTAAAAACCAGCGTAACCCCTAAAAAATCCGGCTGCTGGGCAGCCCATTTGAAAGTAGGTGAAGCGCGTGAAGATATTAGATTTATACATAATACCGCTTCGTGTATTGAAGAATTGAAAACCAAGTTAGAACTAACTGACGACCAAATCTTTAGAGAAAAGTAAATATGCTTCTTTTCTATTTAGCACAACCATACAAATAAGAGCATTTTATAGTACACGTGAACTGCGCATCATATTTGCGTTTTTGAGCGCCGTACTATGTGTTTTATTGCTCTTTAACTTGGTATCATTATTATAATTTGGACAAAAGACGACAAAATGGAGTCAACAATGAAAAAGCTTTTACTCGCTACAGTTACCGGTGCAGCGATTGCCTCTGGAGCTTACGTGGTCACACAACAAGACAAAGGCTACACACCTATGTCACAGTTAGATTACGTGCCAGCCGATACCATATTTTTTGCGTCGCAACTTGAAAGCTTCCCTTATCTCAAATATTTAGACCTATTACCCAATGCATTCAAAAGTAACTATGAGATCAATACTTTTGTTGAAGAAATGAAGGCGCACGAGCTAGAAATGAAAGCACTGGGTCAAGAACCCGACCAAAACGCGACATTTTTCATGAATGTGATGGAGCAATATGCCAAAAGTCTGGAATCCTCAGAAAGCTTTGCCAATATTTGGGGTGTTGATAATGAGCTAAAAATGCTCATTTATTCAGTCGGTTTACTTCCCGTTATTCGTGCTGAATTAGGAGATGTCGCAGCGTTCAATAACACACTTAAAAGTGCAGCGGACAAAGCCGGAGTGAGTTTCCTTGACAGTGACATAGACGGCACGCCTGTGACCAAATTTGCCATCGAACACGCGGGCCAAAAAGTATTTGACCTGGTTTTAGCCACACAAGGAAAATGGGTTACGCTGTCAGCAGACACGCCTTTTAACAGCCCGGATGATTTAAAAGTCGCGCTAGCAATAACAAAACCGACTATGAGTCTAAGTAGTACAGGCAAAATAGAGCACTATCTAAAAGAGTATCAGCTTGATGGTCAATCGATTAGCTATCTAGACAACAAGCTTTTGGTTGACACTTTAACGGCTAAAGATCCACAAAATACCAGTGTAAAAATGCTCGACAACATACTGGCTTTGTCCGGCAGCACTAACGCACTTGATATGATCAGAAATGAAGCATGCCAAAACGACTTTTCAGACATGGCTAACAAATGGCCAGCCATTATTTCTGGCACCGAAAGTATGAGTATCAGCGCAAACCATGCTAATTTTAAAGTCTCAAACATCATAGCTTCAACAGATCAAAAGATTTTAACCGCGATTTCTAATATGCGAGGCTTTGTACCTGCTCATACTCAAGGCGCTGAAGACGGCCTGTTCTCAATCGGTTTGGGATTGAACGCAGCTCAACTATCCCCCACTGTTAACACAATTTGGGCGGCATTCTCTAGTGCTGAGTTTTCTTGCCAACCGCTAGTTATGGCTCAAGCGAAAAGCAAAGAGACCAACCCCGCTATGCTAGCAATGGCCACTGGCATGCTGGGGACATTGCAGGGAGTTAGTTTAAGCTTATTGGACATAGATATAGCGGAAAAAGCCGATCAATCTCAAGAAGTTGAGTTTTCTAAATTAGATTTGCTCGCAACCATATCAGCTGATGACGCAATCGCATTATTCAATATGGCAAAAAGCTTTGTACCCGAGTTTGCTAACCTAAACTTGCCTGAAGACGGATCTCCTGTAGAGGTAAACAGCTTCTTGCCAGTAGATTACCAATTGGACAAACCTGTTTATTTGGCGTTAAAAGGGCAGCATATCGCGCTATTTACAGGAGAAGACGCTAGAAAACATGCTGATGCCTTATCAACTCAAGTAGTCGAAGCAAATGGTATTATTGCATTTGGCTTAGATACCGAAAAGCTGTTGCCTTTGATCAAAAAAGGTTCAGAGCTTGCCGGTGAAGAACTTCCTGAAGAGATCCAGAACCTGTTTGGCGATGGGTATCAAATGCACATCGCATTTGACGTAACTAATCAAGGCTTAGTCACTGATATCACTGCTGATATTAAAAAATAAACTCGCCATGTAAATAGTGAGCATGTACAAACATGCTCACTTCCCTCAAACAGTGTCCAAGTCTTCAATACACTTTATAAAGTTTTCATTTTTCATTGCCTAATTATTGTTCTTAACATGTAGCTAAATAAACAAAATAAGAAATGTTATGCTTTTTTAAAAAAGACCAGACTGTTTTTCATGTTAGCCGAATTAGGTACAACGGCACCTACACTCGCTAATGACAAGTCCGAAGAAGCCCCGCTGTTATTAATTTGGGTATCATTTGCCAACGCAACTATGCCCTGTTTCGACAACTTGCAAGCACCTCTTGGCGGCATTGCAATTAATGCAGGCCGTTACTTGTCCTTGGGTAATGCACTCATTCGTGAGCGACGATTGTCTAGCCATTTGATTAACGAAGGTCAAGCTGAAGCAACGACTTTTGATAGGCTGACTTGTTTTCCAGGACCTGAGTGTGTAGGGCTACAGCTCACTAAAGCGCTGAGTCGGGTAAAGACAGTACAAGGAAGTTACACCGCAAAATACATAATTATAATTAGAGGCAATGACTGTAATCACCCAGACGCATTTGGTATTCCGATGACTGAAACATCGGAATGTAACGTTGAACAAATGCATCGGAATACTGACACATTTGTAATGTGTTGCAAAACGCGCACTAGCAGCAGGTGTCACACCTATTTTTTCAAGTCTGCTAAAATACCAAAACATAGACTGGGAAACGCTCAGACAGCGCTTTTATTGGCCTTGGATTGTCAGCAAAGATAGCTATGAACAATTCGCTGATATTCGGTTAAGCCGCCTACGGCAAGAAGTGCCAAAGGCTCTTTTTCTAGATATTTGGAAAGACTTCACACCGATGGACGACGACTTACATCCAGATAGAAAAACGACGCAACGTGCCGCGAAGCGCATAGCAAAAGCCATCAAGCGGCATCAAAGACAGCAGTCAAACACTGAATATTAATACAATAATATAAAACACAATGAAGCGACCTGGGCACACTGCCTAAGCCGCTTCGCTTCATTCAGGGAGCCTTTAAAACCATTTAAAAGGTGTACTTAGCGCGAAGATAAAACGTCGTGCCTAAGAAAGCGGCACTATATGCACCAATTGAGTTTGTGTTTCCTGCCGATCTACGCATTACTCTTCTTGGTTCGGTGTTGAACACATTGTTAATACCTAACGCATATTCCCAATGATCCGAGGCGATGTAATTCACATTTAGATTCGAGTATGACCACCCGTCAATGGTGTGCTTGGTTGGCTCACCTTGTTCAGGGCGTCCATCTGTTTCAGCTTCACCCAAATAGTAAGTAAACCAGTTCGCAGAAATATTGTCATATTGCCAATTAACACTGAAGTTCATCTTGTTCTTTGGCTGGAACCCGCCGTTGCTTGAATCTGTACCCACATAGTCAGTTACACCGCCATCAAAAATACTGATCTCATGCTTAAGTGCACGGTGCCAGTTCACACCGACTCTGAAGTCACCGTATTGTGATGTTCTAAACTTGTAGAATGCTTCACTATCAATACCTCGATAGTGGGACGAATTTAAGTTTTCATTGTACGTGTCTACGCCTAGCAACACCCCTTTGAGTGGGCCGTTTTGGTATCGGTGTATGTCATCACAGAAGTCACCAGTTTCATTACACAACTCGATCTTTCTCTGTGCTCTAAATGTCGAGATTGTGTTTTCAAGTTCAATATCGTAGTAATCAAATGTCAGAGAGAATCCATCAAGGGTTTGCGGAGTAAATACCAGACCAAGTGTCTTTATCACCGCTGTTTCAGGCTCAAGATCTGGGTTACCACCTGTATTAGTTCGGATCATGTCTAATCCATCCCTAAAACCAGAAGCTGGTGCGCCCGTTTTTAAACAGCCAGCATCATGCTCTTGAGTAAGTGGTCTAATTGGACCATCAGCACCTGTTTTACATGGATCCGTACCATTTTCAAATGAAGGCAGCTGCCCTTTAAATAGTTCCTGGATATTTGCAGCCCTAAACGCTTGGCTAATAGTTGAACGCACACTAAAATCTTCGTTCACTGTCCAGAAAATAGACGCCTTGGAGTTTGTTGTGTTACCAGCACCAGTACTGTAATTTGAATATCGGCTGGCAAGGTTTAATTCTAACGAGTCCGCAAACGCCACATCAGAAAGGAGTGGGATATTTAACTCAACGTATACTTCTGAAACATTGTAGCCACCACCAGTTGGCCTACCATTGCCATCAGTAGTCATCGCATGGACGGCATTACTGTCGGTTTGCTTTAAACCTTCCAATTCCATATAGCTGACACCCGAAGCAATACCTACTTCACCCGCAGGTAGCGTCATCAATGTGCCTGTTACATCGAAAGTTGCCGTCTTAATTGAAGAGTAGCCATAACTAACATTTGCCCAATCACCAGACACATATTCCATAGCGCCTTCTGGCTGAGTTTGTCCAGACTGCAAAAATATATTTAACGGTACACACGTTGAAGAAATAAATTTAACAACCTCAGGGCCGCTGCCACATCTCAGTGTCCCGCTTTCGTTAACATGTGTCGGGCCTACAGCTTCTCGCACTCGTGCCCAGTTAAATACACCTTCTCGTGTCTCTTGACTCTCATAACGGCCAAAAGTGTAACCTGTCTGCCAAGACCATACTTCGTCAAAGTCACCACTTAAACCAAGGGCAATATGGAATTGGTTTGCATCGAAGCGGCTTTGACGAGGACCAAACTCATTCATTCGCTTGGACCATTTGTAAATGTCATAGCTTTGACCATTGGCATCTTTTGGTCCAAATTTTTGATTGTAGTAGTTATCCTTTGAGATTGGGATATCGTCGTAACCCCCTATCCAAGGGATCAAAGGCTGTGCAGCCGAGTTTGAATCATTGTTTCTGTGTGTATATAAGACTTCAAAGTCGAGAACTACATTCTCTGATTTAAACGCTTGGCCCACATCATAGTTAGCAAATGCTGACATGCTATAGACTTCTGTAGGCTGCTGAAGAAAAGACTGCTCAAAATAGTTGTACGAATCTGCACTTGTATATTCATGAAATTCTCGGTAGTCAGGGCCTTGAGTAAGGCGCCTACCGTCAGGATCTGTGACAGCTGTCCACGGCAACCAATAGCTACCATCAGGTAACAAAGAGCCATCATTTTGTAATGCGACGGGTGCCTCAGAGAAAGGAATGTCTTTAGAGTGAATCACATCATCTTCAGAATAACTTGCCGAAAAAGTGACACTGCCTTTATCTGCTGCAAAACCAGATACCATTTCAATGTGCTTTTTCGCACCATCAAAGTCGGTGTTATTACCATAACTGGCGCTCACTTCTAGCCCATCAAAGTCTTTTTTGGTGATAATATTCACTACCCCAGCAATCGCATCTGAGCCGTAAATTGCGGATGCACCGTCCATCAGTACTTCGACACGCTCAACAATGCTGGTGGGAATTGCGCCAAGGTCCACAGAAGAGTCTGCCCCTTTACCACCGTATGGTAAACGTTTGCTATTTAATAATACGAGGGTTCTGTTCGTGCCTATCCCCCGCAGATTGAACCTTACCGCACCACTCCCATTTGCACTCAGTGAGTTTTCTGTAGGTTGCGATACCGTCATCGTTTGTAAAATATCACCTATGTTTTTATAAGGACTCGCTTTAATAGCCTCTTTATCTATCACAGTAACGGCACCTGCTGAAACCAAGTTTGTTCGCGCTATGCGCGACCCTGTAACTACTATTTTCTCAACTTCATTTTCTTCAGCATTTTCATTTGCCAGTGCTTCATTAGGAGCAAATGAACTAAATATAGCTAGGGATATCAAGTTGTATAAGAATGATGTTTTCTTCATTTTTCTTCTCTCACCGGAACGTTCCAAATCAGCAGTAAAAATCCCTTCTAATATTCTATTTTTTGGGAATTCAACTACTTGACGGCTGCACAGCATAACTAATTCAGCAGTGCTTATTGTTATTTAAGCATCAATAGGAACGTTCCAAAAATCATCCTTTGGTATATGTATATATTTTAAATGCATATGTCATGTATATAGCGCTTTTAAGTTGAATAGCGACCTAGAAAATAATTATTTTGAAGAGCGGTTAGAAAGTGAAAATGTATTTTCTACCCAATCTAAAATGAAATTATGCATGCTCAAACGTCAAAAAAATATACAAACAAAGCAGAGTCATAAACAGTCCACAGCGGAGGGAAAGGTGAAAAAACGAGAGATTTTATAGAGGTATAGATGTCACCTACATACCTTAATTAACAAAAATTAAATTTATGACTGGTACATCTCGCATCATATGTTGGGCAAATATCAAAAGAGTTAAAACCCGCAGCACCACCTATTTGTGGTGAGTTTTTTACTGGTAAAGACTTGTTTTCGGTAGTGTTCAAAAATCTGTGTCATTTCAGTAAACTGGTAAAAATAGGAATGACACATGACAACTCAATTCAACTTTGATGATGCTGTTAA
>NZ_AUXT01000175.1 GCF_001625595.1 Pseudoalteromonas luteoviolacea NCIMB 1942
CAAACCCGGGGCGATTCAGTTTCCAAACATGGTTGGTCATACAATGGCAAACGCGGTTGGCGAACACAAGTCATTTATCAAAACAATAAAAACACGGCACGGGCAGCTGGCCGATGGTAACAACAAGAACGAGTAAAACATCTAAGACCGTATCTTTTATATTTAACGGCAGGTGACTCGCGAGTAAGACCGCAACATAGCGCGTGGAACTACATACTTTTACCAATTGAACATAATTTCTGGCATACGCATTATCCGCCGAACGGTTGGAACTGTAGGTGTAAAGTGGTGAGCTTAAGTGATGCAGACATCAAACGCATGGGCTTAACTATTACACCAGATTCAGCACTTAAGAATTATCAAAAACCATTTACTGAAGTTGAACCAAAAACAGGTGAAGAGCTAGAACGATTAACAGGCATAGACTTAGGCTGGGATTACAATCCAGGTCTTGCATGGTTGGGTGCAGACAAAGTAACAGGCCAGATGTTAGCGAAACTCGATCACCAAATTAGAGAAGTTGCCACACCAATTTTTAATAACGCCATTAATGAAAGCCAAAGTTATTTTAAATCTCAAGTTGCGACGATTGCAGCTAAGCAGTCGCTTGGTAAACCAGATTATGGAACAAAATTGACGCTAGGGCACTTGCATCCAAATTTATTTAAAACCGTTTTGGATATCGCGCCCGAAACTAAAAGCCCTTTGGTTGTCATCGATGAAGCCATGATAAAAACGGCGATTCAATTAATCGGGTTTGAGCAAACATCTGAACTAATGAAGCTAGTCCAAACACAAGCCGATCCCACCTTTAACCATAGTGTTTTGCAATATGTGGTAAACGGAATTCTTATCACCATTGAGGTTGGCCCAGATATGAATCGTGTGGTTGCTGTTAAACAAGTTGATGTTTAAACCATATTTAAAGCCTGTTTAAAGGGCGTTTAAACGTTTTTAAATATGGCGATTATTAGTCTAATTCTAAACGTATTGTGAGCAGGAATGAGCGGGTTTTGTCTAAAATCAAATGTACTTTTTGTTTTTGGGGTTTTGACTCGAAAATTTATGAGAACCAGTATTTATGGGCTTTCAGAGGAATCGAAAGTTGGATTTCAGAGTTTGGTTAAATCTAGAAATGAACGACCTCTTACACTTATAAAAATGTCCGATACCGTCTAGTATAGGACATTACGCGAGGTACAAATAAGAACGAAGCGTTGAAAGGTTAGTCCTATTACTCTAATGATTCATAACTCAACCTAATTTAACATAATATATATTATGGGATGTAAATGTAATTAGTTGTATCTCTCTATCTATTGTATTAAATAAGACCTCGCACTCAGTATTATGGCGAGCTTACTGATACGAATGCACGCTTTCACTTTAAACTTAGTAAATTTTGCACTGCTTAAACCGCCAAGTATGTCTCAACCAATCAGATAATAGGTTTTGAATGTGTGCTCTCTCAATTTCAAGTGTTTTACAAATCCAAAAATAAACTTCACACTCAAATGATTCATCTCGACTCGGATCAATATACACACTCCCAAAGCATCGGCTCGTATCTTCATTTGTAATTGAATATGCAAAAGCATCTTGATTTATGTCTAATACATTAAAGGTTTGATTTTCTGGAATTGATATATTGTGCTTTGCTATATGCTTTGAAAATCCTTGCATGTTGAATTATACCCTTAAAGCTTAGAAATACTTATTTAACATAACAGAAGCACACCTAGTTTCGTCAATTAGATGTGCTCTTTCTATAATTTCTTAATGCAATGCTGCGCTAAATGGAATGCTTTCGCAAATTTGGGCTTCAGCTATTAATATTTCTTCTAGTCTTGCATCAATCACACCTTTATCGAAATATTCATACCCTAACTCAACGAACAAGTTTTTATGTTTTTCTTCTGATTTTGCAATTGCGACATAAAAATCTTTGTCTTTACCTTCTGGCAATGCTTCAGCAACGAGTGAGAATCTTTCGTGGCCTCTAGCTTCAATTACAGCTGCAACCAGCAAGCGATCAATCAAAAACTCATCACTACCTTGACGGAACAAACCGCGCATTTTTTTGATATAAGGATCTTGTTTATCGTTGCCCAGTACTAAGCCTCTTTCATTTATTAACTTTAACACTTGCTTAAAGTGGATCATCTCTTCAATGGCCAAATCTGCCATTGCTTTAACTAGTTTTGTTCTGTCTGGGTAATGCCCAAGCATAGACATCGCCATGCCAGATGCTTTTTTTTCTGCAGCTGCATGGTCTTGTAAAAAAGTTACAAAATCGTCCATTACCTCATGTGTCCACTCAAATGGCGTATGGTACTTTAATTCAAACATTCTTCTCTATTTATTCTCAATAACGGCTATTAGGTTCTATTGTACTCAACACAGTACTATTTTTTAAGATGCTTTTTAATATCGGATATTATTTATCGAAACTATAAAGTGAAGAATCTTTGTCCACTTTGCCTATGCGTGTTGATTCGATTTTTAACGGGTGCCTTATTTCGTTCCAAGCAGTGACTTTTCCCTGCTTATTCAAATGTGGGATATTGATCTGCGAAACATTCATAAAACCAGCTAAGTGCTTATTACTTTCAGGGTCAGACAAATTAATGATCAAATTGCTTGAGCCTGAATTAGTTAAAAACTCAGTAACTCTAGCTTTATGATTGTAGTAACAACTTGTTAGATAATTATCGTCTTCAATTTTTTCCGAATTTAGATCAGGAAAGGTTGAAAAATAACAACGTTTCAAAGTTTCGTTAAACCCCCCTCCTCTTTCTAAAAGCTTTGGCAGCATTCTGGTCAATAATCTACGAATCGAAGGTAACCACAATGGCATTTCTCTTTCTAGATAGATAAATTGAGCGTTGGGGAAAAGCTGATATAGTTTGTCATAGTCATTGAATACAGGCGTATCTGCAATGAGTTGCGCATTTTTTATCGCATTTTGAGTGTAGGCAGTATGCGCAGTTTTTAACCCTATCTCTAGGCTTGCAACACAGAGACTGGTGGTCCCAGTTCTTGGTAAGCCCAAAACAAAATATTTCTCATTCATATAAAGTATAAAAAGCCATTAAACAGAGCCATACTGATAAGCACCAAAAAAGTTAACAACATCCCGAACACGCGTATACGGATATTGGCTTTGTTAAGCGCTATGGCATGAAGGACTCTACCAATTAAAAAAGTACTCGCGAATGCCAACAGCAAAATTGAACTAACTTTCTGAAACTCGAGTATAAAAAGAAGGATAACAGCTAAAGGCGTGTACTCTATAAAGTTAGCGTGTGCTCGAATAGCCGCACTCAAGTCAGTGTGCCCAGCATGCCCAATGCCAACTTTATGTTTTCTTCTAAGCTTTATAACATCAAAACTCAACTTAATATAGAAAAGCGTGCAAATTGCTGCGAATAAACCTGTAAACATGATGATGATGTCCCCTATTCAATGTCCATATATTTATGGTAATTATTGTATAAGGGATTGTAGGTTTATCAGCTGAAAAAATGAATCTATTTTCTTATTAATCTATATAATAAACGGCATAAACTTCTGCTTTAAGCTTAGTATCGCCAACATTGTAGGCATCGTTTACGCTCATAGTTTCTGCAGCCATCATTTTTCCTCGAGCATATGGTTGAACAGGCACACTCATTGGAGAAAATGAGACTGAGTATAAGCTGCCTACCTGTACTCCAAAACCATCTGCTAATTCTTTTGCCCCAAGTTTAGCTTGTTTGATTGCAGATGCTTTTAGCTCTTTCATGATTTCAGCTTTATCTTCAACAACAAACTGTGTGTTGTTGAATTGATTAATACCACTGTCTACAAAAGCTTGAAGTAACTCAGGGTATTTATTTACGTCTTTTAATTTTAGCGTTAAATTTCTTGAAACTTTAAAACCATCAAACTCTTCAACATTGGTAGTTCTGTTATATCTAGTTTGCTTGTAGACATTTAACTGCTCTGCATAGATCTGCTTGCTCTCAACACCATAGCGTTTCGCTATCTCTATAGCGCGAGTCATAACATCATCAACTTTAGATTTGGCAAACTGAAGGTTTTTATTTCTTTCATTTATTGCCACATTAACTATAGCAGTATCAGGTGCAACTGCCTTTTCTGCATAACCTTTTACATATAAATGTGGGGCAGTTGGTAGGCTCGCAGCCATTGCAGATGTACTTAAAAATACTGACATAATAGCGGTAACTAATCGCATGGGCTCTCCAAATATAGATTTAAGGTTGTTAACTCACATGCTTATTGAAACATAAATCAATTAATCATTCCTGAATAACTGTCTGCTAAGTCATTTGTATGTACTTGGTTTTTAAATTTTCAAAAAAAGGGCCATAGCGGCCCTTTAAGATTGAGTTTGGACAAATTACTTGTAGTTAGTGTGGTCAACTACTAAATTAATGTCGTTTTCACCTGAAATTTCCCAAATAGTGACACGCTCTGTCGTACCTGCAGGGTTATTACAAGAAACAGTTTGTCTAAATGTACGTGCATTTGAGTTATATAAAACATCATTTACTGCATAATGGTTAGTGTGGAACAGCGGCGTTGAGTCATAGCCATTAAATACTTTTGAATATGAGCCGTCACCTGCTGTTGCTGTACAGTAACCATCTTTAGTACCGTTATTAATATGCAGTGAAGAGGTGTAACTTACTTGCTCATACCAACCTGCACCTCCACAGTGCTGTGCTGGACCACTACAATCAGGCGTTTTCCATGCACCAACGCCAACTAGTTGCGCATCCCAAGTGATTTTTGGTAATGCTGGGATCTTGTGCTTAACTACAAACTGCTCGCCGTTTGCAGACTCACAGTTCATCGCTAATACTCGTGTACGTTGAAGCTGTTCTTCTGTAAACTGACCTTGTAAGGAAATTGAGTCTACAGTGTAAGCCTGTGCGCCGCCTGGTGCCGTACCTACAGGTGCGATTACTGTGCCTGTGATTTCGTCATAAACTACGCCAGTTTCGCATTTATCGAATGCGTCATTGCGGAATAACCAACCATTAAATGTGCGAGCGTTCAAAGAGTCAGTTACGATACGGTTTACAACGCCTTCAGTGTACTTTGATTCACGGTTATAACCATCTAAGTCCTGTACTGTAACACTGGCTACTGCGGTATCAACTGCTAGTAAAGAAACTACGGCTGCGAGAAGTTGGATTTTCATTTTATATTGCCTTTATTTAGGTTAATAATAAATTTCCTTTCATTTAAAAGAAAGGTAATACATAAATTTAGTGAGTTTTAGTCTTTCTCATGGGGAGGATTTTTATAGTCTCCCGGTACTCGAGGCAAAATTTACCGACAAAGAATTAAGATGTAAATGGTATAAAATTTATTATGCAGGTGGGTTTTCTAGATATTCACAACCGCTCTTAATGTGTATTTATGAGAGCAGTTTTTTCTGTGCCAAATTGAGCGCAATGTATTTATGCCATTTAATTTCAACGAGATACAAGAAAAAATAAGAAAAGGAAAATGCTATTTTGAGTAGGGTAATTATTATTTTATATGTATCGTTAACATATTATTATTATGACAATGTTTTTTATTTGCTTTTTATCTTAAAGAAAAAACAATTTAAATTATAACAAAGTATTTTATCTTCCTAATAATTAGCTCATTAGCTTGAAAGCTTTTGTTCAATTAAATTCTGTATTTTAAAAATATAGGTTTATCTACTTTTTAATTCCATACGCCTTTTTCAATGAGTTCGAGATGAATATTTCTTCTTGTGGTAGAAATAAATTTGCGTGAGCACTAATTACTTGCTTCTGAATGAGCGGCTTTTGTAGTGCTCTCTCAAATAAATCGACAGCCTTTCGGCCTTTTTTTGAGTCGGAGCAGGCTATATAACCGAAAATAGTTGCATCTGTATCACCTATTGCGTGAAACGATATATCCTTTAGTATTTCTTCTGAAGGATAGTCGTTTACAAACACAGAGCTGTATTCAATCATCCCATCTAAGCGCCCATGAACTAACATTTTCCGAAGTCGAAATGCACTGTCGTTCCCTTCACTCACAAATAACCTTTCTGAATTAGCTTTAATAAAGTCGTCAATTTCTATCCCATATGAGCGCCCTTTTGTTACGCCGATCCTTAAACCAAGAGACAAAACTTTTTCTAAAGTGACTTCAACAGATACAAACTTTTTGTTTCTTAAGATAAGGCGGTTTGAAGGGAATGCCATTAGAGGAAGCGAAACAAAAATAGCCATAGCTTCTCGTGCTGGTGTTTTAACTTTGTTGTAAAGGCATATATTCTTGTGATGCTCTAGCTCTCGCCACTCTCTTTCTCTGCTGGCAGGAACAAACTCTATAGCCATTTCATCTTTAAGGCTTCTAGCAATAATAAGAAGTAATTGTGTTGCTAAATCCCCAGGAGACTGGCCAAATGAAGGGTTATAATCAGAGACGATTTCTATCTTAATTGGCTTTGAATAAGCCAAACTTGAGACCAAAATAAAAAAAACACATATAATTCTTAACAGCATAAAACTTCCTATGTGAAGCACTCCATGCTGTGAAACACACCTAAATTGTAGCTAGTAAGTCGATATTGCGCTAATTTTGATTTATTTTTATAAAGTGAATAAAGAAAAAAGCCCTTCATTTGAAGGGCTAAAAATTTAGATGCTGCAGCGCTTGTAGTTACGATATTC
This sequence comes from Pseudoalteromonas luteoviolacea NCIMB 1942, assembly GCF_001625595.1. Lineage (GTDB taxonomy): Bacteria > Pseudomonadota > Gammaproteobacteria > Enterobacterales > Alteromonadaceae > Pseudoalteromonas > Pseudoalteromonas luteoviolacea_A. The sequence continues at coordinate 6,711 of NZ_AUXT01000175.1, forward strand.
TGGCATCCAATAGTTCTTTTCTATCGAACTCCAGATTAAGTCGTCCGGCATATCAAGAGATACACCTTCTTCCATAGCTTTCTTCGCGACTGCAAAAGCAATACGCTTACTCAACTGTTCAATCTCTACTAGAGATGGTAATAAGGTACCCTTGCCTGTGTTAGCCCAAGGTGATGATTCGGCTAATGTTTCACTTGCAACCATTAGCATAGACTCAGTAATGCGCGAAGCTTTAGCAGCTAATACACCTAAACCAATACCTGGGAAAATGTAACTGTTATTACATTGTGGGATCACATAGCTTGTTCCCTTGTATTCAACAGGCTCGAATGGGCTACCAGTAGCTACAATAGCGTGACCTTCAGTCCACTCGATAACATCTTTAGGGTGTGCTTCTACCTGACGAGACGGATTGCTCAGAGGGAAAATAATTGGCTTTTCGCAACCTAAGTGCATTGCTTTGATTACCTGCTCAGTAAATAAGCCTGGCTGTCCAGAAACACCTATCAGAATATCAGGCTTCGCGCAGTGCATAACATCTAACAGCGATGCGTATTCACCACTGTAGTTCCAGTTTTCTAAATTAGTATTAGACTGAATAAGTGCAGCTTGGAAATCTCTTAACCCTTCCATACCTTCGGTTAACAAGCCAAATCTATCGACCATGAAAACTTGGCTACGAGCTTGCTCGTCACTAACACCTTCAGAAACCATTTGAGCGATAATTTGCTCTGCGATACCACAACCTGCCGAGCCAGCACCAACAAATACAACTTTTTGCTCCGATAATTTAGCGCCTTTAACTCGGCAAGCTGCCAATAATGAACCCACTGTTACAGAAGCCGTACCTTGAATATCATCGTTAAAGCAACAAATTTCATCTCTGTATCTTTTTAGAAGTGGCATTGCGTTTGGCTGCGCAAAGTCTTCGAATTGAAGTAGCACATTCGGCCAGCGGCGTTTAACAGCTGAAATAAATAGCTCTAAAAACTCATCGTATTCTTCTTGGCTAATACGCTTATGTCTTGCACCCATGTACATAGGGTCATTTAATAGTTTTTCGTTATTGGTACCTACATCAAGCATCACTGGCAGTGTGTATGCAGGGCTAATACCACCACATACTGTATAGAGTGCTAGTTTACCGATTGGGATCCCCATACCACCAATACCTTGGTCGCCAAGACCAAGAATGCGCTCGCCGTCAGTTACAACGATAACTTTTACTTTACCTTTAGTCGCGTTACGCAAGATGTCATCAATGTGGTGGCGGTCTTCATACGAAATAAATAAACCACGAGAACTACGGTAGATGTCAGAGAACTTCTCACACGCGTCACCTACAGTCGGCGTGTAAATAATTGGCATCATCTCTTCTAGATGATCTCTCACTAAACGATAATATAGTGTCTCGTTATTGTCTTGAATTGCTCGTAAGTAAATATGTTTATTTAGATTGTCTTTAAAACTTGAAAATTGCTGGTAACAACGCTCTACCTGCTCCTCAATTGTTTCATAACGAGGAGGAACTAAACCGGCTAGGTTAAAGTTTTCACGCTCACGCTGGCTAAATGCACTACCTTTGTTAAGAAGAGGCGTTTCCAGTAATGTCGGGCCAGAATATGGGATGTAGAGGTAATTAGGATCGGTTTGTTTAGTCATATTTACAAGCTGTGACTCTTAATTTTTAATATAAGGGATAATTATTGCCTAAGTACACAAATTTTCAATGACTTTAGTGCACGTCAGACCAATAAAACGACCCTGTAAACGGATTAGCAAGCCGTAAACAGGGTCGTACATTATAACTGAATAATGTTGAATATCCTACGTTTTACTCGCTAGATTCACCAAGAGCCACGCCTTCTCTTCGTGGATCAGCGCCACCGAACAACAGGCCTTCTTTTATTTCTATTGCATGGATGCCGGAATTTAAGTCAGAGATCCTAACAGTATGCCCCTTGGACTCTAACCAAGGCTTGATGGTTTTCAAACCAGTCCCTTTTTCGAGAGTCGTGTATTTATTTCGATTTGTTACACGCGGTAAGTTAATTGCATGCTGTGGTGTCAGACCCCAATCAAGTACTCCAATAACAGTCTGAGCTACATAGTTTATGATTCTGCTACCGCCCGGTGAACCTACAACCAACTTTAGACTACCATCTTTGTTAAACACCATAACCGGAGACATTGAGCTTCTTGGCCTTTTATTGGGTTCTACTCTATTCGCCACCCATTGCCCGCCAATTTTTGGAGAAAGCGAAAAGTCTGTTAACTGATTATTTAGTAAATAACCATTCACCATTACCGTGGAACCAAAGCCCATTTCTATTGAACTGGTCATTGAGACCGCGTTACCTTTGCTGTCAACGATCGACAAATGTGAGGTTGAAGGTAATTCGTAGCTGTCATCTTTTGCGCATGCTACTTGGCCCATCGTTGGGTCGCCAACTGGCACATTTTGGTTATCTCGGTCTCCAATCAATCTTGCTCTAGATTTTAAATAAACTGGATTGAGCAAGCCTTGAGTCGGCACATTCACAAAATCCGGATCGGCAATAAAATGGTTCCTATCAGCAAACGCAAGTCTGGAAGCTTGTGTAAATAAGTGAACAGCTTCAGGCGCATTAGGCTTGTACTGAGCGAGTTTTTTTCCTTCAAGTAACTTCAGGATTTGCAACACGGTTAAACCACCACTGCTTGGCGGAGCCATCGAGCAAACCTTGTATTCGTGATATGACGTGCACACAGGAGCGCGCTCTTTACTTTGATAATTTGCTAGGTCTTCCATAGACAACAGTCCTGGCGCTATTTCAGACTTTTGAACCGCTCTCACCATATCTTCAGCATATTTACCTTCGTAAAAAGCCTTTGGACCATACTCAGCAATTTCTTTGTATATTTTGGCAAGCTCTGGGTTCTTAACTATCTTATCGATGGCAAGTGGCTTGCCGTCAGGATAAAAGTAATCTTTCGCTGGAGAAAGTTTCGTTAAACCTGGGTTAAACTCTTTTTTGAGCAGCATATGTAACCTTGGAGAAACTGCAAATCCTTTGTCTGCGAGTTCAATGGCTGGTATAAATAGTTTTCTCCATTTCAGTTTTCCGTATTTATCGTGCGCTTGCTTCATTACATGGATAATGCCCGGCACACCTACAGAGCGACCACCGACAACGGCTTCTAGCCAACGAACAGGCTTTCCTTCTTTGTCTAGAAATAATTTATGCGTTGCTTTTTTAGGTGCCGTTTCGCGGCCATCAAATGTCGTCAGGTAATCGTTACTTTTATCATAGTGAAGAATAAATGCACCACCACCAATACCCGAAGACTGGGGCTCGACTAAGGTCAGCACAAGCTGGGCCGCAATAGCAGCATCAATGGCATTGCCACCTTGTTGCAACATTAATTGCCCAGCTTTACTTGCATGCGGGTTTGCGGCAACGACCATGTATTTTTCCGAGATTTTTTCCTTTTTCAAGGTAAAACCAGTCGAAGCTTCTGGTTCTCGAACTTCTCTAGGTTTTGTTTCACCTGCGTAGGTTGCTGTAGGTAGTGCTGAGGCCAGTAAAAAGGCAATCAATGAGCGCTTATAGTTCATATTCATATTTATTAATTTTCAATCGTCGTTGGCATCATAAAGGTTAACAGGCACAATATACAAAAATAGCTAATATTGTGAACATGAGAATGCTTGGTTTAAACCTGCCCTTAAGTCGAAATTATATACTCCCGCCAATTGCGCTGTCGCTTATCGCCATACTATTAATGGCTTTCGATCTGAGAGATGCGCTTGAATTTCACCGCAGACTTATCAGTGACGGCGAAATTTGGCGTATTTGGAGTAGCCAATATATACATACTAATTGGACTCATTTGGGTTTAAATCTAATTGGCATACTGTTTATCTGGATACTTCATGCTGAGCACACTTCCCCGACCCGCTATTTTACCCACGTAATTTTATTGGGTATTTGGACAGGAGTTGGAATTTGGCTTTTTTGTCCTGATATCAAAGTATACACAGGCCTCAGTGGATTGCTACATGGAATTATCGTCTGGGGAGCACTAAAAGATATTCAAACAAAAGAGCCCACAGGTGTACTTTTATTCCTTGGCATTGCCGGTAAACTTGCATGGGAGCAATATGCAGGCCCTAGCAGTGAAGTGGGCAACTTGATAAGTTCACGCGTTGCCGTTGAATCACATTTGATTGGAGCGATTGGCGGTGTTGTGTTAGCTATCCCACTGCTTAAAGACAAGCTTGGATTTACTAAGACTTAAAAAAACAGGCGGCCTTTGTTAAACAAGGCCGCGCAGCTATTTTAGTTTGACGAAATTTTAAATAACCTGCCGTTGATCCCCACCCCACTGGACTCCCAAACAATTAAATGAAACTCATCACTTAATTTTGTAATAGAATGAAAATTCTGATTGTCTTGAATTGTTTGCTCGATTGGGAACACAGATGTCTCATCAATGTAATTATTTTGCCTAAACTCGATAACCTTTCCCTGAACACCAATTTTTTCCGGATAACTATATTGAGTCCAAATAACCATTATCTCATTTACAGACACAGCGCTTGCATCTAAAGGCTCAGAACCCTGAACGAAATAGTCTGCTACTATAAATTCAGTTGCAAAGGCCAAGGTATTGGCACTCGTCAAGGTGGCGATTCGGCCTGCCGCATACATTTGGTTATATCCACCGCCACTTTGCTTGTAACCTTTCCACGTGAAAAGTAACCGTCCTTCATCAAGCGTAATAACGTTCGGATAAAACTGGGCACGGTCCTGCTCTTGGTTTACAACAAGCTCATTCTCAAACTTTACTATCCCACTTGGCAAAAAGTCCGCAACGCGAGCTGCAATACCTGAGCCTTGACTGTCTGCACTTGGATCGTTAGTAATCCAAGTAAATATAGCCTTTGCATTATCAATTGCAGTTACTCTGGGTGCATTTTGAACACTTTGCGAAAGTTCGTTTACTTGAAATTGATTTTGTTCGATGAAAACACCATTTGGTTGCACCACGCCAATTGAAGCGAAAATACCAACGATTTGCTCGTCGTAGCCAGTCCATGTAACTAGCAACCTTCCATCGGACAACACAGTAGCGTCGGACATTGGCACCGACGATTGCTCAATCGCAATTTTCTGCTCGGGACCCAAAGTCCAACTATCATCGAGATTAATCGTAGCTACTCGTAAATAAACTTCATAAGTATTGTTCCATATTATAGCAATGCGACCATCCTTTAATCGCACAGACTCTGGCGGGTTCCATCCGCCCAGTTTATAGATGTCAGAAATAGACTGAACGTGACCAAGTGCCACGGATTTATCAGAATTAATATAGCCCAATCGACCTTTGACTTTGTTTGGGTAAGATGACTCAGCCCAAGTAAAAAACACTCTGTCTTCGCTCAACTGAGTGACATTTGGCTTAACCCCTTTTTTCCACTCTCCTTCAGTTACTAAAAATTCTTCAAACCCTACGATTTGCTTGGCTTGAATAAGGGGTGAATTATATAAGGTGCAGATAAGAAACAGATATAACGCGATAGCTTTTAAGATATGCATTGAATTTCTCCACTAGTAATCCTTACTACATGACGAATTTCGCTTAAATACATACGGTCAGGTTAGACTCAAATGAATTACCCTGACTAAGGTAAGCATATCTATACTATAGATCTAACATGACAATTGTGTTTTATACCATATTGGTAATTGCACCTTATTGAGGAATATTTTTTGTTAAAAAATCTAAAAACGCTGTGGCTTTTGGTGCCAATAATTCACGTTTTAAATATAGCGCGTAAGTCGAACTGAATGTTTCATATGGACTGAAAGTGTACAGAGCAAATAATTGTACTAATGAGTCTGAGTTTGCACAGTTTACTCATTCTTGTACCTATGATCCATGACAACATACTAACTCATATTTCTAAACTCGTAGAAAAATGTGTTGTGTTATTAAACCTTTGATTGATAAAACTGACCTTTCTATATGGGAAGTTGCTAAAGCGCACGACCTATATCACTCGGGTCAAGCAGTCGGAAAAATAACGCTCTCCATAAACGGTTGAGTAACAAAGTGCATTTGAATTCGGATTTGTCACTCTCGAATAGCACTGAAAGAAAGTGGAAAAAGCCAGCGTTACGCTTAATGCCAGTCAGTTAAC
>NZ_AUXT01000176.1 GCF_001625595.1 Pseudoalteromonas luteoviolacea NCIMB 1942
TTCACGATCTCACCCTGAAAGGCGAGACCTCTATTGATAATAAAACAATTTACGACCTGATAAAGCAGCAATACGAACTGACCCCTAATAGCATCGCAATAATTGATGGGGAGCGTGAAATCACCTATTCACAGTTAATGACCACAGCTTGTATTGTGGCTATCGCTCAACTTTGCCACGCTTCAATCGTGGATGGTGCCAGATTAAGTGGTGCTACAATTCGTACCTTCAAACATAATGATAAAGATGACCTAGCTACCGTTTTAGCCGCTGAGCAATCTCCTTATCGCACGACCCTAGTCGTTTTAAAGAGTGTTTACAGTATGGGAGAAGGTACAGCTCCTGTTGCTGACATAGTTCGTACCGCAAAGCAATATGGTGCACTAGTGCTGGTAGATGAAGCTCACTCTTTTGGCTTTTACGGTGAACGCGGAGCAGGCGTCTGTGCTGAGCAAGGCGTCAGCAGTCAGGTAGACTTTGTCATGACCACATTGAGTAAAGCGCTGGGTAGCATTGGCGGTATTATTGCCGCCAGTGAAAAGCACGTCAACCTACTCAAGTCAGCGTCTAGGGCCTATATCTTTCAAGCCTCCATCAGCCCAGCTGACATAGCTGCGGCATTGGCCTCTTTACGCATTCTGCAACGTGATGATTCAATGAGAGCACAACTTTGGGATCGTATTCGCTACATGCGTCAGAAATTTAAAGAAGCAGGGTTTGACCTTGGTACTGGTGATGGGCCCATTGTCACACCTCACTTCGGAGACAAAGACAAATTATATGCGATTGTTCAGAGTTTATACCTGCGAGGTGTACAAACATTGGCGGTCACCTACCCAATTGTTGAGAAAGGACGAGGACGACTGCGATTCATTTGTTCAGCTTCACATACTTATGAAGATATTGATTATACGGTAAAAGCTCTTATCGAGGCTGAAAAGGAAGTCAATGCAAACTTCATTCAAAGTACGCAAAACTTGGAGAGTTTAGACTCTGTCGAATTAGAAAGCGCACTAACAATGTTAAGCAATTGGGTAAATAAATTTACTAGCTATCTTAAATTACATTTACAAGACTGCACTGGACCGCAACCAGCACTCGTCGTTTCTATAAAGCTTGGTGCCGTTGAAAAATCATTTACTGTGAAAATTGAAAAAGGACAGGTTCAACTCGAACGAAGTTTGAGCAAAAACCTGCCATTTTGCGAATTGTATTTAACCAGTAACACAGCTGTAGATGCACTCATAAACAACAATGAACAGGCTTTGCTAGAAGCGGTGTGCCAAACAGGCTGCGCTCTTAAGGGACGAACTGAAACATTTGTTTGGTTTATGGCAAGATTGATTGAACGTAACAAAGGGAAAAATTTACGGCCACAAGCTCAATCTCTATCAGTGCAGGCTTAAACTAAATTAGTGTGATTACCAAGGGGAACTGACGGTATAATTACCAAGTGGCTTTGACGTATCCACATTATCAATGTCAGCTCAAGTCGACTTGGGAAGCAATTCCAACTTAGCCAACCTTAGTGCTGTAGTGAATTAGTGTGATTACCAAGCGATTCTGACGTAATCACCCTAGTACACTTAAACCTCTCTCGCAACAGTAACTTTTCATAGTTTTTTGTAGCTAGTAAGCCAAGTTTCCATAACTTGGCTTTTATAAAAACTTTAAAAATTAAACAATAAAAGCGACTTATTCAGCCTACAGACTCCACTGTGGAAATGGATCAGGTAATTTAGCCCAATATGCCTGACCTTGAGCAAGCTCCTCAGGAGCCAGCAAACATTTATCCAATCTATTGGTAATGTCTTCTTTATCCAGTCCCTGACCAATAAATACCAACTCTTGTCGCATATCGCCAAACGGTTCTTCCCACATATCAGCAATTGCTTCAATATATTCTGGGTCTTCTGGCCATTGCTCTTTAGGCACCGCTTTCCAAAAGAGTCCAGCCATTCCGTATCTCGCCATTCCGCCAGCTTGACTCCAACTACCAGCAATATGGGGGCGTGTGGCTAACCAGAAAAACCCTTTTGAACGTACCAATTTGCCGCCAATCTCTTTACAGTGGAGAAAATCGTAAAACTTTTGGGGATGAAAAGGGATTCTCGCGCTATAGACAAACGCACTGATTCCATACTCTTCTGTTTCGGGTATATGCTCTCCCCTTAACTCTTTGAGCCAGCCAGGTGATAATTGTGCTTTTTCAAAATTAAACAAGCCTGTTGCGAGCACTTCCTTGATTGGTACTTGGCCGTTTTGAATTGCAACTTGCTTTGCTTCGGTATTCAATGTTTTTAGTATTCCCTGCAATCGCTTTAAGTCATTTTCGGTTACCAGATCAGTCTTACTAATCAACAGGACATCCGCAAACTCGACTTGCTCTACCAATAAATCTGCAACACTACGTTGATCTTCTTCACCTAAACTCTCACCAGTCTCCTGCAGCAACTTAGCTTCATCGTAGTCTTTTAAAAAATTCAGCGCATCTACCACCGTAACCATAGTGTCGAGCTTGGCAATATCTGACAAACTGTTGCCATTTTCATCTGCAAATGTAAACGTTTCAGCGACGGGTAAAGGCTCTGAAATCCCGGTTGACTCAACTACCAAATAATCGTATTTGCCTGCTTGCGCTAAACGTTGAATTTCCTCAAGAAGATCTTCACGCAAAGTACAACAAATACATCCATTACTCATCTCTACAAGCTTTTCTTCTGCACGATTTAAGCTGACTTCGTTTTGAACAATTTCAGCATCGATATTTATCTCGCTCATATCGTTTACAATTACCGCAACTCTTAACCCTTCCCTGTTTCCAAGAATATGGTTTAACACGGTGGTTTTGCCTGCCCCTAAAAACCCCGACAGAATAGTGACGGGTAACAATGACCTTGACTCAGCCATAAGTACTCCTAAATTAACTTGCTGTTAAATAGAGAAACTGCCACACCTAAACTTCATAAGCCCCAATAGGCAAGCAACTTAATGATAAATTAGATTAATTTTTATACATATGTTCCCCGACCTCTTTTAGGTTTTTCACATCAGCACAGAATTCTGTGGTAGGTCTGGCCAACAATCGAGGAATACCAATAGGTTCGCCTGATTCCATACAGTAGCCATACTCGCCCAATCGGATACGCTCTAAAGATTGAATAATCTTTGGTAAAAGCTTTTGCTCCCTCTCTACAATCCTCATTGACAAAGCCCACTGCTCTTCCCAAGATGCTCTGTCATTAAAATCAGCTAAATCAGGCTGTTCTTGCATATGCTCTTTTACTTCCCTGATCCTTTCACGCGTTGTGTCATGTAGCTCAATCAATCTTGCTTTGAAAAACGCGAGTTGCGCGTCATTCATATAATCAGATTCCGGAGCCTCTAAAATTTGCTGTTCAGTTAACAATGGTAATTCTTTGTTTTCGTCAGTCATCTTCTAACTCAACTTACTACTTTGTTACATTATAACATAGCATATAAATTTAAATTATGTACTCTAGCAAGGAACAACTCGCGAGGCTTATTGTGAATTGGCTATCGAAATGCGTACACGCTTCTTAAATTCGCAAACGCTCTTCGCCCCCTAAATTGGCTAGAGAAGCTCTATTACCTGTATGACTCCGTGGCAAACCTCAGGCTTTGGCAGGTAACTTTCATAAATTTCATAGAAATAGTAACGCAAGTCATTAAGTTACAATAGATGATCCAAAACCATGTGCTGAATTTGAGTTAGTGCATTTTTCACTGAGTTTGAAGATAAATCTAATTCGAGCCAGCCATCTGTCCCCATCATTTCTACTTTGTGATAATTAATGCTATCTCTTAACTGTGGATTACCTAATTCACCCGTTAAACGTAAAGTACCTATACTAGTTTGCAACCGAGTTATATGAAACTGTTTCACCTTTTAATCTCCTTTTAATCCAAGCGCCAAAAACTGTGTTAACGCACTGGCTCAGCTTAGCTTTCTCAACACTCTAATTTAGCAACAAAGCATCAACATTCACATATTACAACTAAAAACTTTTTCTAAAAGTACGATCTATTTTTTATAGTAATACTGTTGATTTTATTCAATAAAATAAAATTTACAAACACAATTAAAATCATTATTAAAACACACAACATTTACATAAGAACTTATAAATAATCTATAGAAAAGAGGTTAACTTACAATATAAAATCATCACAAAAAAGCACTCACAACAAATAAAAATGGGCAATAAAAAAGTATTAATAAAATTCAATTTACAATAATCGAGAGAAATGGGATTTTAAATATCGACTATATAAAAACAGGCCGAGAAATAGCATCGGCAAATACAATAAGGAAATACAATGAAACTTAATATTCAAAAAAAGACTTTAAAATCACTACAAAACAAAACCATCACTGAAAAACAAACGAATGATATTGCAGGTGCAACAGCTGCTCCTCCGGGTTATTCGGTACAAGCTATGATGTGCCGTTGGACGAAAGACTTCTGCTAATTGTTTTTTTGCGGAGGCTAACATGCCTCTGCTCTTATCTTAGAAACACTACTCGATGAATACAGGTTACGACTATTAACTCCTCAGTACCATATGTAAGAGCGAGATCTATGTATCACAGTTTCCCTAACGACCATTCTCGGCGGTTAAGCTAAGGCAACCTCCTTTAGTCACTAAGGCAGCAACTAAACTTATTTATTAAATTTACATTTAACCTACCAAGCGCTCGCAAAGATGCCATAGACTTGTCCACATACAGCCTTGAAGAACACTCGTGCTCCATACATATCAACACCTTACACGAAAATCATTCAGATACTTGTTTTACTTAACATCACAAAAAGGATGATTCCATATCCAAAAGCCAATACTTTAAAACGAAAATACAACAAATAAACTAATGAAAAAACATTGTTAATTTCACTCATAATGCTATAAATGGATTAGGCAATATTGAGGAAATCAAAATGAAGTTACTCGCTATACTTGTAGTGTTTACTTTTGCGCTGTCTGCCTGTGGCGGCGGCACTAGTGACAGTAATGTGACGAATGATAGCAATAACACAGGCTCTCCCTCGACCCCAACAGGCATCGATACTGACAATCAGACAGGCGGTGACTCTCAAACACCAGATACAGGCAATAGCGAAGACGAAAATCCGGATGCAGGCGCACAAGATGGGATTGGCGCCGCGCCTATTGTGGATGTCAGGGCGCCAGGAAATATTGTTCGTAAAGGTACTACAATTGTAATTGATAGCGTTGTGACTGGGGGTAACGAACAGCTAACGTATTTGTGGGAGCAAATTTCCGGCCCCACAGCGTTTATATTAGACAGTCAATCATCCAGCCTCAATGTAACTTTGCCTGAGACTAACTCTCCCAACCGAGATGATTTTGTATTTGCGCTTACAGTTACAAATAGCGAAGGGTTGAGTACCTATACAGAAACTACAATTGAGTCCATCAATGCCATGACTCAGAAACAAGCTGCCGCACTATTACATCAAAGTACATTGGGGCCGACTCACGCAGAGATTAAAGCAGCAACAGGAAAAAGTGAAGAAGAGTGGATTAATGCTCAACTCGAGTCACTAACTACCTACCATATGCCTTTACTGGCAAACTACCCAAATAAAGACCAACCTAGTCATATCAACCGAATCGATGCATGGTGGAAGGCAAGTTTAAGTGCCCCTGATCAATTAAGGCAGCGAGTCGCATTTGCGCTGAGTGAAATATTTGTCGTATCAGACGCAAGCAGCGCGCTAAGAGGCGAGCCTGAAGGAATGACAAATTACTACGACATGTTGCTTAAAAACGCGTTTGGAAACTTTCGTACACTGCTCGAGTCCGTAACCTTATCTCCTGTCATGGGCGTCTACTTAAGCCACCTAGGAAACGAAAAGGCTGATTTAGAAAAAAATATACGCCCTGATGAAAATTACGCAAGAGAAGTCATGCAATTATTTACCATCGGGTTAGATGAGTTAAACCTTGATGGAACAGTAAAACTAGACAAAGATGGTAACACTATTCCTACGTATTCTCAGCTTGAAATTGGCGGATTTGCAAGAGTATTCACAGGCTGGACATTTGCATATTCTGCTCGCTGGAATCGACCTAGTAAAAATTATACCCTGCCAATGCAACCCTTTGAAGATTATCATTCTAATCTTGAAAAGCACTTGCTCAATGATGACATAATCCCAGCCGATACCGGGGCTGAGGAATCAATGAAGTTGGCGCTGGACAACTTATTTATGCACCCAAATGTTGCACCTTTCATCTCTAAGCAGTTGATACAACGGTTAGTGAAGTCAAACCCAACGCCCGCATATATTGAACGGGTTGCAACTATTTTTAATGACAATGGGCAAGGTGAGCGCGGTGATCTTGCAGCTGTTGTTAAGGCCATTCTTCTAGATGATGAAGCTCGAAAGTATTCGGTCGTATTGGAACACACAGGTAAAATAAAAGAGCCAATACTCACGAAACTCCACTTTTGGCGAACACTCAACGCCGCTTCTCAGGTCAACCGCTATTATACGTGGAATTTATCTACGACATATGGACAAGGTCCACTGCTATCTCCATCTGTATTTAATTTCTTTAGGCCCGATCACAGACCAAGCGAGCTTCTTGATTCAAACCTAGTTGTACCTGAACTACAAATTGCCACCGACTCAAATATGATTTCTACGACAAACAGCCATTATAGCAATCTTGTTTGGAGAATGGCCGAACGCAAAAGCGCTTTAAACCCCAATACTATCTATATGTATGGTGAAGCACACATTACGTTATTAGAAGAAACAGGATTACACGCTTTGCTGGATCACTATGATGTAGTCTACTTTGCTGGCAGCATGTCAGATGAAACTCGTAGCGCGTTGATTGACCTTGACAGCTACTTTGAAAACCGCACGTCAGCAGACCGCATATCTCAATTGTTGTATATGATTTCATTGTCGCCAGAATTTAATTATCAAAACTAGGAGCCACACATGACAACCTACAACGGAAAATCAAGAAGAGCATTCTTGTCCCTTTGTTTAAAAGGTGGTGCATCAGTTGCGGCCCTAACTAGTTTACAGCTACAAGCACTCAGCAATACTTTAAACAACGAGTCCCTAACTGATTACAAAGCGCTCGTTTGCATTTTTTTGCACGGCGGTAGTGACTCTCTCAATATGCTCGTGCCTACCAGTGGCCAACATCGGACCAATTACGAGCAAAGTAGACAGAACTTAGTCGTAAATGACGTAATTAACCTTACCACTAAAACCCAATTTGAAGGGGGTGTGGGCTTACACCCAAGCATGGCAAGCCTCACTCCGTTATTTGACAATGGTCAGTTAGCGTTTGTTGGTGGTGTAGGCACTTTGATTGCCCCGACTTCACTCGTTGACTATCAAAACAAAGCTGTCAGTCTGCCCGGCCATTTGTTTTCACACAATGATCAACAAGCCACATGGATGCATGGACAAGAAAAGATCTCGTTAAATACTGGATGGGGAGCACGCATGCTTGAGCGACTCAATCAGCATAGCGCATTTACCAGTAATATTTCCCTAGCCGGATCCAACCCTTGGCAGTCGGGTGTACAAACTTCACCGTATGCCCTAAGTCGAACTGGGGTAATGAAAATAAACCCTCTATCTGGATATCAGCCACAGGTCGACCACGTCAAAAGTATTATTGATCGTTTGCTGCAAACACACACAAATAGTCCAATTCAAGACGCCTATGCCAGTCGATTGGGGCGCTCTATTAGCAACGTTCAAAATATGAATAACTTACTTGAGCAAGCACCGGTACTCACGACGCAATTTAGCGATAATGACTTGTCACAACAACTCGCGGCTGTTGCCAAGTCCTTGAGTATTAGTAGCCAAACCACTTCTCAGAGACAAATCTTTTTCGTCTCGCTAGGCGGGTTTGATACACATGATGAACAATTAACAAAACAGCCAGCTTTGCTGTCAACTTTAGCTACCGCACTTTCTGAATTTCAAAGCGCGCTCAACGAACTTGCTCTACAAAATAGTGTCACCACTTTCACCATGTCTGATTTTGGTCGTACCCTCACATCAAATGGAGATGGCACCGATCATGGCTGGGCAGGTAATCAGCTCCTGATGGGCGGAGCTGTAAATGGCGGTGATGTCCACGGTGCCATGCTAGATCAGCTGGTAGGTGGCCCACTAGACGTCGGTGGTGGAAGGCTTATCCCCCAATTTTCAAATGAACAATACTTTGCCCCGATTGCAAAATGGTTTGGATTGTCTGAAGCGGAGGTTCACGAGTTATTTCCAAACTCAATGAATTTTGATGCATTTACTCTGCCGCTATTCAACAGCTAATATGTGGCAGCCAAGTGCTGCCATTTAAAAATATTGAGTACTAAAGTTTGGCGGCTTGTTCAATCACTATACCATGACGTTTGGCCAAACGCTCATGGTCCTTGTCATAACCACCACCTATGACTGTTGCAACAGGTACGCCCTTAGTTTGACAGGTTTTAAGTACGAGCCCGTCCCTTTTTTTGATACCCTGCCAACTGATGTCCAATTTACCCAAAGTATCATGTTGCCAGACATCGACGCCCGCATCGTACAATACAAGGTCAGGGTTTAACTGCTCGATTAATTCCCTAAGCGTAGACGCCACAATCGACAAATACGTCTTATCATCCGTGCCAATCGGTAACCCAATATCTAAATCGCTCGACTGTTTTCTAAACGGAAAGTTTTTCTCACAATGAATAGAGCAAGTGAATACATACGGGTGATGAGCTAGCATCGCAGCCGTACCATCCCCTTGATGTACGTCACAGTCAAAAATTAAGACATTATGCACTTTATTTTCATCGATTAACCGTGTAGCGGTATAGGCGAGATCATTGACCATGCAATACCCTGAACCAAAATCATAATGGGCATGGTGCGTACCACCAGCCAAATGACAAGCGACCCCATGTTTTAAGGCATTCTGAGCCGTCAAGTATGTGCCAAGTGGTGCTGTGAATGTTCGTGCCATCAATTGTTCTGACCAAGGTATTCCGATACGACGCATCGCCTTATCACATAATAAATTGTGATAAAGATCATGTACGTACTGTTCACAGTGTACTAATTCTAAATCATTGTTGTTCCCTTCTGGTCCTTGATATAAATTGTTTTCTATAATTCCTTGAGTCTCTAAATAATGTTTTAGTCGCGCAAACTTGCTGACTACAAAACGATGTTTGGGATCAAAACTAAAAGAATAATTAGGATGATAAACAAGGGGTAAGTTTGGATTGTACATACAATAACGTCATTAGAATCTTCCGCCTGAGTATCTCATAATTGAGTCTAATTAGGTATCTATCACATTCTAGCCCGTTTAATGCCAAGCAGTTCCTATATGCGCTCATCACAAACTAATACTCCAAAAAATTGTAGGCTGCTTTAAAAGTTTTATAAGTCTTATCGTTCAAGATTTAAACATTTGTATTCTTTGCACTATTTCTATTTTCACGAAATAAACCCACCCGCCACAAAGTATCAAAAACGCAACAGAATACATTATATTGTATACAATTAATTTATACTGATGTAAGTTTAAAAACACTTAATTCACACAGATGTGACCAAAGCGTAAAGTAAAAATTAGTAAGTAATTGATAATAAACAAAAAAGTTACAATCGAGAGATGTAGGCAGCAATGCCAATTGTTAACTTGGGTATGAGAACGCCTGTTTGCGTATCAATCGTTAACAATCATAACTACAGGAGAACAACATGTATTTGTCTAAAACGGTGCTAACTTCGTCACCAAGTAACAGAGCATTAAATTACATAACAGCAGCTTTACTGTCTGCTTTTGCGACAACCCCAACATTAGCTGGTGAGAGTGTAAATCCGTCGTTAACAACCACACATAATTCTGCGAGTATTGCAGTTCAAGCTCAACATACGCAATCTGGGCAGATTTGTGGTACAGATCAAAATGCACAAAGCTGGTCAGCCATTCAAAAAGAGAATACTCGCCAAGCAAAAATAAGTACCAGCTTTGCTTCACAAATCATGTCAACGCTAGCAACACAGGCTGATCCCGCTGCTGAAAACGGAAATGGCATGCCTGGCAGGTATTATATCCCTGTAGTCGTGCATATTTATGGTGATAGGTATAACTGTGAGACTGGTACATACTGCTTAACAGAGCAAAAAATTATTGATGGCCTGAATAAATCCAACCAAGATTTTTTAGGCCTAATAACCGATGACGGCCCTATCGCACCTGAATTTCAAGCAATCAGAAAAAATCTAAACATTGAGTTTGTCCTTGCTAAAAAAGACCCTAACGGCCAGCCTACAAATGGTATTGTTCGCTATCCGGACAAAGCAGGATATGGTAAAGGCGGAGGTGCCGACGATCAAATTACAGCGGATGCGTGGGACAACTTCAAATACATGAATATTTATGTTCAGCACGACTTGTACGACGATGGCTCAACAAATAACTCAGGGGTAGCTTGGTACCCACAGCTTAGCATGTCTCAAAATGGCCTCTCGCGTGTGGTTTACAATGGTGATTACATCGGCGCAAATACCAATGAAAACTTTCGCTCGGTATTGACCCATGAATTTGGTCACTGGCTCAATCTGCCACATACTTTTGACGGTAGCTGTACCGTTCATTCAGAGGCTTTCTGTAATGCAACCGGTGATGGTTCGTGTGACACACCGCAAATGAGTAGCAGCATTTTACAGGACAACGCAAAGAACTGTCTGGGTCAGCCGACCAATACTGAAAACTTTATGCACTACTCAGACAATTACGCTATGTTTACCAAAGACCAAGTTGACCGCATGACAGCCGCGCTTCATGGCCCTGCGCGCGCAACCATTTGGTCTAACACAAACCTAATTGCAACCGGTTTAGGCGAGTATACCAGTGATGCTGACCACCCATGGGACGGTACGTCAGGGGCAATTGTACCACCTAAAGGCACGGTTTTTCAGTCGTTTAGCGACCTGTCAGCGCAAAAAGGCGAAATAGATAATTTTGAGATCTCAGTGCCCGAGGGCACGCAAGCTGTTGCTTTCTATCTTGACGGGTATGATGAAGACCCAGATATGTACGTTTCAAAGGGCAAAGTGCCGGTTAAAAATGGTGACTCATGGGATGCCGACTTTATTTCCTTTAGAAGCGCAGGTTCGCCTGAACTGGTTACACTATCAGCACCATCTAGCGCAGACACTTACCACACTACAATTGATGCGTTCAGCGCATACTCAAATGCGACCTTAAGCATTATTTCGGGTACAGACAATACACTATGCCAAGGGTGTGAACGCGTATTTTTATCAGAAGTAAAAGGTTTAAATTCAGCTAAAGGCGCAGAGCCTAAAACGTATCAATTTGATATTCCCGCAGACGCGATTCGTACCGTTGCTGTAATACCTGGAGGCTATCAAGGCGACCCAGACCTTTACGCCAGCATGAATAAAGTGCCAACGACAGGCAGTTTCGAATGTGGTCCATTCAGTGCACCAAGGCTCAGCGAGTATTGTGAGTTTTCTGCAGGAGGCGGAACACTGAACCTGTTGGTCGACCCTTTCCTTGAGTATAGTGATGCATCTCTAGTCGTTTACTATGAAAGAGCAACCGATTCTGAATTACCAATGGCGCAAGCCAATGGCCCATACAACGGCTTACTTGGTGAAAGCATTTCGTTCAGTAGCGCGGGCTCGTTCGATAGCAATGGCAGTATCACGGGCTACCTATGGGACTTTGGCGACGGTAATACGTCAACCGACGCAAACCCAGTCCATGCTTATCAACAAGCTAATATTTACACCGTTAAATTAACGGTAACAGACAACGATGGAAGTACAGCCAGCGATACCGCGACCGCTCAAATTAAATCAGAAAACCTAGCGCCGGTGGCTAATGCAAATGGGCCCTATACAGGCCAAATTGGGAACTTTGTTAGCTTTAGCAGCGCAAACTCTTCAGATCCAGACGGAAATATAGTGAGTTACCAATGGCAGTTTGGCGACGGTCAATCTAGCTCATCTGCGAATCCTACGCATACCTATGCCGAAGCAGGAGACTATATAGCCTCACTCACTGTTACAGATAACGAAGGGTCAAAACACACAGCGCAAGCTAACGTTAATATTACAGGTGTGGACTACTGTAAAGCCGATGGCAATACAAGATATGAATGGATCGACAATGTTCAATCAGGCTCTTTTAGCAATCCATCACAAGCTAATGGTTACAGTGACTTTACATCAAAGGTGATTAACCTAAATGAAGGAGACAACCAATTCACTCTAACACCTGGTGGAAACTTCACTGAGCATTGGGTCGCATGGATAGACTTCAATGAAAATAGTCAATTCGAACAATCTGAGCAAGTAATGAGTGGTATTTCTGGCAAAGGTGCTGTGACTGGTACCGTGTCAGTCCCGTCAGGTACTGTGGGTAAAACCGTGCGGATGCGCATCGCGATGAAATACGATGGTGCGGCAACATCACCGTGCGGGCGCATAGGAGATGGCGAAGTTGAAGATTACACTGTCACCATAAAACCCAGTGATGCTGGTAAACAAGTACCAAATGCATGTGCGACTCAGACGCCAATCACTGGCGGCCGTCTCGAAGCTGGAAAAGCTGCCTGCCTTGGTGGCAATGGCACTCTTTGGCTAAGTATTGCCGACATTAACTCGGCTCAAAATATCGCAATTACTACGGCGCACGGTCAAAGCAACTTGCATGTTTTATATAAAAATGGAGGTTGGCCCAGCGACAATGATAAAGACACCGAGTCAAATTCAGGCACAACAACGGAGTGCATCTCAATCCCAGCAGGCACTCAGTATTGGTCGTACTTAAAAATCTCAGGAGATGCCAAAGACACAAGTATTATTGTCGACTTTGATAGCCTTCAATGTAGGCAATAGATAACGAAGAGTTTCATCCTTAATTCTCACCAAAAGCGCTGAATGAAATACTTCAGCGCTTTTTTATCCTTGAATAATGCTCAATGGCAGTGTGATATCAAAAGTGGCGCCCTGTTCAGTACGGTCTCTGTAATTTATTTGTCCATCAAGAGCAAAATTATTCAGGTTAAAGATCATGTATAAACCTAACCCGACACTCCCCTCACTGCGGGCAGTAGTAAAAAAGGCTCGAAAATATGCAGTCGCGCCTCATTATCCATTCCGACGCCATTATCACTAAAAGCAAGTTGCAAGCCGTCATCATCCATGTGTACACCAACATGTATTTTCCCTGATTTATTTTTAAAGCCATATTGCAATGAGTTTTTACATAAGTCCGCGAATACCTTGCCTAAGACTTATGTGTCACAATTTATGTGGATCTCCTCATGACAATCGATATCAATACTTAGCCCAGCTCCTTTTACATTGTGCGCAATCATTGCATGTATAAACTCTTTTAGCTGTACTGTTATCGCAGAGCTTACATACTCATGTACCGGTGCATGCTTAAACCGCTTTACAAGCTGCGCAGCTCTTCCAATATTGCTTTCTATAAGCTGAGTGCCTGATAGGGATACTTCAATAAAACTTTTGGTGTCTCTCAGAGATAATTTGCTCGCTTCTAATTTTTCTTTAAACACAGCCAGCTCTTCTTGCAGCGCAGAACTGGCCGTAACCGAATTTCCCAAAGGGGTGTTAAGCTCATGAGATACACCAGTAACAAGGCGCCCAAGCGATGCCATTTTTTGCGCTTCTAGTAACGAAGACTGGGTTCATCGCTAGCTCATTCCTTGATTGTTGTAGGCTTATCGTGCGCTCTTCCACCCGTTGCTCTAGTGTTGCATTCAGTTCGGCAAGTACCAATTCCGATGCTTTAATCTGGGAAATATCTTTTATGGTGCCACTCACACGCAAGGCTGCACCGTCTTCATCGCGTGCAGTTACTTTTCCGCGGTCCAACACCCATAGCCAGTCACCTGTTTGAGTCATTACACGGTAGCTCACCTCGTAAAACTCAATCTTTCCCTGTAAGTGCTGTGAAAAACACTCTTGCAAGTGAGCAAAATCATCTGGATGAACAACCGATTTTATTTTTTCTAAATCGGTTCCTATATATTCATTTGGTAAGCGTAAGTCACGCGCTTGATTTTCGCGGGTAATGACACCAGCTTGCAGGTCCCAATCCCACAGTTCATCTCCACTGCCCCACAATGCAAACGCCAAGCGCTCTTTTGCATCACTCACCAATTTGAGTGCTGCTTGCTTCACTTTAAATTGTTTATTTTTGCTGCGCCAAAAATACGCAAAAAACAAAATGCTAAATACCAGCAACAGGCTAATAAATATGAACAGCTGACGGGTTGCTTGTTGTTTAATCTCTAGATCCTTAATTTGATTCTGTTGCGTCAAATTCGCAATTTCGCGTTTTTGCTCAGCCACACCAAATTCGATGGACAACGCACTAATTTGATATTGGTTGTTGATAGTGTCCCATTTAGACTTCAGCTCATTATGCGCCTTCAAATACTCTAGGGACTGAACACGTATCCCCGTCATCTATGTCATGTTATTACAAGGTGATATTTAGACCTATTAGTACATATCCGCATACGATTAGAAGTAACCCGCCAGTGATCCAATTTACACAAGTTATGTATCGCGATAGAGAAAAAATATCGGGCATTTTTTTACCAACAATGGCCCATAAACTTAAACTAAGAAAACAAATGACGCCGTATAAACAAACACAATAAGTTGTGATAACTGACCTTCTTCCACAAATAAGCTCGTGCCAGCAATCGCTGCTAGCCAAGCTTTAGGGTTTAAAATCATTAACGCAACACCGGACCAAACCCCAATTTGTGACTTTGATGAGGATTGTAAGTTCGAGCCTGATTTAAAAAACTGTATTGCCAAGTAACAGATAAAACCACACCCTAACAACGCGACTAAGTTTGTTAGCCAAACATATTTTTGAATAAGCAAACTGAGCCCGACTCCGGCGCAAAACAATACACTACTAAAGCCAAGTGTTGCACCAACTACAAAGGGAATGGTACGGCCCACCCCGTCTTTGACTGCACGCGAAAATATAATGACATTGACCGGACCTGGCGTAATCGACATTGAAAACGCATATAAACTCATAGCGAGTAAAGCAGACATCTTTCTCTCCTTTTTTCTTTACCAACTCAGTTTATACTTGGACCTTTTGGTTTATTAGATGGTATAAATAGATTTTACTGTTCTAAAATCTTACTCAATATGATTGATGATTTAAAAAGCATTGCCATTTTCGCAGCGGTTGTAGAGCATGGTTCATTTCGAGGCGCGGCAAAAGCGCTAAAGCTTTCTCCATCTGTTGTCAGTTATCATATCTCTACACTTGAAAAAAGCTTGATACAGCACTTTTATATCGTTCAACCCGCAAGTTATCTCTCACCCCACAAGGAGAAAAACTACACCAAGTCAGTGAAAAAATGCTTACCACAGTTGAGTATGGGCTGCTATCGATTACCGAGCAAAGTGATGTGTTAAGAGGTAAGTTAAGTATCAATTTACCAACAGCATTAACCCGCTCAATATATGCTCATACACTGGCCGACTTTTGCAAAAGCCATCCACACCTTGAAATCAGCATTATTTACAGTGATGTGTTTGAAAACCTAATAGAAAAAGATATTGATCTCGCAATACGTGTTGGCACCTTACCAAGTAGTGACCTAAAGAGTAAACGACTTGGTGAAATCGAGAGAAAACTGGTCTGCACGAGTCACTTTTTAGCGCAATATGCTGTCCCATCACACCCTCGAGAGCTTGCACACATTCCGTGGGTGAAACTAACTAGCTTGCCAGCTAAACGTAGCCTCTTTCACTCAAAATTTGGCCATATTGATATTGAGTTTACATATCAGGTAACAGCCAATAGTGTTGAGGGCCTGACGC
This sequence comes from Pseudoalteromonas luteoviolacea NCIMB 1942, assembly GCF_001625595.1. Classification (GTDB taxonomy): domain Bacteria; phylum Pseudomonadota; class Gammaproteobacteria; order Enterobacterales; family Alteromonadaceae; genus Pseudoalteromonas; species Pseudoalteromonas luteoviolacea_A. The sequence goes on from NZ_AUXT01000176.1 coordinate 15,945, forward strand.
AGCTATGCAAAGACGGCCTTGGCATTGCTACACCTCCTGCATATTTAGTGAATGATTGTTTGCAGACTGGTACATTAATTGAACTCTTACCGGACTGGCAAGTATCTCCGATCCCAGTGTTTGCCATCTGGCCTAATAACGCAACGAAAAAGAGCGCGACCATGCGATTGGTCGCGCATCTTGCAAAGGCTATAACTTAAAAGAACCCTAAAGGACTTTCACTATAGCTGACTAGAAGGTTTTTAGTTTGCTGGTAATGATCTAGCGCTTTTTTGTGGGTCTCTCGGCCAATACCTGAGCGCTTGTAACCACCAAATGCGGCATGAGCTGGATACATGTGATAGCAGTTTGTCCACACTCTACCCGCTTCAATTTTACGACCAAATTGATATGCGCGATTCATATTCCGCGTCCAAACTCCAGCGCCAAGGCCAAATTCACTACTGTTAGCCATTGCTAACGCTTCTACCTCGTCTTTAAATGTACAAAGAGAAATCACAGGTCCAAAGATTTCTTCTTGGAAAACCCGCATGTCATTGTTGCCTTTCAGCAGAGTTGGTTGAATATAGTAACCTTGCTCAAACTCATTATCGAGCTTTTCAACCTCTCCACCCAAGAGTACTTTTGCGCCCTCTTGCTTACCAATATCGATGTAACTCAATATCTTATCAAACTGTGCCTGTGAGGCTTGAGCCCCCACCATTGTTTCAGTATCTAATGGGTTTCCGCGCTTTATTTGCTGAGTCCGCTCGATGACTTTGGCGATAAACTCATCATAGATATCTTCTTGCACAAATAACCTAGACGGACACGTGCATACTTCACCTTGATTAAAGTAAGCAAGTACAGCGCCCTCAATGCACTTACTTAAATACTCGTCATCTTTTTCCATCACGTCATTGAAGTATATATTTGGTGATTTCCCCCCTAACTCTACCGTGGACGGAATAATATTATCTGCCGCACATTTCAGAATGTGCGCACCGACTGGGGTAGAGCCGGTAAATGCAATTTTTGCGATTCGATTGCTTGTGGCAAGTGCGTCTCCTGCTTCTTTACCGAACCCATTTACAATATTTAGTACCCCAGATGGCAGTATATCTTCAATCAATTCCACCAGCACTAAAATAGACACCGGTGTTTGTTCAGCAGGTTTTAAAACAACACAGTTACCAGCTGCAAGCGCTGGTGCAAGCTTCCACGCAGCCATGAGCAATGGGAAGTTCCACGGAATGATCTGCCCAACCACACCTAGTGGCTCATGGAAGTGATAGGCAACAGTGTGTTCGTCGATTTCTCCGATACTGCCTTCTTGGGCACGAATACAGCCTGCAAAGTAACGAAAGTGGTCAGCTGCAAGTGGCACATCCGCGGCCAATGTTTCACGAATTGCTTTGCCGTTATCCCATGTTTCCGCCACAGCTAAGTACTCAAGATTCTCTTCGATACGGTCTGCAATTTTCAACAAAATGTTGCTGCGCTGGGTAACCGACGTTGTGCCCCATTGCTCTTTTGCTTGATGAGCCGCGTCTAGCGCAAGTGTTACGTCTTTTTCGTTTGAACGCGCAACTTGGCAAAAGTGTTTGCCGTTCACAGGACTGATATTTTCAAAGTATGCGCCATCCACTGGCGGGGTCCATTTTCCGCCAATATAGTTCTCATACTGAGGTTTAAAATTCACAATGGCTTCTGGTGAATTCGGATTAGCATAAATCATAAGTGCCTCTTCAACTCGATGTTGTCATTATTTATTGGCCACATTCACGTGGTCTTTTTTTTCATTTGATTGACATTAATAAAAAGGCAGATTAAAAACTTAACAATCCGTACAAAAAGTTTGCGCACGAGTCCAAAAAGGAACATACACAGATGCTAGAACAACTGAACAAGCAAAGACAAAAAGTATCTTCATTGGTTGAGAATCGGGTTCATTTTGCCGCCAAAGATGTTGAGCTAAGTATCTATGATACCTATGAAAATGCAGAGCGTATTCGCCTATGTTCCAGTGAAGTTTTATTTTGCGGGATGTTAACGGGTAAAAAAGTAATGCACGTCGACAGCTGCGACTACCATAAACCATTTTTACCAAACGAAAGTTTCGTACTTGCACCGCACCAAGCTGTTTATATCGATTTTCCAACTGCCTGTTTAGATAAACCCACCACGTGCCTTGCAATTGAAATAAGTAAAGACAAAATTACGTCTGTAGTGGATAGGCTCAACTGTGAGTACCAAACACAACAAAACCACTTTGAATACCACAATGAGCTAGTGCACAATGAGCATAATGCACAAACGCAGCAGTTGCTAAACCGCCTGATACAGCTCTTTAGCGAAAATGACCCACAACGTGCCTTTTACATAGACTTGGCTTTAAATGAATTAGTCGCAAGGTTATTACAACAGCAAAGTCGTGACTTTTTATTTAAACAAATTAGCCACGGTCATTTCAGTACAGGCATACACGCCGCAATTGATTATTTACAAAAAGACTTGTCACAACATTTGAACATTGAGCAACTTTCAAAAATAGCCTGTATGAGCCGCAGCAAATTCTTTGATCAGTTTAAAACCATGATGGGCACGACACCTCAGCAATGGTTGCATGGGCAAAGGTTAATGTCTGCTTGTGACCAACTCAAACAAGGTCAAAATGTTACAAGCGTTGCGTTTTCGCTGGGGTTTAGCCACCCCAGCCAATTGAGCCGAAGTTTTAAAAAAGCATTTAACCAAACCCCTAAGCAATTCCAAACGCAGCACCTCAATGGCAATTAAGACTGAGACTGAGCTTGAAACTGCCTATGATGAGTACCTATGAGTGTCATGCCCAAATATTCAAAAGTTTTTTGCAGCATTTCTACAAACGCGTTTGGCGCACCTTTATGAATAGACGTAGATAAGATCGAAAACTGTTTGTCGCGCAGCCTTCTAAGTTCAGGCTGAAGTACTTCATCATCCATAAACTCAGTGATACGGTCAATAAACGCCTTCATTCTCGGAGTGACTGCATACCAATATACAGGGGATGCGAAAACGACATGATCATACTGTAAAACCTCTCTGAATAAGTCCCTAAAATCATCATCTTTGTTGGTATGCTCATAGCTATAATCATGAATTACATAGTCATCTAGAAAAAGCGTTTGTGCATTATACTCATGAGCCAGCTCCTCTACTGCATGACCTGTGTTACCATTTTTACTTGCACTTGAGTACACAATTATTGTCTTCAAAGTTATTCTCCTACCATTGATTTGCTGCTAGGCTAAAACCTCAACCAAGCTTTAGGTAAAGATTTTTTTACGCATTTTTTCAAGGGGCTACAAAATGACTTTGGCAAGTGAAAGAGATGAACCCAGACTCAGTGTAGGGGAAGTGGCCAAACGCGCAGATGTCGCGGTTTCTACATTGCACTTCTATGAAACTAAGGGCCTGATCCGCAGTTGGCGCAACGCGGGTAATCAAAGGCGATACAAAAAAGACGTTTTACGACGTATTGCTGTAATCAAAGCGGGGCAGAAAATGGGAATTTCGTTAATCGAGATAAAAGAGACCCTATCAACCCTGCCCGAGAGCCGAACCCCAAATAAAGATGATTGGGCAAGAATGTCGCGTTTTTGGCAGGCACAGTTAGATGAAAAAATTGCTTATATGATGCGTGTAAGAGAAATGGTCGATGGCTGTATCGGTTGTGGGTGTTTATCAATGAAATCATGTCCCATGTATAATCCTGAGGATATTGTAGCTAAAGAAGCTAATGGAGCAGTCTGGCTTGACCACCCAGAGCAAGCCAAGGTGGCAAAAAATTGCTATGATAGCCAAAATTAAAAAATAGGAACAAGCGAATGAAAAAGACTGCGCTCACCCTTGCTGTCGCTGCTGCTCTCACGCTGGCAGGCTGTACCTCAACCAATTCAACGACTGAAACTCAGTCAAAGCCTGTAGCACAAGTTACGCAAAACCAAACATTTAAGGTATTTTCAGAGCAATTTATTGAAGACTTATGGCGTCAATATCCTGAATATTCTCAGTATGCGGGCTATGGCAAATATGATGATATCATCACCATTCCAAACTCAGCAACGCGCGCGAACAACGTCAAATTCAGTAAAGAAAAACTCGCTGAGCTACACAATTTTGACCTCAAAACTCTAAGTGGCAATCAAAAAACCGATTACTATTTGATCGAAAACAGCTTAAAAAAGGCAATTTGGGACATTGAAAAGTTTAGGGGCTGGCAGTGGAACCCTTCTAACTACAACGTCTCATACGGTTTTGCGAGCATCTTAAACAGTCGCTTCAAGTCAGAAGCTGAAAAGTACAAAACCGTATTAGAGCGACTAAAGTATGTCCCAGATTATTATGCTGCTGCACAGCAAAACATTGACACACCAACACTAGAATACATTCAATTGGCCATTGCACAGAATCAAGGTGCATTCTCCGTATTAAAAGATGACCTGCTTGATCAAGTCGACACATCTGAGGTGTTAACCGCTGCCGAAAAAGCACTGTTCAAAACACGTTTTGCAGATGCTAAAACAGCTATCAACGGTTATATAGACTTTTTAACCAAGCTAGAAAATGAACTCACTGAAAATGGCAAGGCGCGTAGCTTTAGAATTGGTGAAGAGCTGTACGAAGAGAAGTTTGCATTTGATATCCAATCAGGTTACACAGCCCAAAAAATGTACGAGAAAGCACTTACAGACAAGGCTCGAGTTACCAAAGAAATGGTTAAACTCACAGAGCAGCTTTGGTCTAAATACTTCCCTGATACACAAATACCGGCTGATGATACACAAGCGATCTCAAAGCTCATTAAGCACCTATCACAAAATCACGTTGCAAAAGAAAACTTTGTAGCAGAAATAAAGCGTCAGATCCCATTATTAGAAAAATTTGTAATGGAAAAAGACTTGATCACGCTTGATCCCGAGCGACCGCTTGTTGTACGTGAGACACCGGAATACATGCGCGGATTTGCAATGGCATCGATTTCTTCGCCGGGTCCTTACGACAGCAAAGAAAATACTTATTACAACGTCGAACCGTTAGAGTTGCGCAGCGAAGAGCAAGCGAGCTCAATATTGAGAGAGTACAACCATTGGATTCTACAGATTCTCAATATTCATGAGGCAGTCCCAGGTCACTATACGCAGCTCGTATACGCTAACAAATCTCCTTCATTGGTTAAAAGCATCTTGCGTAATGGAGCGATGATCGAAGGTTGGGCGGTTTACACTGAGCGCATGATGCTAGAAGAGGGCTATGGTGATCACGAGCCTGAAATGTGGCTCATGTACTATAAATGGAACCTACGTGTTATCTGTAACACCATTTTAGACTACGGCATTCAAGTGAAAGGAATTAGCCGTGACGAAGGCCTTGATCTCCTGATGAATGGTGCATACCAAGAACGTGCAGAAGCCGAAGGCAAATGGCGTCGTGCAACATTAAGTCAAGTGCAGTTAACCAGTTATTACAGTGGCTATCGTGAAATCTATGATTTACGCGAAAAGCAAAAAGAGAAGCTAGGTAAAGACTTTGATTTAAAAGCTTTCCACGAAGACTTCTTAAGCTATGGTAGTGCACCAGTGAAATACATCAATCAACTGATGAACGACTAAACACAACACACAGGGCCCCTCAAGGGGCTTTGTTTTAAGTCTCTCGCAGACTTTCTCCCCACCTCTGCCCAATCTACAGTCGACTGAAATGACTGACATTAACTTGCTCTATATGCCAGTACACGACCAATAATTAAGTCATAAAAAATTGTCATAAATAAAATTATAAATTAGCTAAATATTTGGAAAATTTCGCCGTCTTTATTCTCAGTAAGTCAACAAGGAACCATTATGAAATACGTATCACACTTACTTGGCGGTGTCGCGTTCGCGTTATCTGTAACTGCCAATGCTTCTGTTTTTCCAGATCCACAAAACCTACTTACTCATTACTTGAGCGGTCAACCTACAGACGGGGATGCTCCTTTGACGGCAAGTATGGGTTACTTTGAAGAGCACGATCAAGCGCTAAGAGAAATGCTTAACAACCAGTCTCCTGAAATTGAGCGTATCTTACGTGGCGCAAGCTACTGCTATGCGGCAGTAGCGACTAAACCTGCTGTTACTCAACTCCCAAAGTTGTTTAGCCAAGATGGACAATGTAAAGAAGTACAAGCACACACGGCAGCAAGAGGCTGGTATTACACTGACACGCAATGCACTAGTGCAATTGAATATAAAAATGAAACAGACACAGCGTTCTGCCTCAGAGAGTTTGACTACAAAGCTGAAAAATATGGCAACAGTGAAGACCTAAACTATGTACGCGATGCATGGATGCCCGGTTATAGCGCTACACTTCCCCTTACTACTCGCCCACAAAGCTTCTCAGAAGTGCCTCTGATGCAACGCGCAACCTATAAAACGACATACAGTGAGCGAGGCGCTTGTCACCTAGAAATGCGTGTTTATAAAAACGCTAGCAATCATAATGCCACGCCTCTTATGATGATCCACGGTGGTGGCTGGTTAGAAAGGTTGGGAACCGCACGCACTGCTGAAGCACAAATAGCACAATTCACTGATGCTGGGTTCGTGGTCTACATGCCTTATTATCGCCTCGTCGAAGATAGAGAAGCAGGACCTGCATGTAACCAAGTTAGCATCGAAGACAGCAAACGCGATATTCGCGACGCTTACCTTTGGGCACTGTTCAATAACTACAAATATACCCACAGTAATAAGTCTATTCGCTTAACCGGTCAATCGGCTGGCGGGCATATGTCGGTTTGGTTGTCTCAGCAATTTCCATTTATGGTAGAGAAAATCGCGCCAATGTTCCCAGTGCCTGACTTTGCACACCAGCTAAAAGAAGTGCAAGACGGAACTTATGTCCATGGCTACATTGAAAGAATGATTGCTATCTTGTCTGGTAAGTCAGACTGGCGTGAGTTAACAGGCAATGAACCTGTCATCGTCAATAATAGCTTGCTGGACTACATTGAAGATTACCCGTTTTTGGCACCTGATATGTTTATTAGTCACGGTATGGCGGACACCATAGTATCTCCTAGCCAATCATTGAGACTGTGTAACGCATTAGCGGGTGACATCCTCAATGGTCCAGCACAGGCCAATGAGTTAACGTTTACGAAACAATATGCGCAGATCCAGTGCCGCACTGGCAGCGAGTTGCACTTACTGGAAAAAGCCAATCACCATTTTGATGGCTGTGGCTTAGGTTTATGTGATGTAGGTGGTGCGGACGGTCTAGCCTCCACACAAGCACTCATCGGCAATATGATCGAATGGTTAAAATAATCTAACGCGGTTAAAAGTTTCGCCTCCGTTTGCATGCGGGGCATCCTCACTGGGCCACACAGTTTAAAGTGGTAAAACAATGATACCTACCAAAGCAAGGCTAAGGCCTTGCTTTTTTGTTGCAACTATCTAGTTTGTTAGAGTTCACCTTTGCCTACCGTCATTACAATGAACCATACACTCCAACCAATAAATAAACTCGATCTCGATAAGCCAAACGCGTAGGTACGGCGCCTAATGTTAGTACCACGTACATGCTCATAACAATGCCAATACCTCGCTAAAACGAAGGCTGCCGATACCGCATACCACCCCAACCCCGAGACTCCTTCAACATGTAGTAACAGTAATAAACAGATAAACAACACTGGCTGTTGGTACTGATTGTCGTAACTATTACCCAGCAGTCGTGTTCGTGTACTCATTTCTTCTTTTAGTACAAAGTTCACTGCGTTTAACGAAAGCTCTTTGCGCCGCACTGCTTTGATACGCATGCAAGCAGTCGCCAACCAGAGCCATAGGAATAGTAAAATCAGAGTAAAAATTGGGTATTGAATCCACATCAGTTATTTCCTTTTGTTAAGTGTATAACTACTTTACAAGTACCGCCGCGCGCTCCAAAGTGACGCTAATGACATATTTATAGGTAAAAGCGACATGAAAGTAGCACTACTATGTCAAAAAGGAGTTATGGCAAGCGCGTTAACAGGCATCGTTGATGTACTCAATGTAACTAACCATGTAATTAAGAAGAAGTACTACCAATGGCAAATCATCGCACTGGAAGACAAAGAGATAACGAGCAGCCAAGGGCTCGTTTTTAATGCAGACTGTCTATTAAGTGAATTAACAGATTTTGATGTTTTAGTGATTATTGGCAGTCAGTATCAAAATGATAAACAGCTATGGCGAGAGTGCCAGCTATTCTCACAATATAAAAAGTTGCTACATGATAAGCTGAAAAATAAATCGCAATCAACACTCGTAGCGGGATGTTGTGGCGTCGCCTATGCCGCAGCATTAGACCTATTGGGCGACCAGAAGTTTACAGCAAGCTGGTGGCTCGAAGTCTTTTTTAGTCGCTATTATCCACACTTAAAACTAGACACGAAACCAATTTACCTGTGCGATCAAAATTTATATACCGCAGGAGCTGCGCATAGCTACATGTATGTTGTTCTGGCTTTGATCACTCAACAAATTGGGAGTAATGTGGCAAATAAGGTCGCAAACTGGTTGGCCATACCTGAGCCTCAACTTCACCAAACTGCATTTGTGATGAGCAGCGTACTAGAGCAGCACAAAGATGCCACAGTACTTAAGGTGCAGCAACATATTAAAAATCAACTTAAGGCTCAGCATTCACTCCAGCAATTGTCTTTATTAGCCTGTGTTTCAGAGCGGACTCTCATTCGTCGTTTTAAGTCAGCTATCAGTATGACACCATTTGAATACATCCGCTTACTGCGGCTTGAAAGAGCGAAAGAAGAACTGATCTACTCTAACAACCGTATTGGTGACATAGCCGCATCGGTTGGTTACCAAGACACTCAAGCCCTCGCAAAACAGTTTAAAAGACACTTCGGGAAGTCTATTAACGAAATACGAGCTCAACTCTCATTTTAACAGCCATATCGGCTGCAAGCCTGTGAAGATAAAACACAAAAATATTTATATATTGTTTTATATTTGTTAAAAGTGAAATACCAATAAGCAGCAAGGCTTGAAATGTGACAACTACACATAGACTGACCTCACTAGATATTTTACGCGGTATTATTATTGTTTTAATGGCATTGGATCACACTCGCCACTACTGGAGGGCGTTCAAAATTCTGTGTCAGCTTAAAAAGTTAAATATCAAGCACGCTATCTAAACGCCCTTCAAAATAAATCGCTAACTGAGATAAACA
>NZ_AUXT01000177.1 GCF_001625595.1 Pseudoalteromonas luteoviolacea NCIMB 1942
TTAACTGATCGGCATTAAGCTAAGAGCTGGCTTTTTGTTTTTCTTCAAAACAACATTTATGGATCAAATCGGTGATTATCTTTTGGCTTGGTTTGATTTTTTCCATCTCTAAATGTTCATCAGGCTGGTGGGCTTGAATTATGGAGCCTGGGCCCATGACCAAGGTTTCACACCCTAGCTGTTGCAAGAACGGCGCTTCAGTGCAGTAGTTTACCGCAATCGCTTTTTGGCCCGAGAGCTTCTCAGCAAGTTTTATTAGGCCGCTGTCCGGTTTACCATTAAATGCGGGGATCGGATCATGGAGGTCGATGACATCAACACTCCGTGGGTATTGTTCATTAATAGGTTGAATGGCTGCTAGCAGCATTTGCTGGAGTTCTACAATACTTAGACCTGGCAGTGGGCGGATATCGATATGAAGTTCGCAACAGCCACAGATCCTGTTTGCATTGTCCCCACCATGAATATGTCCTAAATTGAGAGTGGGGTAGGGTACAGAAAAATGCTCTATTGAATATTTATTCTTTAATTCTTCTTTTAGTTGTAACAGCCTAGATGTGACTTGTTGCATGATCTCGATGGCGTTTAAACCGCGATCAGGATCTGAGCTGTGTCCCGAGCGCCCAGTAATACGAATAGCACTGCTCATATGACCTTTATGTGTAAACACAGGTACCATATCGGTAGGCTCGCCAATGACGCAATAGTCAGGTTTTAGTTGCTGGTGTTTGGCTACCTGTTGAGCACCCGCCATGGTTGTTTCTTCATCCGCAGTAGCTAATATCAAGACAGTTGACTTTTGTTTTGCGTGCTCAAGCTGTGCAACAGCCTCAAGCACAAAAGCGAAAAACCCCTTCATATCAATAGCGCCGAGACCATAGAGCTTATTCTCTTTTTGACTTAATTTAAATGGATCTGAACTCCATCTCGTGTCGTCGTATGGCACGGTATCGGTATGTCCTGCTAGCATAAGACCACCAGCAGTTGCAGGTTCATTGAGTGGAGCGCGTTTCGCAAGCAAGTTAAATTTACCTGGAGCATTTTCAAGTTCCGAGATTTCTACAGTAAATCCAAGTTCGCGACACCAAGTTGCCAAAGTCTCGATAACAGCTTTGTTACTTTGATCTAAGCGCTTATCAATTGCACTAATTGATGGCAGTTCAATGAGGTTTTTGTACATATCAATAAAGCTGGGAAGAGGCATAATACTCCAAAATATTTATTCAAAGATGTTGCATAAAAATTTATACTTGTTTAGTATGAATATCAATTCATTTTTAAAGAATAATTATTGAGGGTTGGCAAATGCGACGAACATTTCATCTTTAGCAAATTTGACCCCCTACTTAATCAAATAAACGAGTTATCGATGTTGAATGTTTCTATTATAGGCGCCAGTGGATATAGTGGTGCAGAATTAGCCCAATTATTAGCCAACCACCCCCTATTTTGTTTAAAAGGGTGTTTTGTTTCTCAACAAAGCTTGGATAAGGGTAAGCAGCTCAGTGAGTTGTACCCGGAACATGCTGGGTTGCTGGACATTACTTTGCAGCCTTTGAATGAAGAAAGTTTTGAGCAAATCTCAGCTGTTTCGGATTACGTCTGCTTGTGTACAGATCATAAAGTCAGCGTGGACTTGGCGCCGAAGTTTCTCGATTTAGGCGTGAAGGTATTTGATTTATCGGGCGGGTTTCGGTTAGCTAACTCGTCACTCTACGAGCAATATTACGGGTTTGCGCATGCCCATCAAGAGTTACTCGAACAAGCACAGTATGGACTTGTAGAGTGGAATCACGCAGGCATTAAGCAAGCGCAGCTGATTGCTGTTGCTGGCTGTTATCCTACGGCTGCACTCAATGCACTCAAGCCTTTAAAAAACGCGGGGTTAATTGCTGATGCGCAAATCATTATCAATGCTGTTTCAGGTGTTACTGGCGCAGGGAGAAAGGCCGCGCTTAAGACGCAGTTTTGTGAAGTTTCGCTATCACCTTACGGATTATTCAATCATCGTCATGGTCCAGAGATAACGCAGTATTTAGATCACCCAGTTTTGTTTACGCCACATTTAGGTAATTTTTCTCGTGGTATTCTCGAAACGATCTATGTTCAGCTTGCCGATAATGTTACTGAAAGTGATGTTACTGCTGCTTATCAAAGCCTTGCCGAAGAACCGCTCATCCGGTTGAAGGGTAGCGCGCTGCCTTCAATCAAAGGGGTCGCTGGCACTCCTTATGTTGACATTGGTTGGCAACAACAGGGAAAGCAACTCATTGTCATAGCTGCAATTGATAATTTACTTAAAGGTGCTGCTGGTCAGGCTTTACAGTGTATGAATATTGTCAGTGGTTTCGATGCGACTAAAGGATTAAAGGATTGATCATGAGCGACAAGCAAATATGGGTAGTTAAAGTGGGTGGCGCTGTACTTAATACTGAGCAAGCAGCGCTTGAGTTGTTTAAAGTACTGGCCCACGTGAGTGAACAAGAGGGTAAGCAATTTGTCATTGTGCATGGCGGTGGTGCTTTGGTTGATAGCTGGTTACAAGATGCTGGATTTGCAACTGCAAAGCATCAAGGGCTCAGAATAAGCCCAAAAGAGCAAATGCCATACATTGTTGGCGCACTGGCAGGGTGTGCAAATAAGCAATTAATGGGGCAAGCAATTGTGGCGGGTTTGAAGCCGGTTGGCACCTGTCTCTTTGAAGCTGGGCTGATGACTAAACAAAAGCTTAAGGCACTTGGGCAAGTAGGGACTTGTTACGCTGAGGAAGACCTTGGTTTGCTTGAGCAATTATTGAAATTTGGTCGGATCCCTTTAGTGAGTTCTGTTGGCATTGGTGAAAATGGCGCACTGTACAATGTTAATGCAGATGAAGCTGCTGCAGCCATTGCGCAAACTATTAATGGTGAGCTTATCTTAATGACTGATGTAGAAGCGGTTTTAGATGCGCAAAAGCAGCCATTACACACCTTAGACGCAAGTCAAATTTCTACGCTAATCGATGAGAAGGTTATTGTGGGCGGGATGGAGGTCAAAGTTAAGACCAGTCTTCACGCTGCCCAACATTTACGACGGGGTGTATACATTTCCAGCTGGCAAAAGCCAGAAAATTTAGTCGCCTTAATCAAAGGCGAACATGTCGGAACTCAAATTTTACCTTAGGAAAAATAATGGAAAATGTATTTATTAATGGCTTGGAGTTTGACCAAGCTGCGCTACTTAAACTGCTTTCTCTCGCGCATCAAATAAAAGCTCAGCCTCAGGATTTTGCTCAAGCTTTAGCGGGAAAATCCGTTGTAACTTTATTTGAAAAGCCCAGTTTGCGAACTCGCTTGTCCTTTGATATTGGTATTCATAAATTAGGTGGTCACGCAGTTTACTTGGATCAACAAAACGGGGCGATGGGCAGCAGGGAGTCAGTCAAAGACTTTGCGTTGAATATTTCAACGTGGGCTGATGCCATTGTAGCTCGAGTAAATCACCATAGTACACTGACAACCTTATCTGAGTATGCATCAGTTCCGGTGGTTAATAGCTTATGTGACCTATACCACCCTTGTCAGGCGTTAGCTGATTTCATGACGATACAGGAAGTATACGGCGATGTAAGCGGCTTGAAGCTCGCTTATCTTGGTGAAGGAAATAATGTGACTCACTCGCTCATGCTATTAGCCGCATGTTTAGGGACAGACTTTGTCTCTGTTTGTCCGAAAGGCCATTCGCCAGATGCGCAAATAGTGAAGCAAGCAGAGCAAATAGCAGCGGTAAATGGTGCCAGTATCATGGTAAGCGACCGCGTAGAGGCCGCAGCAGGCGCGAACATTTTGTACACGGATACTTGGGTATCTATGGGCAGTAACGTTACTTTGGAGCAAGCCAAAGAGGTGTTTATGCCCTACCAAATAAATCAACAGTTGGTGGAGCAAACTGGTGCTCAAACCATACTACATTGCCAACCAGCACACCGAGAGTATGAAATAACTTCTACGGTTATGGATGACGATAAGTCAAAAATTATTCAACAAGCAGAGAACCGGATGCATGCCCAGAATGCGCTACTGGTTACCTTGTTAAACAACCAATTTAAATAAAGGTTTCAAAGTTATGAGCGAAGTGAAAAAGGTAGTACTAGCGTATTCTGGTGGTTTGGATACGTCTGCAATCGTGCCTTGGTTAAAAGAACATTACGGTTGCGAAGTGGTCGCATTCGTCGCCGACGTCGGTCAAGGTGAAGAGGAGCTGGCTGGTGTAGAAGAAAAAGCGCTTGCTTCAGGTGCGAGTGAATGCCACATCGTAGATTTAAAAGAAGAGCTTGTAAGCGATTATATTTACCCCACTTTGCAAACTGGTGCGGTGTATGAAGGCACCTATTTACTGGGTACTTCTATGGCACGTCCTATTATTGCTAAAGCCCAAGTAGAGGTCGCTCGTAAAGTCGGGGCTGATGCTTTGTCACATGGGTGTACAGGTAAAGGTAATGACCAAGTTCGATTTGAATCTTGCTTTTCCGCACTGGCCCCAGATCTTCATGTGATTGCACCTTGGCGGGAATGGGAGTTATCCAGTCGAGAATCGCTATTGGACTACCTGGCTCAGAGACAAATTCCTTGTTCAGCATCTGCGACGAAGATTTACAGCCGAGATGCAAACATTTGGCATATTTCTCATGAAGGTGGCGAGCTTGAAAACCCATGGAATCAGCCAAGCGATCAAGTCTGGACTTTAACAACTTCCCCAGAGCAAGCGCCAGATCAAGCTGAATTTGTATCCTTATCCATTGAACAGGGGCAAGTCGTTGCTGTTAATGGAGAGCGTTATAGTCCATATCAATGTTTAGTGAAGCTCAATGATATTGCCGCTGCACACGGTGTTGGACGTGTTGATATTGTTGAAAACCGTCTAGTCGGCATGAAGTCCAGAGGTTGCTATGAAACGCCGGGAGGCACTGTGATCATGGCTGCACTTCAAGCAATTGACGAATTAGTGCTAGATAAATCAAGCCGCAAGTGGAAAGAAACGCTCTCTAGCGAGTTTTCTCATTTGGTTTATGACGGGCGCTGGTTTACGCCACTGAAAGACTCCATTTTAGCTGCTGCACAGGCTTTGGCGGTACCAGCCTCCGGGGAGGTTGTATTAAAGCTATACAAAGGCCAAGTTACAGCTGTACAGAAGCAGTCTACAAATAGTCTTTACAGTGAAGACTTTGCGACATTTGGAGAAGATGATGTTTACGACCAATCTCATGCTGAGGGATTCATTCGTTTGTTCTCATTATCAAGCCGTATTGCAGCGCTGAATAAACAGAAATCGTAGTAGAGGAGTAAGATAATGGCATTATGGGGAGGTCGTTTCTCTACAGGACCAGATGAAGCATTTAAGCAGTTTAATGATTCTTTGCCGTTTGATTATCAGCTAGTTGAGCAAGATATTATTGGCTCAATCGCATGGGCTGGTGCATTGAAGCAAGTTGAAGTGCTCTCACATGATGAGTGTGACACGGTAATAAGTGGTTTAAGTGCGTTACTAGAGGAAGCCAAGCAAGCACCTCAGCAAATTGCAAACAGTGGCTATGAAGATATCCACTCATATGTTGAGGCAAAATTGATAGAAAAGGTGGGGGAATTAGGGAAAAAACTACACACAGGACGTAGCCGTAACGATCAAGTCGCCACTGATTTTCGCCTCTGGAGCCGCCAAACCGCGCTACAGGTAATGCAAGCGATTGAAGATTTAAAAACAGAGTTTGTTGCGTTAGCGGAGCGTGAATTAGGTACGATTTTACCAGGTTACACCCACTTGCAACGAGCTCAACCTGTGTTATTCAGTCACTGGTGTCTCGCTTATGTTGAAATGCTCGAGCGTGATAAATCGCGCTTAGCCGACGCGATAGATAGACTAAATGAGTGCCCGTTAGGGAGTGGAGCTTTAGCTGGTACAGCGTATCCAATCGACAGAGAGAAACTTGCGCAAGAGTTGGGCTTTAGAAATGCTACACGTAACAGCTTAGATGCAGTTTCAGATAGAGACTTCGTCGTGGAATTACTTAGTTGCGCGTCAATATCTATGATGCACCTTTCTCGGTTGGCTGAAGACATGATTTTTTATAACAGTGGTGAATCAGGGTTTATTGAGTTATCGGACAACGTTACATCTGGGTCATCACTGATGCCGCAAAAGAAAAACCCTGATGCATTAGAGCTGATCCGTGGAAAAACGGGTCGTGTTTTCGGGGCATTTAGTGCCATGATGATGACATTAAAAGCATTGCCTCTAGCCTATAACAAAGATATGCAGGAAGACAAAGAGGGTTTGTTTGACGCTTTACCTACTTGGATTGCATCTCTTCATATGGCACAAGCGTGTATTAAAGGTGTCAAGGTTAATGGTGAAGCGACATTAGCAGCTGCTAAAGGTGGTCATGCAAATGCCACTGAGCTTGCAGATTATCTCGTCGCTAAAAACATCCCATTCAGAGAAGGGCATCATATTGTGGGTCAAATGGTACAACAAGCCATTGCGCAAGGTAAAAACCTCGAAGAGCTTACGCTTGACGAATTCCAAAGCATTTGTCCACAAATTGAAGAAGATGTTTATCCGCGGCTAGAAATTGCCGCATGTATTTCTGCGCGACAAGCATTGGGCGGCACATCTTTGCCGCAAGTCAAAAAAGCGCTTGAGTTTACAAAGTCTTGAGGATTCCCCCCTGACATTGCACAAAATTATAAGGTGCCGCTATAAGTGTTCTTAATTTGAGAAATGACTTATCTGCGGGGCCTTTTATTTTCGAGCAGGCCAGCTCTTATCGTGGTTGTATGGTGAGTTGTTTTTAGTGCGTTTTATAAACATGTTTGTGTTTTTTAACTTAGGTGAACTTTTTGTTTTTTTTATATATCATGTGGCCTGGGTATTGCAGTGTATTACCCATCAATATAGCTATCCGTATGAATTATTTCATATGATAAAATAGCCTTAATATTTATAAAGGGAAAACAATGTCTATTTTTAAGCGTAAGCGTACCAATTCATCTAATAGTACTAGCAAAGCTAAGGTGCTTTCTGATAATGTTATTGAAAGTGAAGCAAATTTAAGAGCAGTTACAGGCTCTCGCGGTAGTGGAATTTACCCCAAACCGCCGCATGGGGGCTAACTGTAATACAGCTAATGGCATACGATTATTTCGGATTAAGTATCGGAGCCCTTGTTATTTGGGGCTTCGTCATGGCAAGTTTAATGAACATATTTTTTTATGTGCTTGCCATTAATAAAAATTTACAAACCCTGTCTTGCTCCGTTATATTGGCAACATCTTATGGTATAAGCGACCTTTCTTTATCAACACAATTTCACTCGAGTGATTTTGGCGTCTTACTAGCATATGACGTGATCACGATTGTTTGTTTGTTGATTGCGCGGCAAATTTTATTTAAGCGCGAAAAAGTTCAGCCTGTTATTGTATATTGTTGTCTTGGGTTGATGATTAACTCAGCCCTTTTTCTGGCTATGTTTGTCGATTCCCATTTACTAGGAAACTACCAACCTTGGGGATTATGGTATTTCTATTCGACAACGGTAAATGTAATCGATTTAATTATGGTGGGTGTTGTTATCTTAAATCGAGATTTACTCGGTATTCAACTTATCACAAGGAAGTTAGGGCGAGATAAGGCTGCTGCATAATTTAATTGCTAGGGTTATACCGCTCGGCAGCCTATCAGACGTTAGTATTGATACTCCCAACTAAACGTAAACGCGTGTTCTGTTTCGCTTTGTTGTGGTGTTTTGTCTTGCCAGAAACTAAAACTGGCTTTCATTAACCCATTAAACACACCTTGTTGATACCCAACCTCTAATAATGTTCGGTCAAGTTGCAAAGCTTCAAACTCCGAGCGTTTAAATTTGGTATAACCGCCCACACCATTCGTTTGAAAATAGTCAGCAGCAATGGTTAAACTTTTAGCTTGTGGGCCAATCGAAGCTCCGAGCCATTGCTCTCGTTCGGTATAATCAGAACCACTACCTGGGGTTTGAAAGTTGCACTGAAAATTGAACGTTTGTGTCTGGCAGTCTGTAATTGTATCGCTGTATTCAATGTAGGCTTTTGTCCTGCTGTCTTTTTGGGACCAAAAACTTTCTAGACCAACGGTAAACAAAGGTTGGTCTGGCAACGCACCAGATTCATTGTCGCCTGTGTATTCACCATAAACAGCGATAGGTTGGTTATTTATTACTGTTGAGTACTTAAAGTCTACGCTAGTGAGGCGTTGTTTTTTAATCTTTTTAGAATTGTCTTGAGTGGAGTAGATAAAATCACTGCCAGTGGTTGCAAAGCCTATCTCTAAACCTTGCAAAGGTGATGCTGAAAAGCGTGCACCCCAAAAATCACCTTCTTCTTTGGCAGGCTGCTGCCTTGCTGCAATGGCGGTAATTTGCCAAGGGCCGATAAAAGATAAGAAACTTGGGCCGCTGTAATTTGTATTTGCCCTGCTTAACCTTACAGCTTTCATTGGAGGCGCATTGTTTGAAAGAAGTAAGGCTGTTTCATTACCAGGGCCCCACCAGTAGTCTAATCGCTCGGCACTTAAGGCCCAGTCCCCCAGCAGCACTGCGACATGACTACCATGATAGTTAACGTGTTTGCCATCTAATCCGTCATCTGCATAATTGACTTGTACGCGGGCACTGACATTGCTGCCTGTCAGCTCTCCAAATGATTGAATTCCTGATTTTGCTCGGGTGTTTTCTCCCATACCTGATTTTATGCCAGGCTCACTATTATAGTGTGCTTTAACCCCTGAACGCATGGCCCTTTTATCGGTATTTAGGGTGTGGCGTAAATGGTTGACCGCAAATGCTGTTTGCTCAGTTAGCATGTCCGGAGAAATTTTGCTCAAGTCATAAGCAATACCTTGCCATAGTAATGGGTATTGATTGACGGGGCGGTTAATTAGTCCATAGCTAACAAGGAGATCAATAGAGTGCTTGGTTGCGCTATCTTGTGCTGAGATCCATGGGCTTGCGTTTACTTGTAAAGACATTACGCACAGGCAAGCAACCGTTATAGGTCTAAGTTTCATTTATGTAGCTTCTCCACAAGTGCACTAGCAACGATAGGGTCAACAAACTCGCTAACATCGCCGTGATGAAGCGCCACTTCTTTAACCAGTGTTGATGAAATGAATGAGTTTCTCTCCGAAGGCGTTAAAAATACGCTTTCCAATTGAGGATAAAGTCTGCGGTTCATGTTCGCTAATTGAAATTCATAGTCAAAGTCAGAGACTGCGCGGATCCCCCTGATAAGGACGTTGGCATTTTGTGCTTTGGCCAGGTCGACTAATAAACCTGAAAATCCAATGACTTTAACATTCGGTATATCACCAAGGACTTGCTCAGCCAGCTCAACACGTTCATCTAGTGTAAAACATGGCTTTTTAGATGGGTTGTGGGCAATGGCGAGTAACACAGTATCAAACATTTTTGCAGCACGTTTGATAAGATCTGAATGTCCATTGGTCAGTGGGTCGAATGTACCTGGATAGAGAGCTATTACTTTCATGGAATTGTTGCAACGCAAAAAATTTTTGCTATGTTAGCAAGCTTCACAATCAAATTCACTGGTCTGCTTTCAAATTTGCTCATTTAACCTTGTATATGTTTAGTGCTATTTTCAGATAACCAAGCGGGCAAGTGAACCCACTAATTCAATTAAGCGTGTAAAGAGAGTTGGATATGAATACCAAGGAAAAAATAATTCGTACGAGCATTGCGTTGTTCAATCTGCATGGGGAGCGAGCAATAACAACTAACCATATTGCCTCTAACATGGGAATAAGCCCTGGCAATTTGTATTATCACTTTAAAAATAAAGAAGACATTATTCGGCATATTTTTTCCCTATATAGTGAGCACTTAAGAACGCACTTTAAGCCGCTTAGTATTGAACATGAGCCACTTGAGCAGCTTACCCAGTACCTTGACTCTTTGTTCGAACTGATGTGGCGTTACCACTTCTTCTACGACAATTTAACGGATATATTGGCACGTGATAAAGTGCTGAAAAATGATTATATTGAGTTTCAAGCACACTTATTTGAGCAAGTAAAAGCGGTTGTCGTCGGACTACGCGACGCTGGCGTTATCGATATTGAAGATACTGATACGGACGAGTTAGCTCATATGTTGAAAATGGTGGTGAGTTTTTGGACACCTTATGTCAAAGCGCGCAGAATGACAGGGGTGCTTGAACAGAAAGATATATACAATGGCATAGTCAAAGTTCTTATGTTGTTTAAGCCTTACTCCACTGATTTAAGTCGAGAAAAAATCGCGCAATTAAGAGATTATTACCAAGAGCAAGCAGATACGACTTTACCCAGTATCGCGTAACCTGTTATTGCTGCAAGCGAATGGGGCGTGTTGTGACATTGCCCCTGTATATGTATGTTGCATACAAAGTTGTCAATCCGATTGTTTATTTCCTAGTCTTTAATAAGTTTGTTATAATCCCGCGCCTTAAAATGATTGGACGTTTAGTACGTTTGTAGTTTCACACCAATGAGTGACTTCTTATGCTTAAATTTATCGTCAAGCTCCACCCTGAAATTGTTATTAAAAGCAAATCGGTGCGAAAGCGCTTTACAAAAATTTTGGAAAAAAACATCAAGTTGCTGCTGGGTCGCATTGACGAAGCTATAACAGTAAAAAACAACTGGGACAACATTACAGTTGTGAGTCAGCTCGGTGATGAAGATACGCGCTTGGCTTTGATTGATGGCTTAAAACGCGTGCCGGGTATCGTGTTATTTCTTGAAGTACAAGAAGAGCGCTTTGAAACGCTTGACGATATTTACCAGCATACCTTACCACTGGTAAAAGAGCAGATTAAAAACAAAACGTTTTGCGTTAGGGTGAAACGTCAAGGTAAGCATGATTTTACCTCTAGCGATGTAGAGCGCTATGTAGGTGGTGGTTTGAATCAAAATGTTGAGTCAGCTAGCGTTAAATTAAGTAAGCCGCAAGAAACTGTAAAGATAGAAATCAAAGATCAGTTTGCCTATATCGTAAGAAGCCAACACCGTGGTCTAGGTGGATTCCCGCTTCCTACTCAAGAAAATGTTTTATCATTGGTTTCGGGTGGTTTTGATTCTGGCGTCGCCACATATCAAATGATTAGAAAAGGCGCTCGAACGCACTTCTTGTTTTTTAACTTAGGTGGAGCTGCTCATGAGATCGGCGTAAAACAAGTCAGTCATTATTTGTGGAAACAATATAGCTCAACACACCGCGTTAAGTTCATTACAGTTGATTTTGAACCTGTTGTGGCTGAAATTCTGGAAAACGTAGAAAATAGCCAAATGGGCGTCGTACTAAAGCGTATGATGATGCGAGCGGGTAGTTCGGTTGCTCAAAAGTTAGGTATACAGGCGCTGGTTACCGGCGAAAGCATTGGTCAAGTATCAAGCCAAACATTGGCTAATTTGAGTGTGATTGATAGAGTGACAGAGACCTTGATCCTACGACCTCTCATTCAACATGACAAAGAAGAGATCATTCGTATTGCCAGAGAGATTGGCACATGCGAGATGGCTGAAGCGATGCCCGAGTATTGTGGCGTCATCTCTAAGAAACCTACAGTTAAAGCTGTTCTAGAAAAAATCGAAGCAGAAGAAGCCAATTTTGACTTTGATGTTTTAGATACAGTGGTGAATAACGCAACAATAAAAGATATTCGTGAAATAGAAGAAGAAGCTAAAGAAGAAGTGAAAGAAGCAGAAAATGTCTCTGAGCTTCCTGCTAATGCGGTTGTTGTGGATATTCGATCCCCCGAAGAAGAAGACGCAGATCCATTTGAGCTTGAGAACATTGAGGTGATCCACTTACCGTTCTTCCGTCTCGCGACGAAATTCGGTGACTTACCTCAGGACAAAGACTACTACCTGTATTGTAGCAAAGGCGTAATGAGTCAGCTTCAAGCGCTGATCCTACACGAAAACGGCTTTACCAAAGTAAAGGTATACAGACCATAGTAAAGAGCGGGCTTATGCCCGCTCTTTTCGTTTTATTTGTTGCCACATCCATTCGTTCTCTGGCACGCTGACTCCATGTCTGTTGGCTCTAGAGACAATAAACCCACATATCGCATCTATTTCAGTGCGTCGTCCGATCTTAATATCCTGTGCCATGGAGGAGTTATTTTCCGCAGTTAGTTTCATGACTTGATATGCACGCATTAACTCTGAAGATAACTTTAACTCTACGCCGTCAAGCCCAGCGACAAAGCAAGCCTCATTAAGAAGAGAAAGAACTTGTCTTGCATATGCTGGAGCACGAAGCTTTCCATTCTTGCACTGTAACAGCGCACTAAGTGGATTGATGGCAATGTTGACACACAGCTTTTGCCAGCGTATTTCATTGATGTCATCAACGGGTTGTGCCTGAGACAGACAAGGCTGAATGAGTCCTTGGAATAAGCTTGGCAGGCGAGCTTGTGCAATTTGATTACAGGCACCTATCTGAGTTAGCCCAGCCCCTGTGTACTTAACGGTATTGGCAAGCGGTTTCATGCCTCCCATTGAGGTAGTTAAAAAATACAGTGCCTGGTTAGTTTTGAGTGATTGGATGATTTCAGATACATCACTCATGCCGTTGTGGCTAAGTATAATGTTTGCATCATCATGTAAGTGGGGTGCCAGTGCGTGTAAAGCTTGGGAGAGTTGATAAGCCTTAACTGGTACGATACAGTGGGTGATTTTCGAGCGTAATGAGTCAAAGGTCGTTTGACTGACAGGTATTGCATGGGACTTTTCATTGTCGATGAGGTGGTAGTCGTCGAAATCATCATCACGGGTAATGAGGGTCACTTGGGTGTGTTGTGCAAGTTTATTGGCAAGCAGTAACCCAATTGCACCTCTACCTACAATATGAACTTGGTTCACAGCTCAGCTCTGCGCATTCGATATTTGCGCACTAACCAAAGTAAGATAAAGTAGCTGAGTGCACCGAGTACATCAGCGATAAAATCCCCTAGTGATGCTTGGCGATAAGGCAAGGTAGATTGCATCCATTCAACGCAAGCCCCGTAGTTGGCCAACAAGATCATGTGGAACCATGGCTTGAATTTAAATGCATGGTAAGAGAAAAATGCGAGCACGAAGAACACCACAAAGTGCGCAATTTTGTCCAAATGAGGGATTCGAATTCCTTGGACCTGAACCTCTTTCGCAAACAGATAAGTAATCGCTATCAAAAATAATAATAAAAGTGTTTGATATACTCGTCTTGTCACAACCACTCCAACTTCAACTTGATGGAAATCCAGTATAACATCGAAAACTGAAAAATGGATTAACGTTAAGTGGCTTAATTTTAAACCTAAAATGTTACTCACTGCTTCTGGTAACTGCTTACAAATAAGTTCGTCAATAAAACGGTATCTTATTGCTAAAGAGCATTGTTATAATTCGAGGCAAATTTGAATTGAGGAGAGAGCAATGCCTTCTTTTGATATTGTATCTGAAATAGAAATGACAGAGGCTACAAACACAGTCGACAACGCGAACAGAGAATTAGAAACTCGCTATGATTTTCGAGGTGTTGAAGCATCGATTGAACTAAAAGATGAAGTAATCCAATTAAAGTCTGAGTCAGAACAGCAAGTGATGCAGTTGTTTGACATAGTTGTTGGTAAAGCCGCAAAACGTGGTTTGGATGTTGGTAGCTTTGAGCTAAAAGACGTTGAGCGCAGTGGTAAAACATTTGCTCGTAAAGTTGCGTTGAAGCAAGGCATTGATAAAGATATGGCTAAAAAGGTAGTCAAACTTATCAAGGATTCAAAGCTAAAAGTTCAGGCAGCAATTCAAGGTGAAGAAGTACGTGTAACTGGTAAAAAGCGAGATGACTTGCAAGAAGTTATGCAACTAATTCGCACTGCTGAGTTGGGCCAGCCTTTTCAGTTTAAAAACTTCAGAGATTAATCTTTGATCCAGTTAGAGTTCCAAGCATAAATTCCTTACTGGAACTCTAGACGTCCATTGACATCCCCCCTATAAATCCCCGACAATATGCGCTGAATTTCGAGGTGCCAAGCTACAGCTGTTAGCTGATTGGATAATCGGGAAGTTGGTGCGCACTTGTAGTGTATTAGCAAACCCAACGCTGCCCCCGCAACGGTAGGACTACATTCGCGTAGTTGAGCCCGGAGACCGGCCTTGAACCAGACTCATTGATTGAACTTTGTGCGGTGGGCACGAAGTAGGGGAAACCATGTTTAAAAAATCTGCTCTAAGCCTTGCTGTACTAGCTGCGGCTTCTTTTAACGTATCTGCAAATCAAGATATTGAACGCATCACCGTCACTGCGAATAAATTCGAACAACCGATAGAAAATACGTTGGCGAGCGTATCTATTATTGATCGTGTTCAGATTGAAAAACGCAATGTACGCGATATTGCGTCACTCTTAAATACTTTACCTGGTGTTGATGTCGTAAGAAATGGCGGGTTTGGTCAAATCGCGAGTGTCTTTGTACGCGGCGCGTCAATGAAGCGCACACTTGTACTTATCGATGGTGTAAGGGTAAGTGATGCCAATTCTGGCAGCGTTTCATTTACTAATATCCCAGTAAACAGCATTGAGCGCATTGAAGTGGTAAAAGGTGCGCGTGCAGCGATATATGGTTCAGATGCGGTATCGGGTGTCATCAACATCATCACGCGTGAGTCTCTAACAAACCAAATTGCACTTACATCGGGCAGTAATAATTATGTCGAAGCGCAAGCTGCCGGTCACTTTAAATCTGGTAAATTGCGTTTGAGCTACAACCTTGGGTATCAAGAAACCGATGGCTACGATGTGATTGAAAAAGATCCAAGCGTGCCAAGAGGTAAAAATCACGATAGAGATGGATATGAAAACGAAAATGTCGGCTTCAACCTAGCGTATGATTTTGAAGAGTATGGCGAACTTTCGGCTTTGGGCCAATTTAGCCAAGGTGAGGCGCAGTACGATAGCAATTGGGGTAACGATGAGTATGAGTTTGATAACTATACAGCCAAAGTCGCTTGGCAAAAGGGCTCTGAGCGCTTAACCCAAAATGCATCTGTCAGTGTTTCTCAAGAAGAAAATACTCAGATGGGAAGCGATACTGTCAATATCTACAGCACAGAGCGTGAAGAAATTGAATATCGTGCCCGTTTCGAAGTGATTGAATCACTACAAGGCACTGCTGGGATCTCGCATTTGCGCGAAGATGTATCAAAGTCTACTGCAAAGTTTGCTCAGACAGACCGCGATAATACGGCTATTTTTGCCGGTGCTTTTTATGATGACAGCAAGTGGTTAGCCAATATTGCTGTACGTTCAGATGACTACGAATTTCATGGTAGAGCTAATACCTATACGACTAGCTTTGGCGTAAAGCCACATCAGAATGTAGCGTTCAGATTCAATCATGGCACAGCATTTCGTGCGCCAACTTTAAATGATGCATTCGTTGCTGATAGTCTTTGGTATGCGCCGAACATTGATATCGAGCCGGAAGAAGCTGAAAACAATGAGCTAGGTCTAACCGTGACGTCCTCATGGGGTCGATATGATGTTGCAATCTTTGAAAACCGAATTACTAACTTAATCTCTAATAAGCTAGATGCCGAGACTCAAAAGTATGTGGCATACAATGTAGATAAAGCAACGATGAGGGGCATTGAGCTAAGTGCTCAGTTTGATGCTTTTGGGTTGAATCACTCTACAAACCTAACGCTGTTAGATGCCAAAGACAACTCAACCAGTGAACCAAAAGATTTACCACGTCGTCCTTCAAAGACATTTAATTACACACTGACCAAGCAATGGGACAACCTAGACGTAAATTTAACAATGATTTATCGTTCTGATAGACCATCGATTGATTTCTATAATACGACGTTAAGTGCATACACGTTATTTAACTTATCTGCAAATTACCAATTGCTAGATGGTATTGAATTGAATGCACGTTTAGAAAACTTAACTGACAAAGAGTACTTTACAGCCGGCGCTGGGTTTACGGCAGATAGTAGCCGTTTGTTTGGTTACAAACCACTGGGCCGTCAACTTTACGTTGGTGCAAGAGTCGAGTTTTAATTGCTGATGGGGCTAGCAATTGCTAGCCCCATTATTTGCTAGTTATCACAAGTAGTCTGCAAAGTTTTGCTCAAACTTTGCGATTTTAGGCGCAATCATAATACTGCAATAACCTTGGTTAGGGTTTTCATTGAAATAATCTTGGTGATACCGCTCAGCGTCATAAAATGGGCTTATGGCACTCACCTCTGTGACAATGGGATCTTTAAAGCTTCCTTTAATATCAGAAATCACCTGCTTTGCCTGAGTCATTTGTTCATCGGAATGACAAAAAATAACACTGCGGTACTGCGTGCCTACATCGTTGCCTTGGCGATTTAATTGCGTTGGGTCATGTAGTGCAAAAAACATAGCTAAGAGCGTTTTAAACGAGACAACGTCTGGGTCAAATTCTAATTGCACGACTTCTGCGTGGCCGGTCATCCCGGTACAGATCTCTTTATAGGTAGGGTCTAATGTCTCCCCGCCGCTGTATCCAGAAACGACTTTGTGGATCCCTTTGACCTTGCGAAAAGCTGCGTCAATACACCAAAAACAACCCCCACCAAATGTGGCTAACTGCATTTTACTCATCATTTTACTCCCTCATTATGCTCTTGGATTGGATAGGCACTATGCTGCGAATCTAGTACGGCAGCGGTATGCTCTGGTGAGCGAGTGTGCCTAGCCAATATGCTATAAGCAGTTGGGATAACAAACAAGGTTAAGATGGTTGCTAAGCTGACACCAGCAAATATGACAATGCCAATAACCATCCTGCTCTCAGAACCCGGGCCACTTGCTAATACAAGAGGAATTGCGCTCATAACCGTTGTCAAAGAGGTCATGATAATGGGCCTTAAACGCTGAGAGGCAGCTTCAACAATAGCCTCTTCAAACGGGAGCCCTTTATCGCGCAACTGATTAGCAAATTCAACAATTAAGATACCATTTTTTGCGCTAAGACCGATGAGCATCACAATACCTATTTGGCTGTAGATATTTAATGAACTGTCGCTCAAATACAATCCAAGCATAGCGCCTATTAACCCAAGTGGCACAGTTAACATAATCACAAAAGGGTGCACAAAGCTTTCGAATTGTGCAGCAAGTACCAAGAAAGTCACAACCAAAGCTAAGATAAACACATAAGTCATAGCTGATGCGCCCTCATAAAACAGCTGAGATTCGCCTTTATAGTCTATTGCACCGTCATGAAGATTTTCTTCGTCAGCAACTTGGTTCAAAAAGTTCAAAGCTTGCTCAAGGGTATATCCCTCAGCGAGATTCGCAGTGATAGTGATTGAACGCATACGGTTGTATCGGTTTAGGCGTGCCGAGGTCGCTTCTTCTTTAATGCTAATCAGGCTGTCCAAAGGAATTAATCTCCCTGAGCGTGAAGATACAAACACATCATTAATATCCGTTGGTGCTGTAAAATCGGCTTTGGTGCCCTTGAGTATGACATCATATTCTTCCCCTCTATCAATAAAGGTTGTCACACGCCTTTGCCCAAGCATAGTTTCTAGCGTGCGACCTATATCGTCGGTAGACACGCCCATATCAGCTGCTTTGAGTTTATCGATGCTAATTAAGAACTGTGGAAATGTCTCTTTGAAGTCATGATCTAAACGCACTAAGCCAGGGTTGTTTCTTGCTCTTGCAAAGATTTTGTCACGCCATTGAGCCAATTCTTGGTAGTCATTACCTTGAAGTACAAACTCAACGGGTCGCGAGGAACCGCCACCACCAATACCCCGACGCATGATTGCAAAGGCCCTCACATCAGTAACTTGTTGCATTTTACCACTTATCTCGGCCATAACCTGCCAAGTGGAACGCTTACGCTCGTCCCAATCAGGCATGCCGACGATAGCAACACCGCCCATACCGCCCCAGCCTGGAACGCGTATTAATACTCTGCTTAGCTCTTTGTTTTCTACATATGGCATGAGGTGTTGTTCTATTTCGGCCATATTTTGTGCATTGTTCTCGTAGCTTGCGCCTTCAGGGCCACTCATCATAATGAAAAAGGTGCCTCGGTCTTCTTTGGGCGTTAACTCTGATGGTATTTTGTTGAACAGCCCATAGCTGGCCACTGCTGTTAATGACAAAATTAGTAAAAGGGCAATCCTGCTTCGAATGTTTTGAATCAAAACTCGTTTATAAGCTGACTCAAGTCGTGTGAACTGTCTATTCATCCAACTAGAAAAGCGGCCTTCTTCTTGGTCTTGCTTTAACACTTTTGAGCATAGTGCTGGTGATAAGGTCAGGGCGGTAATACTCGAAAATATCACGGCTGCACTCACTGCCAGCGCAAATTCGCTAAACAACGCACCAATTCGTCCATCCATAAAGACTAGAGGAACGAACACCGACACTAGGACTAAGGTGGTTGCAATAATGGCAAAACCGACTTCACGGGCACCTCTGAATGCTGCTAGTAACCTAGGTTCTCCTTGCTCAATTCGGCGGTGGATGTTTTCGAGCATTACGATGGCGTCATCAACTACTAAGCCGATAGCGAGCACCAATGCAAGTAAGGTCAATAAATTGATGGAATAGTCCATTGCCAACAAAAACATAAATGTCGCGACAAGCGCTACCGGTACAGTCACAGCTGGAACGAGCGTAGCGCGAACATTGCCTAAGAATATGAAAATAATCAACACCACCAAACCCATAGCGATTGCGAGCGTTCGGTATACCTCAGTGATCGACTCACGAATGAAAATCGAAGAGTCATAACTGTCTTGTATCTGTGTGCCTTCAGGTAGGTTTCGTTTTATCGTCACAAGCTCTGTTTTGACATTGTCGACAACATCTAAGGTATTGGCTTTGGCTTGTTTTACGATGCCTAGGCCAATCATATTGATCCCATTGCCTCTAAATGTACTTTCGTCATCTTGCGCTTCTAGCGATACTTTGGCGACTTCGCTCAGTCTTATTTGGTAGCCGTTTTCGCCACGCTTAATGACGAGGTTTTGGAAATCTCTTTGCGTGGTGTAGCCACGAGCGATCCGAACCGCAAAGTCTCGGTCTTGCGATTCAATTTCGCCAGCGGGTAATTCGACATTTTCACTTCGCAATACATTTTCGATGTCTGAGCTAGTCACGCCCCGCGCGGCCATAGCTTGTCTGTCTAACCAGATTTTCATGGCATACCTGCGTTCACCACCGATAATGACGCGAGATACACCGTCTACGACCGCCAGACGGTCTACAATAAAACGCTGGGCATAATCTGATAATTGTAAAGTGTCCATTGACGTACTATTGAGAACAAACCAAGCAATGGCATTTTCATCATCACTTGATTTGGATACTTCTGGCGGACGCACTTGTTCAGGAAGCCGATCTAATGCGCGAGAAACGCGTTCGCGCACATCGTTAGCCGCAGCATCGATATCTCTGTCGATATTAAATTCAATGGTGATATTTGAGCGTCCATTTCGGCTTGAAGAATTTATACTTTTTATCCCTTCGATGCCTGATATGCGGTTTTCCAACACCTGCGTAATTTTGGCTTCGACAACCGCTGCAGAAGCACCCGTATAATCGGTACTTACATTGACTATTGGTGTTTCTATATCAGGGTACTCACGCAGCGGAAGCATAGTAAAAGCCACGATGCCAAAGGTAAGTAAAAGTAAGTTTATAACAATGGCAAAAACTGGGCGTTTGACTGCGGTATCTGTTATTTTCACGAATTACCCCTTCACAGTAACTTGGCTGCCATTACGTACTTTTGTGGTGCCTTCTGTGACAATCAATTGGCCCACTTGTATTCCTTCTATTGCAACCCAGCCTTTGAATCGGTTAAGTAGGGTAACTTGTTGCTGATGCACTTTATTATCTTCAACAACATAGACAAAGTGTTTATCTTGCCTAGGGATAATACTTTTTTCTGGTAACATAAGCGCATTGAGCTGTTGCAGTTGCACAGCCACATTGAGCAACATACCTGGACGCAATTGTTGTTCTGAGTTTTCGAAGTCAGCAGTTACTTGTATACTGCGCGTTGTTTCATCAATACGCGGATCAATGTGTGATATTTGACCGATAAACTTGATGCCTTGATATGCCTCATTGGTTACTGATGTTTGCATGCCTAGTTGAATTTTCGCGAGGTATTTTTCTGGTAATTGAAAGTCGACTTTGATAGTACTTATGTTATCTAAAGTGGTCAGTGGTGTATTGTCATCGACATAGCTACCCACTGAAATGAAACGCTTACCAAGCACGCCATTAAATGGAGCATAGACTGCCATTTCAGAGAGTTTTAACTTAGTGGCTTGTAGCTGTGTGGATAGTGCGTCAACTTTAGAGCGCTGGGCATCAAGCTGAGAGCGAGCTGTTGATTGTGTTTTCGAAAGTTCAGTGAGGCGTAGCAGTTGTCTCTGTTGTTCTTTGACATTTATCGTCAACTCTTTGACTGCCAGTAACTCTTGCTGGTTTTGTAATTGAACGAGCTTTTGGCCGCGCGAGACCGATTGACCATCGATAAATAAAATCTCACTGATATAGTCACTGTGAGAGCTGGTGATATCAATTGCTTGATTAGCTCTGGCTGAGCCAATGGCATTGGCAGTAATAGAACGATTCTGTGTGGTGGCTTTATAAACGGCAACTTGAACAGTTCTGGACACATGCTTTGTATCCTCGCCTTGTGAAGCTGGGAAATAGAGATAGCCGCATAATGCGATTAGCATTAAAATGAAAGTAGGAAAGAGGGCTTTGCCCGACTGGTTTGCACGCATAAATTAATCTCACTGTTTGTAGATGATTAGTGTACAAAAATTCCTGAATGAGAAAATCGCGGATATCTTGTATATTTGTGCATTAAACGAAAATCTAACAGGGATTTTCACTGTGTACCTAAAAGGTTACTAAAATGAGTAAAGTAAAGCCCTGTAAAAGGTGTATGCAGATACGTAAATTATTAGTTTGGCTGGTGGCCATGCTAATATTTTATTGGTGGTTTTACTATGCATAAAGTGTCTTTACGTGCACAGGCAAATCGTCACAGTATTGAATTTATGCTCGCAGGTGCTGTGTGCTTGGTTATTATCATGGTGTTTGTCACGCTTAGGGCAACCCCACCTACGGTATTGGAACTCGCATTCTCTGCTGCTGCTATATGCTCGATATTACTGGGCTTTTTAAAAAGCCAGCAGCCTTATTATAGTATTGAGCTAAGTACAGAAGCCCTGAATTATGTCCATAAGTTTGGAGTTATGCGGGTTTCTCATTCTAACTTTCACTCTAGCGGTGTCCCTTTTGTGACTCAAGGAGTTGAAAACCTTGAGTTAAATGCTGTAGGTATTAAACTAAACAGTATTGATGAGTTTTTGGCAGAGTTAACCCCCCGTTTGGCTGGGAAACTGCTAATAGAACAGCGGCATATTTTTTTACAAGCTGTTAAAATACATTGCGCAAATGGCAATTGTCCATCAGAATGGCTGATTGAAGAGACCAGTTATCTGTCGCCCAAAAGGCGAAATTACACCGGTTTAATGGCTATGTTTGCAAATAGGATGCAAAACTTAAAAACCGTCACTGGTTACGATTTGATTCTGCCAGCGAACGTGTTGGACAGGGATATTTGGCAATTTGCTAACATTTTAAACCACTGGAAATCAAATCCAGAAAAGGTGGTAAAAGACTTGCATGAGCAAGTGGCCACCGCTAAGTGAAGTAACAGGATATATACATGAGCTTCGATAAAGCCTTTATTAAAAGTGGTCGTAATACCATTATCCATAAAGATAAAAAGCTCGATTTAGTGATCGTGAATGGGGAAACTCACCCCAAGATTAAGGTAACTGCAACAGGTTTAATCCCGTTTAAAGAAGAGTTGCCAAGAAATCGTCGGGAAGCTAAAGAGCGTTATTTAGAGGTGGTGCAAATATCAAGTGCCGATGTTTTCAGCGAAGTAAAAAGGCTACTATTTATTCAGTCTTTAGACGGGCGCGAATACAAAGTCGATTACAGTAAAGTTGGCACTAAGTTATTTGTTCGTATTCACCAAGATAGCTACCTCTAAAATGACAATGGGGGTAGTCAGTTAGGAGTTGTAATGCTAAAAAAATCGCTCGTGTTACTCGGCATTAGCAGCGCATTGAGCGGCTGTGGCGGATCCGGCGGATCCGCTCAAGAGGTCGTAGGTGCCAGCATCAATGCTGGAAAAGATGTCACCGTTATAGAAAAAAACGAGTTTACACTCAAAGCGGTAGCTTCACCTTCGGGCGGTACGTTTAATTGGCAAATTGTTTCTGGTCCTTCTATTGCTGGGTTTCCACAAACTGGTGAAGAGTTAACCGTGGCTGCGCCGGACGTAAAAAGTGACAGTGTTGTGGTGTTGAAAGTCGATTACCTTACAACAACAGGTGCATTAGTCAGTGATACCTTAAACGTAAATATTACTTCGAATAACCAGTTGCCTGTTGCTGTTATAACGCAAACAGCACCGGATCCCTTACCCTCGAAATACTTAGATACCATTGTTTTATCTGCTGCGGACTCAACAGATCCTGACTCTAATGGTCAAGTGGTAGGCTACAAGTGGGAGCTAATATCTGGGCCCAGCACAATTAAAGTAGAAGACACAGGCTCTGTTACTTTAAGTTTTGTACACCCATTGCTAGCACAAACTCAAACAGCGCTTTGGCGCGTTACAATCACCGACGATGAAGGCGGGAGTGCGACAACTGATGCTAGTGTGGGATTGGCCAAAAACTCACAAGTAGTATTGGCAAATGCAGGATCTGACCAACAGGTTTTAGAGTTTGACGAAGTTACCTTAGATGCTACAAGCAGTGTAACTGTGGATGGTCAGTACAACTGTACTTGGGAGCAAACAAGTTCTGGTTCAACCATTACTTTGACGGATGCGTCGGAGTGTAAGACCACATTTCGAGCGCCAAATATTACCGATATCATATCGGCGACGTTTAAGGTTACCGTAACCGATTCTGCTAATAGAACTGGTGAAGACGAAGTCAAAGTAACCATTTCGAAAAAGCCACTCAGTAATTTGAACGACTCCGGTGCAGGACTTTGCTTTAATAATACCGAATCAATAACGTGTGGTAATGATGACTTTGCGGGCCAGGATGCAGATCTTGGAAGAGACAGTGTTTCGCAATTGATTGCAAAAGAAGGCAAGGGCAACTTAGCTTTTGACTTTACTAAACTTGATGCTGATGGCAAAGAGCTGAATAACGATGCGACCGAGTTCAGTTGTGTAAGAGATAATATTACTGGGCTAGTTTGGGAAGTTAAAGAAGCAAGCGCAGGTACTCTGCCTAATACTTCCATCAGAAATGCCCAAAATCACTACACGTGGGCAGTAAGAGATCCTGATGATATGGATGATTTAATTCACAGCAATACTGTGATGCCAAATCCAGTGCCGTGCCCACATTCAGATCACTGCGGGATCAAAAACCTAGTCAGCGCGGTAAACGAGCAAGCAGGTGACCCTTATTGTGGTGGTAGAACTTGGCGTTTGCCGAGTTACTCTGAGTTAATGAGTATTGTCGATTTTGGCCGACAAGGTGCACATGTCTTAGATCCTGAACTCTTCCCGAATATGCCTGATGTGACTTTATTAAATCACTTACATTACTGGACTATTCAAACCTATGTGGGCGGAACAGAAGGTATCGATGCTAAGCTGACAAGTGCCTATGTTGTTGATATGGCAACCGGTAACACGGTGCATGAATCAAAAGGTAACACGGCTTATGTGAGACTAGTACGAGGAGATGAAGATGCGAACTAAACTTATTTTGTCGTGCATACTGTTTAGTGGTTCTGCACTATCTCAAGACTGTGCCACAGAAACATCTGTACCTTTCACAACACCTGAATCTCGCTTTGTTGTTAACAATGATGGCACAGTATGCGATAAAAAAACGGAAATAATGTGGCAGCGTTGTACTTTTGGGTTCGTATACAACGCAACTAGTGAGACGTGTGACAACGAAGAGCAAAAGTTAAGCTGGCAAGAGGCATTGTCTGCTGCCAAGAGTAGCCGCGTTGCAAACTTTGATGATTGGCAATTACCAAATGTGAAAGAACTGTCGTCCATTGTAGAGCGTAGTTGCGAAGATCCAACCATAAATGCGACGGTATTTTTAGGCAACCATAGCGGTAATTATTGGAGCAGCACAACCAATATTAATGACCCAAGCAGAGCGTGGACCTATCAATTCCAAGATGGTCTAAATGACAGCTCCAGCAGTAAATCTTCAGACGCGTTTGTGCGTTTAATGCGTTATGCTGCATGCGAGTAAATAAAAAATAGGTTTGGTTAAAATTTAAAATTTGCTACCCTCGTAGTGTCAAAGTTGGGGGTAGTATGAGTTTGTCCATATCTAAAGTTAAGTCTGGGTTATTCAGTTTGCTCATTGGCATATCGGCGCAGGCTTATGCTGATGAGAAATGTGATGTTGAATTAGGCCACGGTTTAATTATCACCGACTCGGTTATTCGTATCCTCGATAATGGTCAAACCCGAGTACAGATCAACAATGACAATCAACTCTTAGTTCGAGGGCGATGGGTCAAATTAGACGAGCAAGAAACTCAGGTATTGCATGAGTATGCTAAAGGGATCCGCGATACAGTCCCTGAGCTTGTCAATCTTGCCACTGATGGTGTTAACCTAGGCCTCAGTGCTATTGAACAAGTCGTTGAAGGGATGTCAGACAATAACCCTGAAGTACTTAAAACACAGCTCCAGTATGTAGAGCGGGCTTTGATGGATAAGTTTAAACGTGGAGAAGACTTCTATTTCATCGCGCCCCAATCACTCTCCAAAATTGATGATTTTTTTACGAAAGAAATTAGCGGAAAGATCCATTCGGCCGTTCATGGATCTTTGGGGGCAATTTTGGTCTCTGTTGGTGATGCATTTAAATCCAGAGAAGGTAATATCGAGAGCCGGTTCTCGGATATGGGGCAAAGAATGGAAATCATCTCTAAAGAAATCGACAAATCATTGCAGCAAAAGGCTTACCAGTTAGAAGAAAAAGCCAATGAGTACTGTGAGTGCTTGAATTCATTAGATGATACTGAGAAAAGGCTCCAAGACATCGTGCCTAGCTTAGCTGCATTCGACTTAGTACAGATCCGCTCTTAGCATGTAAACCGATAAATTCGCTGGGCATTATCATAGCTAAGTTTTTGCCATGTACTCGGTGCAGTTTCGCTAACTACCTCAAAATAATGTTGCCACTGTTGCTCAAAGCTGCGCAAAATTAAGCATACAGGGTGATTCGACGCCAACATCACTCTGTCTTCGCCAAATGAATCGAGCAAAACAGCAAGTTGTTCTTTAGAACACATTGGCGAATTGAGCATCTCATGACCAGAAAATTTAACCACACAGTTTTTAAGGCCAGCCAACGTATCTAAAGCACTTTGCCACGACTGCGAACGCTCCATAAACCCAGCGTGGTTTATGACTAAGGTCGCATTAGGTAAAGCGCTATAAATATCAAACAACCTTTGCGCAATGGGCTGGTTAACTAATTCAAACTGTGCCTCAAAATGACAACCTCGTTGACGAAGTAATGCAATGTTATCAGCCACATTATTAGACAATAGGCGTGCGGCATCTGAGCCTTCTGTAATATCTCTAACTGCGACAAGGCTGGTGTGTGATAGAGCATCTAACTTGTTACAAAACTCCGCTTTTTCAGCATCAATGGGAGCATAAGCGACAGCCTTGTAAAGTAGCTCTGGCATGACTTCCTTTAACCAGTCGAGCTCCCTTCGTGGATTGTTATTATCAAACCCTGCTTCTACATGGACGCAGGCACTTAATTTAAACTGAGTGCTGCTACACAAGGCATCGGGAAGATGATTTTGGCGAATCTTTTCAATATTAGGCCAATTAGGTGGGTTGTCTTTCAACCAAGCATAATCACCTTTAATTAAGTCGAAAAAATGTAGATGAGGGTCGATAATGTTCATTAGCGTGCCGTGTAACCACCGTCAATTGTTTGCAGACTGCCGGTAATAAATGCCGCATCATCGCTCAATAAGAATGCGACCAGTGCAGCTACTTCATTTGGTTGACCTAACCTTCCCAAAGG
Organism: Pseudoalteromonas luteoviolacea NCIMB 1942; assembly: GCF_001625595.1. Taxonomy (GTDB): domain Bacteria; phylum Pseudomonadota; class Gammaproteobacteria; order Enterobacterales; family Alteromonadaceae; genus Pseudoalteromonas; species Pseudoalteromonas luteoviolacea_A. Next base: position 26,203 of record NZ_AUXT01000177.1, read on the forward strand.
CTGTAACGCCGCTTCTTCTGCCACAATAAGCGCTTTGTCTGCACCGCTTTTGGCACAGTATTTATCAATGGCATTATGAAATAAAGGCGTTTCTATGGTGCCTGGGCAAACAGCATTGGCGCGAATGTTAAACGATGCGTAGTCTAACGCGGTGGTTTTGGTCATAGAGGCGAGGGCGTGCTTTGTCAGATTGTAAGCAAAAGAGTTCGGCTTGCCAACATGGGCTTGATCCGACGAAATGAAAACAATTTTACCATCTTGCTGTTGCTTCATTGTTGGTAATACTGTTTGAACTGCCGCATATGCGCCTTTTACATTAAGCGCAAATAATGCATCTAATGTTGCTTCATCAGTATCTTCAATTGTCGCACTCAAATGTTTGCCAGCATTCGAAATCAGGGCATCGACTCGGCCTGTTTCCACAATAATCTCTTGGATGACTTTCTGGACTTGTTCAACTTGGCTGACATCACAGTAGCGATGTTCTCCAAGCTCACTGGCTTCTATATCCAAGTTAAAAACCCGATACTTTTGACTTTGCAGCTTCTCTACAATGGCTTTGCCAATGCCGAAGCTGCCACCGGTTATGATGGCAACTGGTTGCATATTTCTTCCTTAGTGACTGTGCCCACAACCACCTGCGCCATGCACGTGACCATGTGATAATTCTTCAGCTGTAGCCTCTCGTACACTCACTACTTCAACGTCAAAAGTTAAAGTCTTACCTGCAAAAGGGTGGTTTAGATCGCAATCGGCATTAAAGCGGCCCACTTTTACAATCGTTACTTGGTGTCTGCCTTGATTAGACTCAACAATGGCACTCATACCCGGTTTCCACACTTTGTTGTTTCCTAAACCTTGTAAGTGCTTAATTGGAATGCGCTGCACAAGGCCTTCTTGATATTCACCGTAACTGTCTTTTGGTTCAAGTGTTACTGTGAACTTATCGCCTGCTGCTTTACCTTCTAGTGCTTGCTCTAAGCCCGGTAGCATACCCTCTTGGTTATGTAGGTAACTTAATGGTTCGCCATTTGTGCTTGACTCGATTTGTTCACTTCCTTCACTTAGTGTGTAGTGAAACTCTACTGCTGAATCTTTAGTAATTTGCATATCTGTTCTTATTTAGTCTCTATCATGTGAGCCTATATTCTACGTCACAGCCTGTCATTGGGGCAAGTTAGGTACAGTGGAGCTGGGGATTTCAGTGGCGTTTACGGCATTTTCCAATTTATCTAAGTAGGTTGGCATATTTGTTGGTGTCACCGGATCGGCTGTTTGTTTCGCTGGTAGGTGTAAAATCAATACATTGCCTAGAGACAAAATACTTGCCGCTTGCAGATTGTTCCAATCCAGTAAATCTTTTAGAGGGACTTGGTAGTGCCTACTTAAATCCCACAAAGAGTCACCCGATACGATTGTATGGTGGTGCTCTATTGTTGCTTGTTTAATGGGCATTTGTTCCTGTAAATAGGGACTTATCTGATAGTCAACGGTTAATGAGCGGTTGACGTTTGCTTGATTGATAAGTAACCGCTCACCGACGTGAATCAAGCTGTTCTGTTTGTCATTCAACAGCTTTATCTTATTAACAGTTGTGTTAAATCGCCTAGCTATGCCATACAGAGTATCATTTTTTACAACGGTATAGTTGTGACTTAATTGTTCACGATAAAAGGTGCTTTTTAGCAAGGCTTGCTCACTCAATGGTACCAATACCTTATGCGGACCATCGATTGGGCTTTGATGTCTTAAAAATCCAGGGTTTAAGGTGTGTAGTAGTTGTTTATTTACTTCTAACAAGTTGGCCAAAATGCCAAAGTTAAACTCTTGGCCAACATCCAATATTGTCGTAGTCGCATGGTTTGCCAGTGTTGGCCTTTTAAACCCTGTTTCGGGGTGTTGCAATAAATAACTCAAGGCCAGCAACTTTGGTACGTATTCAGACGTTTCTTTGGGGAGCGATAAGTGCCAGTAATGCGTGCTTTTTCGTAACTTACGGTTTTTTTTAATCGCGCTTTTGACACGACCTTCACCTGAGTTGTAGGCGGCTATCGCATGTAGCCAATTGCCTTTGAAGGTTTTATTGAGGTATTTAAGGTACGCGAGCGCAGCATCTGTTGCTGACAGTACATCTTTTCTACCATCGTACCAGTCATTACTTTCAAGGCCAAAATGATAGGCTGTCGCATCAACCAGTTGCCAAGCACCAACAGCTTGTTGTTTAGATATGGCATGGGGTCGGAAATCACTCTCAACAAAAGGCAGCAGGGCCAGCTCTAAAGGGAGCTTTTGCAGTTCTACTTTCTTAACGATGTGGTAAAGATAGGGCGCTGCGCGCGCATTTACTTTGAGTAAGTAGTCAGGCTGCGAGAGGTACCAATCTATACGCTTTTTCAGTCGTGGGTGCGGTGAGATCTCAAACTTCAAATTAAGGGCTATATGTTGCCACAAGTCTTCTTCGATATACGGTTTTGGTGTTTTCTGCTCAGCTTTTTCAGGTGTTGGTTGAATGATCTTTTGTTCTGGAAGAGGCATAGCCAAAGTGAGCGCATTCAGTACTTCCTGTTTTGTCGCACTTTGAAGCTGAGTTTGAAGGCACCCTGGTAACAAAAAAAGTAACGATAGTGTCACAAGCAATGCCGATACGTGATTTGCTCTTACTAAACAAACGCATCGGACAGCATACAATTGCATCATATAAAAGATGGTATAGTTCATGAGGAATACTATACCTTTTGATGGTTATTTGTTCAAAACCTTGTTCGTTTTTTTTGTTTCAATGCTTGTTGATAGTAAGCTGTAAATCTTTCTGATGAAATTTTATTTAGTTCATAAGCTTTAATTAGGTCATTTAACATAGCGGGGGAGGTTGGCTCATTTACAACCGTAAAAAACCTATTTGGCAAATTTAATTGCTCGAATTTATATGGTTTTCCGAACCCTGGTAGAATCCAATTGATATTTTTCCGTAGTGAGAGTTGAGCTAAACTTAAACGCCAGCTTTCTGTCTCGCGTTGCGCAATATAGGGCAGTAAATCTAAGTTATGTCCCCCAAAAACAGCTCTATTCTGTGGGCTGTAAACCCGCAATGCAGCACCTTTATAGCCACTCATGAGTTCTAATTTGAGTGTATAGTCACCTAAATCTAGCTCGGTATTCAGGACTAGCGGTTTTATTTCAATAGGGGAAAGTGCCGACCATCGAGATAGGCGTTGCTCAGCTTGTTGTAGCTTTGCGTGCCAACGCAGTTGCTGCTCTGTGTTCGCTTGTGCAATGCGCTTTTTACTCAATTCAAGGCTTTGTGCAAACCCTTCTAACTTATATTCAGTTTCGTTATCAATTGCATGTATAAGAGTTTGGGTGCTCAAGATGCCGTTACCGGGAATAATTACTTGTGCGTCAGCAAAGGCGCTCTGTAATAGGCGCATGCCAGAAAGTTGGCCAACATCTAAGTTGGTGGCAATCAAATAGCACAAAGGTACAGGTAACTTTGTACGCATTTTCGCTATTAAGAGCTCTAATGCTACAAAATCTCCATGACTATCGATTAAGGCTGCGCACTTATTCCCTCGAATGAGTACCTGATTAGGAAGCAAGTATTGTGCTTGTTTATTGGGTTCGAGTAATGTGAGGTTTTTATCTAGGGTATGCCATTGGGTCGCGTTTACGGTGAAGGAGGTGGCTAACAGAGTGAAAAGTAAGAGGCAGACTTTTACCAAGCGTGTCATCTTACTTGTCCTCAAGGTGTTCACTGAGTCGAGCTACCAGTTGCTGTCCTGATTGCTGCACAGATTGCCGTTCTTGAAGTAGAGCTTGATACTCATGGCACAAATGTAAAGCAGCCATCAGCAAGGCGTTTTGATCGGTACGAACAGTGTCTCTGCGCTTCATTTCGTCTACTCTGTCATTGAGTAAAGTCACGGCGTCAACGAGCGCTTGCTCTTGTCCTTCAGAACATGAAAACTGGTGGCTTTTACCAAGTAAGGTAACAGCCACCTGGCTTACTTTATCGGTCATTAGCTAGCCTGATGGGCACTCTGTAATTTATCTAATAGACTACTAAGCGTGGTGCTAGTTTCTTTCTGTTTTTCTTCTCGCTCTAGTAGCTCAAGTTGGAGTGTTTCATTCTCATCAACTAGCTTGCTATTTTGTTCTTTTAGCGTCGCAATTTGTTGTTCAAGTTGTTCATTTTTACCAATGAGTTGATCGATCAGTTGTTCGAGTTGTGGAAGAATATCGTTCATTTTAAATGCGCTCTTATCACTGTGATTTGTCATGCAAATGTAAAACAAAGCGGGCCCTATTACCAGTAATTACGTAGCTTAATACTGATTTTTGCGTCGTTTTAAGAGATAATTCCGATAACTCCGTATTTTGTTCATTTGTCATTCACTAAAGCGGCTATATTTCGTACATAGTGAATTGAGACTAATTTTCAAAAAGCAATTATGTTCAGCATATAAGGCTCCTTATGCTCAGTTATAGACATTCTTTCCATGCTGGTAACCCAGCTGACGTTATAAAGCACCTGGTTTTGGCTGAAGTGCTATCTTACATGACCCGTAAGGATAAGCCTTTTGACTATATTGATACACACTCTGGCGCTGGACTATTTGAGCTTGCCTCAAACGATGCTCAAAAAACGCAGGAATTTGCTGATGGGATTGGCAAATTAATGAATTACAGTGGCAGTAATGAAGCTATCCTACGTTATGTAGACATGGTACGTGGTTTTAATAAAGATAAACTCGCGTTTTACCCAGGGTCGCCGAAAGTGGCTGAACAGTATTTGAGAAAGCAAGATAACGGGTGGTTTTTTGAGCTTCATCCACAAGACTTACCTATGTTGAAAAAAAATACCGAACATAAGCGCTCTTTGCGTGTCAAAGGAGAAGATGGCTTTATAGGTTTAATCGGACTCGTTCCTCCTTTATCAAGGCGTGCTGTGGTACTGATGGATCCTCCTTACGAAATAAAAACAGACTATCAAAAAGCAGTCAAAACCATTGTAAAGGCACACAAAAGTTTCACTTCAGGCACTTATATGATCTGGTACCCTGTGGTTGACAGAGTGCGCATCGACCAAATGGAAGAAGCGCTCAAAGCTTCTGGTATCAGAAATATTCAATTGTTTGAGCTGGCTACGTCAGCAGATACTGAAGAACGAGGGATGACAGCTTCAGGCATGATTGTGATTAACCCTCCTTATGTACTGAAGCAAACAATGGCAGATGTTTTACCTGAATTGGTTAAAGAGCTGGCCGAGCCAGATGGTTTCTTCCGATGCGAAGAGTTAGTGTCTGAGTAACCCTCAGACGCGGATAAGTTAACTTGTAAAGCGACCTATTTAGAATAAGCGATACAAGTTGTCATCAGTGCAGCGTAATAAGCCTAGGCTAAAAACTCAATCTAGTTTATGTTGTCTAGGTATTTTATTTGCTCCACAGAGCAACTTCTCATATGCTGAAGTTATGGAAGCCACTTATGCGTGCACAGAGTGAAGGATGTTAATGAGTAGCGAAACAGCCAAGGTAAAGAACAACGCCGTTCAGTATATTGCCCGTCAAGCGATTTTAAACGGTGAGCAACAAGTGCATGCTTACGAGTTATTGTACCGAGATTCACACAACAATGTCTTTCCAAGCGGTGTGAGCGATGGGCTCGCAACGGGGCGTCTATTTTTTAATTCCTTGCTGTTTATTGGCTTAGATAGGCTGGCTGCTGGTTCACTTGCCTTTGTTAATTTCTCAGATGAAACTTTAATACAAGAGCTCCCCAAGTTATTGCGTCCACAAGGTCTAGTTGTTGAAATAGTTGAGCGCTCTAAAGACATTGAGAGCTTGACTAAAACAGTGAGCAAACTCGCTCAAGTAGGGTACCGATTTGCGCTAGACGACTATGATGGCTCCCTTCGCTGGGAGCCATTACTTGAGGTTGTGGACTTTGTAAAAATTGAAGTTGAATTACCCATTATTAAAACGACGATGATGGTCAAGAAGTTAAAAAGACAATATCCCCGTCTAAAAGTAGTGGTTGAGCGTATCGAAACACTAGAGCAGTTTAACTTTATCCGCAGTGCAGGCGCTGATTATTTTCAGGGCTTCTTTTTTGCTAAACCAGAAATGCTTAATCATGGCAATGTTGAACCTTCTAAAATGGCGGTGTTTGACCTGCTACGTTGTACGGCAAAAAAATCGTTGTGTTTTAAAGAAGTGCAAGCACGTGTTGCAAAAGATCTAAGCTTAACGGCAAGGGTTCTGAAACTTGCTAATGCTAAAGCTGGTGAAGAGCGCATTGAAATACGTTCAATTTCTCAGGCTGTGATCTACCTTGGGGAAGATGCTATTCGCCAGTTTGTAAAAGTACTTGCCTTGAGTGAGTTGGGCGCAGACAAACCAACTGAGTTGACTAAATTAGGTCTTAATCGGGCCAAATTCTTAGAACTATTTTTAAAGCCAGGTGGGGATGAAATGGCCGAACAGGGCTATTTGATTGGTTTGATGTCGGTGCTAGATGCTATTTTAGACGTGGAGTTATCGGTTATCGTTGATGAGTTCTCGCTCGACCCCAATTTAAGTAGCGCGCTGTTAAATTATAAAGGGTTAATTGGCGGGGCTCTGCGTCTTGCGATAGAAGTGGAACGTAATAATCTAACTGAGGCTGAGTTAATACTTAATGCGATACGACCAGCTACTGAAGTTCAAATGCTATTTGAGCTGATTATTCAAAGTCGTGCATATGGTGATGAAATGTTCGCAGTTGCCAGAGAAATAGACGAGTAAAATTCGTCTATTAAGCTGCCTGTAAAGCCTAACTGAGCGCTTCACAAGCGTGAATTGTTAAATTCACATCCAGTGACTTCCAGTAATGTTGCTCTTGTTCCAGATCTGCTGAAAATAACGAATGTTCTTCTAACCATGCACTTTCAAACTGCAAGATGACTTCATTGGCCAGAATCTTCAATTCATGCTTTGGTACTTGTGTTTTTTGTCGTTTTTGATGGAATAAAATGGCCAGTCTCAACAAGGTCAGCAGTTGGGCAAATCGAGTCTGAGAATCAGTCTCTACCAGTTCATTGAGATCGTGTGATTTTATCTTTTTACGGTGAAAGCGAATAAGCGCACCAAGTTGTTGTTGCTGATCTTGTGTAAACCCGGGAAGCTGGCTATTCATCACTATATAAGCGCTGTGTTTATGGATCCCTGAAGAATTAATCGCGATACCGACTTCATGAAGATATACAGCCCATTTTAGCAGTTCTAGATCTCCTTTCTCTAGTTGCCACGCTGATTTGGCAACCTTGAAAAAATGTGTCAACGTTTGACAAATATGTTTGGCATGCTGCGCATCGACGGTGTACTGCTCTGCAAATGAGTCTATGGTACGCGTGCGAATATCAAACTCTTCATTTTGTGCCAACTCGTGAAGCAGACCCTCACGAAGCGAGTAATCGCAGTATTCTAACTTTTCGATGCCAAGCTGATTGAAAGCGGCGATTAAAATGGCCAGTCCTCCAGCAATACTAGATTTACGCTCGTCGGGCAGAGCTTTGATGGTAATATTGCTCAATTCACCTGCCGATACTAAGTGACCTTGAATGTCCCTTAGCGAGTCAAGGGTAAGGGTTTTGGACTGAAACAACTCGTCGTTGATGGCACTCAGCGTTTTGATGGTGCCAGAAGTCCCTAAACAGGACTGCCAGCCTGTTTTTTGATAGATAGACGTAATTGGCTCAATATGTTGTTCGGCATGAATAATGGCTTTTTTAAATCGTTTTTCGGTGAGTTTAGCGTCACAGAAATACAGTTTACTCATGGTAACACAGCCAATATTTCTACTAGTTAGCAGTTTGTGTGATTGATGCTTACCTATGATCACTTCGGTACTACCACCACCAATATCAACGACTAAGCGGTTGCTGTCGTCATGCACGTAGTTGGCGACTCCCTGATAGATTAATCGCGCCTCTTCCTGCCCTGAAATAACGTTAATTTTATAAGGGAAGACAGCTTTAGCTTGTTTGACAAAGTGGCGTAAGTTTTTACAACTACGTAATGTGTAAGTCGCTGCTACTTCGACATTATTTTTATCAAAACCGGCAAGGGTGGCAGCAAACTGTTTAAGCACATGAAGCGCTCTTTCTATAGCTTCATCATCTAACATGTAGTCTTCATCTAACCCTGCTGCGAGATAGACGCGATGCTTTTCTTTATGTAGTAGTTGCAACCTACCATCGACCTCCCTTGCTACCACTAAATGAAAACTGTTGGAGCCTAAATCTACGGCAGCAAAAGAGGGGTATTTTGTCATATCAAGTCCTGCTACTTTCCCATTTCTTTATGTGATCATAAATCGCGATCTGTGAACGGATCTTCTTTTTATTGCCTCGGTTCACATAGTTATTTTTCTGTTCACTATCAATAAGTCGTGCCTTTACACGATCTCGGAATTGTAGTTCCAATGTGTCAATGATCAACTGTTTTAACGTATCTTCATAAATTGGCACGCCAACTTCAACACGGTGATCTAAGTTGCGTGTCATCCAATCAGCTGATGAAATATACACTTGTGGATCGCCTGCGTTTTCAAACACCATGACTCTTGGGTGTTCTAAAAACCTGTCTACAATACTGATAACGCGGATGTTTTCACTGAAACGTGGTAAGCCAGGGACCAAAGCGCACATGCCACGAATAATCATGCGGATTTTGACCCCTGTGCGTGCTGCTAAGTACAGCTTATCAATTAACTCTTTGTCTACGAGGTTATTGACTTTTACGGTGATCCTAGCAACTTTACCTGCTTTTGCATTGGCAACTTCTTGATCTATTAAAGCGTAGATTTTTTCACGGGCATTGAGTGGTGAAATCATCAAATGTTTGAAGTTGAAAGGCCGGTAGCTGGTCTCAATAAACTTAAAAACATCATCGCATTCGTTACAAATTTCAGGGTGCTTAGTGAACAAACTAAAGTCGGTATAAATTCGCGCTGTTTTTTCGTGAAAGTTACCTGTTCCCACATGCGCATACTTGACGATTTTGCCTTTTTCTTTACGGTGAATAACGCATAGTTTGCTGTGAACTTTGAGTGCTGGTAAGCCAACCATGACTTTAATGCCATATTCACTGAGCATTTTTGCCCACTCAATATTGTTTTGCTCATCGAAGCGGGCTTTAAGCTCAACCATGACTGTGACTTTTTTGCCATTTTTGGCCGCATTGATCAGTGATGCAATTAATTGTGAGCGGCTGGCAACGCGGTAAATGTTGATTTTAATTTGAGTAACTTTGGGATCGAAAGCTGCCTGACGCACATATTGCAACATATGATTAAACGTATGGTAGGGGTAGTAAAGCAGGATATCTTGCTCTGAAATGGCTTTAAATACGCTGTCTTGTTGGTCGAATGCTAAGCTCTTTAGCGGTGGGAGTGGTTTATTTTCTAGATAGCCTCTACCAACATTGGGAAAAGCGATGAAATCTCGAAAGTTTCTGTAGCTACCGCCTGGGATCAAGGCATCTTGCTGCGTCACCCCTAAGCGTTTTTTCATCATTTTCATGATACTTTCTGGCATTGCTTCGTCGTATGTGAGTCTTACTGGCTTGGCATATAAACGTTGTTTAAGGCCCTTTGACATTTTGTCTAATAAACCCTCTTCCAACTCGTCGTCTAGGTTGTACTCTGCGTCACGTGTTAGTTTTATCTCATAGCCCACGATATGCTCAAATGATAAGAAGTTACTGAACACGTCTCGTAGGTAAAACTTGACCACATCATCTAATAGCATGAGCGTTTTTTGTCGCCGAGTTTTCTCTGGTGGCAAGATCACAAACCGTTCTAATCTATCAGTTGGTAACTCCAGTAACGCATGGTGGTGCTTATCATTCTCACTGCTCATCTCGACGAATAGGTATGTCATGGTGTCGTTGATAAGATCCGAATAGTCTTTATTTTCTGTCAGTAATATGGGTGACAAGTACTGCAAAACTTGATCGTTAAAATAATCTCTAAGCCATTTTTGGTGAAATTCAGATAACTCATCGGGTTGTTTTACATGAATATTATGTGCGTTTAAATCACTAAAAATTTGCTTGTGGATGTGATTAAACTTTTTACCCAATGACAATACTTTCTTTTGTATCTGGCTGAGGAGTGCTTCATTCTCTTCAAAGTTTGCATCTGGTAAATTGCTCAGTAGGATCCGACGTTTAACATCCGCGACGCGCACACGGAAAAATTCATCTAGATTATTTGAGAAAATTCCCAAAAATCGAATACGCTCAATTATTGGGTTGTTTTTATCTTTCGCCTCTTGAAGGACGCGTTCATTAAATGAGAGCCAACTAAGCTCTTTAGCAAAAAAGCTGATTGCTTTCGGATCACTAGATAATGCTTGCATTTTTCATTCCGTCGTAACAGGTGCTTTTTCTAGGGTATGCCCACAATGTGACACTTATATGACATTGGGTACAGCTAATGTTAATGTGCAAAAGGGGGAGGGTAATATGGCAGCGGTTCCTTACCTCTGCCATATGAGTTTATTGTATATTTGAAAGACTTCGTTGTTTGATATCAATGTCAGTCTGGTTCGATATCTACAATGAGGTCACTGGTAATTGCTTCTAATGCGTCAACAACGTTTTCTTTGTGCGTACCTGGAGCCAAGCTCACTGTTGCAAATGCGCTAAATATAGGAACTCCCCAATTAGGTGCGCTTTGCTGTCTTGAATTTAGATGCGTAATATTCGCGCCTTTGTGGCGAATAACGCTTGATAGCTCTTGAATGATTCCGGGGCGATCATTGCCCGTAATAACTAGGTTGAGTTTCTCTATCTTAAATTCTTTTTGGTCTTGTTCACCGTGTTCAATTCGGACCTCTAGCTCTGGTATTTCGTGAAGTGCATCTTGCAATGACTGTAAGTGCTCATCAGCAACTTCGACGAGTACAATCCCCGCAAACTGACCTGCCAGATGGCTTAGGTTACTGGTAGCCCAATTGCCATGGTGTTGCAAAATAGTGGCAGAAATTTGCTCTACGAGACCAGGTCGGTCCTTACCTATAAGTGTTAATACTAACTGCTTCATATCACATGTCTCTTATTATTAATAATGCCTTTACGGCGGTGGTGGAAAAGCGAAATATCGCCTGTTAAGCCTAGTAAACATGGGAGAATTGTCCAACAAGATAGCCGTTGCTTTGTAAACAAATGCAAATGAAAACTAGCAGCATTAAAAAAAACTTTTGCTGTTAATGATAAAAGTTAAAAAAAGCAACAATTTCATCATGGGTCATGTAACATAACTGTCATCTTGATGAAATATAATGCGCCGCAACTTGATAATAAAAAGGTGTTTTGATGACTTCCAATCCGCAAAAACCGTCCTTTAAAACGGATAGAAGCCGTCTCTTTAAAGACCGCTTTGCCCAATTCGGAATTACCTCGGGAGGGGTAATGGTTTTGGTTGCTTTGCTATTAATCTTCTTTTACTTACTTTATGTTGTGCAGCCAATATTCGAATCTGCGAGCGTAACTAAACGTACTGATATTGCTCTAAAAGACAACAAAACTTATTTCGGTATGGGTATGGAAGAACAAACCGAAATTGCATATTTACTTGATGATAAAGGCTTAGTCGATTTCTATCAGATCAAAGGTCAAAATTCAGGTGACAAGCTAAATACACTGGCAGTTGACTTGGACGGTCAGGTGACTAGCTTCTCTCAAAGTGCACCATTTTTAGGTATTTATGCTTACGGTTTAGACAACGGACAAATTCAGTTAGTAAAGCCAAGTTTTTTGATTTCATTCCCTGGTAACCAACGTGTTATGCAGCCTAGATTGAGCTACCCACTTGAAGGTGTTCAGCTAGAGGTTGATGACCAAGGCCAGGCAATTAAGCAGTTTGCATTTAGTCACTATGAAGACAAAACCGCTGTGGTTGCTCAAACTGCTGACAAGCGTGTCGTTTTTGCATCATTCAGTGCTGAAGAAAATATGTTCAGCGGTGAAATTGAATGGACAGTAGAGCGCAGTATCTTGCCGATTGAGGGGCGTGTTGACGATATGTTGATTTCCCCGGATACAACACGTGTATTTGTTCGTTCTGCAAATCAAGTTTATGTGTTTGATACGCGCTTTGCTGATGAAGTTAAGCAGTTCCAGTTATTAGCTGCTAACGAAGAGAATGCGAACCTCGTTAATATGAATTTACTAGCAGGCGCAAACTCGTTGATGCTGAGCAATGATAATGGTGAAGTGTCGCAGTGGTTTGAAGTGAATACCGACGAAGGCCGCCAGTTCGCTAAAATCCGCTCATTCGAGAGCGTAAAAAGCGCACAAGTTGATATTTTTAGTGAATTCTATCGTCGTACTTTCTTTACTACGACAAATACGGGCGAACTAGGCCTTTACTATACCACCAGCGAAGCACACTTATGGCAAGGTAAAGTAGTTGATGGCGCTATCGAAAAGTTTGCAGTATCTCCGCGATCGAATGCGGCATTGCTTTTATCTGATAACACACTAAATGTCGTCGAGCTACATAACGAACACCCTGAAGTAACTTGGTCAGCACTATGGCAAGAAGTATGGTATGAAGGCTACCCAGAACCTGCTTATACGTGGCAGTCAACTTCTGCAAGTGATGACTTTGAGTCTAAGTTTTCTTTGGTACCAATTTCATTTGGTACGATTAAAGCAGCTATGTATGCGATGTTATTTGCCGTACCAATTGCGCTTTCGGCAGCAATATATACAGCATACTTCATGTCTCCAGAGCTTCGTCGTGTGGTAAAGCCAACGGTTGAAATTATGGAAGCCTTACCAACGGTTATTTTAGGTTTCTTAGCTGGTCTTTGGCTTGCGCCGCTTATTGAGGAACATTTACCAGCAATTGTTGCCCTGTTGGTACTGCTACCTATTGCGATTATTGGCACTGCATTTGGTTGGACCAAATTGCCAAAACAAATTCGCCATTTACTGCCTGACGGTTGGCACTCAGTGTTACTGATTCCAGTTGTACTGATTGTTGGCTGGTTGTCTTTTGCTATCAGCGACAGCATCGAAGTGTGGATGTTTGGCGGTAATGTACGGCAGTACTTAACTAATGAACTTGGCTTGACGTTTGACCAGCGTAACTCGCTCGTTGTGGGTATCGCGATGGGTTTCGCAGTTATTCCAACAATTTTCTCTATTGCAGAAGATGCCGTATTCAGTGTGCCAAAGCATTTATCAAACGGATCACTGGCACTTGGTGCGACACAGTGGCAGACATTAGTGCGAGTCATATTGTTAACAGCAAGCCCTGGTATTTTCTCTGCCGTGATGATGGGATTGGGTCGTGCGGTAGGTGAAACCATGATTGTATTGATGGCGACAGGTAACACGCCAATTATGGACTGGAGTATTTTCCAAGGTATGCGTACGTTAGCTGCAAACATTGCGGTCGAAATGCCAGAATCAGAGGTAGGTAGCTCCCACTACCGGATCCTGTTCCTAGCTGCATTTGTACTGTTTATTTTTACATTTATCTTTAACACAGTGGCTGAGTTTGTTCGTCAGCAGCTGCGTGAAAAGTACAGCTCAATGTAATTGGAGAGAGATGACATGGTAAGACAATGGTTTAAGTCAGGATCTCCTTGGATCTGGATGACAGGTGGTGCAGTAAGCATCAGTTTAATCTCGGTAATTGGTTTGTTAGCAATGATTGCTTGGAAGGGGCTTAGCTTCTTCTGGCCAACCGAGGTAGTAGAATTCGAATTAGAAGGTTCAGTTGCAAAGCAAACTGTAATTGGTGAAATCTATGACCGTGAGATGGTACCTAAAGCGCGTTTAGAAGCGGCAGGTTACGATTTTTCGGATTATCAAGACGAGTACATTGAGCGCCTATTGGTCAAAACGGGTAACCGTGAATATGTTGAACTAGACTTTCGATGGATTTTGACGACAGATATTCAAAGTCGCACAGTGCCAGAAGACATGGCGGTATTTGAGCGTAGCAAAAACGGTAACTTTTATGGTTATGTTGTACGTGTAATTGAAGATGGTAAAGTCGTCACACAACAACCTGTTGAGCGTCTAGAGTTCCTTGTTGAGCGTGCAGTAGAGCTAAATGAAGAGGCCTTAGATCTACAAAATGGTGACATTGGCCACATTAACTATGAATTAGAAAGGCTTCGCCTTAAGGAACGTGGTTACCAGTTAGATAATGAGCTAACCGATAAAGTAAAGGCTGAACTAGAAGCGCAAAGAGCACAGCTAAGAGAAGAGTATAAAGTATTTGAAAAGCGCTTATTCGAGCTACGCGCTGATGCAAAGCGTGACTATGTTGTTGTTAGAGACATGCGCGGCGAAGAAGTGACATTGCCACTTTACCAAGTATTGGATGTATGGTTTCCGAACAATATGGGCTTCTTCTCTAAAGTTGGTCACTATTTTTCACAAACGGGTAAGTTTATCAGCGACGACCCACGTGAAGCGAATACGGAAGGTGGGGTGTTCCCTGCAATCTTCGGTACTGTATTTATGGTGATGCTGATGGCTGTTATCGTGACGCCATTTGGTGTTATTGCTGCGATTTACTTACATGAATATGCCGCGAAGAATGCAGTCACTAAGATGATCCGCATCGCGGTTATTAACTTAGCGGGTGTCCCTTCAATTGTTTATGGTGTATTTGGCCTTGGCTTCTTCGTTTATATGTTGGGTGGCTCGATTGACCAATTATTCTATCCTGAAGCAGCACCAAGCCCTGTATTTGGTACTCCGGGTGTTATTTGGTCAGCATTAACGTTGGCGATTTTGACTTTACCAGTTGTGATCGTATCTACCGAAGAAGGTTTATCACGTATTCCAAGTTCTGTACGCCACGGCTCTTTAGCTTTAGGGGCAACAAAAGCTGAAACGCTATGGCGTATTATTGTACCAATGGCAAGCCCTGCCATTATGACGGGGTTGATTCTTGCGGTTGCGCGTGCAGCGGGTGAGGTTGCGCCTCTGATGCTGGTGGGCGTGGTTAAGATGGCTCCGACACTACCGTTAGATGGTAACTTTCCATATATTCATTTAGATCGTAAGTTTATGCACCTAGGTTTCCACATCTATGATGTTGGCTTCCAAAGCCCGAATGTAGAAGCAGCACGTCCGTTAGTGTACGCGACTGCTTTCTTACTTGTTACAGTGATCATTGCGCTTAACATTACCGCAATTGGTATTCGTAACCACTTACGTGAAAAATTCAGAGCTCTAGAGCACTAATAGTACAGATTTTAAATAGGTATCCCTTTATGATTACAGTAGCGCCACAAGTAAATAACGCAGATGCTAACAATAAATTAGATCTTGCAAACTTGAGCCCAGAGCAAACAGCTTTAGAGATCAAAGACCTTGACCTTTACTATGGTGACAAGCAGGCTCTGAGTAAAATCAACATGTTAATTCCAAAAGGCGAAGTTACCGCCTTTATCGGTCCATCAGGTTGCGGTAAGTCAACACTGTTGCGTTGTATTAACCGCATGAATGACTTGGTGGACAGTTGTCGAATTGAAGGTGAAATTAACCTTCAAGGACAAAATATCTATGATAAGAGTGTCGATGTTGCAGCTTTACGCCGTAACGTCGGTATGGTGTTCCAAAGACCAAACCCATTTCCAAAGTCTATTTACGAAAATGTCGTATATGGTCTTCGCCTTCAAGGCATCAAAGATAAGCGTAAGCTAGATGAAGTGGTTGAGCGCTCTTTACGCGGTGCGGCACTTTGGGACGAAGTAAAAGACCGCTTACATGACAGTGCATTTGGCTTGTCAGGTGGTCAGCAACAACGTTTAGTGATTGCGCGTTCGATTGCCATTGAACCAGAAGTATTGTTACTTGATGAACCAACGTCAGCGCTAGATCCAATCTCAACATTGGTAATTGAAGAGCTGATAAATGACCTGAAAGACAAGTATACTGTTGTTATTGTTACACATAACATGCAACAGGCTGCGCGTGTATCTGATCAAACTGCGTTCATGTATATGGGTGAACTAATCGAGTATTCAGATACAAATACATTATTCACAACACCAACGAAGAAAAAGACTGAAGACTACATCACAGGTCGTTACGGCTAAGGTCTGACAGTGAAGGCTGCTCGTGCAATGGGCAGCATCGGTTTGGGTTGGTATAAAAGGTAGGTTTTAGATGGAACACAATATTAATAAGCACATTTCTGGTCGCTTCAACGAAGAGCTAGAAAACGTAAGAAACCATGTATTAAGCATGGGCGGGTTGGTTGAACAGCAACTAAACCTTGCACTTGACGCTGTGAGCACGAGTGATGCTGATAAAGCGCGTAAAGTGAGTGAAAATGATTACAAAGTAAATGCAATGGAAGTGAACATTGATGAAGAGTGTACACGCATCATTGCTAAAAGGCAGCCGGCGGCAAGTGACTTAAGGCTGGTTGTTGCAATTGCTAAAACTATCGCTGATTTAGAACGTATTGGCGATGAAGCCGAGCGCATTGCAAAAGTTGCGTTGGACTCTTTCACCAAAGATCAGCAGCACCTTCTTGTGAATGTTGAGAACATGGGAAGATTGGTTTCTAAGATGCTACACGACGTATTGGACTCGTTTGCTAGAATGGATGCTCAACGTGCATTTGAAGTACACAAAGAAGATGCAAAAGTAGACAGAGAATACGAAGCGCTAACACGTCAAATTATGACTTACATGATGGAAGACCCACGTTCTATTCCAAAAATTATGGATCTGGTTTGGTCTGTACGTTCATTGGAAAGAATTGGTGACCGTTGCCAAAATATCGCAGAATACGTTATTTACTTTGTAAACGGTAAAGATATTCGTCATACCTCTCAAGAAGATATCGAAAAATCGCTATAGTTTTATTGGGGATTAATTGTGGCAAGGTGAACGATTAATCCCTAGTTCATGATAAAAATCGTTCACAAATTCGGTTAATGCTGTAAACTTGGCCTCTGCACATGCATATTAATATGATTTAAGGGTCAGTTATGCCTAGTAATGCGTTTTTAGGAGTGTTTGCAAAATCTCCTATAAAGCCGATTGAAGAGCACATTAAGATAGTGCATCAAGCCAGTGAAAGCTTGATCCCGTTCTTTGAACATGTCTTCAAAGGGGAGTGGACTGAAGCGGATGCACTTCGCGTTAATATTCGTAACCTAGAACGTGAAGCGGATGCGTTAAAACGAGAAGTACGTTTACAACTTCCTCGCGGTTTATTCATGCCAGTTGAACGGACTGATTTACTGGAACTTATTACCCATCAAGATAAAATTGCCAATAAAGCCAAAGACATCGCAGGACGAGTCGTTGGTCGAGAAATGGTGATCCCCGAATCTATTCAAAAAGACTTTGTTGCTTATCTATCACGCTGTGTAGATGCAACGAAACAAGCCTCTAAAGCGATTAACGAACTGGATGAGCTACTGGAAACAGGGTTCAGAGGTCGTGAAGTTGCCTTGGTCGAGAAAATGTTAGTTGAGCTTGATGCGATTGAGCAAGATACCGATGACATGCAAATAAAAATTCGCCAAGAACTTCGTCAGGTAGAAGCTGATCTTAACCCTATTGATGTGATGTTCTTATATAAGATCATTGAATGGGTGGGTGAGCTTGCCGATATCGCTGAACGTGTTGGTGCTCGCCTTGAGGTGATGCTAGCACGCTGATTCTTAATCAGCGAAACGAGTTAAATAGTTGTACACTGTGATTACTCTCCAAGCGAGTTAATGCTAGAGAGGACAGTGTTGTGTTTGTTTAATAGTTATTTGTGGGTCGTTTAATCAATTAAAGTAGACAACGTGAACACAAATACAAAAACAGTGCTGAAACAGCACTAAAGGTTTTTCAATGGAATTCATTGCTTCCTATGGCTCGATGCTAGTCATCATCGCAGCTGCAGTTGGTTTCTTTATGGCTTATGGTATTGGTGCGAATGACGTTGCCAATGCAATGGGTACGTCGGTCGGTTCTAAAGCGCTGACAATTAAACAAGCGATTATCATCGCGATGATTTTTGAGTTTGCAGGTGCATATCTTGCTGGTGGCGAAGTTACGTCGACTATACGTAAAGGCATCATCGACGCTACGCCATTTGCAGAAATCCCTGAATTAATGATACTGGGCATGATCTCGGCACTATTTGCCGCTGGTGCGTGGTTACTATTAGCTTCAGTACTAGGCTGGCCTGTATCAACAACACACTCGATTATTGGTGCAATCATTGGTTTTGCGCTCGTTGCGGTGGGTAGCGAAGCGATTCAGTGGGGTAAAGTGGCCGGCATCGTCGGAAGCTGGGTAGTCACACCGGCTATTTCTGGTTTTATCGCTTACTTGATTTTTATGAGCGCACAAAAGCTGATATTTGATACAGATAAACCACTGAGCAATGCGAAGCGCTTTGTACCTTTTTACATGGGCTTAGCTGGCTTTGTAATGTCGCTAGTAACCATCAAAAAAGGTCTAAAGCACATTGGTGTTAATCTAGGTACGTTCGAAGGTTATGCACTGGCTATTGGTATTGCAGTATTAATTGGTCTAATCGGTAAAGTAGTAATTTCTCGCATGAAGATGGACCCGAATGCTGACAAACAAATGCAGTTCAATAACGTTGAGAAAGTGTTTGCAGTACTGATGGTACTGACGGCATGTTGTATGGCGTTCGCACATGGTTCGAATGACGTAGCTAATGCAATCGGCCCACTCGCAGCGGTAGTCAATATTGTTGAAAACAATGGCGAGATGACCAAGAAAGCCGCGCTTGCATGGTGGATTTTACCACTTGGTGGTCTTGGTATTGTCGTCGGTCTAGCGGTGCTTGGTAAGAAAGTAATTAAAACAATCGGTGAAGGCATTACGCACTTAACACCAAGTCGTGGCTTCGCAGCTGAACTAGCAGCGGCTTCTACCGTGGTAATTGCTTCTGGTACTGGTTTGCCAATTTCAACGACACAGACGCTTGTAGGTGCTGTTTTAGGTGTAGGTATGGCACGCGGTATCGCTGCACTTAACATGGGTGTGATAAGAAACATTGTGGTTTCTTGGGTGATCACATTGCCAGTCGGTGCTGCCCTTGCTATTGTTATATTCTATATTCTACGAACCGCGTTCGGCGTTTAATAGAAGACAGACTTTTAGCTTGAAAAGATCTCAGCGCCCTTGGTGCTGGGGTCTTTTTATTTATGGGTATACAAGTGAATAACTTACCAAGTATAAAACAATTACAATATCTCATCGCTGTACATCAACAACAACATTTCGGGCGTGCAGCAGAGGCCTGCTTTGTCGGCCAGTCTACACTCAGTAGCGCGATTCAAAATCTAGAAGAAACACTCGGTTGTCAGTTAATCGAGCGTGAAAACCGCAGCTTAATGTTTACCGATGTTGGTGAAGAAGTTGTTGAGCGAGCAAAGAAAATCATCGACGATTCAATTAGTGTTGTCGAGCTCACAAAAAGTTATAAAAATCCGCTCTCTGGTAAATTGGTGTTGGGCATGATCCCAACGATTGCCAGCTTTATTGCCGCGCCTTTATATCAATTTTGCCAAGAAGCATTTCCAGATTTAAAGCTTGTCCTTGTTGAAGATACCAGCGACCGTTTACTTGATAAGCTTGAGCAAGGTCATATCGATATGGGTATGCTTGCGCTACCATATAGAACGGAGAAGTTTCATACTCAAGTATTGGCAAAAGATCACTTTTCACTGGTGCGTCATCAGGACTATCACATTCCAGAAATCTTGGAAGATTTCAACTTATTGCCTGAAGATAGTGTCTTTTTACTTGAGAGAGAGCATTGTATGACGGGGCACGCATTAAGTGCATGTCACTTGAATCGCAGTGAATGTATCAACCCTTTTGAGGCTGCCAATTTACATACTTTATTGAGTATGGTGGAATATCAAAACGGCGTGACTTTTTTACCGCAAATGGCTCTCAATGCCGGTATTCTGGAAGGTAAGCCAATGGTTACGCTATCACCACAAGCTGAAGCGTATCGAGAGATAGGGCTATTGTGGCGTAAAACCACAGGCCGGATACGAGACTTTAAAATGTTTAGTAATCAGGTGGGTGATTTCATTAAAAAGCAGTGTCAATGACACTGCTTTTTAATATTAGTACAGTTAGTTTGCAGACTAAGCACTGAATGTTTAAGTAGAGCTGAGTCTGCTCTGTGACATAATGTTGGGTAGAAACAACAAATATACCCAAACAACTAAATTAAAATATGGAATAAAGCCCAATAAAGTGAATAACTTAGTTGGATACCCTTTTTGTTTAGCGCAGCGGTAACATTGCAAAGCAATTAAACAATGTACCAGTGATAAAAACAGAATAAACTGAAACATACTTAGCTCCTCGAATTCCATTGCGAGACGTGCTCAAATCCATTAGATGTCGTCTAGTTTTGTGTAAGTAACTTAAACTAGATGACATTTTGTTGCGAGCTTTAATTATAGTTGAGTTTTTATTTTACTGCAGCGACTTTTTTACCCATTTTGGTTAGCACGCTGTTTTTAGTGATAAAATAGTTTCTAGGGCAAGCTTGAGTTGCTCTATTGGTAACGGGCGAGAGATGAAGTAGCCTTGACCATAGTCGACACCAATCTCCTTGAGTGCTTCAAAAATTTCTTTATTTTCAACATATTCTGCAACAGAACTCTTATCTAAAGAGTGGCTAATATCGTTGACTGCTTTTACAAGTGCGAGGTCAATTGGGTCATTCAACATGTCTCTAACGAATGAACCGTCGATTTTAACATGCTGTGCAGGCAGCTGTTTTAGGTAACTAAATGTACTAAATCCAGTGCCAAAATCATCAATAGAAAAATGGCAGCCCAATTGATTAAGCCGTTTTATCATCGCTTGAGTTGCTGCGAGATTATTAATACTCGCTGATTCTGTAATTTCAAAAATAATGCAATGTGCTGGGACTTGAAAGTCTCGTAAACAACTTTGAATATGGGGCATTAACCGCTCATCCAGAAAGGATTGCGCAGACAGGTTCAATGAAACCTGGTGAAGCTCTGGGTGTGTTGCCACTGCTTTAATACTCTCTCTGATAACTGATTGGTCCATCAAGTAAGTATCATTGAGTAACTCTAAAGCTGGTATAAACTGGTTGGGATAGATGAGTTTGTCGTCAATGACCAAGCGCAGTAATGTCTCATAGTAAGCAATCGAGCTATTTTTAAAGTCCCAAATAGGCTGATAATGCAGCTCCAGTTGATTGTTTTTTAACGCTTCTCGAACACTATGACCCCATTCTAAACCAGTCTGTAACGTACTGTTTTTATCGTCTTCTTTGCTATAACAATGTACTAAGTTACGGCCAAGGTTTTTGGCAATATATAGTGCAATATCTGACTGTTTTAAACATTCATTCGGATCGCTGTTGGTTTGTGTAATTTGTGTCAGTCCGATAGAGCAGCTGATAGTATAACTAGCTTCTTCTGAATGAAAACGGTGGTTTTCAATGGAACTACAAATACTTTCAGCCATCATATGTGCTTCAAGTAGTGATTTATTTTTGAGGAGTACCGCAAATTCATCGCCACCGATCCGAAAGATTAGGTGCTCTTGGTTGATATGTTCACCAAACAACTGCGCGACTTCTTGCAGTACAATGTCACCTTGTTGGTGGCCTTTACTGTCATTGATAATCTTAAAGTGATCTAGATCGATGTAGATCAGAGCATGCTCTATATCATTCTGTAATTTTGCCTGTTGGCAAAGCAGGTTAAGCTGTTGGTCAAAGTAATACCTATTGTGTAAACCCGTGAGGGTATCGTGCAGCGCTAAGTGTCTCAGCTGTAACTCCGCCTCTTTACGCTCATGAATATTGTCTATGGTGGCAGTAATTGTCGTTGTACTTGTACTTGTTTTATTTTTGATTAACTGAAAACGGCACTCTACCCAAACCGCAGTCCCTGAGTGATGTCTCATCCGAAGCTCAAATGTTGAAGATTGAGCCCCTGCCAATATCTCTTTAACGATAAGGTGCAATTTAGGTGAGTACTCGGGCAGTACATAATCACACAGCTGGGTCGAGAGTGTTGATTTCAGCTTATGGCCTGTTAGTTGCTCCCATGCCGGGTTAATGAATCGGATTGTGCCTTTCGCATCTAATTCGAGGACCACGGTGTTTAAGTGAAGTAGGATCCGTTGGTGGGCAGAAAATAGTTCCTTATAGCTTTGCTCACTGCGACTAAGTTGTTCGACTTTGTTGGCAAACTCGGCATAGCTCACCATAAAATCTTCACGGCGCGCGGCGTGATCGCACACCTTACTTAAAAGAGATAAGTTATAAGGGGAGCGGACAAAATCAGTAACCCCTAGTAGCAATAACTGCTCAGCATAATCCGCATCTTGATTGTCGATAATTGTTACGATAGCTTGACTAGGCTTGTGTTGTAATATGTTTGCAACCAGCTCTTTGGTGGTTTCTGCGCGAGTAGATGTTGCGTCTAGTAATACAATAGCGTAATCACTCTGTAAAAACTCAGAGAGTGCGGCATTCGCAGAGATCACATGTTTGGTAGTAAAGCTCAGTGCTAAATGATCGACAATCTCCGCTGCTTTTTTTTCGTTGTGCTCTAACAGCAGTAAGTTCAGTCGACTACTTTTTTGCAAGTGAGTTGACAATACATTGGCCAAAACTTGTGGTAGCACATCGTGGCGCTCTAACGGTAATACAGCGTCAATGCTGTAACTGCGGGCTGTGGTTTCAGCAATGCGTTCGCAGTAAGTCGGAGGTATGAGCACGATAGGTGTATTCTTTGGCGTTTTGAGTAACCCTGAACGGATCATACGAGAAAAACGCCAGCCATCGATTTTCCCCACATTCAGACCACTGATCACCAGATCAACGGCCTGTTGCTTCAATAATTGCAGTGCCGCCTGAGTATCACTGAGCTCAATAATTTGGAATACATTTAGCTTTTGTAACGTTCTTATTACGGTCTGGCGCTCAATATGATCCGCATTGACGAGTAATAAAGTAAGCTGTTTTGCCATGGCGTTACTACCTCAAACCCATGTTTCTAGTTCGTATTCTACTACCCATATCAATTTATTAGATTGTTTTATATTGCCTTTTTGGCAATACTGCACTCAATTTGCTATGGCTGGTTTACGCGCG
This sequence comes from Pseudoalteromonas luteoviolacea NCIMB 1942, assembly GCF_001625595.1. Classification (GTDB taxonomy): domain Bacteria; phylum Pseudomonadota; class Gammaproteobacteria; order Enterobacterales; family Alteromonadaceae; genus Pseudoalteromonas; species Pseudoalteromonas luteoviolacea_A. The sequence goes on from NZ_AUXT01000177.1 coordinate 49,369, forward strand.
CATGGGCGCGTAATAGCCAGTAGAGTAAAGCTATTTGACACAGCTGACAAGGGCCTAAAAAGTATGAATAGATATCTTATGTTGCTTGATTTCATTTCCGTGCAGCACTAGACTTGCCGCCAACTTGCACGAATATGAGGTCTACATGCGCGTAGCTGACTTTAGTTTTGAACTTCCCGATGAATTGATTGCTCGTCACCCAAAAGCGGAACGTACGAGTAGCCGCTTACTCACTCTCAATGGTGACAGTGGTAAGCTAGAACACAAGATATTCAAAGATATTATTGATCTAATTGAGCCAGAAGATCTGATCATTTTCAATAATACTAAAGTGATCCCGGCTCGCATGTTCGGCCAAAAGGCGACGGGCGGTAAAGTTGAGGTGTTGGTCGAGCGTATTCTAGATGAACATAGAGTACTTGCCCACATTCGCTCAAGTAAGTCACCTAAGCCAGGGGCTGAGTTAATTTTAGAAGGCAAAGCACAGGCGACAATGGTTGCGCGCCACGGTGAACTGTTTGAGCTTGCATTTGAAGGCGAACATTCTGTATTGACTATTCTAGATGAAATTGGTCATATGCCGTTACCACCTTACATAGATCGTCCCGATGAAGAGGGCGACAAAGAAAGGTATCAAACAGTTTACAGTGAAAAGCCGGGTGCCGTAGCTGCGCCCACAGCAGGTTTACACTTTGATGATACCTTAATGGCTCAGCTGAAAGACAAAGGCGTGGATATGGCTTTTGTAACACTACATGTAGGGGCTGGCACATTTCAGCCGGTGCGTGTAGATGATGTTAAAGACCACAATATGCATTCAGAGTACATTGAAGTGCCCGAAGATGTAGTTGATGCGGTTACGCGTTGTAAGCAGCTAGGCGGTCGCGTGATTGCCGTAGGTACAACCTCTGTGCGCTCGTTAGAGTCTGCTGCAAAAGTACATGGCGGCGAATTGAAAACTTTTTATGGCGATACAGACATCTTCATCTTCCCTGGTTATCAGTTCAGTGTTGTTGATGTGATGATCACCAACTTCCATTTACCTGAATCGACACTGATTATGTTGGTCAGTGCCTTCTCTGGGCAAGAGTACATCATGAACGCCTATGAAACGGCGATAGAAGAACGCTATCGCTTTTTCAGTTATGGTGATGCGATGTTCTTGACCAGACAAAATAAAGCATAAAAATACAGCCCGGCGAAATGCCGGGTTTTTTGTTTTTAATATGTGCCTTTTTTAACTGTGACTTTATTTATCGCTTTTTAGCCCCAATATTAGAATTGCTCGGTCTTTATTGGTAGAATCTGACGGTTTATATGACCCCTACATGGGAAAAAGTCATTGGTTAAGAATTGTTGGACTGTTTTTCCGACACGAGGTAGATATGAAATTTGAATTAGATTGTACGCATGGCAAAGCCCGTCGTGGACGTTTGGTTTTTGATCGTGGTGTTGTAGAAACACCTGCGTTTATGCCGGTAGGTACCTACGGCACAGTAAAAGGCATGACGCCAGACGAATTGAAAGAAACGGGTGCGCACATCTGTCTTGGCAACACGTTCCACCTAATGTTACGTCCAGGCACAGAAATTATTAAACAACATGGTGACTTACATGATTTTATGAATTGGGATAAACCAATTCTGACCGATTCAGGTGGTTTCCAAGTATTCAGTTTAGGCGCAATGCGTAAAATTTCTGAAGAGGGCGTACTATTCAAATCACCAGTAAATGGTGAAAAGATCATGCTCTCTCCAGAAAAAGCAATGGAGGTTCAGCGTGATTTAGGCTCAGACATCGTGATGATATTTGACGAATGTACACCTTACCCTGCAACAGAAAAAGAAGCGAAAGACTCTATGGAGCTGTCGTTACGCTGGGCTAAACGCTCTAAAGAAGCACATGGTGATAATCCATCTGCGCTATTCGGCATTATCCAAGGCGGTATGTACCCTGAACTGCGGGCAGAATCGCAAAAAGGCCTTGAAAATATTGGTTTTGACGGTTATGCGTTAGGCGGTTTATCAGTCGGTGAGCCAAAAGAAGAAATGGTTAAAATTCTTGACCATTGTGCTTACAAAATGCCTGAGCAAAAGCCGCGTTACTTAATGGGTGTGGGTAAGCCGGAAGACTTAGTTGAAGCCGTACGTCGAGGCATCGATATGTTCGACTGCGTAATGCCTACGCGAAACGCGCGAAATGGACACTTGTTTGTTACAGATGGTGTGATTAAAATCCGTAACGCAGTTCACAAAACAGATACAAGTCCTTTGGACGCAGAGTGTGATTGTCACACATGTAAGAACTATTCTCGTGCCTATTTACATCACTTAGACAAGTGTAATGAGATTTTAGGAGCAAGATTAAATACCATTCACAATTTACGCTATTACCAGCGTTTGATGGAAGGTATGAGAAACGCCCTGAGCGAAGGGACATTTGAAGAATTTGTCGCTGACTTTTATGAACGTAGAGGCTTAACAGTACCGCCTCTAGCTGACGTAGAAGCAGAGTAAACGTTTTATCAAAATTAAATGAGGAAAAGCAATGAGCTTATTTATTTCTAACGCCCATGCAAGTACAGCGGCTGCGGCCCCAGCTGGTGGTGGTATGGAAATGCTTATTATGTTAGCTATTTTTGGTTTGGTATTTTATTTCTTAATTTACCGTCCACAAGCTAAGCGTGTGAAAGAGCATAAAAACCTTATGGGGGCTTTGGGCAAAGGTGATGAAGTACTTACTTCGGGTGGCCTTGTCGGTAAAGTTTCGAAAGTTGCAGAAGACAAAGATTTCGTGGTAATCGCCCTGAATGACCAAGTTGAAGTAACAGTTCAAAAATCAGCGGTTGCAGCAGTTTTACCTAAGGGTACAATGAAGTCGCTATAACAATAAGAAAGGGATAATCCAGTGCTAAACAAGTATCCAATGTGGAAATATTTACTTGTACTCGCTGTATTGGCCGTTGGCATTCTCTATGCTACCCCTAATATGTATGGTCGTGATCCGGCCATACAAATTTCTGGTACGAAAGGAGCTGACGCTGATTTAAGCGTGCTTGATCAAGCAAATAAAACACTTCAAACAAACAACTTACCAATTAAATCTGCCGTTCTTGAAGAAGGGCAAGTGCTTATTCGCTTTAAAAACGTTGAAGATCAGCTAAAAGCGCAGGATATCCTACGTGACACACTAAGCGAAGATTACATCTCAGCAATTAACATGTCTCCAGCGCAGCCAGATTGGCTGAAAAACATTGGTGCGAACCCAATGAAGCTTGGCTTGGACTTGAGCGGTGGTGTTCACTTTACCATGGAAGTGGATATGGCAACTGCGATGGGCAAAGCGCTTGAGCAGATGGAGCAAGACTTTAAGAGTGACCTACGTGAAGAGAAATTACGTTATGGTTCGATTCGCCAAGTTGCTAATAGTGAACGTATCCAAGTGGTCATGCGTTCAGAAGAAGACAAAAAAGCCGCTGAGCGTTTTTTGAAAAGCCGTTACCCAGGCAATGTATTTGTCAATGACAGCAGCAACGACCTAGCGTTTTTCTCTAGCTTGAGCGATATGAAAAAGCGTGAGTTACGCGATTACGCAATCAAGCAAAATGAAACCATCATTCGTAACCGAATTAATCAGCTAGGGGTTGCTGAACCAAACGTGCAACGTCAAGGCTCTGAGCGAATTATCGTTCAACTTCCTGGTGTACAAGATACAGCGCGTGCAAAAGAAATTTTAGGTGCAACAGCGACTTTAGAATTCCGTGAAGTAGATGAACGTGCGGATACGCGTACAGCTGCGCAAGGTAGAGTGCCAGGTGGTAGCGAAGTACTGTATCACAAAGATGGTTACCCGGTTGTATTGAAAAAGCGCGTGATTTTGGAAGGCTCACACATTACCGGTGCACAATCGGGCATGGATGAGTATCAACGTCCTCAGGTAAGCATTAACCTTGATAGCAAAGGTGGCGCTAAAATGAGTGCCTTTACCAAACGAGCAGTTGGTAAGAGCATGGCAACGGTATTTATTGAATACAAGCCTTCAGGCAAAGTCGATGCTGAAGGAAAAGCGCTTCCGCCTATTAAAGTTGAAGAAGTGATTAATGTCGCGACCATTCAGTCACGTTTAAATAATTCATTCCGTATTACCGGTATAGATAACCCAGCAGAAGCACATAATCTGAGCTTACTTTTACGTGCAGGTGCGCTGGTTGCTCCAATCCAGATCGTGGAAGAGCGAACGGTAGGTCCTAGCCTTGGTCAAGAAAACATTGAAGCGGGTATGACCGCTGTTGTACTTGGTTTCTCTTTTGTTCTTGCATTTATGTTGATGTACTACAAAGGGTTTGGCCTAGTTGCTAATTTAGCGTTGGCTGCAAACCTTGTAATGATCATTGGTGTGATGTCAATGATCAGTGGTGCGACACTGACGCTACCAGGTATTGCGGGTATTGTACTGACTGTTGGTATGGCAGTAGATGCGAACGTACTGATTTTTGAGCGTATTCGAGAAGAGTTGGCGGATGGGCGCAGCCCCCAGCAAGCAGTTCACTTTGGCTATGACAGCGCCTTCAGTACAATCTTTGACGCGAATATCACGACACTAATAGCTGCGGTTATTTTGTTCTCAGTGGGAACAGGCCCAATAGCAGGCTTCGCCGTGACATTAGCAATCGGTATTTTGACATCTATGTTTACAGCGATTATTGGTACTCGTGCCGTGATCAATGCCTTTATTGGCGGTAAACGTATCAACAAGTTATCGATTTAGGAGCGAATATGCAGTTATTAAAATTATCAAGCACCATCCGCTTTATGTCGGCACGCAAGTTGTCGATGGCTTTCTCAGCGTTACTGATTTTGGCTTCGATTGCATCGTTTATGGTCAAAGGCCTGAACTTTGGTTTGGATTTCACAGGCGGTACAGCGGTAGAAGTTGGTTTTTCACAGCCTGCTGATTTACCAAAGATCCGCAAAGTACTTGCTGAGAATGGATTTGCAGATGCCGCAGTAACACTATTTGGTTCAAGCCAAGAGGTATTGGTTCGTATCGCACCCCGTGAAGACGTTAAGGCGGAGACCATTGGCAATCAGCTGATTGATGCGTTAAAACTGGCTGACAGTAGCGTTGAGATGCGTCGTATTGAGTTTGTTGGCCCAAGTGTGGGTGAAGATCTAAAAGAGCAGGGCGGCTTGGCGATGCTGACTGCACTGCTGTGTATTTTGGTCTACGTCGCGTTTCGTTTCGAATGGCGTTTTGCGGTTGGTGCGGTTGCAGCCCTATTTCATGATGTGATTCTAACAATGGGTCTGTTCTCTATACTTGAGCTTGAATTTGACTTAACCATTTTGGCGGCAATTTTGGCGGTAATAGGTTACTCACTCAATGACACCATTGTTGTATCTGACCGTATTCGTGAAAACTTCCGTAAGGTACGTATCGACGATACGATTGAGATCATCGATATTTCACTGACACAAACTATGAACCGTACACTTGTGACATCAATTACGACTATCCTTGTATTGATCGCACTATTTGTATGGGGTGGCCAAACCATTCATGGTTTCGCAACTGCACTATTATTTGGTGTGTTTATTGGTACTTACTCTTCTGTTTATGTGGCAAGTTCTGTAGCGGTGGCTATGGGTGTCAGTAAAGAAGATTTAATCCCAGTGGAAGTGGAAAAAGAAGGTGCAGATTTGGATGCAATGCCTTAACTTTAGGCACCGTCTGAAGTCGTTTAACTATATATTAAATGTAATAAACGCTATCTTCTCGATCAGAATTTAAAAGGCCACAGTTAATGTGCAATGCTGATCTATTAAGAACATGATCAGCTGACCGATCCAAAAGGTCATGAAA
>NZ_AUXT01000178.1 GCF_001625595.1 Pseudoalteromonas luteoviolacea NCIMB 1942
TTAAAGTGATGGCGAATGCTCTCTCCAGGCAACACACCCAAGCGTTTAGCTGCACTTATAGGGGACTGACGGTACTCTCTAAAGAAAAACGCCCTAGGCCAAGCTGCCCTAGGGTCGTTAAGATGAATAAAAGCCGTTACTCTGTTAATCGCAAAGTTGTTCCTCTAAAGTGAACAGTATTGCCTTGAATAGGGGCTTTTTTATTTTAAATTACTATTAAATTAGTAAGTTGCGCTGCCTTTTGTACGAGGGAATGCGATAACGTCACGAACGTTACCCATACCTGTTACGTATGCAACTAGACGCTCGAATCCAAGACCAAAGCCAGAGTGAGGAACCGTACCGTATTTACGAAGGTCTCTATACCAGCTGTAATCTTCTTTATTCAAGCCCATTTCCTCTAAACGTGCGTCAAGTACATCTAAACGCTCTTCACGCTGAGAGCCACCAATGATTTCACCGATGCCAGGTGCAACAACATCCATCGCAGCTACTGTTTTACCGTCTTCATTTTGACGCATATAGAATGCTTTAATGTCACGAGGGTAATTCTTGATAACTACTGGCGCTTTGAAGTGCTCTTCCGCTAGGTAACGTTCGTGCTCTGACTGAAGGTCTACACCCCACTCAACGTCATATTCAAACTGTTTGCCAGACGTTATTAAGATTTCGATTGCATCTGTGTAGTCGACTTGAGCAAAGTCTTTGTCTACAAAGCTCTCTAATCTTGAGATTGCTTCTTTATTGATACGCTGTGCGAAGAACTCCATATCATCACGACGTTCTTCTAATACGGCTTTAAATACGTATTTCAGCATGTTCTCTGCTAAGTTTGCAATATCATCTAAGTCCGCAAACGCCACTTCAGGTTCTACCATCCAGAATTCAGCTAAGTGGCGAGATGTGTTTGAGTTTTCAGCACGGAATGTCGGGCCGAAAGTATAGATCTTAGACATTGCACTTGCATATGTCTCACCGTTCAACTGACCAGATACGGTTAGAAACGCTTCTTTACCGAAAAAATCTTCGTTGTAATCTACATCGCCTTTGTCAGTGCGAGGTAGGTTATTCATATCAAGCGTTGATACACGGAACATTTCACCAGCACCTTCACAGTCACTTGCTGTGATGATAGGTGTACTGATCCACATGTAACCTTGTTCATGGAAAAATCTGTGAATTGCTTGCGATAAACAGTTACGAACACGTGTAACTGCACCGATCACGTTTGTACGTGGACGTAGGTGAGCATGTTCACGCAAATACTCAATTGAATGGCGCTTTGCAGCCATTGGGTATGAATCTGGGTTTTCCACCCAGCCAAGCACTTCAACTGAGTTGGCTTGAAGTTCATAGCTTTGACCTTTACCTTGTGACTCCACAAGTATGCCAGTTACAGCTACAGAACAACCTGCAGTAAGACGAGTTACTTCTTCATAATTATTAAGCGAATTAGGTACTACTGCTTGAATAGGGTCAAAACAAGAACCGTCGTGGACGGCAAGAAATGAAATACCCGCTTTTGAATCGCGTCGTGTACGGATCCAGCCTTTTATCGTAACTTGGCTGTCTACCGCAACGGTGCCTGCTAGTAGCTCCGTTATCGCTATGTGGCTCATCTTTACTCCAAAATGATTAATTATATAAGGGCTAATATGCCCACTTGTTTTTGTCTATATATGCACGCAGGTACAAATTTAAATATACCTAAATGCAAACTCTGTTGTGACTCGCTTTTGTTTAACTAAATTTCGCTTGTTTGTGTGTGAAGTCACGTGATCCGTATATTACCCCTGATAGCTACATAAAAAAACTACCAATTTAAGGATATGCCAAAAAATTTCTTTAAATGTTCGCTTATTTCGTGAGTTGGCGTGTTATTGACCATCTTATAGGCTGTGCGAAAGGGCTTTTTTATGGCATTATAGTTAGGTTAATTTAAATATAGTCGGAATGAAATTTCATTAAATGAAACAAGCTTTTATTCTAAGGGGTTTACCAGGTTCAGGTAAAACACATTACGCCCATACGCTAGCAGATGAACTTGTAGCAGGCGATGAGTCTCAATACATTATCTGCTCGACAGATGACTACTTTACAGATGAGGACGGTCGTTATGAGTTTAACAAATCTAAACTCCCTAAATACCATAACTTAAACCTTGCACGCTTTATCAATGCATTAGCACAAGGTATCCCGTTGGTGATAGTTGATAATACAAACGTAAAAAAGTGGGAGTTCATTGCATATGTCAGTGCCGCTCAAGCAATGGGTTATCAAGTAAAAGAAGTGATTGTTGGTGAGGTTAAAGACAAATCAATGCAGCACCTTTATGCCAAACGTAATGAACATGGTGTTGCTCTAAAGACCATTAGCAAAATGGCACATATATTTGAATGGTAAAAAGCCGACTTTATAAGTCGGCTTTTTTTGAATTACATTGCTTCGTATTCTTCTTGCCAGAAGAACTTTTCTTCACCAAATGCTGGTTTTAAGTCATCTAGCCAATGTGCGTTCTCGTTAAACTTCGCGAAGAACGGGCGTTGAACCCACTCTGGGTTACGTGCCTGTATGAATCGTAGCGCGAATACTTTCTCACCAGCAATTTCGGTTACACCAGAAATCTCCACTTTACCCGGGCCTGCACTCATAGAAGGTCCACGTACTGTTCTACTTACACCCGAAACCTGCTTGTAAGCGTCTCTAAATATTTCCCAAGTTTTGTGAAGTGGCAATTCAAAATAGCGTTTAGCACCGGTATCACGTTCGATGAACATGTAGTACGGGATCATGCCCATTTGTGTTTGTTCCTTCCACATTTCTGCCCACATATTTGGATCTGTATTCAAGTGGTTTAGTAGTGGGGCTTGTGTACGGATCTGTGCGCCAGTTTTGCGTAATAATTTAATCGCTTCTTTTGCTACGTCTGTACGCAACTCTTGCTTGTGGTTTACGTGAGCCATGATAGACACATGTTTACCTGCATCTACTAACTCTTTCAATAGCGCAAGTAGGTCTTGTGCATCTGGATCTGTTACATATCTGAATGGCCAGAAAGTTAAAGATTTAGTACCGATACGTATGGTACGAATATGGTCAAATCTTGGCTCTTTAAGTGCCTCTAGGTATTTACGCAATTTAACTGTGCGCATTACCATAGGGTCACCACCGGTCATTAGAAGGTCAGTCACTTCAGTATGCTCTTCTAGATACCTGTGAAGTAATTCTTCATCGTTGTTGTTAAAGCGTGTCGCTTTACCAACAAACTGAGCCCAGCGGAAACAGAACGTACAGTAAGAGTGGCAGTACTGGCCTTGAGCAGGGAAGAATAAAACGGTTTCTTTATACTTATGCTGCACACCTTCAACGTGCTCACCTTCAAATGAAGGGACGTTTTTGTCCATTTGGCCAGCTGGGTGAGGGTTAAGCTTTTGTCTAAGCTTAGTTGCAAGCTCGAATACCTCATCCGGTGTGTGGTCACGCTTTAATAGCGCTGCCATTTCATCATAAGACTCATCGTCAAGCATGCCACGTTGAGGGAAAGTGAGCTGGAATACGGGGTCGTTAGGTACCTTATCCCAGTCAATCAATTCGTCAATAACGTAATTGTTTACACGGAAAGGGAATACATTAGCAACCACCTTCATTTGAAAGCGAAGGTGCTCAGGCAACTGGTCGAGCTGCTCAATTTTATCAATTTGACGGTGTTGATACACAGTAAAGCGAGGTGGTTGATAGGCCTCTGCCGGCTGCAATTGGACGGATTGTTGCATACTTACTACTTCTCGGCTTGCTAGTTTAAAAATAAGAGGCGCATTGTAGCAAAAACTTGAAGTAAATTCAGGTACAAATCATCAAAGACCCTGAAAAAATGGTGCTTTTCTTCGTATGTGCTTGGAATATATACGGGCTTGCGTGAAATTTAATCAGATTGATGTCGACAGGAGGCTGTTAACCCAGCACTAGTGCTGGGCTACCAGTGTTTTAATATGCATTTTGTTCTATCGCTTGATAGATCCCATCACTTAATTCCTCAATGTCTTCATTTGATGTGATGTAAGGAGGCATAATATAGATAAGCTTGCCAAAAGGTCGGATCCACAATCCTTTCTGTATGAAGAATTTTTGAATTTTAGCAACATCGACGACCTCTTTTAACTCAACGACTCCGATGGCACCTAGGGTACGAACCTGTTTTACAACATCTAGCTCTGCGCAGCGATGCAAGCGAGACATTGCTTGGTTAATTCTATGTACATTTGAATGCCAATCGGTTTCTTCCAATAATTCCAAGCTGGCAAGCGCCGTTGCACACGCCAATGGATTGCCCATAAAGGTTGGTCCATGCATCAGTACTTTAGCTTCACCTTGGCTGATCCCTAACGCAACTTTTTCTGTGGTTAATGTAGCTGACAATGTCATGCATCCACCTGTGAGCGCTTTTCCTACGCACAATATATCTGGTGAGATTTGAGCGTGTTCACATGCGAACATTTTGCCGGTGCGACCGAATCCAGTAGCAATTTCATCTAAGATCAATAAAACATTATATTTTTCACACAACTCCCTCAATGCTTTAAGGTAATCGGCACTGTAAAAATTCATACCGCCAGCATTTTGGACGATTGGCTCGATAATAAAAGCGGCGAGTTCATTATGATGCGTTTTAAAAGCGCTTTCTAGTGCATCAAGTTCCGATTCCTTCAGCTCTTGATCAAAACCAGATGTTGGCGCCTCGACAAAAATATGTTCAGGTAAAAACCCCTGATACATGCTATGCATCGAATTGACTGGATCGCAAACGCTCATCGCAGCAAAGGTATCACCATGATAGCCTTTTTTGGCTGTCATCAATTTGGTTTTGCTACTGTGGCCTTGGCTGAGCCAAAATTGCAATGCCATTTTTATTGCAACTTCAACACTAACGGAACCGCTATCAGCTAAAAATACTTTTTGTAAAGGTGCAGGTGTTAATTCAACTAACTTTTTACACAGGTTTACGGCGGGTCCATGGGTAATGCCACCAAACATGACATGGCTCATAGTTGTTACTTGCTCGGTCATCGCTTTGACAAGCTTCGGGTGGTTGTAGCCATGCAAGGCGCTCCACCATGACGCCATACCATCTATTAATGACTCACCTGTTTCTAAAAAAATCCTGTTTTTATCTGTGTGTGTGACTGGGTAAACAGGAAGTGGATCTATCATCGAGGTATAAGGGTGCCAGATATGCTCTCTATCAAAATCTAAATCTACCGATTGGTTAATGTTCACTTGTAAACCTTTTGCTAGTCTGTGTCGTTGACAATACTAAAGCAAGAAGTAGACTAAGCCAATGACCGTCAAATTGTCTGGCGAAAAAAGAACCAGAAAAGAAGAGAATAAGTTATGGAATATGGCATCGTTCGTCACGATTGGAAACACAATGAAGTAAAGGCATTATTCGAAATGCCTTTTAATGATCTGCTTTTTCACGCTGCAAGTGTGCATCGTAAAAACTTCAAACAAAATGAAGTCCAGATTTCAACATTGTTGTCGATAAAAACAGGTGCTTGTCCTGAAGATTGTAAATACTGCCCGCAATCAGGTCATTATAAAACTGACCTAGAAAGAGAGCGACTAATGGAAGTTGAAAAAGTCGTTAACCAGGCTAAATTAGCAAAAGAAAAAGGCGCGACGCGTTTTTGTATGGGGGCTGCTTGGTCAGACCCTAAAGACCGTGATATGCCTTACATTGAAAAAATGGTTAAAGAAGTAAGCGCACTAGGCTTAGAAACATGTATGACGCTTGGTAAATTAGACAATGAAAAGGCACATGCGTTAAGAAATGCTGGCTTAGACTACTACAACCACAATCTAGACACTTCTCCGGAGTACTACGAGCAAATCATTACAACACGTACTTACCAAGACCGATTAAATACCATTGACCATGTTCGCGACGCCGGTATGAAAGTATGTTCAGGCGGTATTGTTGGTATGGGTGAGCAAGCAGCTGACCGTTATGGTCTGTTAATGCAATTGGCAAATTTACCAAAGCAGCCGGAAAGTGTGCCAATTAACATGTTGGTTAAGGTTGCAGGCACACCACTTGAAGATGTCGATGACTTAGATCATTTTGAATTTATTCGTACGATTGCTGTTGCACGTATCATGATGCCAGAGAGTTACGTTCGATTGTCGGCTGGACGTACAGCGATGAATGAACAAATGCAGTCTATGTGCTTCTTTGCCGGCGCAAACTCTATCTTCTATGGTGATAAACTTCTGACGACTGAAAACCCAGAAGCTGATGCTGACATGAACCTACTTAAAAAACTTGGTATGAAACCAGAAACACGAGAAGACTATTCAGACGAAGCATATGAAGCTTCATTGAATTCAGCCATCGCTGACAAAGCGACATCTGAGTTATTTTACGAAGCGAAATAAATGGCGTTTGAATATATAGATCAAGCGCTTGCTGTAAAGGCGCAGGACGCATTGTTGCGTCAGCGCGTTTGCATTGAAAAGGCCTCTGCTAGACATATTCAGGTTGATGGCACCCAATATCTAAATTTTGCGAGTAACGACTATTTGGCACTGGCGGACTTGCCTGTATCGTCAACTTTTAACCCTGGTAGCAAAAGCTCAGCCTTGGTAACTGGATATCAAAGAACACATCGGTTGTTTGAAGCTAGGCTGTGTGAACTTTTAGGGTTTGAACGAGCGATGCTATTTGCGAGTGGCTTTGCTGCTAATTTTAGTGTGATCAGTGCATTATTTCATGACACAAAAGTCGGCCAGTGCAGTGCTGTTTTTCAGGATAAACTGAACCATGCAAGCCTGATTGATGGCAGCTTAAATAGTAAAGCCAAGTTAGTTCGATTTAATCACAATGACATGGGACACTTGCGTTCTAGGCTGGAAAAAAGCAATGCTGATAACAAGCTTGTTATCAGTGAAGGCATATTTTCTATGGATGGCGATGGTGCACCGTTAAACGCGCTTAAACAACTTGCTCAGGCTCATAAAGCGTGGCTGATGATTGATGACGCCCATAGCTTTGGAATGTGTGGAGAAAATGGTCTTGGCTCAGTGGAGAGCGGGGTAAAGCCTGAAATCTTAGTCATTACGTTTGGCAAGGCGATGGGGTGCCAAGGTGCTGCGGTGCTAGCTAGCAAACGAGTGATTGAATACATGTTACAGTGCAATCGTGAGTACACTTATTCAACCGCTATCTCGCCAGCTTTAGTAGAAATTGCTTCGAGGCAGCTAACACGCCTATGCGACGGACATAAAGCGCGCAGTGACCTTAAAGCTAATATCGAGTTATTTAAAAAACTAGCGATGGATGCCAGCATTCCGCTTAAAGGGTCAGATAGTGCGATACAGCCAGTGATTTTAGGTGGTGCTGAGAATACTTTGGATGCACAAAAAAAGCTTTCGACTAAAGGCGTTTGGCTAACGGCAATTAGACCACCCACCGTGCCACACAATACGTCAAGGTTACGTGTCACACTTACTGCCGCGCACCAAAGAGAAGACATCGAACACTTGGTAAGGTGTCTGGAGGATGTATTATGAGTGCAGCACTTAAGTTACAAGTAGCAAGTAAGTTTTCTCGTGCGTCAGCCCAATACCTAAAGCATGCAAACGTACAAAAGCGGTCAGCAGAAATTCTCCTCTCGGGTATGAATAAGCGCTATGGTGCTATGCTTGACTTAGGTGCAGGCCCCATGCAACACCACGGTGCTTTATCTGAAAAAAGTAATACGTTAGTCGCGCTGGATTTAAGCCAAAGTATGCTTAATCAAGGGCCACAAAGTGCATATAAAGTATGTGCTGATATGGATAGTCTCCCATTTTTGGCAAATTCATTTGATTGTATTTTTAGTAATTTTGCGATTCAGTGGAGTGGTGACTTGCCCAAACTTTTAGCTAAGCTACATGAAATCTTAAAGCTGGGGGGCAGGGCGCACCTTTCAATCGTTGTCGATGGTTCACTCAGAGAAATTGCAACGGCTTGGCAGGGGGTAGATGAGCACTGTCATGTGAACAAATTTATTGATTTTGAAAATCTACTGGCCGCAGCAAGAGCCGCAGGATTTAGCATTCGTTCGGTTAGCAAACGTTGTTTAGTGGATATGTTTGATACACCAAAGGCAGCAATGAAGTCAGTAAAGAACATTGGTGCAAATCAACTTAATAGTGGCGAAAATCGAAGGGGCTTGGTAGGGAAAAAAAGCTATCAAACACTATTGGACTCTTATCCTATTAGGGACGGCTGCGCCCACGTAAGCTATGAAGTCGCATTTTTGGAGTTAACAAAATAATGAGTCAGTTTTTTATAACGGGAACGGATACTGAAGTTGGCAAAACTTATGTGACCAGCTTATTACTTAAGTACCTAGTATCAAAAAAGAAAAAAGCCCTAGGATTTAAGCCAATTGCTGCGGGAGCTGAAGAGGCGTTTGGAGAATTGGTCAACGAAGATGCGTTGACCTTGATGGAAGCTGCAAATGTGCATGGTACATATGAGCAAATAAATCCATTTTGTTTTAAACCGCCAATTGCGCCACATATTGCGGCAAGCAGGGCAGATGTACATATTTCAAAACAAGATTTAACACATAAGCTTGCCGATGTCTCGACGCTAGGCGCTGAGTTTACCCTCGTTGAGGGCGCTGGTGGTTGGGCACTACCAATTAATGACGATGAGTTTTTATCGACTTGGGTTGCAGAGCAAAACCTGCCTGTAATTTTGGTTGTGGGCATGAAGCTAGGTTGTTTAAATCATGCATTTTTAACGCTTCAAGCAATTGAAGGTGCAGGTGCAAAGTGTGTAGGGTGGGTTGCCAATCAAATCGACGCCAATATGGCCGAATATGATGCAAACCTTGAGACACTTAAACAAAGACTAAAGTGCCCGCTACTTGCAGTAACGCCATATTCCGAAGAAAAGGCTAAGATGCAAGTGCACCCAGCTTTAAACAGCTTATTAGGTGTTTAGTCAGGCAACTTAAATCAATAGCTGTAATCAAATAGAGCCAACGGTTGACGTTGGTTCTATTTTAATTTCCCGAATTCAAATTCCAA
>NZ_AUXT01000179.1 GCF_001625595.1 Pseudoalteromonas luteoviolacea NCIMB 1942
ACAGAATTTTGAACGCCCTCCGGTCATATTTGTACCAACTATGTCCGTATTTACGATATTGCCGATGCCATTTAGGTCGATACTCATTAATAAAGAGTCATGAGTTTCTTTCGCATAACAAGATAGGTTGTTACGATTCTTGTTTTGCATACACTGGGACCAAGCGTTAACGATTGTGTCATTAGCCTTTTGAATTAAGGCGTGAGACGACTTACTTCCCTCATAAGATTGGTCATCTTGAGAACAATGCTCTCTTTTCCATTCTTTAACGTTACCGCCGCCACCACCGATAGAAAAAATTCCAATAACATCAAGTGCTAAGTCACCACCAGAGCTACCTGAGCTGAACTCAGAGCTACAAACCCACTTTTTAAGCGCGATTTTTGATTCAAAATTCATCGTTTGTTCGTAAGTATCAAGCACTCCGCCGGCTAGAATAGCATTACAACTCTCGTACTGAACTACCGCTACTGCACTCGCAGAAGCTGCAATTGAAGAGAATGCTAAAGCTATTAAATAGCGTTTATTTTTCACGTTAATTATTAATTTATATTGGTATTTTATAATATAAAGTAGAGTATTGTAATGTGAAAAAATGTACATTGTTACCATTTTTAGTAAAGTTCCACACCCTTGTTGTTATTTCTTTAATTTTAAAATATAGAATGTTATTTGTTTTGCATTTTCCCATTTGTGTATTTATAAGTGTTATTTATTTACAATGTCTAGAGCGGCGGTGCAGAATCTATCAACTTTATTTTTTTAGTGCAATAAAGGAGTTTTTGATTAAATTTGTGTGTTTATAAAGTCGGGTTTTATTTTTATATTTTCTTTTATTGTCATTATAAAAGGTGAGGTTATGGTTTTTTATTAATTTGTTATTTTATTTATTTCTTAATATTTTGTTTTGTATTTTTTGTTTTTTTCATGGTTAAAGGCACTTTTATTATACTTTTATGTGTTTAGAGGTTGCTAAAAGTAGATTTAAAGTACAGCTTTGTTGTGAGTGCAGGCATATTGAAACGCTAATTACATAAGTTTTTGCGTAGAAAAGCTGCGTTATCACGAAATAGGGTTTTAGAATTACGCAGTCAAGCTTGTACTATTTTTGCACTGACTAATAAAAATCAATCAGTCAATGATTAGTACTTCGGGTTTGAACATCTGCATTAAGCTGATTAATAGCATCGGCAAATAGCAACATCGGGACGTGCGTACTTTTTAAGATTGAGGTGCAGCAGGAAATCATATGAGTTAACATAGCGACAACTAAAACGATGAGTGTCCTTATGCTTTTCAGCACATCATTAATTTTGAGTTGTGCCTTGCTAGGTTGTGCCGTTGGCTTTTTGGCTGGGTTACTTGGTATTGGTGGTGGATTAATTATCGTTCCGATGTTGTCCGCAATTTTAATAGGCTTTTCAATTTTACCTGCAGAGCAAGTCATTGTGGTTGCCATTGCAACATCATTAGCGTCAATTTTATTTACCTCGACTTCATCAGCGTTAGCCCATCATCGCAATAATAATATTCCTTGGCACATAGCCCCTTGGGTGATGAGTGGCGTCGCAATGGGGGCTTTGATAAGTGGTTTTTTAACAACATTAATTCCTGCTTTAGTCATCAAGTGGATTTTTTTAGTGTGCGTTGTTCTAATAGCAATTAATATGGTGATTTCCAGTAAGCGTGGCGACAACGCTAAACAAAGAGCATTGCCGGGTGGCCCGTTTATAAGTGTTATAACAAGTATTATGGGAGCGCTGAGTGCCATGATTGGCATTGGTGGCGGTGTATTAATTGTCCCGTTACTATGCTTTTTTTCAGTGGACATGCGAAAGGCGATTGGCTGTGCCACGGTCAGTGGCATAGTGATCGCCTTATTTGGCAGCATTGGGTATATTGTTTCGGGCAGTGAGAAACTCTCATTACAACAAGGTTTTGCTGGTTACGTTTATTTGCCAGCGCTGTTTGGCATTGTGTTGACTTCGTGGTTTACTGCGCCCTTAGGCGCAAAAGCGACACAGTACCTGCCTGTGGCAACAATTAAAAAGGTGTTTGCATTCATATTGGTAGTGATTGCAGGCAAAATGTTATTTTATTGAGGGAAAGCGATGGCTTTGCAGTTTCCAGAAATAGATCCAATTATTTTTTCAATTGGACCGTTAAGTGTACGTTGGTACGGTTTGATGTACCTGATTGGCTTTGCATTTGCTATGTGGTGGGCAAATAAAGAGTCAGAAAAGCCCAACTCAGGGTGGACCAAAGAGCAGGTCAGTGATTTACTGTTTTACGGCATGCTTGGGGTTATTTTAGGTGGACGCATAGGCTACGTACTCTTTTATAACTTCAATAAATTTTTGGCGGACCCTATTACCTTGTTCAAAGTATGGGAAGGCGGCATGTCATTCCACGGCGGTGCGCTTGGTGTAATTACGGCTATTTTTGTATTTGCTTGGCGAACTAACAAGTCACCGCTATCAGTCGGGGATTTTGTCGTGCCAATGGTACCAGTTGGTCTTCTTGCGGGCAGAATTGGCAACTTTATAAATGGCGAACTTTGGGGGCGTCAAACGGATGTACCGTGGGCAATTATATTCCCAACCGGTGGCGATGTGCCCAGGCACCCTTCTCAATTATACGAAGCTTTTTTTGAAGGCCTAGTGCTATTCTTAATCTTGGTTTGGTACCGCAAACAGCCTCGCCCAGCGGGCAGTATTGCAGGTCTATTTTTGCTAGGTTACGGTAGCTTTAGGTTTGCGATAGAGTATTTCCGTGAACCTGATGCGCATATTGGGCTGTATGCAGGTGTGATATCACAAGGGCAAATTTTATCACTGCCGATGATTATTGGTGGATTAGGCCTGATGATTTGGGCGCACCGTCGAGAGGCTGTGCGTACAGCTTAGCGCGGTACTATTAACCTCCACTAAACCCAAAAAAGAGTGACTCAAAAGTCACTCTTTTTGATTGTAACTTTGCTAAGCCGTCATTTGGCGTTATAGTATCGAACATTAGCTATCAGTTGATTCATAAATTACCGTGAAAACATCTCGCACATCAAAACTTACCACTATTGCTGTTCAGTTTATGCTGATGGCGGTTGTTATGGTGATGTTTATTGTGCAGCCAACCGCTAAAGCTGCAATGGTTTGTTCACACACCATGCCGTCGGGGCATGTGTCTATGAATATGGAAACTGAAAGTCACGGCCATAAGCATATGGCAACATCAAACAACCACATGCCAATGTCGATGCACGGTGATATGGATTGCTGCAAAACGGAATGTAGTTGCCCAACTAGCATGTGCGCACCTTTCTCGCTTTATGTTGGTGGTGCCAACTTGCTATATAGCCGAAGCGGGTTGGCTGATAAACCACTTCCAAGTCCCACTGGGACCCCACAAAGTACCGTAAACTTCGTTTATAAACCCCCCATTCTGGCCTAACACAGGCTTATTATGCCCAATATTTGGGTTTTTGGTTATTAATCCATCAAGGTCATGTTTGTTTGCTTCAAGATTTTGAAGTGTGTTAGTTATTATTTAAGCGTGCCTGCAGATGGTCCAACAATGATATAAATTGTAAGAGTGTCAGAATGCAATATTTTAGATTAGTACTCCAGTGGGGGGTCTTTGCCGCTGGGTTGATTTTTCATAGTTATTCCTATGCCGAGCATAGCTCAGCGCTATCTGTTTTAAAAATTTATAAAACGCCTACTTGTGGTTGTTGCGGGAAGTGGCTGAAGCACCTTGAGGACCAAGGCGTATTTCATCAAGCCATTGACTTAGCAGATCTGAGTGCAACCAAAAAGCGTTTGAATATTTTACCAAGATACCAGTCTTGCCATACTGGTGTTAGTGAGCATGGGTATGTGTTTGAAGGCCATGTGCCAGCAAAGTTTATTAAGCAGTTTTTAAAGGCTCCAATCAAAGGGGCAATCGGTTTATCTGTGCCTTCAATGCCGCTGGGCTCACCTGGTATGGAGGTTGGCAAGCGTTTTCATCCCTATCAAGTTTTGTTGTTAATGCCAGATGGCAGCCACACAGTATTTGCAGAAGTTAAGCGATATGAGGAGCAATTCTGATGAGCGTTTATCTAGTGAGTTCTAAAGCAATTATGGGTGTGCCCAGTCTTTTGTTCTTATGCCATTTCGGGTTAAGTGCAAGCGCCCTAACAAGGGCAGGCTTTTTGGATTGTGTATATTATGCCATGCGAAATAGAAGGAGTATCGCACTATGATGTTGTCGATTAAAAAACACCTCCTAGGGTTACTTGTGGGCGCACTTGTCGGCGGTGGTTTGGTTAACCTCTACACTTTCTATAGCAGTGAAAAATCAAGCGAAAACAAAGCCGCTGAAGAGAAAAAACCACTTTATTGGGTGGCGCCAATGGATGCCAATTACCGCCGTGATAAACCTGGAAAATCGCCAATGGGTATGGATCTCGTCCCTGTATACGAGAAACCGCAAGTTAATGAAGGCTCAGGTCCTGGAGTTGTAACAATTTCCCCCCATGTTGAGAATAATTTGGGGGTAAGAACTGCACTTGTTAAAAGCATGCGCATACATACAGAGATAACCACGGTAGGTTACGTTGGCTATGATGAAGATAAGTTAGTGCACATTCACCCGCGAGTAGAAGGTTGGATAGACAAGTTGTACATCAAGTCGATGGGAGAGAGAGTGGAGCAGGGTCAACCGCTATATGAACTGTATTCACCTGAGCTTGTGAATGCACAAAAAGAGGTGTTGGTAGCTTTAAAACAATCTGATCAACAACTTATTAGCGCTGCGCGCAAGCGTTTGAAGGCGCTGAAAATGTCACCCAAATTCATAGAGCACTTGGTGCAGACGAAAGAAGTCAGTCAAACCGTGACTTTTTACGCGCCGCAATCTGGTGTAGTAGAAAATTTAAATATTCGAGAAGGGTTTTACGTTCAACCTGATACAACAATGATGAGCATCGGTGAGTTGCAGCAAGTGTGGGTTGAGGCTGAAGTATTTGAACGAGAAGCAGCCTTAGTGAAAGCTGGTTTGCCCGTGACGATGAAATTGGACTATTTACCGGGCAAAACTTGGCAAGGTGAAGTGGACTATGTCTATCCAAGCCTTGATGCCCAAAATCGAACACTGCGAGTTAGGTTGAGGTTTAACAATAAAGACTTGGCATTAAAACCAAATATGTTTGCGCAAATTTCTATCCATAGCGACCCCGTCGATGAGGTAGTAACGGTACCTAAAGAAGCGGTGATCCGCACGGGCCAACAGGACAGAGTAGTACTCGTTGTTGGTAATGGCCAGTTTAAGTCTGTCGAGATTGTCATCGGGCGTGTAACCAGTGAGTACATTGAAGTATTAGATGGGCTCGCAGCAGGAGATGAAATTGTGACTTCTGCTCAATTTTTAATTGACTCAGAATCAAGTAAAAACTCCGATTTTAAGCGCATGAATGTAGGCGAAACGCCCACTTTTGCATGGATGCAAGGTAGGGTCAATGAGATACAGCGACAACAACGGATTGCCAATATTACGCATGACCCTGTAGCGGCATGGAACTGGCCAGAAATGACGATGGACTTTGGCATTGCTGACAGTGTTGACATAGAGGCACTCAAAGCGGGTCAGGCACTGCATTTTAAAGTCATACAGTCAGGCTCCGGAGAGTATTTGGTCTCTGAAATCCATATTGTTTCTGAACCGTCATTTCCGAGTGCTACGGTACGTGGCGTGATCAATCAAGTTGATATTGATGCGCGGGTATTAAACATCAGCCGTGAAGCAATCGAGAAATGGAATCGTCAGGCCGCTACGATGGATTTTGTTGTAGCAAAGGGTGTTGAGCTTCAACAGTTCAAAACAGGCGATGCTGTCAAATTTACCTTTGAAGTTAGGGAAAACTTAGTGGTGACAGAGATCATGTTGCAACAGGCTGGCGATGAAGCACATCACAGCCACGGCCATCATTAAGGAGCCAGAATGATTGAATCTATCATTAGGTGGTCACTGGTCAATCGCTTTTTTGTTTTGCTGGTTACGGCAATGGTGGCAATAGGTGGCGTGTATTCGCTTAAAAATACCCCCGTTGACGCTATCCCTGATTTGTCTGACGTACAAGTGATTGTCAAAACAAGCTATCCAGGTCAAGCACCTCAAGTTGTACAAGATCAAGTAACATTTCCATTGACGACGGCAATGCTTTCGGTGCCAGGCGCAAGAACCGTGCGGGGTTTCTCTTTTTTTGGAGACTCATACGTCTATATTATTTTTGATGACGACACCGATTTGTATTGGGCACGTAGTCGAGTTTTAGAGTATTTGAGCCAAGTTTCTGCAAGTTTACCTGAAACGGCAAAGCCACAGCTGGGGCCAGATGCTACCGGTGTGGGTTGGGTTTATATCTATGCGTTAACAGATCGAACCGGTCAGCACGATATTAGTCAGCTGCGCAGTATTCAAGACTGGTTTTTAAAATATGAATTGCAAGCTGTTGCTGGTGTTTCTGAGGTTGCTGCGGTGGGCGGAATGGTTAAGCAATACCAAGTAGAAGTTAATCCTGATAAGCTTCGAGCCTACGATGTACCTCTCAGCCTGATTGAAGTGGCTTTAAAACAAGGCAATAAAGAAACGGGGGCTTCGGTGGTCGAAATGGCGGAAGCCGAGTACATGGTGACCGCGACGGGATATATCCAATCGATTGAAGATATTGAAGCGATCCCACTTGGCGTCAATAGCAAAGGGACGCCTTTAACGATAGGTGATGTAGCAAATGTACAAATAGGACCACAAATGCGGCGAGGGCTCGCAGAACTGAACGGTCAAGGTGAAGTCGTGGGGGGCATCGTGGTGATGCGCTTTGGCGAGAATGCGCAGCAGACAATTGAAGGGGTTAAAGAAAAGCTTGCGTCACTTCAAAATTCACTGCCTGCGGGTGTGGAAGTAGTTCCTGTGTACGATCGCTCTCAACTTATTGAAAGGGCTGTCGATAATTTATGGAGTAAACTGCTTGAAGAGTTGGCCGTGGTTGCTTTGGTTTGCGTGGCGTTTTTATTTCATCTACGTTCATCAATTGTGGCTGTCGTGACATTGCCGCTTGGGATCTTAGCCTCTTTTATTATTATGAACTTGCAAGGCATCAATGCCAATATCATGTCTCTTGGTGGTATTGCAATTGCGATCGGTGCGATGACAGATGGTGCGATTGTTATGATAGAAAACATGCATAAGCACATGGAAAAAACGCCATTAACAGATGAAAACCGTTGGCAGATAGTGGCAAAGGCGGCTTCTGAAGTGGGCCCCCCGCTATTTTTCAGTTTGTTAATTATCACAGTGTCGTTTTTACCGGTATTTATATTGGAAGCGCAAGAGGGCAGAATGTTTGCACCATTGGCTTATACGAAAACCTATGCCATGGCCGCTTCAGCAGGGCTTGCGATTACTTTGGTGCCTGTTTTGATGGGGTATTTCATCCGCGGCAAAGTGGTGTCACAAGATACGAACCCTCTTAATAAATTTTTAATTGCCCTTTACATACCTGTGCTCAGGCAAGTGATGCGGTTTCCTAAAATTACGATTGCAGCAGCATCATTGATTACCATCGTGGGCTTTTACCCCGTCAACAAAATTGGCAGTGAGTTTATCCCACCATTAGATGAGGGGGATCTGATGTATATGCCTACCACTTACCCTGGCATTTCAATCGGCAAGGCACGAGAGCTGTTGCAGCAAACGGATAAACTGATACGCACAGTGCCGGAGGTTGAAAATGTATTTGGTAAAGTTGGACGGGCAGAGACGGCGACGGATCCCGCGCCATTGACGATGATAGAAACCTTTATCCAGCTCAAACCTCGATCGCAGTGGCGAGATGGTGTGACGACCGAAAGTCTAAAAGCCGAATTAGATCAATTGGTGAAATTTCCCGGTGTAACCAATGCTTGGGTAATGCCTATAAAAACACGGATAGATATGCTGGCTACAGGCATAAAAACGCCTGTTGGTATTAAAGTCGCTGGTCCTGATTTAGATGTAATTCAAGAAATTGGTCAGCACATTGAGCGTATTTTACCAAACGTTAAAGGGACAGCATCAGTGTACTCCGAGCGTGTTGCTGGTGGACGCTATATTAAAGTGGATATTTCTCGAAAGAAAGCAAGCCGCTTTGGTTTAAATATTGCGGACGTGCAGCAAGTTGTGTCTACAGCAATTGGTGGGATGAATGTGACTCAAACGGTTGAAGGACAAGAGCGCTACCCCGTTAACCTGAGGTATCCGCAAGACTATCGAGATTCACCTGAGCAACTGGCGAGGTTACCGGTGATCACTCCTTCAGGACAGCGTATCGCTTTGGGAGACGTCGCGAATGTATACATCGAAAATGGCCCTCCAGGCATAAAGAGCGAAAATGCGCGTATAAATGGGTGGACGTTTATTGATATAGAAGGAGTTGATATTGGCAGCTATGTAAACGATGCAAAAGCTTACTTGGCATCAGAGCTTGAGCTGCCTACGGGGTATTCCATTACTTGGGCAGGTCAATATGAGTACATGGAAAGAGCAAAAGAAAAGCTCTCTTATGTGCTGCCACTCACTTTGGCTATCATCGTAATACTGCTCTATATGAATTTTAGAGCTATCAGTGAGGTTGCCGTCATCATCGTTACGCTACCTGTGGCGTTGATAGGTGGATTGTGGTTAATGTATATAGAAGGGTTTAATTTTTCGGTGGCTGCGGGGGTTGGATTTATTGCTTTAGCAGGCGTAGCGGTCGAAATCGGCGTTATTATGTTGGTGTATCTGAATCAAGCTTTGAGCGAGTTAAAGTATCGGGCCCAAAGTACATTTACGCCTATATCAATGGCGCAATATAACCAAGCCCTGGTGGATGGCGCTGGTTTACGTGTAAGGCCAGTGATGATGACTGTTGCCACGATTATTATTGGCTTATTGCCCATTCTTTATGGGACGGGAGCTGGCTCTGAGGTTATGAGTCGAATTGCCGCGCCTATGGTCGGGGGCATGAGTAGTGCGGTTTTACTCACGCTCATTGTGTTACCCGCAGTATATAACTTACTTAAACGTGGTGAAGTGGCACGGTTCAATCGAGTTTTAACTTCAGAAAAGTAAGTCAAATTAAAGAAGCAATGCCAATATGGCATTGCTTCTGATCTCAATTTTAAAACTCAGCTGGGCAATCTTGCTCGCGAGCGCTAAAGCAGCCACTATTGTTTTCAGCAGCGATGCAAGCCGCATTGCCGAATGTGGGACACATGTCGGGCTGCCCACCAGCAATGCGCTTGGTCATTTCCAAATCCATTTTTTTGTCGTTAGAAAGGTGCTTTAGGGTATTTCTCTTGATTGATAACTTCACTTTATTTTCCTTATGGCTTGATAATAGTTCCTAAATTAACCTATCAGTTGTTTTTGAATGTGTTAACTGTTTTTATTTCTTTGTTTGGAATTTTATATTCTAAAAGTAAAAGTTGAAATGAGGTGGAAAAGTTGAATTCAAATTTACTTTAAATAAACACATGCGGACAATGATGGTGTCACTCACAGAGGCAGTGTATGATAGCGCTCAGTACAGTTTAGTTTAGTGATAGGGTTACATAAATGAAGCAATACTTGGACTTATGCCAGCGTATCGTAGACGAGGGTAAATGGGTAGAGAACACTAGAACTGGTAAAAGATGTCTCACCGTGATTAATGCCGACCTTACCTATCATGTTGATAAAAATGAATTCCCACTAGTGACCACACGAAAAAGTTATTGGAAAGCTGCGATTGCGGAATTACTTGGTTATCTGCGTGGTTATGACAGTGCTGCACAATTCAGAGAGATTGGTTGTAACACTTGGAACGCCAATGCAAATGACAACCAAGACTGGTTAAACAATCCAAATCGAAAAGGTGAAGATGATATGGGGTTTGTATATGGCGCAGTCGCCAGAAACTACCCCAAACCTGACGGTGGCAGTGTGGATCTTGTCAAGCAAGTGATTGATGACTTGTCTCAGGGTATCGATAACAGAGGTGAGATAATTACCTTCTATCACCCTGGTTCTTTTCATCTTGGTTGTTTACGCCCTTGTATGTTCCAGCATCAATTTTCGATTCTAGATGGTGTGTTATATCTAAATAGTTATCAGCGTAGCCAAGATGTGCCTTTAGGCGGTAACTTCAATGCGATTCAAGTATTTACTTTGTTAAAGCTAGTTGCACAAATTACCGGACTTAAACCGGGCAAGGCGTTTCATAAGATCGTTAATGCACATATTTATGAAGACCAACTGGAATTAATGCGTGATGTACAATTAAAACGCGCACCATTTGAATCGCCTCAGTTACATATTAACCCTGATATAAAGACATTTGAAGACTTGGAAACGTGGGTAACTTTGGATGACTTTGAAGTGACTAACTACCAACACCACGATGCGATTCAATACCCATTCTCCGTATAAAGAATTCAAAAAAGCAGCACAGAGTGCTGCTTTTTTGATCTCGATAGTTCCTGCAATAAATACAAATATAGTGTGCTGTATTCCCCTCAAAAACATACTTGCAGATTGTTTTTTGAACAAAAGGTAGGGGTTTTATCCTTTTTTGTGGACAATTAAGTATTTTTTAGTCAGTCTAAAGGCCT
Organism: Pseudoalteromonas luteoviolacea NCIMB 1942; assembly: GCF_001625595.1. GTDB lineage: Bacteria > Pseudomonadota > Gammaproteobacteria > Enterobacterales > Alteromonadaceae > Pseudoalteromonas > Pseudoalteromonas luteoviolacea_A. The sequence goes on from NZ_AUXT01000179.1 coordinate 10,647, forward strand.
ATGTTAGGACGGAAATGTCATATTAGTTAATTTAGTTTGGGTCTTGCAGTATGCCTACCACTTTGTGGCCAAAAAAATTATTGTCAGTATTACCTTTGTTGGGATTATTTGGCTGTGCAAACACGGAACTTTCACTAGAAGAAAAAATAGCACAGCAAGAAGCAATACATGCGCATAAAAGTATGATTGCCTCATATGACAAAAATAAAGCGAGTATTGAACGCCTTGCGCAAATGGAGGGGGACTTAAATCAGCTACTTGCCATTTTATCAGTGGAGGCTGAAGTGGAGACAGTGCAAAATCACCTTAGTCCAACGCAAGAAACGACAATTCATACGGCAACAGATAGTATTGAGCCCCAGTTAAATGATTCGCAGACAGCAGTGACTTCAAACCGAGTGATTGAAGCGGACGTGACGACCCCAGATTTAGTGCTGGGCATTCATATGAAACGTGAACGCGCTTTACGTCAGGTTGAACATATTGATAAGCGACTAAATAAGGTTAAGCAGCAATACCACCTTGTATTTAACTCCGTGCATGCTCAAATGATTGAACCGAGCGATCAGCAATATCTTTACTATGTAACTGCAAAAGGTTTTACCTCAATAGAAGAGGCTAAAGTATTTTGCAAAGCGATGGTAAATATCGCAAAAAGATGTACCTATTTATAGAACGCGTGTAAATTAAATTCTCCGAGTATGGCTGGATAAGCTGTGTTGGAATCAAAGAAGGAGCTTTGGGTATTTTTTAGAGTTTATGCTCTTATTTATTTGGCAAGAGAAGTATTTCTTAATCACAACTTCTTCCACAGTGGTTTTAAAAGGATAACACAATGAAAAACAAGACTAGAAAAATAGCCCTTGTGACCGCTCTAACTGCGGTGACGTTTACCTCTCACGCGGGTGAGCAAAGAACATTTGAAGCGAAAGTAACTGTAAAAAATGCGTTTGAATTAGAGAAGCAGTCAGATCTGTTATTTGGCACAATCCGAGCGAAAGCAGACACCACAGGCTCTGATACAGCGACTTTGGTAATCCCAGCCGATACCGGCAAAGCAGCCAGTGTAACGTCTACTAATATCAGCAATGCAGAAATCTCTATTTTAGAAGCTGGGGCGCCTGCGCAGTTTAAGATCTCTGGAGTCGTCCCTTTTGCAACGTTGAATATTACAGAACCTGCGGAAACAGATATTGTCTTAGCGGGTGGAAACCCTAATGCTGCGGGTTTTAAGATGGACTCTTTTACCTACTACATCGAAACTGGTGCGCTGAGCAAACAAGACGTTGCGGGTAATAAAATTCAGGTGGATGACAAAGGTGAAGCACTTTTCAACATTGGTGCGACACTTAAAACGACCACTGGCGGCACTGCCAATTACTTAGATGGTAGCTATAGCGGCACTTTTACCATCGAAGTGAGTTACTAGGTTATTGCTGGTTTGAAACATGCCATACGTAAAGGAAGTTTCAATACATTAGCCGCGTTCATTGCATTGTTGGTTGCACCTAGTTTCTATAGCTATGCGAGCGTTGTTGTTGAACGGCCTTTAAATTTTGGCACTGTTTTAATCTCAAATCATGCTGAAGTTGGCCGTGTACAAATGCGAGCCAACGGGCAAAGCACAACCAATGGGCCGGTGCATCTGGTGTCGGGTGCACATACTGCAAGCATTGTATTGTCGGCTCTACCTGCGCAAACAAATATTGCTATAAGCACCAATATCATTACCCCTCAAATGTCTCACAGTAATTTAGCCATCTCGGGTATTAATCTAATTCACTTGGAACATGTGGACCGAGTGTATAGTGATACGCTTGGTAACGCACAATTTGAGGTGGGTGGCACGATAGAGATAAAAAGCAGCCCCAGTCAATATCCAGATGGCACATACCGAGTTTGGGCAAGCATAGAAGTGAGTTATTAGTCATTTATGAAGAATCTGTTTTTAGTTATTGGTCTGTTGATAATTGGCCTGGTGAGTAATTTTGTCCACGCAAGCTTGATGATCTCCCCTACTCGAGTTGTATTTGACGAACGCCAGCGCACAGCGAAGGTTTTTTTGATTAATAACAGCCAAGAAGAGAAAACGTACCGATTGGGTTGGAAGGAAAAATACGCTTTGCCTACCGGTGGATACAGAGATTTAACTACTGATGAAGTGGGGTCTTGGCGTTTGAGTCAATTAATTCGAATGACGCCAAAGCAAATTCATTTAGCACCCGGTGAAAGGCAATTAGTAAAATTAGCACTGAGACGTAAACAGGGAATGGCACCGGGGGAGTATCGCTCCCACTTGTTTTTTCAAGCGCTACCAACAGAGAAGAGTGTGACCTCGAAAGCAATTGGAATTAACCTAAACATGATTCTGAGTTATAGCATTCCCGTTTTATACCGTAAGCAAACCTCCGTACCAAAAGTAAATTTAAGTGATGTCCAAATCGTGGAGAGTGGCTCGGGAAAACAAGTCATTAAGCTGAAAATGCACCGCTTAGGGAACGCCAGTACATTCGGCAAAGTTCAAGTGTATTGGAAAGGGGGGGATGAACAATCTTGGCAGCGTGTGTCTGTGGCAAATAATTTTGCAATTTACCCTGAAGTAGAAAGTGCGTCGGTTGAACTTAATGTCCTGACTGAGCAAAAAATGCAGAATGCAGGTCAGCTCAAAGTAATCTATACAGGTCAGCAAGAGTACGTTGACAAGGAATTTGTTAAAAAGATTTTTGCTCTTACGCCCTAATTTTAGGTGTGACAGTATTGCGCGACTTTTATACTGTATTTGTTTGGTTGATATTGGTTAGTCTACTCGCTGGCAAAGTGACTGATCTTCGTGCCGCCCCAGTGGCATTTAAAGTCGGTGTGGTACACGCTGGGGGAGCGCGAATTGCAGTAGGTGAAGATCTACTTTTATCTCTCTATATAAATGAAGCATACATAGCAGAAGTTTTTGCCATTAAAACAGAGCACGGTGCTGCGATTGAATTGCAAAGTCTTTTTTCCAGTTTAGATTTTGCCATTTCTGCACAAAATACTTCTGCTTCAACTAATTATGTGGGTTGGTTCATTGCCCCAAAACAATCGTTCTCACTAGATCTAGAAAAACAGCGAGCCCATGTGGCAGGGCGTGTTGAGCACTTTAATAACTATCAGTGGCGCCAACTTGAAGGGGAAACCTATGTCGATGCAAATTTATTAGCATCGTGGTTTAATCTCAAGTTTATTATCAACTATCAAGATTTAAGAGTACAGGTACTCAGTGCAAAGGTGTTGCCAATTGAGCAGCGTCTTGCGCGAAAGAGTCGTACTTTTTCTATGAAAAATACCCACCCATTGCCGATATTGCCATGGCAGCCGAGCCCTTATCAAAAGTGGAGTGCGCCACTACTAGATTTTCAACTCGGAGTTAAAGCAACAGACTACGATACGAAATTAGATTATGTTGTTCAAGGCAGTCAAGATATCGCTTATTGGAACACCCATTATTTTGTGCGGGGTAGTGAGCAGGATCTGGCAAGCCAAAGTCGATTACAAGCCAGTCGCTCATATTCTGATGCCGTTTCTTTGGGCCCGCTAGAAGTCACGCAACTCGAGTTTGGTGATATCATAGGAACTCATATTGGCAGAGACTATCAGGCGACCCATGCGCGGGGAGCGAGAGTCACAAACAGGCCTGTGTATAAAGAGGTTGATAGTCAAATCGTGAGGATCAGCGGTGGTGTACAAGTAGGCTGGGATGTTGAGCTATACCACAATGGGTTGATGATTGCACAGCAGCTGAACATTCAATCGGGATTGTATGATTTTGACAATATAGAGTTGTATTTTGGCAGCAATGCATTTGAAATCTTGATGTACGGGCCACAAGGGCAAATTGCACAAGATGTTCGCTCGTATTATGTGACAGGCAATGCGATAAAAGCAGGTGAGCATTATTTTGATATGTCGATAGTGGATACTGGAAGCACATTACTTAATGATAAACTCGTTAATTTGTCTACCTCAGGTTGGAATCTACTATCTCGTTATGATTATGGTTTGAGTGAGAATGTTGCCGTCTACACTGGTGTGCGCTACGGCTTAGAAAGTCAGGCTAACCAATATCAACTGTCAACGGGCGTCAGCTTTGATATGTGGAATAGAGGATTGTTGAATGTAGACTTAAGCCGGGATGAACAGGGCAATCAGTTAACTCAATTACAGGGAAGAACAGAGGTGAATGGCCACTCTCTGAGTATGACCTTTAATGATCGCAATCGATTTTTGACACCACAAAGTATATCTAAGGTACGCTCACAGGAGTTGTACTTGCGCGCTTCAGGCCAATTTTATAGTTATGGCTCTTTGCGGTTAAATTATCAAAATACGTTAAATTGGCAGAGAACACAGCAACAAAATCGTTTTATGGCGACAAACTTGCTGGCAATGGCGACACGAGCCGGCACATTCAGTAATCAACTTAGTTATTTTAAACACGACACGGATGACGAGACCGAGTTATTTGGTGGTTTGCGTTGGCAGGGGCGGCTGGGGCGAGCTTATGGTCGTTTTAACATAGGCTATCAGCTACAGCCGAGCCGGAAATTCACGGATTATCAGATACAAATAAGTCAGTCAATTCAACCCGATCTTGACGTAGAGTTGGAGTATACAAAGTCGTTGTTACATGACGGCTATGAGCTAGGGGTAGGGCTTAGTTGGCACAATGACAGACTCCGTTTAACCGGGGACTTTAGCTACCAGCAAAATGAAGAGTGGCAACTTGGTTTCGCAACTCAGTTTAGTTTAGGTTACCCCAATACGAGAGAGATACTACTCTTTACAGACAAACGTCTCGCGAGTACAGGTTCTGTGGCTGTCAAAGTGTTTTTAGATCATAACAACAATGCCGTCTTTGATAAGAATGATGAAGTTTTACAGGGCGTGAGAATTAAATCAGTTCAAAGTTTAGGGCAAGCACAAACTGATGATAACGGCATTGCTTTACTCACCAATATGCCGCTAGAGCGCAGAACAGATATTCGATTGGATATAGATACTTTGCCAGATCCGTTCTATATTCCGGCACATGACGGACGTTCGGTGACTCCGCGTCGGGGACTCATTACATATTTGGAGTACCCGGTTGTACATGCCGGAGAACTAGAAGGTGTTACCTACAGAAAACATCTGGATGGTAGCAGTTCACCACTACCTTACGCGACAATAGAGCTGGTAGATAAAGACAATAAAGTTGTTGCACAGGCTAAGTCAGCATTTGATGGATATTATGTACTTAGCAATATCCGGCCAGGTCTTTATGAAGCTCGTGTGAAACAGCAATCAGATGACGAGTTTACACAAAGAGGCAAAGTCGCAGTTCAGCTATCCAACGAGGGGGATGTACTGTTGGAAGTCGATTTAACCGTAGAGCAGCTAGAGCAACGCGAGCGTATTATTGCCAGTGGTGGTAGGTTTAACTCCCTACCCATTTTAAAAACTTATGCCTTGATGCTAGTAAAAAAGTCACCAGGGTTGTTCCAATCTAAACCTTTTTATATGTATGACAGGCAGCGTGAGGACTATTTACTGGGTTTTTCACTTTATGAGCATGTTGAAAAAGCGGCAAAAGCTTGCCTGACATTCAAGCGAAAAAAAATAAATTGTGAAGTAGAAGAAATCACACTCAACTATTAAAAGTAGTCACTCGAGCAATACTAACTGAAATTGATGTCACACGAACAATATAATTATTGATATGAGAACTTGGTTCGATTTTTGCATTTCCTGTCATATTGAATGAGAGGTGCAGAATATGCGTATTTTATTATTGGTGTTGGTTGGCTTGATGACGGGATGTAGTTCCAGCCTGTTAATGAATCAAAGTAATCAACCTACAGCAAAAAATACACCACCCGCGCGCACTGTGCATAGTTACGTGGGTGAGTTAGCTACTCAATTGAGTCAGTACAGCAAACCTTTAAAGCCGGGGGCATCAATTGCAATAACCAGCTTTTATAAAGACAGCAAGCTCGGTATGGACACCGTACACAGTCAAGGTGAAGGACTGAGTAATCAAGTTCAAGAGAGCTTCATTACATATATGACACAGATGGGTTTGCAGGTTGTCGAGTTTCGCATGCAAAAAGCTATAAGTTTGTCGGATGATGCCGATAACATACTTAGCCGTGATATAGATAAGCTTAAAGAACGACATAAATTTGACTTGGTGTTAACCGGTACTGTCAGTGAAAGCTTCAATTCTTATACGATACATGCACGTTTGATTGATATGGTAAATAATAAAACGATGTCAGCAGCGTCCATTAGCTTGCCCAAAGCCACTTTGTGGGGAGAAGAGCAGGTGCAAATGCGTGATGGTTTACTTCATCGCGGCCAATATTGACGGAGAAAAATATGAAACAGTACGCATTCGGGCTTATTTTACCGCTTTTGTTTGGTTGCATGCTTACCGAAGATGACCGCAGTAACCGCAGTGCCATTGTGGTTGAGAAAAACGCTTTTGCCACACCTGAGAGCCAATTTCAGGCTCATCCCAGCGGCATGCATGGTATGACAGTTTCGCAGCAAATGGCGAGTCGTAATGTCACCCACTATGTGCAGAACTTAATGCAAGATATGATCGGTAACTTGCGTTACGTGAATGATCGTACACCCATTGCTGTGGCTACTTTCGTATTCCTAGATGAAGATTATAACTATGGGTCTTTATTGGGTAACCAACTTTCGGAGAGCTTTATACATGAGCTTCATAACTTTGGGGTGCCTGTTGTCGATTTTAAAACGACAGACTTTATGCGCGTGACCAAAGAAGGGGACTTTATTTTTAGTCGAGACTTCTTAGAGTTATCTGATGAGCATACGTTCAATTATGTGCTCGCGGGCACGTTGGCTAACCATCAGGGCGGCGTCTTGGTCAATGCACGGATTGTCGGTGTTAAGAGTAAGGCTGTGGTTGGAACCGCACAAGGCTTTTTACCTCAAGCGGTTGTTAACGCTCTAAGAGACGGTATTGGCCATGATGGTATTCGGTTAGAGCGAGCGAGTAGGTAATGACTATGAAACGATGTGGCTTAATTTTTAGTTGCCTTGCTGTACTGAGTGGATGTGAATCGTCAACACATACGCAAATTGTGCCGAAGCAGCAAGTTGAGTCTAGTGTGACGCAACAGGCACGGCAATTAACGCAGCTTTCACGTGAGCTTGATACAATATCAGATATTGAGTATAAAGATCGTGGTTTTATCAGCTACACACACAATAAGCAAATATCAAACTATGCTGGCCAAATCGCGTTGGAGCTATCTGACTCATTGTCTGGCATTTCACCTAGTGCGGTGGCGATTACGAGTTTTGTAAGCTTTGATAGTAGCCTACGTCGCAGTAATCAGCTTGGCAATCAGCTAGCAGAGTCGATGATCCATCAGTTTCAAAAAATGGGTTATCCTGCACTCGATTTTAAATCCCACCGAGGGATTGCAGTTACTGCCAATGGTGACTTTATTTTGTCGAGGAATGCCAAACAATTACCTAAAAAGCCAGCCCCCAGTCACGTATTAACCGGTACTATGGTTTACCGAGACAAAGGCGTTGAGGTCAATACACGACTTCTAGATTTTGATAATCGCTTAGTCGTTGCTAGTAGTAATGTGATGATCCCTTACTTTATTCTTAGTCCTCACGCGACTTCAACATACTAATCCAGATTTGGTGTTCACTAACTATTGTGGGTGAGCACCGTTTACCCCCAACATTTTTGCTTCAAGCTAAGGCTAAAAAGGCTTAGATTTAGCACCTTGCTTCTCTCTTTCATGAATTGTGTTTGCGATATACAGGGATACAAGGTGAAATAAAATATGCTTGTGTTTTAGTCTCTTAAGTTGTTATATATTAAGACAAAGGCAGTTCAACTAGTCTCCGTAGTTTAATGGATAAAACGAGGCCCTCCTAAGGCTTTGATGTAGGTTCGATTCCTACCGGGGACGCCATTCAAAACGATATTGCCAACCAAACTACAAGGCAAAGTCTTCCGGCGGAGTAATAATTAACTCGACGATGTCATTGACCTGAATATTGTTCATTGGGCGGTTTTGTATATTTTGCGCAATGGCATTTTGCGTATTGACCTGTGTTACTTTAACTCGGTTTATTGTTTGAATACTACGTGAGAAAAACTGGTTTCTTTTTCCTGCCACGTCACTACGATGTGCGACACTCAGGACCTGTCCTTCCTTAATGCCGTGCGCTCTGCCAAGGTTTATCACAAGCTGATCTTGGTCTTTGTGGAGGATTTTACCTCTGGTGGGCATGCACGCAAAAGCTTGGTCTAAATCTTGAGCTAGGCTATTGAATACACTTTGGATACGCTTGCCATAGTCAGTATGCCAGAAAGTATCACTGTAGACATCGATGATTTTAGTTTTCTCGAATGGCCAAATACCTGTCACACTGTAGTGTTGTTGCCACACCTTGTCTTTGGTGAGGGCATCAAACGCAACAAAATCGATTTTGAAGCTGCGCACAAACTCGTCGTCTTGCCAAAATGCATAATCGCTGTTGAGTTGCTGTGAACTAGCAAGATCAGTGATCTGGCTGAGTAAAACATATTGACTATTGCTCGTGGCTGTTAAGCTTTCGATTAGCTGCTTGTCATAATCAAAGTTTTGCGAAAAAAACGCTCTAACATTGAGGCTTTTATCTATGAAGGGGATGGGCTTTACCGTCATATTTCTTTGCATAAGTGTTTGATACAAACGCTCGCTTGAAGACTTATGGATGTCAAAAATTTGACCTAACCGAGCTTGGTGAGGTTGAATAAGCTGACTTTGAGTGACGGTAATTTGTTTACTGAATGACTCTTCAGGGCATTTTTGTTGTTTTGGAAAAATATCCAAATGTAGAGTCACACTCATGACCCCATTTTTGGTGTTTTCTGATACGAGATTAATCTCTTGGATCTCTCCATGACTTTTGATTTTGATATGATCTTGCGCCAACACGCCGTCAGCTAAGGTCTGCACACTAGATACGGTTGCGCCAGAGAATATCAATGCTTGTGTTATAGCATCTTGTACAGCTTCTTGTCTGGCGGCTGCTCTGTCAGAGGTGTAGGCATTTGCATAACCCGTAACTTCAAACCACTCAGCTTTACAAGGAAGACTAAGTGCACCTGTAACAAGCGCTAGACAACTTAATTTTTTCATTGAGCAATTACCATATCAAAAATCTATCTAACGTTGTTAACGCAAGTCTTATGCCAATAGTGTTGGCTCAATTTGTGCATAAGCATTAGTGGACGTTAATTGGTTTTATTAGGAGTCGGTAGCAAATGCGAAAGTTTTATCAAATCGGCAAAGTACTTGCTGCAAGTTTTGTACTTGGCCTCACTGGGTGTAGTTCAATTATCGACAAACATGTAGAGTATAGTTATGTACAGCCTGATAGCTACCCCGTTTTAAAAGCAATTGGTTATGCGCCGCTTGATGCACAGCCTGGGGCAACTGACAGTGAGAAAATGTTGATGGCTATTAAGGTATCTAAGTTAGAGGCTTACCGAGAGCTTGCAGAGCAGGTGTATGGCCACCAGCTCAATGCATCGACAACCGTAAAGGGGGTTATCGCCCAAAATGATGGCTTGAGAAGCCAAGTACAAGGGGTGATCCGTGGGGCTAGGGTATTGAAATCTTACGCGGTCGGGGACATTTATACGACAGAACTAGAGTTGGATATGAAGACTGTCTACGATCTTTACATAGGCCAAGTTAAACCCAAGAAAATCCAGCGAGTAACGTATTACTAACCTTTGCCAAGAGGTTATCTATCGGCACAAAAAAGCACGCTAGGTAATAGGCGTGCTTTCAGTATGATTTGTGTGTGTGTTTTTATCGCTAAGCTTTTAAGTTTTTTACAAGCTCACTGACATTTTCAACCACACTACCTTCCTCTGTGTATGTAGTTGAAGTTGGTGTTCCTATTAGAATTTCTTTCAATTCTCGGACTGTCATATTGGCCAAATGAGCGGCTTTGGCGTTAACTTCGTTTTGATTTTTACATTTATACAATAGCGTGTTGATTTCTTCTGTAAGCGGAACTACATCTGGGTCTTTGAATAGTTCAGCTGGAAATGAAGACAAACTTTTATCAGTTTTTTGAATCGTATTGAGGTAGGTAATCTTTTGCCGAGCAATTTCTTTTAAACTATCACCGTTTCTTGAGCTAAGAATAGTCAACTCCTCATCAAGAAGCTGGGTCAAAGCTTCTAACGAGGCGATTTGAGCATTTAATTGCTGTATACACAGCTCAGTTGTATTATCCATATAAATCAAATTCAAATGCGGCTATATTTTTGGCTAATTTTTCTGCATCGACTTGATATTTGCCTTCAGCAATGGCTTTTTTCAGCTCTTCGACCTTTTTACTGTCGAATGCTGGAGCTTGCTGTGCTTTTTCTTGCAAGCCTTTAAGTTGTTGCGCTTGAGGCGTCAAGCTTACAGAATCTGCTGCTGCTTTCTGCTGGGCTGCAGGTTTAGTTGCAGGATTATTTGCATCATTTCTTTGCAATTCAGCACGTTGTTGCTTAACATTATTAGCAACATTGTTCGGCTGATTCTGACCGTTAATGTTATTAACCATGATTCTGACCCATTAAAAAAGTTGATTCAGTCTTTATATCGACCGTTCCTTTATTTACTTTAGCAAAAATTTTAAATATTGACCGCTACGGAATCAACATCTTTTACACGTGCTCGTATAGTTTTTCCTGATTTTGTGTTTTTAACTCGGATCTGTTCACCTAAGTTGCCGTCTTGCAGGGCTATTCCTTGTGTTTTGATGGCGAAGTGTTCGTTACCAGCCAAAATTATAACAGTATCTCCCTTACAGACCATGCATATGTGCCTCATGTTAATTGATTTATCAGCTTGAATGCGCCGTTTTGTTTTACTGCCAATCAACATTGAAATGTCGTCAATATTCGATGCACGCACAAAGTGTTTTGGTCGCATCGCAATTTTGAGATCTTCCGCTTGTAGCACAACACCTTTGTCCAACCGCTGTGAACTGACTATAACAGGAAACAACACTTCAATTCTCACATGCACAAATTGTACCCATTTCTCTCTACTATCACAACGGACTTGTACCGTAACTTGGCGCGTAAATGGTGGGCGTGTTTTGCTTGATACTTTTAGGGGGAGTGCGCACTGCCTATTAGGAAGACGAGAGTCAAGGGGGAGTGCGCTGATATTAGTTTCTCCCTTAGACTCTTGAATAGCATGTTTTTCTACATACTTTATTGCGAGTTCCTGAATTTGCTCTGACTGATAGGTCTGAGCATAAGCGGATGACATGGCTAAAAAATATGCCAAAATAAGAAAGAATTGAACTGCAACTGTATTTTTTAACAAACTCATGATGTTTCGACTATGCTTATGGGGTGAAACAAGGTATAAAGATTTTGCGTGAATTGCTTCACCGCTTCAAGTGCAACTTTGAATGCTAATTAACAAGCAAACATTGTTCCGATAAGCTGTATTTTGAGTAGGAGAATGAAATGGCAGGTATTTTAGACTCAGTTAACCAACGAACTCAGTTGGTGGGTCAAAACCGACTTGAACTATTACTCTTTCGTTTGAAAGGTCGCCAACGCTTCGGTATCAATGTTTTTAAAGTAAGAGAAGTGCTCCAATGTCCACCTCTTACGGCTATGCCAAAATCTAATTCGTATGTAAGAGGGGTTGCGCACATCCGTGGGCAAACTATCTCAGTTATAGATATGTCTCTCGCTGTCGGCGGGCCGCCAATCGAAGATATTAAAAATTGCTTTGTCATCATTGCTGAATATAACCGCTCAGTTCAGGGCTTCTTGGTGGGCGCGGTAGAGCGCATTGTAAATATGAATTGGGAGCGCATTATGCCTCCACCATCTGGCGCGGGCCGTTACTCTTATGTGACCGCTGTGACAGAAATCGAAGAAGAATTAGTAGAGATACTCGATGTTGAGAAAATCTTAAATGAGATTTGCCCAATTAACACAGAAGTCAGCGAAGACATTGTTGCTGATGGAGAGATGCAAAAAGACCTCGGCGAGCGTATTGTATTCATTGCAGACGACTCTGCTGTAGCTAGAAACCAAGTCAAACGAGCGCTTGAACCGCTCGGAGTGCAAACAGAGTTGGCCAAAAATGGTAAAGAGGCACTCATACGATTAAAAGAGATCGCCGAAGTAGACTGTCAAAATGACATCACTGAGCGTGTTGGGCTTTTGATTTCTGACGTTGAAATGCCAGAAATGGATGGGTATACCCTAACAGCGGAAATTAAAGCCGATCCAAAATTAGCACCTTTACATGTTATATTACATACTTCTCTCAGTGGTGTGTTTAATCAGGCTATGATTGAAAAAGTCGGTGCAGACGACTTTATCGCTAAATTTAACCCTGATGAACTGGCGTCTGCTGTGAAGAAATGGGTTCATTGTGATTAATAAGTGGCGGTATAACTTTGGAAAATAAACATCTTGAGCAAAGCGAGTACGATCAATTTCGCACTTTTTTAGAACAGCAGTGCGGGATAGTGCTTGGTGATAACAAGCTATATTTGGTGAAGAGTCGGCTTGCGCCTTTGATGTCTCGATTCAATGTGGATTCTCTTTCTTCATTGGTGAGCAAAACTCTGAGCCCACATGAGCGCCAGCTGCGAGCCGCAGTTGTTGATGCAATGACAACGAATGAAACGTTATGGTTTCGTGATCAATATCCGTTCGAATTGCTAAAAAAGAAAATTTACCCTGAATTTAAAGACTTGCGTCGTCCAGTAAAGATATGGTCAGCGGCTAGTTCTTCGGGTCAGGAACCGTATTCAATAGCGATGTCGACAAGTGAATATCAGTCCCAAAACCCAGGCGCACTAAAAATGGGTGCACAAGTTGTGGGGACAGATATTTCTAATACAATGCTCGATATGTGTAAGAATGCTGAATATGATGCACTTGCACTTGCACTTGCGCGTGGTTTATCGCCAGAAAGGCGTAAAAAATTCTTTATGGATAGTGGCAATGGCATGGCAAAAGTTGTCGACCCTATTCGTAAAATGGTGAATTTCAGACATTTAAACTTGCTTGATTCATACGCACTATTGGGTAAGTTTGACGTGATTTTTTGTCGCAATGTGCTTATCTACTTCTCGCCAGAAGTGAAAGCGAAAATTATTTCGCAGTTTGCTCAAGCGCTAAACCCAAATGGATATCTATTTTTGGGGGCGTCAGAGTCTATGGCCGGTTTAAGTGACGATTTTGAAATGCTGAGGTGCAACCCCGGCATTATTTATCAGAAAAAATCTTAACCATAAAAAAGCAGCAGAAGAGCTGCTTTTTTATTTTAGCAGTGCTGACTAACCTAAAATAATGTGTGGAATAAAACGGCTTAAATCTTGTGTTATTAAGCTTTTGTCTGCTCTTAACCCTATTCCTGCGGGCTCGTCTCCTACCACCCAGCTGCCGACCACGAGATACTCGTCTTCAAATTTAGGTAGTGGGCTATATGCTTGATAAACATATCCCTCTTCGCCATAACCCCCTAAAGATTGCGCAACTATTTTGTTATTTTTACGGATTTCAATGTTCGCGCCTTCTCGAGAAAAAATTGGCTTTTTAACTATACCTTGATGATTTGGTAATTGATGTTTTTGGTCGGAAAAATACGCTGGTAATAAGTTAGGGTGGTTTGGGAAATGCTGCCACAGCAGTGGCAATATTGCTTTATTCGATAGTAGCGCTTTCCAAGATGGCTCTAACCAAGTTGTTGTAGTGTCAATCAAGGCGTGTGCATACTCGTCCTCAAACATAAACTCCCATGGGTACAATTTAAAACACCAACTAATTGAAGTGTCGTCTAAATCAGTAAACTGGCGATGATTATCTATTCCAATATCTTCGATATAAACAAACTTACTCCGAATACCCGCCTCAATGGCACAGCTTTTTAAATAATCAATGGTCCCCTTGTCCTCGGCAGTGTCCTTACAGCAGCTAAAATGTAAGCTCTTAGAGCGATTGAGTTTGTGTAAATGTCGAAAACGAGCAATCAACTGCTCTTGTATGCTATTGAATTGATCTGTTTGTCTAGGCAGTAATCCCGCATCGACTTGTTGTTCAAGCCATATCCACTGCCAATATGCTGACTCGAATAAAGAGGTGGGCGTATCGTAATTGGCCTCAAGTAGTTTGGCGTTGTGACGACCGTCATAACAGAGATCAAAGCGACCATACAAATGAGGATCTCGCCTTAGCCAAGAGCGCCTTATAATATGCCAAAAAGGCTCAGGGATAGCGAAACGCTGCATCAAGGCATCATCATTACAAACCTTGTCTACAATGTGCAATAACATTTGATGTAGTTCAGCGGTAGGGGCTTCTATACCTTGTTCGATCTGCTTGAGTGAAAATTGATAGTAAGCTCGCTCATCCCAGTAGGGTTGTCCGTGCATGGTATGAAATCTAAACCCAATTTCTTGGGCTTGTGCCCGCCAGTTTGGACGTTCATTTATGGGAACTTTTATCATTTGAATAGTGCCGTCAGACTTCAGGTTTTGTTTTCTCTAAAAGTAAAATAAAGAAGGGGTTACCCACCCCAACTTCGACTGCTGGCGCTGCGACCAAAGCCTCCTCGACTTTTGGTTCTCGTGACCACTTTGTTTGGTTTCGCCCTGTAATTGATGGCAGAAGAGCTTACTTTGGTTGTTCCTGCTGCGCTTGTGCTAGCAACAATAGCATTTTGAGCATTGCGATACTTGAAGTAGTCGTCCTTACTACGGTATAAGGGCTTTGCACCTGAATAGTATTTACCACTTAAAAATGCCGCTTGTTTTCGCTTGCGTTTTTTCATGGCATCAAGGCCTTCATCAACGGCCTCAGCTATCGCCGCGACCATAAACCCTGCCATTAACGGCCGCCATATTCCGCCGTTGTTATCACATTGTTCATAGCCAAAATCGCCTTCACAAAGCTGTTCTGTGGCATATTTGGGCGCTTCAGAGAGATGCCTATTTTGTGCTTGTTCATACTGAAATTGACAGGCGTCCTCTTCAACACCAAAGGAGGTACAATCATCAATGTTTTTAAACAGCAATGCTGACTCATCACTATCGCCACATCCTACAAGACTTGCACTGGCACCCATCATTAAGGTTAGCTTAACATGCTTGCTGCGTTTCATATCGACTCCTTAATATGTCATGCAGGCAGCATTTAGTATTCCTGTTGCCAGTGAAGCACCACCCAAAAATAGACCCGCGCCAATGTGGTTGCTTTCAATTTTTTGCGAAAGTAACGGCATATATAAACGCACTAAAAAGAACGTCACTAACTGCATTATGCCTGCAATAACGCCCCATAATGCGAAATCAATTAATGAGACGGCGTTAACAGCAGCACTGGCTACAGGGAGAGTAAACCCGATTAGCGTGCCGCAAAAAGCCGCAGCTGCCGATGGGTTATTATCTTTGACTAACTGCCACTCACAATGTGGTGTAACCTTAGTGTAGACAAATAAAAAGGTTAGAATGAGTAGGTAACCCAGAGCGAAATAGGCGATAAAAGGAATAAATCCTTGCAGAGATTCCAGTAACATCAAGCGTCCTTTTACATTATTCGTGAAGTGTTAAATTTTCTAACTCACGGTGGAGTATATCATCATCACCTATGTTTAATTCAATTAATCGTTTTAAATGAGTTACGCTGTCTAAGTCGATTTGTGCACAGTGCAAACCAAGGTGTGCTTCTTCGATGTGTCGAATTTCTACCTCCATACATATTTCTACGTCGCTACCGGGCAAGTTGAACTTTAGACTAGCGGGTTGTCCTTTGAGTGGAGTTAACCCAATTGGTAAGGTGATCAGTGCACCATTTAATGACAAGTCAATAATTTCGCAATTATAGTCCCCAGTTGTCGTCATTAATGAGGCTTGATTTGAGAATAGGACTCGGGAAAACTTTCTGCGTTCTTTCATAAGAGGATCTCGTCATTTCGTTATCTAAAGTTTAGTCATTTTTTTACAGACTAACCAGATATAAAAAAGCCCTGAACAGGTTCAGGGCTTCAACTTTAGTTTGGTATTAATTAGCCAATCTTTTTGTATTTGATACGTTTAGGTTCTGCCGCTTCAGCGCCGTACGTTTTCTTCAGCCACTCTTCGTACTCAGTATAGTTACCGTCAAAGAAGTTAATTTGACCTTCGTCACGGTAATCTAAAATATGCGTCGCGATACGGTCAAGGAACCAACGGTCGTGCGAAATACACATAACACAACCAGGAAACTCTAAAATTGCATTCTCAAGTGCACGTAATGTTTCTACATCTAGGTCATTGGTTGGCTCATCCAGTAGGATTACGTTACCACCCGCTTTAAGCAGTTTAGCTAAATGCAGACGGTTGCGCTCACCACCCGAAAGCTCTTTGACAAATTTTTGCTGGTCATTGCCTTTAAAGTTAAAGCGGCCAACATAAGCACGGCTAGGGATTTCGAAGCTGCCAATTTTAAGAATGTCTTGTCCGTTAGAAATCTCTTGGAAAACAGTATTGCTGTCATCCATGTTGTCACGAAACTGCTCGACAGTCGCCAGCTCTACAGTTTCACCAACTTTGATTTCACCGCTATCTGGTTGCTCCTCACCACTTAACATTCTAAATAGTGTTGATTTACCAGCACCGTTGGCGCCGATGATACCTACGATGGCGCCTTTTGGCATTGAGAAGCTCAAATCGTCAATCAATACACGACCGCCAAACCCTTTATTGAGGTTAGTCACTTCAATCACCTGATCTCCCAAGCGAGGGCCTGGTGGGATAAAGAGTTCATTGGTTTCATTACGCTTTTGGTAATCAGATTGTTGAAGTTCAGTAAATTGCGCCATACGAGCTTTTGATTTTGCTTGGCGACCTTTGGGGTTTGAACGCACCCACTCAAGCTCTTTCTCAATTGACTTTTGACGTGCTTTTTCTGACTTTTCTTCTTGCTTAAGTCGTGCGTCTTTCTGCTCTAGCCAAGATGTGTAATTACCTTCCCATGGAATACCATGGCCTCGGTCAAGTTCTAGGATCCAGCCAGCGACGTTGTCTAGGAAGTAACGGTCGTGGGTAATCGCAACAACGGTACCTTCGTAATCATGTAAAAAGCGCTCTAACCAAGCCACAGATTCTGCGTCTAAGTGGTTTGTTGGCTCATCTAGTAGTAGCATGTCTGGCTTTTCAAGCAATAAGCGACATATCGCAACACGTCGTCTCTCACCCCCTGATAGATGCTCAATTTTCGCATCCCACTCTGGCAAACGCAGTGCATCAGCAGCACGCTCTAGTGCATTATCTAGATTGTGGCCGTCATGTGCTTGAATAATCGCTTCGAGTTCACCTTGTTCTTTAGCTAAAGCGTCAAAGTCTGCACCATCCATTGCATATTCTGTATATACTTCATCTAGGCGAGTTAGCGCTGTTTTAACTTCGCTGACAGCCTCTTCAATGGTTTCTCGAACAGTTTTACTTTCGTCTAGTACAGGTTCTTGAGGTAAATAGCCAATTTTAGTACCTGGCTGAGGGCGTGCTTCACCTTCAAACTCAGTGTCAACACCAGCCATAATACGGAGTAAAGTAGATTTACCTGCACCGTTTAAACCAAGTACGCCTATTTTTGCACCTGGGAAAAAACACAAAGAGATATCTTTTAGAATTGTGCGCTTAGGTGGAACAACCTTGCTCACCCGCGACATAGTATAAATATATTGAGCCATCTATATAGTCCAACTAATTTTTTAATTTCCGCTATTGTAGTTACAACTTAATAAGCATTCAACGTAGCAAGGGAGATATCGTGACCCACTGGTGCCGCTTTTACAAGTGTGGCTGTGTACTATTTGTACAAAACGCGTTCCTTTATTAGAAAGAGTTGTAGCGGGAATTAGAATTTTCATGCAGCTATTTGTAACTGTTTAGCTTTGGGCTTAATTTGACTTCCCAAACCCTAATTTATCTTACTCCCTTGTTCTTAGGGCATTTTTGACCTGTTTTAATTCCGGGAAAGCGGTATTATATACCTATGCTCAGCAAAGCTATGAAATAAAGTTGTTACACTCTATAGAAGGAACTCTTCTGCAAATTTATTTAAAAAGCGCAGGGGGAGTGGTAAGCCGCCTCGTGATTCAACGTACCTTAATAATTTAAAAACCTCATCATCTTAATCAGAATACATTTTTTATAGCCTCAATTACGAGGTTATTTGCGAACCTTCTTAGACGGAAAATATCAATTAAGCAGCAATAAAAATAAGTATAAGCTCATCTGGAAAACTCGATAAGGAAAGCTATGACGCAGTTAAGTTACTCATCAAAAAGGATTTTTAAAAATAGAAGAGCTCCGCTTGGAGCAGAGATACTCCGTTTTGCAAGACGTTTACGTGGATACACTCAAGCAGAGTCAGCAGCAAGCTACGGTATTGAAGAGCGTACATTGAGGCGTTGGGAAAACAAGGAGTACAGCCCCAAATGGAACGACGTAGTTGGCTTGGTAGAAGATGTTTACTCATTAGATATTTTAGAAGTAATAGGAAAGCTAAATGATAACAACTCAGATAACAATTAAACACATTAGAAATGCACTTAGACGCTGGGGTAAGTTTTGGCGTCAACGTGAGCTTGGTAAAGGGTTTAGCCGTCAAGCCGTAACTGAACAAGCAGGCGGTGGACGAAGCAACTATTTTTCTAGCGATATGATGAGCGTCCCCGAAGAAATTGAATTAATCGGGCAGTTAATAGCTAAGCTGCGACCAGAGTGTATACGTGCAATACGGGCCAAATATTTGTTGGATATGGATCTTACTCAAGCAGCAAAAATGCTTGGCTTTGATACCAAACGTTCGGCGGAGTTTTGGCTAATCAAAGCTGAAAGAGCGTTAATGCTGGAGCTTAGTTATTAGAATAGGAAAATAAATGTCGATTATGAACACAGTTGAGCAAATAAAAAAGCATGAGGGGTACCGGCGTTATCCCTATTATTGTACAGGAGGCAAACTCACCATTGGTTATGGTAGAAACCTAGATGGCAAAGGCGTCGACCAAGAGGAAGCTGAGTACTTATTAGCACAAGATGTACAGAATGCGTTGGCCGGTGTAAAGCGACGCATTAACGTGAGTCATTGCAATGAAGCAAGGCTTGCAGTGCTAACCAATATGGCTTTTAACATTGGTTTGCAAGGCGTCATGGGCTTTAAAAGGATGTTAGAACATGTTGAACAGGGCCAGTTCGAAGAGGCAGCACTTGAAATGCTTGATAGTCGCTGGGCGAGGCAGGTCCCTAATCGTGCACAAGAATTAGCTCAGCAAATGTTGAGTGGAGAATGGCAATCATGAGTTGGTTTACCAGCTTATTTATGGGTAATGTTCGTGAGCCTCTACAAGTAGTCGGTAACATTATCGATGAACTTTACACCAGCGAAGAAGAAGTACTGGAGCAGCAAGTCTTAAAAGCACGTCTGCTTACAAAACGAAGCGAAATACAGGCACAGATTAATTCGGTTCAGGCCAGTCATCGCAGTGTATTTGTCGCAGGGGCCAGACCTTTTTTGATGTGGGTATGTGGTTTTGGGTTTTTATTTGCTTTTGTAATCAACCCTATATTGCAGTGGTTATTGCCAGAGCATGGAGTACCAGAATTGCCGCTAGACGTAATGCTTGAGTTAACTTTGGGCATGTTGGGTTTAGCAGGTTTGCGAACCATTGAAAAAATAAAAGGAGTCGCTAAGTGAGACAGCCTGATAATTGGCAAATGAAAAAGGAGTTAAATTTAGCCCATATTTTAACAACGATCGCTTTGGTGGTTTCAGGAATTTTGTATTTAAATGATCTCGATAAGCGGATTACGTCCAACAAGCAAGAGTTGGCTCATTTAAAGCAAATTCGTAAAGAAGACCAAAAGCGCATAGAAAAACGTTTGGACTCCATAGATGCAAAGCTTGATGCTCTGTTAAGCGCCAAACGTAATGGCTTGTAACGTTACTTACTAAGCCAGTAGTTTAACCCACCTTTGTAATTAAGCACTGAAGATAGTTTGCTCAGGCCAAGTGGTCGAGTGTGCGTTCGTGTGCAAAAAATTTAGCAAGGAGACGAATTTTGAGTACTGCTATAGAATTAGCGAAATTACCACCTCCTCAGGTTATTGAAGCGCTTAGTTATGAGGAGATTTATCAACAGATTGAGCAAGCATTACTGGAGAAAATTCCAGACTATAGTTTGTTAGCATCAGATCCCGCGATTAAGTTATTGGAGATAGCAGCCTATCGTGAGTTGCTATTACGACAACGTATCAACGATGCCGCCAAATCAGTGATGTTGGCTTTTGCCAGAGGAAATGATTTAGATCACTTAGGTGCATTGTTTGGTATTGGGCGAGATGACGATGAAGAAGATGAACGTTATCGCCAGCGTATCCCTATGTCATTAGAGAGTTACAGTATGGCTGGAACTCGCGGAGCATATGAGTTTCATACTTTCTCAGCAAGCCACCTCATACATGATGTATATGTTGATTCAGAGCAACCAGGCCGAGTCAATGTGTATGCTTTGCTAGACACAATGAGCGAAACTCAGGCAAATGAAGTAAAAGGCAAAATAGCGGCACAACTCAATGATGAAGATATTAGACCCATAACCGATGAAGTCGTTGTTAATTGGGTCATGCCGACCTTAGTTCCTTTGTCTGCGCAAGTTTATTTGAATGTCGGGGCAAATAAAGCTCAGGTTGAGCTGGCGATAATGCAAGCGCTCGACACCTTCATTTTGAACCACTTTAAGCTTGGTGCTGAAGTACCTCATTCAGGTATTATTGATGCGCTTCATCAGCCAGGTGTGAGGAAAGTAAAACTATTGACGCCAACAGAAGACCTTCAACCAGAAGTGAACCAAGCTTTCCGTTTAACGCTTGATCTTGTATTTCCAGAAGAGGCGTAGATATGACTAAACCTTCATTATTACCGGTGAATAAAACGCAACTGGAAAGCGATTTAGAGCCCAGTATGGCGCTGAATAGGCCTCAATTTAATACTGAGCATGTTATCCCCGAGAGCATAGGTTCACAATGGGATCCTTTGACTTGTCCCGAGGGACTATTACCTTGGCTTGCTTGGGCACTGTCTGTTGATGAGTGGGATGAAGCTTGGTCGGTCGAAACCAAGCGAGCAATGATTGCCTATTCTGTTTCTATCCACAAACACAAAGGGACTGTGGGCGCTGTTAAGCGCGCGTTGCAGTCTCTTGGTTTACAAATTGAGTTTTTCGAATGGTTTGAGGATATTGATGACGTATATCTGGCTCCGCATCATAGTGGAGAGCCACATACCTTTACGTTTATTGCTTGGGCAAACGAAATGCCCTATACCAGTCGCGCAGTGGTATTAGATCAAAAACTTTATGATGCGATTTATAGAGTGACGAATCAGACAAAACCACAGCGCGCACATTTTGATTTTTTAGTTGGCATGAAAATGTCCTCGCAAGCCGTCGCTGGCAGTTCAGCACACGGATTTGCGAGCAGCCGTGTTTATGCCAAAGTTATGCCGCATGAGAAGCGTCGTGCTGGCAGTAATTCACTCTCACTCGCTGGTGCCATTTCTGGGCATCGCACAGCCGCTTCCCGCCACTATGCAGCATCTTCATCTGAGCGTGCTATCACAGCTAAATCTCAGCCAGGGTGCGCCCTTGTCATTCGAAAACAAGTGCCTTTGATTAGTCGCCAGCGTGTGAGTACCGCGAATGTACGCAGCTTGAGTGCACGCGCAAAACTGGGTTTTGGGGCCGCACTGTCAACGGGTTCAGGACAGGTTGTAAGAACATACATTCGCAGTGAACAAACAATGCCTTCGCGCTTTATTGAGTTTAGCTGCCAGATGGCTGGTGCTATGTCGAAAAGCGCAAAGCAAACGACCGTGCGTCGTTTGTATCTAAATGCAGTTTCTGCAACTTAAACATTTCGAAAACAAGGAGTGCAATAGTGAGCACGATTTTACAGCCGGTGATCACCTCAGCGGGGCTTGCTGCTGTGTTCAGAGCACAGCAAAAAGGTTTCAAAGCTAAGATCACAAAAATTGGAATAGGTTCGGGAGTTCATCAAGTAGATGAAAATACAACGAATTTAAAAGATGAAAAGTATCGCCTAGATATTGACCATGCAGAGTATTTTGAAGATCAAAAACAGCTACATTTGACAGTCCGAGACGACTCGAAAGTTGCTGATGATGGCTTCTTTGTCAACGAGGTTGGCTTTTATACTGAAGAAGAAGTTAATGGCCAAGTTCGCCACGTATTATTTGCTGTTTATTCGGCAAATGAGCCAATTGCTTATAAGTCTAATGACATAGATTTACTGCTGGCTTTTGATTTGACTTTGACTGGTGTGCCGGGCGATGCGATTACGATTATCGACAAGGGCGTAGATTTCAATATCTTAATCGCGCCAGAGCTTGCCAAAATGGCGCGCTCTCAAATTATGAATATGTATCGTCATTTAAAACAAAAGTTTGCATTGATTGACAAAGGAATTTTGTAAGGAAGGTCTATGAAAAAAGAAGATAACTTGCGTGCACAGACGCTCGCAGAAGAAGCGCTGAAGTTGATGCAAGAAGCTAAAGTTTTGCAACAGCAAGCTCAGTGCCAAGCTGCTCGAATTTTAGGTTATCAACAACAAAGTGATGGCCTCGCGTTTAAATATTTAGCTGCAAAAGCGGAATATGGCGAGCAAAGCTTGGAAGCAAATGAAGCGAAACAGGCGTGGCTTTTTTCCCGAAAAGCGGTGCAGGCTCGTTATCCTAAATTTCATGACTAATTAATTTTTGATAGTGCTTTTGCCCACCGAATGGTGGGCTTTTTTGTTTATAGCGGAGATATTTAATGTCATTAGAACAGGATATAACTCGCGTTGTTGAAGCCACAGAAGGTTTGACGGCAACAGTTGATAATCAGATCAGTAAGATCACCAATAAATTGAGCTCGGCCGTGGCCGAGACAAAAACAAAGGTGGACGCGCACCTTGCCAGCGCAGATGCGTTGCTAAATTCATATGAAGAGCGTCAATCGCATTTTCGAATCACCAAAAATCAGGCTTTGGTTGCCAACCAAGCTGGCACCGTCCCTGAGGCATGGTCAAGCGGTTTTGTCACTAAAGCTACTTTATTAGAAAAAGTGGAAACGGGTGTAGAAGCTACACAACGCACACCTCTTGCCAGAGAGTTCTTACAAGCGATTAATTCAGATACCAAATGGTTTGCACAAAACTTTAATATTTGGGAATTGGAATATGCACCTAACCAAGGCGGTGAAAACAGCCATGTTGATGCTTATTTAATGTATCAATACTTAAGAAGACCAACACATATTACCTTTGGGGCCATCGTTAAGCATATTCGTGGTGTGGTGCCAACAGGGTTTTGGTGTACTGGCTTAAAAGCAGGTGAACCGGCAAAAGTATGTGGCGGTCAATATGGTCACAGCAGTAGAAACCACTATACGCATTGCCATCCATATGTGCCTGGTAAAAACTTACCAGCAGAGCAAAAAGGGGTGATTCAAGTTGCACTACCAGCCGTTGTAACGGGTCATGTACCCATCGATAAAGCTTGGGGTCAGTTCGCCTATATTGGCGACTCTGCCTATGATGTGATTGCATAAGGTCAAGGAGATATAACTTAAATGGCTAAACTATTTGTAAATGGACAAGCTGTAGAGCAGTTTTTTGATGCAAAAATGCCGCAGCATGCGGTTGCAAAGCTGGTGGCAGAAAATTTCGGTGAAGAGAGTACATTTTCAGTGGAGCTGACTGTAGAAGAGGCTTTGCAACAAAGTCGCGAAGTTGTTCGCTCTGCACTTGAGCAACAAGTTGCTGATTCAGAGTCATTGCTTGGCACGACATCGGATACTGTGCACTTATTACTTAATGAGTTGAGTGGCTTTGTGAATAAATTAAGCTCAGCTCAAACGCTTGCAGAAATGCGCGCGTCTACGGAATCACTCAAAACAGCGATTGGCGATGTGGAAACCAAAGTTACCAATGGTGAACTCAGTTTCCCTTACCAAACAAAAGGCCAAAGCGATGTAATGGCTGACATTATTTCGCGTGCAAATGGCGTCGACGCCGTCATTAAAGCGCAGTAAATATGGTATCAGTTGGGTATTGAGCACACCTATTGATTTTTAATTTTCATTATTAAACCTAAACGCAAAGCCCGCCAATTGGTGGGCTTTTTTATTTTTTACTTGGAGGTAAATTATGTCTTTAGAGCAAGACATTGCAAATGTAGTCAGTGCAGCAGAGCAACTCACTGGCATTGTGGATACAAAAATTGAAGATATCGACAATCGCGTAGCACAAAAAGCGATTGAAATTGACCAAAAAAATGCTGCGGTTGAAAGCCGTTTAACGGCGAAAGAGCAGGCGGTTGATGCCAAAATTCGAGATTTTCAAAAGGCGTTACCACTGGCGCCAAACTTATTGGTGGATACCAAGTATTTTAACGGGATAGGCAAAGATAATGTAGCCGTAGATATGGTTAGTTCACATAGCAAGCCATGGCGCTGTTGGATTGACTACGGCGTTGAAGCATCGGGTACTGTGACGAGACTGACATTGAGCAAGCTTGCTGAGAACGGCTTAAAACCAGAAGGGGAGTTTTTAACTCGAGCGCTGGGTGACGAACGTACCGAAAACAACTTTTATGGTAGTAATTTTAAGGTGCTTCTGTTTGATGTTGAGATTACCAAGGGTAAGGATAGCAATCCTAATGAAGGTCACTTTTTTGTTTTAAGTCAAGGTGTAGACTCCTACACTGGATGGGGGCGAGGGGAGTTTTTAACTCAATCTAGTTGTTGGGT
This sequence comes from Pseudoalteromonas luteoviolacea NCIMB 1942, assembly GCF_001625595.1. Taxonomy (GTDB): domain Bacteria; phylum Pseudomonadota; class Gammaproteobacteria; order Enterobacterales; family Alteromonadaceae; genus Pseudoalteromonas; species Pseudoalteromonas luteoviolacea_A. The sequence continues at coordinate 35,546 of NZ_AUXT01000179.1, forward strand.
AAACGTTTTGGAATGTTCTGATGGCATCAAGTTTTACCCTGCGGCAAACCGAGTCGCAAATATTCAAGTTGATAAGAGTGACTTAGGTAAAGGCTGGGTTTATAAGCATTCAACTAGGAATGGTTGGGGCGGAAGCCACTCTCCACTGTTTTCTGGTAAAGGGCGAATGAAAGTTGCGATTTGTTTACCTTATGCTGGTACGGGCGATCATGGTAATAATATGATTTGGGCAAACGATGTGGGTCATCCATATTCACATACAGACGCTACAGAGTTTTACAATAAGAACGTTAAAGAAGCAAGCTAGGGAAAGTAAACATGGCATTATTAAAACAAGTTTCAACTGATAAAATTGTTGCTAGCGGCATTCATAATGAGCAGTCAGCAAAAGAAGTTGCTGAGCTGGCTGGTTACGAAGATGGAGATTACGAAGTTGTTTATTCCGAGGAGGAAATTACCCAATCAAGATTACTCGACTACAAAGCAAAGAGCGACCATTTGTTCATCGATTACATGGCGAATCTAACTGAGCTTGGTGACACGGCACAAGCGACCATAGACGCGAAACAAGCTTGGTTGGGCGCTAGAGCTAGCGTGAAAGCAAGCTTTCCAAAGTCATAATTTTTAAACTCCCCCATGTGCCTGACTAGGTTTTAGTCAGGCATTTCTCAACACTTAATTAAGATCTTAGTTATGTCTTTGACAAACTTTAGCGCCATTGATCTCAGCCGTTTGCCGGCGCCAAACCTCATTGAACCTCTAAGCTATGAAAAGATTAGGGCTGAGATTTTAGACGATTTTAAAACGCGATTCCCTGATGCTGAATTGAACCTAGTGAGCGACCCGGTCATAAAGCTGGTGGAGTCTTTTGCTTATCGAGAGCTACTGTTGCGTCAGCGCATCAATGAAAGTGCGCATGGTGTGCTATTGGCACATTCTTCTAGCCAAGAGCTTGACTATTTGGGCAACCGATTTGGCGTCATTCGCGAGACGGTAATTCCTGCGAATGAAGAAGTGACGCCTCCACAAAAAGCGATAATGGAGAGTGATGAACGTTTTCGAGAACGTATTTATCTTGCCTTGGAGGGGTATAGTACTGCCGGGCCTGCTGGGGCATATAAATTTCATACTTATGCTGCCTCGCCAAACATTAAAGATGTACATATAGATTCTCCCGAATTTAGTTATCTCGACTTGCCAGAGTCTGTGACCGCTTTATTGCCCGAACAAAGCAGGATATTGAACTGTACTTACTCAGGCGGAATTGAGCAAAATACAACAGATTCAACCGCTTTTTACCCGCCAATGCCAGGGGATGTTGTCATTACGGTATTAAGCGCTGAGGGGAGTAAATTAACACAAGGATATGGCAAAGCGAGTGAAGCACTCAAAGAGTCTGTGTTAGCAAAATTAAACCGGGATGATATTCGCCCTTTAACAGATCGTGTACATGTCAAAAGTGCCGAGATTATAGACTTTAATGTAGTCGCCAAGTTGCATTTGTACCCAGGTATGGATGGCGAGTTGGTTTCGTCTGCAGCTTATCAAGCAGCTCAAGCTTTTTTAGATGACCATCATAAACTTGGCCATGACGTTTCTCTCTCAGGGTTATATGCAGCATTGCATCAGGTAGGTGTACAGCGTGTTGAATTGACTGAACCAGCGGCAGATATCGTTGTATCCGGTGTGCAAGTAGCGAATTGCTGCAGCCTCACCGTTGTACTGGGGGAGGAGAATGTCTAAGTTTTTCTACCAAACGAGCACAACAGACCTCGAATTGGCACTAGCACATTGTGCAGACCGAATTTTGACATTACCCATTGCGACAAAAAGTTTATGGGATCCGTGGCAGTGCCCCGTTGATTTTCTGCCTTGGTTAGCAGATGCCCTGAGTATAGATACTTGGGACAGTAATTGGCCGGAGTCGGTCAAACGCAAAGCAATCGCAGATAGTGTCCCCAGTCATCGAGTAAAAGGGACTGTTGGGGCATTAAAAAATGCGTTGGCTGCACTGAATGTCGAATTACAGCTACAGGAGTGGTGGCAAACTGGTGGAGTCCCGCACAGTGCGCAAATAAAGGCCTATGTTAGGCAGAACTTAGACGAGAGTGGTAACACCTTTTTAACCCCAAAAATGCAAGCTCAACTTTGGCAAATCGTTGCAGCAAATAAGCCTCAACGCACCCAAATAGATTTTGAAATCGGGAATATCCAGCAAAATACGGTGTATATAGCAAGTGCAGTACAGGGCTATAAACTTCAAAAAAGAGCATTTGATCAAGTCGTTGACGACACATTTGTTCAGGCCGATTTGGTTATATCTCCACTGGCACAAAGCTATGGCTTGAATTCAATGCACTTTGAGCAGCATGTCGATCAGCTTTTAAAAAGGTGTTCAGTCTTTTTTTCCAGTGTTAGCCATGCACAGTGCATTAAAAAAACTCAACTTGAGCAAAAAAACGATATAAATCTCGAGTTGTCTACCGGTCACCTTTTATCTCATACCGGTTCAATTACTCTCAATAATCTCTACATGGAATTTTCATGAATACATACCAACCAATAATCACACAGGCTGGTCTAAACGCAGCGGTGGATGCTCAAGGAAAAGGGCTGAGTGTTCAGCTTTCTCATATTGCGATAGGGGAGCTAGGCTACACTCCAGAGCGAAGTCAAACAAATCTAAAAAACGAAGTAAACAGAGTTGAAGTAAGCGAAGGTATCAACTACCAAAATGGACAGTTTCGAATCTCAGGTAAGTTCACCACTGAGCAATCAAACGTCGCGGTACGAGAAGTCGGCTTTTATCTATCAGATGGAACTTTGTTCGCTGTTTGGTCACACCCAAGGAATGTGCTGTTTTATCTGACGCCAATGTCAACTGTAATACAAGGGTTTGACTTGTTATTGAGCGCAGCACCTGCAGATGCGATTTCTGTATCGAGCAGTGGCGATTTACGCATGTATTACGACGACGTGTTTTTACATATGACTGAAGTACAGACCGAAATGTTAACGTCACAAATCCAATCTAACACGACCATCGTGAAGCTCTACAGTGAATTAGCTCAAAAAGGAGTACTATAAGTGAGCACTATTGAAATCCAAATTAAAGACCTGAATGAGACAAATAAAGCGCTTGCTGCGGCAGCTAATGAATTGACCAGCACAGTGCAAACACAGGCAAACCGTATAGAGCAAGCTAAAGCAGATTTAGAAACTGATGCCAGCGCGACGTTAACACGAGTTGAAGCCGATGCAGCTAAGAAAGTGAGTGAAACTCTCACTCCCATTCTGCCTACAATGTCAAAAGCTCAGTTCGACGCAATACGTGAACAAAACAAACAGCAGTATGCGGGCAGTGGATTTGTTGACTATGGTGCTGAACTGAACAGCTACGAAGCAAAGCGAATTAGTCGGGGAATGATGTGTACCGGTGATTTAACACAATCTTCCATAGCAAGAAGTATTGCTCTGAGTTATTCTCTTGGAGATAACAGAACAGCAAAAGCGCAAAAATCACTCGTAGCGCAAGTATTAGTAAATGGTACGATTCACCACATAAAACACACCGCTCGACCTGATAATGGATATGGTGCACAAATACGCTTGCCCGATGCGCCTGATGGTAAAAAAACCTATGACCCAGTCACTTCTAAGTTAACTGGACACGATACGGTGCAAGCGGCCTTTGAGGCGGCGGTAGGTACCAATGAGGTGATCACCTCAAGAAAAGACATTATTTTTCTAGAATCTTGGCATGAGGTCATTTCGGAAAAAGGCGCTGTTTACCCATTAGGTAATGTGCAATATGGCGCAAGCTCATATTCGGGTATTTCTCTGTCTGCGGACCTTGTGGAGCAAGGTTACTCAGCATTTGGTGAATGGGATTCTATCACTAAAGGGTATGGTGCAACTTGGACAGAGCTGTCAGCACAGCAACAAAGAGTCTTTTTGGCGGATACGCAAAATAATATTTATTTTGACCCCAAAACTGGCGAGCTAATTCAGGTGCGATACCGCATCCGTGTAGTTGAGGGAGTAAGTGATGAAGTAAAGCTTTTTCCCGGAGACTATATTTCGGGATATTATCCAGCGACTGGCAATTCTAGAATTGCGCAGCAAGGTAAAAGCGTTAGGCCAATTGTAGCGCTCGACAGCATAACCGAGGGCGGTTCCGCATTTATGTATGATAAGACTGGCGCTAGTTATACTGGTGGAAGAGTCAGTGAACCCAGTGCTTGGTTAGGCCATGCTTCAAGTTCGGTTCTAGTATCATATGAGAATACTTTAACCGCAATCCCAATTGCCAGTGTACAAAGGCAAAATGTGGGTGCTTACCATCCAACATTTAACCCAATGGGATGTGCGAAGTTAAAACATAAAGGCGGCTCGGCTTCAGCGTATTGGTATGAAGCGTCGTCTAAGAAACCTTTAAACAAGTTGGAATGTTTTGATTTCGAGAATTATGTCCACGCGGACTGGGGTAAGCTTGGGAAAATGTCAGGCAGATTAGATGGACTTAAATACTATGATGCAGTTTATGCATCGCAAGTAGAAGATTTAAGAATATCAGCACATAAGTTAGATACATACTCTTTGGCGGACAGCACCATTAAAAAAGCGGTGGGCGGTGTCCTTAGGGGTAAAGGACGTATGCCTTTTACTACGACAGCACAGTTCTCGAGTGTTACAAGCCCAAACAAAATTTTGATAAGAGAGAGCGAAACCAGTGTTAGTTTATTTCAGCGATTTGGATCTTTAGGTATCATTAAAGGAGGCTACCCCATTTATGTTCATACCGGTAAGAAAGTACTAACTGTCGATTCAGTAGGAAAAGACAGCGTTGGCGACTTTTTCTATCTGCTAGGTGATGATGCAAATGAACTTGAAGAAAACAAAACTTACTGCATATATGACTTTATGACCCTTTCAGGCGAGTATGACGAGCTTGAGTGGGTCGACATCGTTGGTTCACCAGATAATATCGCAGCGACCTTCCCTGAGGGCGTAGTCGGGCAATGGATTACGAAGGTGCCAGATGATACATCTGGTTACCCATTGAATAGAAAGCTGACTGGTAGTCAACTCTCTGCCACGTACACCGAAGATCAGGGGCTGAATTGGCAAGTGCTTGAGCGTGAGTTTAATACTGATAGCAACACTGATTTAAGCAGTTGGTCTAGCGGTGTTGTTGCATTACTAAGCTATAAATCTAAGTCGCATTTCACCGCTGAACATGAAGGTGGGCAATTTGTAGCAGGGTTAAACAAGATGTGGGTTGGCAATGATGCTCGCCCTGATTTTGGTTCAATTTTACAAAGCAGTTTAATTGGGCAGGTTGGTACATCAAAGTCGTACACAACAAATGCATACAAGCCTTTGACTATGCATACATTAGTTGATAGTAAGCTCATTTTGGACGAACCAATCGAGCATGGTAAATTACCTCGCTTAGGTGGTGAAGTAGGCAGTTATGGGTGTAAAACTACATACGGTCTGATAGAAAAAGATGGCTTATTGTATATGCAGTTCAATGGATCGTCATTGAAACTAGGCAAACCAGAGACTGTGAATACAGTGGCTGACTCGTTTACAAATTGGGTGAAGGACTCTGTTTATAAAATCACCGGACCAATTGGTAATAAAAGTGTTTATAAAGCGTTGGACGCTTTGGATGTAAGCCTTGACTCTGAACTACTTTATAAAGCTGACGATGGTAGTTTCTATCACCAAAATAGCGGTGCAAAAGTATTGCAGTTTATCTCCCACTCAGAGGTGAGTTTGGGTGATGATCAAACGATTCCAGTGGTCAACCATGAACAAGTCAAATTTGATTTGAACGGCAATGAAGTGAAGTCTTTCTGTCATCACTCCTTAAGCCCTGTTGGCATTGCGATTCGCTAGGAGAGAAGAAGATGAATCCTGAAAATCTTGAAGGAGCTCAAACTCTCGAAGCATTTACTATGAAGCCCACATACAGTGAAGTTCGCAGTAAAATCATGTTGCGTCATCCTCGAGAGGAGGTGAAAAAGCTACTGAAACTGGCAATCGATGATGAAGACGCAGAATTTATTGGAGAGCATGAAAGGTGGCAAATTACGTGTGCAGATGTTCAAAAGCGAATTGAAGAGATACATGCTTTTAACGCTGCTAACCCTGATACGCAAAAAGTGCTACCTCAACTTCCTAAAGAGCCCGTATTAGACTTGTCACAAAGGCAAGCTTGCTACGAGCAGCAAATTGTTGACGTTGATTTTGAAATTTCAACACAAAGCAAGCCATTGTCTATTGAATATGATGATGAGGCACTAGTTGCTCTCATTTATCCATTGACGCATGCATACTCTGATGAGGAGGTTGCACAAGTTAAGCGTGCCAGGTTTAAGCAAGAACGCGAGGATACGGTTGCAGCAATTAAGGTCGAAGTGGATGGCTTAACTTTTGATGGTGATGAACTAGCACAAAACCGCATGTCTAGGGCGGTGCTAGTTATGGATGAAGGCAGTACTCTTTCTTGGGTACTCGCAGACAACTCAACTGCCAATGTCACAAAATCTCAACTGATAGCAGCATGTAAGGCAGCTATCTTAACCCAAACTCAGCTTTGGACAGAGGAAGTCTAAATGCTTTAAGTAACGCGTAAGGTATTAGGCTGTGTTTCACTGATACCTTATCTTCTGATTATCAATTCAATAATCAACCCATGAGAAACCACTATGAACTCCCAGTACTTTGATTTTTCTGCGCTGCCTGCGCCGGACATCATTGAGCCACTGGATTATGAAACTATTTACCAAGCACGTAAAGACAGGTTTAAATCACTTGCACCACAATATGCTGATGCACTTGAACTTGAAAGCGATCCATTGACTGTATGTCTGCAAGTGGAAAGCTATCGAGAGTTACTGTTACGCCAACGTATTAACGAGGCGGCGTATGCTAACTTACTGGCTACAGCAAAAAGCAGTGATTTAGACCAGCTTGGTGTGTTTTATGGTCTAGTGCGTGCCGAGGGTGAAGAAGACGGTAACTACCGTCTTCGCATTCGGCAAAAAACATTGGCGTCCAGTACTGCCGGCAGCAAAGATCACTACCGCAATGCAGCGTTAACAGCTGCTCCAAATACTATCCAAGATGTTGAAGTGGATAGCCCAGCCCCGGGACGTGTGCGCGTCTCTATTTTATTTCAAGACAAAGAGCATGCAGATGCACTGCTTCAGCAAGTGAGAAACCACGTATTGAGCGATCAGGTAAAGGTGTTAACTGATCAGGTCGAGGTTAATCACGCTGAAGAAGTGCCGATTGATGTCAAAGCGGATATTTATCTACAAGATAATGTGCCAAATTGGGTCTTTACCCAATTAGAAGGCAAATTACGTGAAGCTTGGCAAGAAACAATGGCGCTTGGTGTTGCAATGACACCTAGCTGGCTAAGTGCACAACTCCATGTAGAAGGTGTTAAACATGTAGAAATACATACACCTAACTCTTTGATTGATATAGCCTCCAATCAATATGCTCAACTAGGGCAAATTCAATTATGTCTCATCACTTAAAAACTGATAGCGACGCATTACTCCCAATTAATCGCACAGACCTTCAAGCAGCTGTAGTAAAGCATGGCCAACTTGAAGCCGTTTTAGGTGAGGGAGTGCAATTGCTGCGTGGCTTTAAGTCCCACCCTAAACAATCTCTACTACCGTGGCTTATATGGGAATACGGTTTAGGTGCCTTGGTTCCTTACCTTGACGATTTAGATCAAGTCTTACAGCAAGGCCTCGCTTGGCAAAGGATCCGCGGTACACAAAAAAGCTTAGAAATGGCATTTGATTGGCTTGGCTTTTCTCTATCAGATGTTGAAGAGTCTAAATCTTATCGGCATTTCTATCGCTACCAGTGTCATTTAAATCAGATGCCTGACTTAAATGATGTTGAACGGATGGCACAATTAGCGGAGCTAAGTGCACCAGCGCGAAGTGAGTTAGTGCGTGTTACATATAGACTTGATTTAAGAGAGCTTAAGTTGTCTGCAAGCAGTTTTGGCACATTGCTTAGCGATCATTCAGGCTATCGACACCGACTTAAAAATGGCAAGTTACTACGTATTAGTACACGCCGTGAACATGAAGCAATTATTGATGCTCCAGGTTCAGCTACCAGCTCGCGTGAGCGCAAGCAACATAGCAGCTGGCAAAGTTACTCTTCTCAAGTGCTTGGCACTATGCAGTTAAGTAATTCAATCGTGCATAGTTTTCAGTCGGCTAACACACATAGCCGTCAAACAAGTCGTGCATATACTATTGGCCAAGCTCAGTGGTTTGGTCATTGGCAGTCGTCAGTGTGGTCTGAAGCAAGATACCCTCAGGTCATCACCTTTCATCAGGCGCTACGCTGATTAATTCAATTATTACTCATAAATTAACCTAAATTCGGTTTGAATGTTCAGGTCTCCCACTAAATAAATTTAATAGCAGGGATAAATCCCATTAGCTGTATATGAAGTTTCAGCCTTGTTGTTGTATTGCTCTTATTACTTAGTGAAGACATGAATATGTTAAATCGAGTTAGGTAAAACAAGGAAATACATTGGCTATTCTGACTCGTGCAGGGCGAACATTGTTTGCTCAATCTATTGCACAAACCCCTATATATTTGGCTTGGGGACGCGGTGAAACACCATGGCAATCTCCTCCAGCTGAACCCATCATTGCAACTGAGCTAGCTGCGCCTATTGGCTATCGAAAGGCTAAGAAAGTTGCTTTTTGTAATCCGGATGATCAAGGCGATATTCATATTCAAGGCGGGCGTTTCAGCCTATCTGAACAGCCGACTCAACATCTTTACTGCGAATTTACTTTCGATTTTGCAGACGGTGTAGGAGAGACGGTTCGAGAGTTAGGCTTGATGTCTGGAACACAACAACTCCCAGAGCTACCTACTGGATTGTCTTATTTGTTGCCCGAACAAGTGGCATCTACTGGTACTTTATTATTACTTGAGCACCGTGCACCACTCGTGAGAGAAGAGGGTGTGAGAGAGAGCTTTGAATTTGTCGTGAGTTTTTAGAGGTTTTTTATGCTTGACGATTATTATGAAAAATTTCATGCGGATTCCGGCTACGAACGACTGCTGTTCAGAGCTGGAAAAGGTCTGCAAAGTAGAGAGTTAAACGATCTACAATCTCAAGTCGGCCATCACCTTAAAGGTGTAGCAGATGTTTTGCTCAAAGATGGTGACTTAGTTAAAGGCGGTGAGCTGGTTGTTGATACCGATTCTGCGAGTGCACTGATCACAGAAGGTGATGTATACATGGCTGGTCAGGTACGCCCAGTACCGAGTGGTGTTGTGCCCATTGATATGTCTGCGACTATTGACGTGGGTGTATGGTTGACTCACAAAGTGATCACCGAAGAGCAAGACCCTAGTTTGCGAGATCCCGCTGTCGATGCGATTAATTTTGACGAGCCCGGCGCTGCGCGTTTGCGGCAAATCTGTCAATGGGGTTTGCTGAGTGATGCACTAGGCCCTGACGAAGCATTTTATCCTGTCCATCGTATCGAGCAAGGTACTTTAATAATTAAGCAGCCGCCGCCTCAGCTAGATGCTGTGACTCAGGCTTTAGCTCGATATGACCGTGAAGCCAATGGTGGCAGTTATGTTGTACAGGGCATGACGTTAAGTTATCGAGGTGCTGAACAAGGTATACAAAGTTTCAGCCTTGAAGAAGGTAAAGCACATATAGAGGGTTATGAAGTCGCCTTTGCAACCTCTCGAACCACCGAATTTGACTGTGACCCAGACATAGGTGAAGTAAAAGAAGAGCCAAAAACTTTTCAAGCCGATGATCAGGGTATGATGCGTATGGATACGGACTTCTTTCCAGTGAAGTCCATTGATGAAGTCAATGTTACTGTTGAAAAAGTGACACAACTGACGCGCGGGCAGCTGGCAGGTGGTGAAGACTTGCTGCCTGATGAATCTGTGTTAGAAATCCTAAGTATTAAACAAGGGGATACAGTTTATACCCAAGGGGCCGACTTTATATTTTTGCGTAACCACATCAGCTGGCAGTTAAGCGGTCAAGAGCCAGCAGGAGGCAGTTTATACGAGGTGACATATCGCTATCGAAAACAGCTGACCGTTGATTTCGATGAGTATGGTTTTAGTCTCGATAAGCAGTTAGCCGATGGCGGCCATATAGTCGACAATACACTTGTGACGATTGATTACCAGTGGTATCGACCTAGGATCGATTTGATAGTGCTTGATAGGTTTGGTCAAATTAAACGGATCAAAGGTCAAGCCGCGCATCAGTTTCCCATCGCACCAAAAGCGCCTGCGCATCACTTAGCGCTCGCACAAGTCACACAATCTTGGCTTTCTAGCGAAGCTCCACATATTGAAAATTTGGCGGTAAGAGCTGTCTCAATGTCGCAGCTTGAGCACATGCAAAATCAAATTGGCGACCTCTATCAACTGCTTGCCGTTGAACGTTTACGTAATGATGCTAATAGCCAAGACCCAGCAAGTAAATATGGCGTTTTTGTCGATCCATTTATTGATGACGACATGCGTGACGCGGGTATTGAGCAGACAGCGGCTGTTGTAGATGGCGAATTGGTGCTGCCTTTGGAAGCCGATATTCACCAGTTGCAAGTTCCAAATGGCAGAGCTTTAACATTGCCATATGAGCTTGAAGATATACTGGAACAGCCAAAGCAAACAGGCAGCATGAAAATCAATCCATATATGGCTTTTGAGCCAATTCCGGCGGACGTTCGTCTAACGCCAAGTGTCGATCATTGGACACAGACACATACCAACGTTGCAAGCTCAATCACGAGAAGGTTCTGGGGCGGGCGAGGCATTAGGGTCCGCACGCAAACTGTCAGTACAACCCAAGTGATCAGCAGTTCTGTACGTCGAGCGGAATTCTTAAGAAGACGCTGGGTTAGTTTTTCTCTGTCAGGGTTTGGCGGGGGCGAAGCGCTAGAGCAACTCACATTTGATGGCATAACAGTTATACCGGAGGGACAATGACCATAAAAGCCGATGCTCAAGGCCGATTATCTGGCCGATTTTATATCCCTAGTAATGTGCCTGTGGGCAGTAAGTCTGTTCGCTTTACTGGTGCACAAGGCTCAAGAGGGGAGGCCACTTATACAGGTAGTGGCACAATCCGTACGCAAACAGTACGTCGCGTGAATAACGTATTGCAGTGGCGTTTTGACCCACTTGCACAAACTTTTACATTACCAGAGTTACGCTTTATTGCGGGTGTGGAACTATGGTTTAAGAAAATTGGTGAGAAAGCAGTTCGAGTTCAGATCCGAGAAACTAACCTCGGTTTGCCAAACGATACTGTAATCGCAGAAACATCCTTGCCTGTCACTCAATTACAAGCCAGTGGGCCGACTTTGTTTGAGTTTGCGCCAGTATCACTCAATGCGGGTCAGGAATATGCAATTGTGGTGTTAAGCGATGATGCGACGCACGAAGTAGCGATTGCGGAACTTGGTAAGTTTGACCGCAGTAGTGGTTGGGTAACAAGTCAGCCGTATCAGGTTGGTGTGTTGCTGTCTTCGAGTAATGCGTCTACTTGGACACCACATCAAAATCGAGATTTGAGTTTTCGTTTGAAAGCAGCGCGATTTACTAGCACTGAGAGCAGTGTTGAGCTGGGTGAAATTGACTTGGCGGAACACAGCGATCTACTTGCAATGGCTGTGATTGAACGACCGAGCAGTGAAACACAGTTGCACTTTGAATTTAGCGGTGCGCAAAGTGGGGAGTTTAATTTGCAAGAGTCCCAGGCATTGCGTTTACCAAATATGCTCAATGAGACTTTAAAAGTGCGCGCTAAATTAGCAGGTACTGCCACGCAGTCACCGGTGCTGTTCGATAGCGTTCAAGCTGCTTTGGGCAAAGTTAGTAATGACGCAGATTATGTTACACGAGCAATCCCTTGCCGCTTAGGTGGTAGTTTAAAGGTGAGTTTTGAAGCTCAGCTACCAGGTACCGCAAAAGTAGAAGCGTTTATTGAACAGCAAGGTCAGTGGTTAAATATCCCTTTGCAAACGACTCAACCAGAAGGGGATGGCTGGTTATTGTGTAACTATGAATATTCGAACTTAGCCGATGCTCAATCTCGTGTGAAACTAATACTTTCTGGTACTCATGTAGATAGACCAAGAGTGCGTTCACTTCGTGCATTCTCTGTATAAGGGGTTGCTATGATTGAAGATAAAACCCCTTTTTATTCTCTGCCCTTACCCCACCCAGACAATTTACTACAACAGGATGTACTACGCATAAAGTACGCGCTTACCGGCGTGGACAGACTCATGTACATGCAAACCAATCTTCGTCGTCAGCAAGATGAGCTGTTGAACGAAAAACTTAGACGAGTAAAGCTAAACCAGCTACTCGGCGAACCACTATTAACAATATAAGAGGACATTATGGCGAGTATACAAAATGCCGTGCAAGTCATGGTAGATAAGCTAGTTGCTGATATGCAGGGCAACCAGCCTTTAACCGCTGAAGAACAAGCGTTAGTAAGCAATGCGATTACTAAATTAACTGACAATGCAAAACTGGAACAAGCTGTTGTTGCGGTTGCTGAGTCACATATTAATGATGCGACTGGCGCACTTCAGCAGGTCTCGCAATCTACGGGTGCCGCATTACAAACGGCGACAGAGTCTTTGACTCAAACGAGCACAGATCTTGGTAATAAGTCAGACAAACTTGATCTACTCGACGCGATGGCACCAAACCTAAACCGAGTGGAGTCTTTGCAGACAACGAATAACTCTTTGCAAGTTAGACCTTTGATGCCAATGACGCCTATTGACATTGCTAGCACGTCATCGAATAACCGCAGGTCAACACCTGTATTTGCTGTGTATGACAGTAATGGTGAGACCCACGTTGTTCGACCTGGGTTTACACATAATGCAAACACCGAGCAATGTCGTTTAGAGTTCTTAAAATTAAGCGCAAATGGTGCAGAAAAAACCACTACGCATACGAGCTTTATCTACACAAATGCGTTTGAGCAAAATCCAGCTAGTAAAATTTATTACTACGGCACCAGTGCTTATGTACCTTTGGCAAGTAAAAATAACTCTGCAGATATTCAATATGAGATTGTTTATAGTACACAAGACTCACAGACTACGGCTGTAGCTAACTATGGTGGGGTGTTCTGTAAGTCGTCTGGTTTTACTTCAATTACTAAACCTAAGCTGGACTTAAATGCAACGGATCAGTTTGGGGTGAGTACTTTAACAAGCCACAAATATAATGAAGTGGGTGTTTTATATGATAATACTAAGCATTGCCTGGTTATGGTGGATGAAGGCACATCTGTGTTAGTAGAGAAGTACCGTGACGGTAATATTGTAACAAATACGGCCATCGCCAATGCTGAAGAGCTTCAAGCCTATGTGGACGCAGGCGACTTCACGGTTATTAAGTTCATCTATCATAATATCCAATGGCCATATGGTATCAATAGTTATAATCACTCTGAAACAACGGTATCGGGCTACGGCACAAGCTACTACGGTTTCTTCGGTCGCTATAACGGTGTCACCAAAATGGGTGAACACAAATACAGTGTGCACTATCGATTTACACAAGCTAAACGTTTAGAACCGATCAACTACTTCTTTAGTAATAGCTCAGGCCACTATAAGGCCCCGAATGCAAACGGGACATACTCTCCGGATTCAGAGGTAAGAGTGGTGCTTGAAACCTTTGATGGCGAATTACTCGGCATGTATTCATATCAAGCGAGAGCATACAATGCTGGCTATGACTGCGGTGTATTAGGCAGTGCGATTAGCTGTATTAACCCTTACTCAGGTGCCGGCATTCTTAACGAGCACTATACCTATAACCAATATGGCCTTGGCCGTACTTGTCGCGCATTTTAAGGAGAAATTATGAGTTGTGAATATTTTGCCGATAAAGGCATGAAGATAGACGGTAACTATTGGTTAGTGAACCCTCAAACGGGCGTTGCCTGGAACGATACGACAGTGGCTGATTTTAAACAAACCTATGAAGCTCAGCAGATTTTGCTGGAAGAGGAAAGATTTGCGGCATCAAAAGCCGATAAATTTCAAGAGATTAAAGAAGCGGTGTTTAACAAACTAGGTAACGAGCAATGGCGTGTGCAAAAAGCACAAGAGCACATGCTTATTGCTGAACTATCTGGTGATCAAGCTGCGCTAGGACTGAGCAAGTCTCAATTGCAAGAGCTACTAGCCAATCGCGAACAGTTGCGAAAGGCAAGTGATGAGGCTGAGCTAACTATTGCTGAGTTTACAACACAGGCTGAGTTGGACGCTTTTGAGTTTGATGTAAAAATTTCATTGTAAAACCTGCACCGTGACCCGTTTTATTCCCAATAAACGGGTTAGTATCAAGATTGCTTGAGAAAGCAACAGAACTGTTATTCCACAACCAAAACCCGCTTGGCCATACCAAGTGGGTTTATTTTATTGAGTTTTAGAGTTTTAAACCATTGTTGCAAATAGGTCAGGAATGACCTGTTTTAAAGCCTTAAAATCAGTAAAATATACCTAAGCTTGAGAAAAGCAAAACACCTAATCAAAGTTGATTTAAAAGCCATGTTGTTATTGAAATATAAGCGAATGTGGCTTTTTTATTTGGGGTGTTTATCACTGATTTAAGGCGGTCAGGAATGACCTGTTTTAAAGCCTTAAAATCTGTAAAATACACCTAAGCTTGAGAAAAGCTGAACACCCAATCAAAGTTAATTAAAAAGCCACGTTGCTTATGGAAATATAAGCGGTTGTGGCTTTTTTATTTGAGGTGTTTATCACTGATTTAAGGCGGTCAGGAATGACCTGTTTTAAAGTCTTAAAATCAGTAAAATACACCTAAGCTTGAGAAAAGCTGAACACCCAATCAAAGTTAATTTAAAGGTCATGTTGCTTATGGAAGTATAAGCGGTTGTGGCTTTTTTATTTGAGGTGTTTATCACTGATTTAAGGCGGTCAGGAATCCAGGGCGAGAGCGTGAACATT
>NZ_AUXT01000180.1 GCF_001625595.1 Pseudoalteromonas luteoviolacea NCIMB 1942
TCCCTTTTTTATTTTCTAGCAATGATTAAAATTTAGGACCGCCGCCGCCAAACATACCCGGTGGCATCATGCCTTTCATACCGCGCATCATTTTCATCATGCCGCCTTTGCCTTTCATCTTCTTCATCATTTTTTGCATTTGCGTAAACTGCTTAAGTAGCTTGTTGATGTCTTGTACCTGAGTACCAGAACCGGCTGCAATACGCTTTTTGCGCGACCCTTTTATGATTTCTGGTCTTGCACGCTCTTTTGGTGTCATAGAGCTAATTATGGCTTCCATTTGGTTGAAGGTTTTGTCATTTACCTGCCCTTTAACCGCATCTGGTAAGTTGTTCATACCTGGCAACTTTTCTAACATAGACATCATACCGCCCATGTTTTTCATCTGCTTAAGTTGCTCGGAAAAATCTTCAAGTGTAAAACCGTCGCCTTTAAATACTTTTTCTGCAACTTTCGCAGCCTTGTCTTTATCAACTTTGGCTTCCACTTCTTCGATAAGTGATAAAACATCACCCATCCCAAGAATACGCGAAGCAATACGATCAGGGTGGAAAGGCTCTAACGCATCGGTACGCTCACCTACACCAATAAATTTAATCGGTTTACCTGTAATGTGGCGAATAGATAGGGCTGCACCACCACGGGCGTCACCATCGGTTTTAGTCAGGATCACACCTGTGAGCGGCAGCGCTTCATCAAAAGCTTTAGCCGTATTAGCAGCATCCTGACCAGTCATTGAATCAACAACAAATAACGTTTCAATTGGATTAATTGTCGCGTTTAGTTCTTTGATCTCATCCATCATGTCACTGTCGACATGCAAACGACCAGCCGTATCCACCAGCACCACATCGATGAACTTTTTCTTAGCGTGATTTACCGCATTGTTAGCAATGTCTACTGGCTTTTGTGAAATATCACTTGGGAAGAACTCAACATCAACTTCTGAGGCCAATGTCTCCAGCTGTTTGATAGCCGCTGGACGATATACATCGGCACTTACAACAAGCACAGACTTTTTCTTTTTCTCTTTTAAGAATTTGGCTAGCTTACCAACACTGGTTGTCTTACCTGCACCTTGCAAACCTGCCATCATAACTACAGCCGGCGGCTGTGCATTTAGGTTTAGCTCTTCATTCGCTTCACCCATGGCCTTTTCAAGTTCTTCACGAACAATTTTTATGAAAACCTGACCAGGGCTTAGACTTTTAGTTACTTCAACACCAACAGCACGCTCTTTTACTTGTTTTACAAACTCACGTACTACAGGCAGCGCAACGTCAGCCTCAAGAAATGCCATGCGCACTTCACGCAGTGTTTCTTTAATATTATCTTCAGTCAAACGGCCTCTGCCGCTGATATTTTTAAGCGTTTTTCCTAAGCGTTCTTGGAGGTTCTCAAACATGTATCGCTTCCACTATCTCGTAATTACGCAACATTATACTGATATGCGCGCAAGTAATACAGTATTCAAGTTATACAAAGATTCTTTTTACAAAGTCTTTGCAAGCGACGAGGCTTAAAATACAATAGCCTATAAAAGGACCACGTAAAGTAGACATAAAGTTCATGATCATTATTTTGTCATTGTTGGCGAGCCTGTTTTACACACTGGCGACGGGGCACGTGCTTTCACGCTTGTTTCATAAAGAAGGCCCAAGCCAAAAATTAACAGTCATCTTAAGTACTGTCGCTATTTTGAGCCACATGCTTGTGCTCGTGAACTCAGTGTTTACACAGCATGGTCAAGATTTAAGCACCATCAATATTGCACTGCTTACTTGTTGGGTCATTGTAGTCTCAGTCACAACTGTATCACTTAAATTCCCAGCAACGCTTCTATTACCTGTTGTATATGGCTTTGCAGCCATTTTATTAGTAGCAAGCCTATTTATTCCACACCACATCATTATGGATGATATCAATGTGGATTTAGGCTTAGTTACGCACATTTCACTGTCTTTATTAGCGTACTGTATTTTGATTATTGCGACGCTTTACGCTGTGCAGTTCTTTTTTATTGATAAGCGATTAAAAAGCAAAGACCTCGCTATTATGAACAGTCATTTACCACCGTTGATGCAAGTTGAATCACAACTTTATCAGCTACTAACCGTTGGTACAGCGCTGCTTACTCTTGCACTACTTGCGGGCTTTGTATTTTTAGATGGCATGTTTGATAAAGCATCTATTCATAAGACGGTTTTGTCACTCATAGCTTGGGTTATTTTTAGTGCTGTAACCATAGGTCATCACCAGTTTGGCTGGCGCGGCAAACCCGTCGTTTTTGCGGTGCTTGGAGCTTCAGGCATCGTAACATTGGCCTATTTTGGAAGCCGATTTATACAAGAAGTCATCTTGGATAAATTTTAGAATAAGAAAAGTGAGCATGGAACTTGACTCTTATTCTATGCTGACGCTTAATAGCCTTTCGAAAGTAAAAAAAGGATCCTCTGTTGGACGACATATCCACTAGCGCCCTGTTCATTATACTGGGCGTACTGATACTGATTTCCGGATACTTCTCAAGTTCAGAAACCGGCATAATGTCAATTAATCGGTACAGGCTTAGACACTTAGTTAAAGAAAACAATAAATCAGCTAGGCGTGTAAATAAGCTACTCAAAAGACCTGATCGTTTAATCGGCCTTATTCTCATAGGTAATAATCTAGTCAATATTGCAGCATCCGCCGTAGCAACGGTGATAGGTATGCGTTTACTTGGTGATGCGGGTATTGTTGTGGCAACGTTTGCCCTTACTCTGGTCATATTGATTTTTGCCGAAGTGACACCCAAAACACTCGCAGCTTTGTATCCTGAAAAGGTAGCCTTTCCAAGCTCTGTTATCTTAAAAGTCTTATTAAAAGTACTCTTCCCCGTTGTGGTTACGGTCAACTGGATCACCAATGGCATGCTAAAGTTGTTTGGTGTATCGCCAGAGCAAATTGAAGAACATAGCTTGAGTAAAGAAGAGCTTAAGACTGTTGTAAACGAGTCTAGTGCGATGCTGCCAACGAATCATGGTAGCATGCTGACGTCTATATTAGACCTAGAGCAAGTTACCGTTGAAGACATCATGATCCCGCGCAGTGAAATAAACGCCATTGATATTAATGACGACTGGAAAGATATTACGCGTAGATTAACCAACGCTCAGCACACCCGCGTGCTCTTATATCGAGACCAAATTGACGATGCCGTAGGGTTTATTCACTCTCGAGACGCGCTACGCCTGCTCACTAAAGAGCAATTCGACAAACCTTCACTGCTACGTGCAGTACGAGAAATTTACTTCATTCCAGAAGGTACGTCACTAAACACTCAGTTGCTGAAGTTCCAACAAAATAAAGAGCGGATAGGTCTAGTTGTTGACGAATATGGTGATATCCAAGGTCTGGTAACACTTGAAGACATTTTAGAAGAAGTTGTCGGAGATTTTACGACGACTCAAACACCAACCCCGAGTGATGAAGTCACTATTCAAAGTGATGGTTCAGTGCTGGTTGATGGTGGCGCAAACATTCGCGATCTAAATAAAGAAATGGGATGGGAGCTACCCACTGAAGGTCCAAAAACCTTAAGTGGGCTTATTGTAGAGTATCTTGAAGATATCCCTGAATCGCAACTCAGCCTAAAAATTGCCAACTATCCGATGGAAGTTTTAGAAGTAAAAGAGAATATGATTAAAGTTGTTAAAGTCTTTCCATTACAACCAACTAAATCTCTCACCTAAATGAATAAAGGCCAGTGTCATACACTGGCCTTTTAGATTTGAGCAGGTTGAATTAAGTACCAATTAAAACCACAATTTCTATACTGGCTACTCGTGTTTAAACTCTATGAAAACAAACGCTCAAACCAGTTCTTGTCTAAGTCATCTTCACACCTTTTAAGTTGTGCACCATAACGAGAAGCACGATGCTTAACTTTATTGGCTACTTTCATTAACCATTTTTTCTTCTTATAGGTGCCACGTCGATATCCTCCCCACCCTTCGTGGTAATTAAGATACTGCGCATACGCATCCCATTTAGAGACGCCATTCACCTTATGCGTTTTATAAACAAACCAGCCCATAAAATCGATGGCATCCTCAAAGTCATCTCTGTCTGCCCCAGAGTTACCTGTTTCGCGGATATAATCACTCCAAGTCATCGTCTTGGCCTGAGAGTACCCATATGCTGAGCTAGCTCGGCCTACTGGAATGAAACCTAAAAAATACTCCATTGGCGGTGCGGCATCATGTCTAAATGAACTTTCTTGATACATCATGCTCATTAGCACATGTTTTGGCGAACCCCACTTTTCTTGTGCATCACGTGCATCGTAATACCAATCTTCTTTTTCTTCAAAAATCTTGCAAATATCATTAGGTTGCTTGGGTGGCGCGGTGGCACAACCGGCCATAGTAAGAAGTAGAGGTAAAAATATTATTTTTTTTCGCATTTTTTTGAACTCACCTGAACTTTTCTATTTTGCTGAGGTCATATTACTTGAATGCAGCAGTTTAGCATTGTTTCATCCCTGATATTTTTGACGCAGCCAACTTGGCTGCGTTTTTTTATGCCTTTTCGAAGTAATCTTGCAAAAATGCTTTAAATGATAGGATATCGTTTTCTACCACTGCTTTTTCGTCTTCAAAAGACTGAGCAGCCTGCTTGTCTAAATCCGCTTTACAATAGTATTGATAGTCAGCACTGAGATGCTCATTTTTGTATCGCTTGGCAATATCAAGCGCTTGCTCTGCGGAATCCCCACCTGTTTCACGAAGTGAAGATACAAGCTTACCAGAAAAGGTGTCATCCGGGTTCGTAACCCAAGTTGCAAGATTACGCACAGTATCAGAGTAAAGCGTATGTCCATGCGCCGCGTCAAACAACTCAGCGACTTTTGTAAGCCCTGAGAAAATCTCGTCACCCCATTGGGCGATGGTTATCTTCTCCTCATCTCGCTGTAACACTGTATTAGTATCACGACCAGTACTGATAACAGCTTGGAGATTTTGATCCGATACTTGCTGCTCTTCCCAGCTCATTTCCGGTGCATCTTTCAGTAAGCAATACGTTAAAAATACATCCAAAAACCTAATTTGCTCTATGCTAATACCCGTATCAGAAAATGGGTTCACATCCAATGCACGGATTTCAATGTATTCAATTCCACCACGAGATAAGGCCTGAGTCGGAGTTTCATGCTTTTGTGCATTACGCTTAGGTCTAATAGGCGAATAGAACTCATTTTCTATCTGGAGAATATTTTTGTTTAACTGCTTAGGTGTTTCTGCGCGAAAGTCATCAATGCCCTCATAAAGGTCTGAGCGGCATCGTATTGCTCTTTGCAAACCCGCCACATACTCCGTCAAGCTGTTGTACATGACTTTTAATGAAGATTGCTCACTGTTGGTATACCCCAAGTCACCTAAACGAAGTGCCGTGCCATTAGGCAGATACAATGTGCCCTTACCTTGCTTTTCAAAAGGTAAGTTACTCTGCTTACCTTGCAAAAACGAACTACATAAAGCTGGAGATGCACCAAACAAGTAACTAATCATCCACAGTTCTCGTTTAAAGTTGCGAATAAGCCCTAAATACTTATTTGAAATGTAGTCTTGTAACTGACTGTCATCTTGCTCACTCACTTTTAGGGCAAGCCAAAAAGACTCTGGAAATGAGATATTGAAATGCACACCAGCAATCGCCTGCATCATACTTCCATATCTATTTTTTAACCCTTCTCGATATAGCGTTTTCATTTTACCGATATTGGACTCACCAAATTGAGCCAATACAATGTCTTGCTGGTCTTCGATAAAACAAGGCATGCTCATTGGCCACAGCATTTCGTCGCCCATATTGGCCAACGTATATTTTTGTAAATCTCTTAGCTGCGCTAATGTCTGCTCAGCGGAAGTACTAACTGGGGTGATAAACTCAAGTAGAGACTCTGAAAAATCAGTTGTAATTGAGCTATGTGTCAACGGATGGCCGACACCTTCAGGGTGAGGTGTTTTGGCAATCTTACCAGATGACTGGATCCGCAGTGCTTCTCGTTCAATACCCCGCTGTATTCCGATTAAAGAGGATACAAGCGTGGATGTGGCAAGCTTTTCTAGCTTGCTTGCAAAATTAGTTTGTTTCAAAAAAATACCTCGAGGCTCGGATCAAGCTTAAGTTATGCCATCCTCAATGGGGGCAATTTATAAATACTCAAGCCACAATTATAACTTTACCAAAGTGTTGACCTTGCTCAACAAATGTGTGCGCCTGGCTTAATTCATCTAATTTGTACTTTTCACTCACAACTACTTTCAGCTGGTTATTTACTACAGCCTGATATAGTGTGTTTAATTGCTGACAATTTGGAGCAACCAAAACACTTTCACCTCGCATTTCAAGCGAATGGCCATGAGTTATTACATCATCTTTGGTCACCGTGGGCACCGTAACGAAGAACGAACCGCGCTCCATATTGCTCAACATTTTCTTTGCAATCTCACCACCAACTAGGTCTAGTAACTGCCCAGCTTTCTTTTGAGCAAAAAAGTCATCGTAATGTATATAAGGTAACTCAAATTCAAATGACGCTATCAAATCGCCACGATTCGTTACCGCAACGACATCGAATCCTATGTTTTTTGCGATTTGCACGGCCAAATGTCCAACACCACCTGTTGGCGCATTGATATATAAAGTGCCGTTACTTGTCGATAGCTTAGACAAAGCTTGTACCGCTGTGAGTCCCGCTAAACTTAGACCCGCAATATCAAGAGAAACTTTCTCTTCGACACAAATAATTTGTTCGCTACTTGCGATTACATGAGACGCATAGCACCCAGGGCTTGATGGAAAACCTACCATGCCAAGTACAGTATCTCCTGGCTGAATATCCGAAACATCTTCTCCTACCTGCTCGACTACGCCCAATAGATCGTAGCCAAGTGGCAAAAACTCCCCAGGCAGTTTCGCTTGAGCCACATAGCCATGACCACTGCGCGTTTTTATGTCTATCGGATTAACTGATGACGCCAATACACGAACCCAAACTTGCTCCGCCCCGAGCATTGGTTTAGTCGACATCCTGACATTTAACTGTTCAGAAATACCAAATTCAGTTACGCCCATTTGCTTATATTGATTATTCATGGAATGCCATCACGGTAGACTAAATAGCTACCAAATCTACCATATAAAATGAGATCCCCCCAATAACTTCATCGTGTTCTCAAGGTGATTCGTGAGATTATAGGCCAGTAGGAAAAGAATATATCGAGGCAAACACAGATACGTTAAGCACACTTGCCTCGAATCGACGTATTATTGTGCATCAAAGTTGATTGCGTCGTCTTTGACTGAAACCGTGATCGTATTTGCCCCAGTAAAATCACCTTGTAATAGGTTCTGTGCTAGCGGGTTTTCGATATACTGCTGAATTGCACGTTTTAATGGTCTTGCCCCAAAAACTGGATCAAAACCACTTTGAGCTATTTTCTCCAGCGCCTCTTCGTTGACTTCAAAACCAAAACCATTCTCCTTCAAACGTGATGCTAGCTTGTCTAGCTGAATGCTGGCTATTTCTTTGATGTGTTCAGTCGCCAATGGATGGAAAACAACAGTCTCATCAATGCGATTAATGAATTCCGGTCTAAATTGAGTCGTCAGCACTTCCATTAATTTGGTTTTTAAAGCGACATAATCGTTGTTGCCAGCTTGCTCTTGAATAACATCTGAGCCTAAGTTAGAGGTCATGATAATGACGGTATTTTTAAAGTCTACTGTACGACCCTGTCCATCTGTTAAGCGGCCATCATCAAGCACTTGTAGTAGAATATTGAACACATCAGGGTGCGCTTTTTCTACTTCATCAAGTAACACCACCGAATATGGCCTACGTCTAACAGCTTCGGTTAAATAGCCACCTTCTTCATAACCAACATAGCCCGGTGGTGCACCCACTAAGCGCGCAACAGAATGCTTCTCCATAAACTCCGACATATCAATACGGACCATGGAATCTTCAGTATCAAACATAAAGCTCGCCAACGCTTTAGTTAGCTCTGTTTTACCGACCCCTGTTGGCCCCAAGAATAAAAATGAACCAATAGGGCGATTTGGATCAGCAAGCCCTGCTCTTGAACGGCGTATCGCATTTGCGACTGCGTTGACTGCTTCATCCTGACCAATCACCTTGTGGTGTAGTTCACCTTCCATATTGAGTAGTTTTTCTCGTTCACCTTGAAGCATTTTTGCGACGGGGATCCCAGTCCAACGAGACAAAATTTCAGCAATTTCATCTTCTGAGACTTGATTCTTAAGCAAGCTCATTTCTTGCATCTCAGCTTGTGAGGCAAGATCTAGCTTTCTTTCTAGAGCGGGAATGCGTCCATACTGAAGTTCAGACATGCGTTGTAAATCACTGGCTCTTCTTGCAACTTCAAGGTCAAGACGTGCCTGTTCTAATTCAGCCTTAATGACCTGTGTACCTTGCAGAGACGCTTTTTCGGCATTCCAAACTTCATCGAGCTCTTTGTATTCACCTTCTAACTGTAAGATAAGCGACTGCATTTCTGTACGGCGTTTTTGGCTGGCGTCATCTTTTTCTTTTGCCAGTGCATTATCTTCCAATTTCAATTGAATAATGCGGCGCTCAAGCTTATCTAATTGCTCAGGTTTAGAATCTATTTGCAATCTGATTGAAGAACCGGCTTCATCGATAAGGTCAATGGCTTTATCCGGTAGCTGCCTGTCACTAATATAACGGTGAGATAAATTAGCGGCCGCCACAATCGCGGGATCCGTTATATCAACTGAGTGGTGTAGCTCGTATCTTTCTTTTAAACCACGGAGTATGGCTATCGTGTCTTCTACTGTGGGCTCAGACACAAACACCTTTTGAAAACGTCTTTCTAGTGCGGCATCTTTCTCAATGTATTGGCGATATTCATCCAACGTTGTGGCACCCACACAATGTAACTCTCCTCGAGCCAGTGCTGGCTTCAACATGTTACCAGCATCCATTGCACCATCCGTTTTACCGGCACCGACCATTGTATGTATTTCGTCGATAAACAGAATAACGCTGCCTTCTTCTTTAGCAAGCTCATTGAGTACAGACTTGAGTCGCTCTTCAAACTCACCACGATACTTAGCACCCGCTACTAGCGCGCCTAAATCAAGTGATAGCACACGTTTATGTTTCAACCCCTCAGGTACTTCACCATTAATAATACGCTGCGCCAGTCCTTCAACTATGGCAGTTTTACCCACCCCCGGCTCACCGATTAATACGGGGTTATTTTTCGTTCTTCTTTGCAAGACTTGAATCGTGCGTCGTATTTCATCATCACGTCCAATCACCGGGTCAAGTTTACCCTGCTCGGCACGCTCCGTAAGGTCTATCGTATACTTTTCAAGTGCTTGACGAGTTTCTTCTGCATTTGGGTCATCAACTTTTTGCCCACCACGAATAGCCTTGATGGCCTTTTCGACTTTGTCCTGTGTTATATTCAGCGCTCTGAATATGTCTCCCAGCTCACCTTTATCTTCACATGATGCGAATACAAATAACTCACTGGAAATATATTTATCTTTGCGTTTTTGTGCGTATTTATCACACAGGTTAATCAATGAGATTAAGTTGTTTGAGAGTTGGACGTCGCCACCAACACCTTCAACTTTAAAAAGCCTTTCAATGGCTTGAGACAACTTGGTGTTTAGCTCATCTGCACTTATCCCTGCCTGTGCAAACAACGCTCTAACACTTGAACCTGTTTGCTGTAACAACGCATACATTAAATGTACAGGCTCAATAAATTGATGATCTCTTCCTAAAGCGAGGGATTGTGCATCCGATAACGCACTTTGAAATTTGCTGGTAAATCTGTCTAACCGCATGAGATTTCACACCTAAGTAATCTAAACTACTTATTAAAGTGGGTCCTCAATCATACAGGATCAAGTGGTAGGTTTAATTTATTTGCGCCAGATCACCGTTGCCATTCTGCCACATTGCCCATCGCGACGGTATGAGAAAAATAGCTCGGGATGGGAAACAGTGCATAAGTTTTCACCATATACGGACGTTACCCCAAGGGCATGTAACTGCAACTTTGCAATTAAGAAAATGTCAGCCATGTATTTATTCGAAGTAGTGGGACTAAATGCCTGACAATACGCGTCACTTTGTTCGACAAATGCTTGGCGAACCTCAGCACCGACTTCAAACGCAGATACGCCAATTGCGGGCCCAAGCCAAGCCACGACCTCTGTGGAGCTTGCGCTAAAATGATTGAGGGTATTGGCAATAATATTGGCCGCTAAGGGCCGCCAACCACCATGAATAGCAGCAACTTCGTTCCCTTGTTTCGTAGCGAGCAAAATGGGTAAACAATCAGCAGTCATGATGGCCAAAGGCCTACGCCTAAGATTGGTATACATGGCATCTGCTCGAACTAGCTTCGACGTATCTGTATCTTCATTCAATACATGAACTTGATTGCCGTGCACTTGTTCAAGCCACAGCGCTTCAGCCGGTAAGTAAGCACTTAGTGCAGCACGATTTTTAGCGACATCTTGTTCTTTGTCACCGACATGATAAGCGAGGTTCAACTTATCGAAAGGCGCTGATGAGTACCCTCCCAAGCGGGTGCTGGAAGCAGCACCGATTTGGCTTTGTAACGGCCAGCTTGGTAATAGCACAGAGTTAGTACTCAATTTGCGGATTTTCCTTACTGTCACTTCGTAGCACATCAGTAAGTGCTTGCATATCATCTGGGATAGGCGCTTCCCAAGTCATCATTTCACCTGTAATTGGATGAGCGATGCTCAGCTTAACCGCATGTAGCGCTTGCCTTTTGAAACCGCGAAGTGTGTCTAAGAAAGACTCCGAAGCATTTTTAGGCGGGCAAGGTCTACCACCGTATAATTGATCACCGATTAATGGATGCTTTAAATAGGCCATGTGAACACGGATTTGGTGGGTACGACCCGTTTCCAAGCGCAGCCTCAATCGTGTATGAGCTCTGAACTTTTCAGCAACTCGGTAGTGTGTGATAGCCGGTTTGCCCATCTCATGAACAGCCATATGAGTGCGCTTTGTTGCATGACGTCCTATTGGCTTTTCAATCATACCTCCCGCAGTCATAGTACCATTACAAATGGCTTCATACTCACGTGTAAAGTTGGTTCTCGCCTGAAGATTCTTGACCAGATGCGTTTGCGCTTGGATCGTTTTAGCAACAACCATTAGACCTGTGGTGTCTTTGTCCAGGCGGTGTACAATACCTGCACGTGGTACATTAATAATATCAGGATGATGGTGTAACAAAGCATTTAATACTGTGCCATTTGGGTTACCTGCACCGGGGTGCACGACTAATCCCATTGGTTTGTTAATTACCAAGATGTCATCATCTTCATATACGATATCTAGCGCGATATCTTGCGCTTCGTATTCTCGTTCTGCTTCAATTTGTGTTTCGATCTCTACGAGTTCGCCGCCGAACAGCTTTTCTTTTGGCGTGCTCAATAATCGACCATTCACTGTCACTTTTTCATCTAATATCCAAGTTTTTATTCTTGAACGTGAAAAATCAGGGAACAATTGCGCTAATATTTGGTCTAGACGTTTACCGCCTAACTCGATTGGCACTTCGGCTTGTAGAGAAATTTGCTCTGACATGTGTAACTTTACCTAAATTACCAGTGCAAGCCTCGCTCGACTGGGTTAGAATCGCATAAATGCATAGTTTACTCGGTTTTACCGACTTGGCCTAGCCGAAGACAACGAAGGTAGTAAAATAAAATGATAATGAAGTTGGGAAAACGCGCTACAGCAGTTGTAATAAGCGCATCGATACTAGGATTAGCCGCATGTTCTTCAGCCCCAGAACAAGAAGAAATAGAACGCGTACCAAATAAGTCGGTACAGGCTCTTTATGAAGACGCTAAACAAACATTAGATTCAGGCCTATACGCCAGAGCAATTCAATTACTGGGCGCAATTAACGCTCGCTATCCGTTTGGCCCATATTCTAGACAAGTACAGATGGATTTGGTGTACGCTTTTTACCAAACAGGTAACACAGATCAAGCGCTCGCAACTGTAGATCGTTTTATTCGCCTAAACCCAAATCACAAAAACCTTGATTACATGTACTACATGCGCGGATTAATCAACATCAAAGCAGATGAAAATGCTTTTCAAGATTATTTTGGCGTAGATCGCGCTGACCGCGATGTGAGTAAAACACGTGTGGCTTTTCAAGATTTATCAACGCTAATTAAAAACTACCCTGACAGTAGCTACACGCCAGAAGCGAAGAAAAGATTAGCTTGGTTACTAAACAAGATGGCGCGCTATGAGATAAAGATTGCCACTTATTACTTTGAGCGAGAAGCCTATTTGGCAGCGGCAAATCGTGGTAAGTATGTGTTAGAGCACTACTCTCAAAGTAGCTATTTACTTGAAGCGCTAGATATGATGGAAAAGAGCTATGACAAATTAGGTCTTACTGAGCTCAGTGAACACGTTAGAAAAACACGTGCGTTAAATCAACGATAGCACGACTTTTCGGGCATCTAATGATGCCCGAAAGCTTTGACGACGGCTAGATTGCTTCTTCGTCTTCTTCACCTGTACGGATCCTAACCACACGCTCAACTTCTGTAACGAATATCTTTCCGTCACCAATTTTTCCTGTTTGTGCAGTCTTTAGTATCACATCAATCGCCCTGTCGACGTCTTCTTCTGCAAGCACAATATCGAGTTTTACTTTAGGTAAAAAGTCTACCATGTACTCTGCACCACGATATAACTCCGTATGACCTTTTTGGCGTCCAAAGCCTTTGACTTCACACACTGTCATACCTGTGATGCCAATATCAGACAGCGCTTCCCTTACATCATCCAACTTAAATGGTTTAATTATTGCTTCAATCTTTTTCATGATTATCATGCTTCCTCTGGTAGTGCGTCGATTTTAGACAATAGGGCCAAGCAAGGCAAACAAAGGTATTGAATAAAATATTGAAAAGGCGCAATATAAAGTATCTCAATTACGTGTATCAGGAGCTTAATATGCAGCATCAACGGGGCATGAGCTTACTTGAACTGTTAATTACAATCGCTATTTTAGGCGTTCTTGCGGGTTTAACTTACTCATTTACACATTCCACCTTCCAAGACAATCGAGCAGAAAGTTTTTTGCTTGAGTTAAAACGTAGCGTGACATTTGCACGAGCTAAGGCCACAGCCAGTGATGAAATCGTCATTATTTGCCCAGCTATAGAGAGCTTACTCATAGCTAATCAAGACTTTACTTGTACAACTAACTGGAAAACCAATCGAATTGTTATTTTTTTAGATAGAGATAACAACGGTACTTACTCTACAAGTAGTGATGACTTACTAAGAGTCATGGAAAAAGTCAGCACAAATGACACGCTTAACTACCCAGTTGCCTCTTTAAAGTTTGACTCTAGTGGCAGACTAGGTAACGGTCAAAATGGTGATTTTGTGTATTGCCCAAATGGCGCAAATGCACAAAACCAAAGCCTAAGTATTACCCAAGCAGGCACCGCATTGTACACAGGGAATACAACAAACAATTGCACCCTTTAATACGATGAAGGGTACAACTTGTCAGGCCCACTCTGACTACCGTGCCCCTTTATATATACATTAACTCATTCATTAAATAAGCATCCATACTTCATTACACAATAAGAATATGCTTTTGCCAAAGCGCATAGTTTGTATCTTGGCCACTTGAAAGTCTGCGCAATATAATACTTTCACCTCATATACCCACTTAGTTCTAGCCAGTGTTGGCTAACTCTATATACCTAGTGTGATATTCATCTAACTAGGTCATCTTTTATTCGGCAAGGAGAGCCGTTATGAAAAAGCCTTTCAGGCTTGCAATGCGAGGGTTTTCTCTCTTCGAACTTATTGTCGTAGGCCTAATAAGCGCCGTTTTGATTGCTATGGGTATACCGTCACTTTCGGAGATGTTAATTATTGATAGGCCAAAGAGGATGCTCATATCCATAGACAGAGCTATTAGCTATGCGAGGCTAAAAGCTATTTACAGCGGTGAGCGGATTACCTTATGTCCACTATTAAAAAATCGATGTACACGTTCTGTGTGGCATAAAGAACTAACAATTTTTATCGATAGAGGTCGGCTACGGGAATTTGATAGTCAAGATGTTAAACTGCGAGTGATAGGGCGTATTCCGACAGTAGATGAACTAACCTACCCAAGACACGCTGTTATATTCAAACATACTGGGTCGACTTGGGGGCTGGCCAATGGCACATTTGTTTATTGCATCCAGCATCGCGATGGCTCTAAGTCAGGTAAAGCCCTCTCACTTAGTGTGACAGGGCGAACTACTTTAAAAGACACTCGGCTTTGCAATTAACGCTCCCAACATTGGTCAACGCTGCCTGTCCCCGTTATGGACTTAATGCCCAAATTATTCAGAGACAAACTCGTACACACAAGATCACCCTTTACAGGCCCGTTGGCAGCTGTTGCTGTCAACGTATAACCGCCATTAGCCAAAGTAACTGTAATATTAAAGTAACCATTGCCGCTCGTTGTTGGAACACCAATATCAGACAGACTACTCGCGTATTCTCTATTATCAACAAAATACTGCTCTTGTTTATTGGCGGCATCAAGCAATATCGTCATCGCCTCAGCTCTAGCACCACGCTGTAAATACCCTTGGTAATTCGGGTAAGCCAGTGTCGCCAAAATACCTAGTATCGCCACCACTATCATCAACTCAATCAGGGTAAACCCTTTAGCCGATCTTTCTCTATTTTTCATCATTGTCTTCTTTCTTATAGATAAACAATTGCCTTGTTTCATACGTAATCTCTAGCGACGATACGCCTGGTACATTTGCCGAGCCATCTTTATTTTTATAGACACCCGGTGGCTCTAAACGCTGCGGTGTTATGCCGTCAGCAGGATTACCCCCAAACATTTCATCTACCGCATCTTCTTTGATAACAGTTGGGCTAATAATTTTAGCTTTGACCGACTTTTTATTCGTGTTTGGATCGACGTATACATCATAGTGTGTTCTAGGTGTATCTGGTAACGTTGCAGTCGTACGATATCGGCGTTTTTGAAATACCTGCATGCCATAATGTAAATGTACGATGTAAAGGTACCCAGTCCCTTCTCCGATGCTACATTGGTTTTCTGATACCGTTGTTGGAGAAAAGGAAGTAAAATATGCTAGCCCACCAATGGCCGTTGCAGCTGACAACGACTTTTCTCCAGATCCCAACGCAATGCGCCACCCTTTCGCACTACCAAGTTCTGCTTCTTTATCCGTAAAGTTGTCATAGCTACTCAGGTTCGCCTTAAAAGGGTCGTTGGTAACATCTAACAGCTGATCAGTACGAATAGTCGCCGGTACACTTCCAGCTTTAAAGGACTTTGTTTTGGTGTTTTCATCGCGCAACATAAACAAGAAATTTTTGACAAAGGTCGAGGTCGGTTTAGCGCGGTTACCACTCCCAATCAGGATCCCTTCATAGGGGACATCTCTGCGAATTTTCGTAATTTTACCATCCACATTTTCCAAGGTGACTTTACTAAAATAAGTTCTTGCTATCATTGGGCGGTAAAAAAAGCGTCTTTTTTGGTTGTCTTGAGCACCGCTCAAATTGGCGAACATAAAGTGCGTCCAAGGCGCATCTCTGTCATCCGGTTTCGCACTGGGAATATCTACTCGCCAAATTCCACCTCCCGTGTCTGACGCGTATATTCGATCGATAAAGCCGTCATAGTCAGAGTCCAGTACGCTCACATCCGCTGCAATACTGTGTTTTCCTTTGAAACCAGTAGCAGGCGTCAATGACCAAACAGGGTTACCACTTTGTAGGTCTACAATATATAATCCACGGCCCTTACTATCCTCTGAAAAAGCGACATTGTCTTTATTAGTGTCGTAGCCTGCACCAAATATCAGCACCGGCTTATCTGGTTGTGCCGTAATAAACGATACGATAGGCTTAGACCAAGTTTGCCCTAATTCCGCAAAAGTACCACTGCCTCCTTTAATCGGCCCACCCCACATCAGTTTTGGTAAATCGGGTACGGTGATATCAAATGCGTAATATTCATTGCCACCGCGACGCATACCTGCGATCAACCAAACTTTTTCTCCAGAATCTACGACACCACTGTCGTTTTTGTCCCAAAAGTACACTGTAATAGGGCCATCCATTCCATATAGTTTGGTGTCTCTTTTACGATCTTTTAGGGGCTTTAATATGTCCAATAATGAGTCAGGTATGAAGGCCCAGCTCTCAGTGACCGTGTTGCCATTGTCCTTAAACATATGTAAAAAGCCTGCATTGGTACCAACAATAACGCGTAAATCACCGTTACCGTAATCTATGCTTACAGGGCGTGAATGTAAGGGGTCACCAAAAATATCTTTTCTTCGGTCAGTACGGCTGTTATCACCGTCGGCATCATCAACATCTTGTCCTCGCGACCAATTAATGGTGTTTGAGATTTGTGAGCCCGAGGTTGCAAACTTAGTAGCGAGGTTGGACAACGAACCTTGGTGCGCATTTAGAGCCGTGTTGTAATCAAAGTTGTAAAGTTTACCTTTACCAAAATCCGAGTAGATTTTTCGATTAGTCTGGCGATTCGAAAGCTGATAGTTGATACCCCCTTCTAAAACTACATTGCCATCTTTACTGCCAGATTCAGACCAAAATGTAGTCACGCTTTTGCCAATTTGGCCCTTATCATTAATGGCATTCGCAGTGCTCCCCATACCATGAACAATTCCGCCAGTCACCTTGAGCTTTTTCAAATTCCCGGTCCAACGAGTATGTGTTTCTGGGTAGAACATAGTAAAGTAAACTGAGTCACCACTGCGACTCAAATCTGAGCTGCTAGTAGAAACCGATGGCGCAGAAAAGCTGTCGCTTTGCTCACGTATCTTCGAGATAGTTAACTTGAGTGCGTTGGATAGCTGAGAAGCCGTATTTGCGTGCAAATAATCTCCGCCACCATCTACTTTACCCGTTTTCTCTAACAGCGTTTTACCTGAGTTAGACATGCCCGTACCAAACCCGATGGTATATACACGCGCAAAATCTTGCTTGTCTGCGGTCGTTGGGTATAAGTCAACCTGTTTATCTTGCGAACCTCTCATTATTTTCGCTAAAGAGTTTAAATAGTTGTTCGATACTCGGCTTGGGTAAGAATCAAAGGTATTGTAATAAGTTTGGCTGATAGCGCTGTTTTTACCGCTATCACCAGTAGGGTCACCATCTGTCATTAAGATGATGTTAATCGACGTATCACATCTTTCAGGTTCACCAACAACAGGTGCAAAAGGAGACTTATAGTTACCGTTTGACTCTATTGATTTATCTCTATTGTTACCGCCATTGTAGCCGTAGTCGATAGCCCTTCCAGTTAGGTATAAGTAAGCCTCCCACAGAGTTTCTGATAAAGGTGTATTACCACTGGCACGCAGGCTGTTAATTTTACTAACCACAACACTGGGATCTGCCCCAAGACCGTTCAAGACATAGCCACCCGAACTGGAATACAATCGCATTAGGCCAAAGTCAAAATCCTTATTGTCTTCAACCAGAGATACCATTGCATCTTTAGCAACTTTTAATCGGCTGTCACCACAATTTGAAGAGCGGTATCTACCATTTCTGTATTTATAACATCGCTTATTTGTTTTTGATGTATCAAAGCAATCTACTGAGCGTATTCTAAAGTTTTTGTATTCGTAACAACGTTGTCCATCGTTCACATCCCAGGCCATACTTCCCGATGTATCAAAGATCAAAATTACGCGAGACTTCTCAGTTCCACCTACATCGTGTTTTACATATAACTCAATATCCTCGGCAAATACCGGCGCAAGAAAAATTAAGCATATGAAAGTAATTAGTTTCTTAAGCATCATTGGTTCACCGTCACATCATTAATTTCTTGTCCAATGCCGATGATAACTGTGACTGTGTGTCTTCCTTGGTCGCCATACTCAATTGAGCTCTTTAGCTCAGTCATGTTACATACGACACCCTCGGTGTAACTGTAAATTCTGGGGCAAGGGACCTCTAGCTGACCTTGGTTTAAATTTTTCAACTCAAAGTCAATTTTAGTGTTTAGGTCTTGGCCCTTAAACTTGTGCACGCCATCATCATTTGCATCAATTTGGCCATTGGTAAAGTGGAATTTACTTACACCGAAAAGTTGCTTTTGATCTTTAACCAACCTTTGTACTTCTCCCATTAGATACGCTTCCGCAGCTTCACGTTCTTGTGCAGCGTTAGTTATTTTTATATCAATGGTACTGCTGCTCATCAGAGTCACAGCAACACTCGTCACCGCAACGATAAGCACCATAGATACAATCAATACCATCCCCTGCTGATTACGTTTATTTACCATGCCGATGACCCCATATTATAAAGTTGCACTGTGGTCGAAAACACTGTACGTCGGTAGTTGTCAGAAAAGTTATGAACGACCTTATCTCCATCATTCCCTAACGTATAAGTTTGATTCTTTAATTTTATGCCTGGGTCTGGCTCCAACGATCTAACGAGTACTATGACCTGAACCGTTAATACACCTTCAGAGCGCTCCCAATCACTCGCAGTCATATTATCAACGCTACGATAGCTATCTACTCTGCTATCACCATCAATATCAATACCAAACAAATATCGGATATCTTCAACGCCTTCAATGACTGTTTCTGTTGTCATATCCCCGTTAACTGTTAATCGTTTTCTTCGTAAAACGGGAACAGTCACCTTCTGATTATTCAAGGTAATAAGTTGCTCTTCGATAAAATAAACATGATGACTGTATGGCCAAAGCGTCGCATTAACATTTGGTAAACCCGTAAAATTAGGTCCAGATAAAAACTGTGCCTGTTCTTGCTGCGCTATGAAGTAGTATTTGTTTTGGTCTACCACGCCATTGGTAATTTGATCTCCTTCCAAGAATTTAAGCTGGAGTAATTCAGTATTTTTTTTGGCTCCTGAAATGCAGCTTAGTGCATTACCTGTTGTCGTATAGTCAGCATAGATAGGTCTAAAGTTAGTGGGAATGACAGCTGGAAAACTGCCGTTGTTCAAGCCACCAAAACAGTCTCCTGGCGGATTTGCAGGACCAAAGGAGTTGTTGCTACTAAAACCTTGGTCATAAAATGTGCCCCAAAAACCAACTTGCTCTAAGTCTCTACGTAACAGGGTTAAAGATAGGCGGCCAATTTCTTGTAGTTCACCAATCGCCATGGTGTCTTTTGTGGTTACGCGCATACTCACATAAGTGGCAACAACTCCCCCGAGCAAAATTGCCCCTATAAAAAGTGAGATCAAGATTTCAACTAATGTAAAACCACGTTGGCGCATATTAACTCCGTACCAAAACAAAGCTGGAAATCGACACGAGTCTGCGGTAGTCGTCTTTCGTACCACAATTAATAGCATTAGTGTTGTTATTCGCTTTAATCGCTTGCCTACCGACCCAAGCTACCGTCACCGTTACATCAAACCCATCGCCGTCTCGTATGGGAGTTATACATACTGTCGTGTCATCTAACGAGCCGGTGTTTTCTTTCGCACGAATTGCCTGTTTCCACTGCTCTTTGTCTAGATTTGCTATCGCTTGGTTATTACAAAAATTGGAGAAGCACGTTAAATCACTTGCGAGTTGAGTTTGACTAGTGAACGCCCCGCCGTAGT
Source organism: Pseudoalteromonas luteoviolacea NCIMB 1942 (assembly GCF_001625595.1). GTDB lineage: Bacteria > Pseudomonadota > Gammaproteobacteria > Enterobacterales > Alteromonadaceae > Pseudoalteromonas > Pseudoalteromonas luteoviolacea_A. The sequence continues at coordinate 19,763 of NZ_AUXT01000180.1, forward strand.
GGTCTATCAGACTAGATGTGTCATTTGAGCGAATTCGCTGCATTATATCACCAGCCAGTGCCACCGCCGCTGCGCGTTGCATAGAATCAAAGCTGGCCTGTTTCGCCTTTGCTTGTAGAGCAACAGCACCAAGCAGCCCAAAACTGAGCACCATGAAGGCTATCACGACCTCCAACAGGGTGAATCCAGATTGGTTAACTTTTGGAAACAATCTACTCATGAAAAAAACTCAATCTATGCTGTATGGTATATAGTATCGATTTTTTTCACTAACCAAACACCAATGTGATTGAACGGTCAATCAATGTGGGTCAATGGTTAATACAGTGATTTTAGACTCGAGTAAGCCCTTCGACTCACTTGTACAGGTTCGTCCACACCATCCAAAACGACCTTATGTGCACCAGCTGTACTTTCTAACTTAACGATACTCGCTTTCTTAACAATTGTATTTCTGTGCACCTGAACAAAGTGTGTCGGATAGTCTGCAAGCAACTTTTTTAAAGGTATGTCGATGAGTGCATCGCCGCTACCAAAATATATATGTGTGTACCTGTCGTCAGTTTGTGCGATGATAATATCTGCAACGTTGACCCATCGTATGTCATGTCCAACTTGAAACTGCAACTTAGCCAAAGAATTTGGAAATATGTGATTCAATAATTCATCGAGTTGTTGTTGCGCTATGGGTTTAACTAAGTAACCGGAGGCATATACTTGATACGCCTTCAAAGCGTGCTCTGGATACGCAGTCACATATATTAACTTAATATCAGGGTGTGCTTCTCGAAGATGCTTTCCCAATTCTAGGCCGTCCATACCAGGCATTGAAATGTCTAAAACAGCCAGATCTGGCTGATACTGCCCTGCTAGTGCAATTGCTTGTTGGCTATCAGCTGCCTCACCGACACATTCAAAGGTATCATAGTCACTAAATAATCGTCTTACTCTGCGTCTTGCGATTGGTTCGTCATCGACTACCAGATATTTCATTCAAAGCTCCTAGCGGAAGCATCACAGTTGTGGAGAATCTAGCACTTTTTTGCGATGTGTTCAAAGTCGCTTCTGAGCCAAAGTATATGAGCAAGCGCCTGCGAATATTATTTAAGGCAATACCTTGCCCTGATCGAGATTTCGAATGCGCATTGTACGGGTTAGTCACCTTAATGACTAATTTGTATTCGTTTTGCGCAATGCTAATCTCTATTACACCGCCCACGACTTGCGGCTCAATACCATGCACCACCGCATTTTCTACAAGAGGCTGAATAATTAAGGCTGGGACCATAGCACTCATGTCTACACCCTCTACCTGCCATTGCACATTTAAGCGATGCTCGAAACGATACTTTTCAATGGTTAAGTAACCACGAGTCAAGGATATTTCTTGCGCTAGGCTGTGCTTTTTACCACTGGCAAATGCAACTTGCATCAGTTTTGCCATTGTTAATGCTGCTTCTTCTGCTGCATCTGGATTTTCATGGCACAGTTCCGCAAGTGTATTTAACGCGTTATGCAGAAAGTGCGGGCGTATGCGCGCTTGTAGTGCCTCGAGCTCAGCATTCGCAGCATGGGCTATGGTGTTTAAGTTATCGATATAAATCGCCATAAAATGCAATAACAAGATAACGACAAAGCCACAAATTGCGCTGTTGTTTAAAACAAATTGCCAATCTATAGGAGTAACCGGAGAGAAAACAGAATATTGCACGAATATACTGGTAATAAAACACACCGACTGAAATGAGAACAGCGTGATCCCAAGCTCCGTTTTAAAGTTAAGCGCTTCGATTAGCCGAGCCACTAAGGCGATAAGTGCGAGTGTGATAAATGCATTAGCGTGGGTAAATAAACTGACTAACCCTAAACTTAGCCAAAAGTCTTTGCCACTAGACAAAGTATAAATAAAGGCGACGGCTTGCGAGCCAATAATCATCGCTAAGATGCCTCGCTCAGTAAGCATCGCCTTAAGTAAACCATGGTCAATTGTCGATGAATTAACCCATGGAGTCATAACTTATCTCAGTTCCACAGGCACTGCAAAAACAACGTTTTCCTCTTGACCTGGATTTTCTACGACAGTTTTGCCACCAAGCGCCTTGAGATGCGAAATAACCTGCTGAACTAGTACTTCTGGCGCCGAAGCACCTGCGGTAACACCCACTCGATTAACGTTGGTAAACCACTCTGAAGAAATGCTTTTCTCATCGTCAATTAGATAAGCTTGAGTCCCCATCTTGTCAGCTAGCTCACGCAGTCGGTTTGAGTTTGAGCTATTTCTTGCTCCAACTACCAACAGTAAGTCGACTTTATCTGCTAAGTCGCGCACTGCATCTTGACGATTCTGTGTCGCATAACAAATGTCATCTTTTCGCGGTCCATGTATTTCAGGAAACTTATCACGAAGTGCTTCAATAACATCAGCCGTATCATCCACTGAAAGCGTTGTTTGACTACAATAGAAAAGATTATTTGGATCTTTGACAGTTAAAGAACCAACATCTTCTGGTGTTTCTACCAAGTAAATGCCGCCATCTGCATTGGCATATTGGCCCATAGTCCCTTCAACTTCAGGGTGACCATGGTGGCCAATCAAAATACATTCCGTCCCTTTACGGCTCGCTCTTGTGACTTCCATATGCACTTTTGTAACCAGCGGACAAGTTGCGTCAAACACTTTCAGCTCTCGTCTTTTTGCTTCTTGTCTTACCTGCTGCGAAACACCGTGCGCACTGAATATGACAATGCTATCGTCCGGTACCTGATGAAGCTCTTCAACAAATACCGCACCTCGCGCGCGCAGTCCATCCACAACATACTTGTTATGTACAACTTCATGACGCACGTATATCGGCTTTTCAAAAATATCCAGTGCGCGTTCAACAATGCTGATTGCTCTGTCAACGCCAGCACAAAACCCTCGTGGGTTCGCAAGTAATATTTCCATTAGTTATGGACCTCAAGAATATCAACTTCAAACGTCACTACCTGTCCAGCCAACGGATGATTAAAATCAACCGTAACAGAGTCACCAGCAACATCTCTGATTAACCCCGGAAGCTCTGTGCCATCTGGCTGTGTGAACGCAATAATACTCCCCACTTCAGCTGGTGTATCTGTACCAAATTTAGTTCTGTCTAGGTAATAGATGTTATCTGGGTTTGGCATTCCAAAAGCATCCTCTGGCTGAAGTTCAAAAGACTTGTTATCGCCCTCTTTTAACCCTAGCAAGCAGCTTTCAAAATTTTCTGTGAGGCTTCCATCTCCCATAAATAACTTTGCAGGCTTATTGTCAACCTTAGTTGAGTCTGCAGCAGAGCCGTCTTCCAACTTTATTGAATAGTGGAATAACACTTCTGATTTTGGGCCTATGGCTTGTTCACTCACGCTTTTGTCTCCCGAGTATCTGTCTTATCACCGAAAAATGCATCAAATAGAAGTAAACCAGCACCGCCAACTATCGCCATGTCAGCAACATTAAATGCTGGGTAATGCCAATCTTTATAGTAAAAATGTAAGAAATCGACAACATAGCCTAGCGTCACTCGGTCATAGAGATTTCCGATTGCACCAGCTAAAACTAGAGAGTATGCACCACACAACACCCAGTTATTTGCTCGCAAGTTTTTTAACCAGACAACTAACAACACACTAATCGCCACAGCAATCCCGCTCAAAAACCATCGCTGCCAACCGCCAGCTTCACTCAAAAAGCTAAACGCAGCGCCGTAATTGTGCATATAAGTAAAGTTAAAGAATGATAATAACTCAATAGAATCGTAAAGCTTCATATTTGCCACGACTAGTGCTTTGGTACCAAAGTCTACTGCAAAAAGCAGTAGACTTAACCATAACCACACTAGACCACTACGTTCGGTCAAATTGGTCACTTAAAACTCCTACGCAAACTTGCGTTGCTCACCTTCACCATCGACATTAGTAATACAACGACCACACAACTCAGGGTGCTGTTCATTGCTACCTACATCTTCACTATGGTGCCAACAACGCTCACACTTAGCGGCATCTGTTGCTGCGACTTTGATAAATAAGCCATCTATTTCAGAAGCCACTGCATCTTCTGGCTTACTTGTCACCACTTCAACATGTGCTTTAGAAGTTAATAATACAAAACGCAGCTCATCTTCTAAGCCTTGCAGCTTTTCAGCAAGCTCACCACCTGTGTATAGCGTAACTTCAGCTTGGAGTGTTGCACCAATCACTTCTTCTTTACGTGCGTTCTCCATTACACGATTCACTTCATCACGTACGTTTAACAGTTCTTGCCAGAACTCATTGTCAAACTTGCCGCAAGTTGCACCATTGATACCTTCATACCATACGTCAGTGAATACAAACTCACCACGTTCACCAGGTAATACTTCCCAGATCTCTTGAGCTGTAAAGCTTAAAATTGGAGCCACCCAGCGAGTCATTGCTTCTGCAATATGGTAAAGCGCAGTTTGACAAGAACGTCTTGCGTGGCTATCACTCTTAGCGGTGTACTGTCTGTCTTTGATAACATCTAAGTAGAATGAACCTAGTTCTCCTGTACAGAAGTTCATCAATTTTTGCGTAACCACCAACATTTGATAGTTGTCATACGCTTCAACGATTTCTTTTTGAAGCTCAGCAGCCTGCGCCACGATCCATCGATCAAGCTCAACCATGTCTTCAATGGCAACTGAATCTGTCTCAGGATTGAAACCACTTAAGTTAGATAGAAGGTAACGGCTGGTGTTACGAATACGACGGTAACGATCAGCAGAGCGTTTGAAGATCTCGTCTGACACTGTCATTTCAGCAGTATAATCTGTTGACGCTACCCACAAGCGTAAGATGTCAGCACCAAGTTTGTTCATGATATCTTGTGGAGAAATAACATTGCCTAAAGACTTTGACATCTTACGGCCGTTTTCATCAACTGTGAAACCATGCGTCAGTACTTGTTTATATGGCGCATGACCGTTAATTGCAACTGATGTCATCATCGAAGACATAAACCAACCACGATGCTGATCAGAACCTTCAAGGTATAGATCTGCAGGACCTGTCAGCTCCTCACGTGCATCAACAACACACGCATGTGTCACGCCAGAATCAAACCAAACGTCTAGTGTATCTTGTACCTTAACATATTGCTGCGCATCAGCTTCACTTAGTAAACTGCTTGGCTCTAAGTCATACCAAGCTTGAATACCAGATTGATCAACTAAGTCTGCCACTTTTGCAATTAAGCTTTCAGTGTCTGGGTGAAGTGCACCTGTATCTTTATCTACAAATAATGCAATTGGAACACCCCAAGTACGTTGACGTGAGATACACCAATCTGGGCGACCTTCAACCATGTTTGCGATGCGGTTTTCACCCCAAGCTGGGATCCACTGTGTTTTCTCAATTTCTTGCATTGAGTCTTTGCGAAGATCGGCTTGGTCCATGCTAACAAACCATTGTGGCGTCGCACGGAAGATAATTGGCGTCTTGTGTCTCCAGCAGTGCGGGTAGCTATGCGTTAACGCATGGTGGTGTACTAACGCACCTTTTTCCGTTAATAGCTCAATGACATTCGCATTGGCTTTAAATACGTGCTGACCTGCAAAAATTGGCGTATCAGGTAAGTACACACCATTTGCACCAACCGGGTTAGCTACTTCTAGTCCATATGCTTGACCAGCTACGAAGTCTTCTTGACCGTGACCAGGCGCAGTATGAACGATACCCGTACCTGAATCTGTAGTGACGTGTTCACCTAAAATTACTGGTACATTGAAGTCGTAAAACGGATGGGCAACTTCTAGTTTCTCTAGAGCGTCACCTTTACAGTAACCCAACACATGGAAGTGCTTGAAGCCAAAACGATCTAGTGCGTCTTTTACTAGTTCAGAGCCCAGTACAAGACGCTGCTCCTTCCCTTCATCTTCAACTTGAACAAGCGCATATTCAAGGCCGCCATGCACTGCCACAGCGCGGTTTGCAGGTAAAGTCCAAGGCGTTGTTGTCCATATAACAGTACTAATAGTGCCTGTACCTTTATGACCATCGGCCAAAGCAAATGCATTTTCAACCGCATTTGCATCTGTAAACTCAAAGCGTACGTCAATTGCAGGAGATTGTTTATCTTGATATTCAACTTCTGCTTCAGCAAGTGCAGAGCCACAATCAGTACACCAGTGAACTGGCTTAGCACCTTTATGCAAGTGGCCATTTTTGATGATACGACCAAGTACGCGAATTGCATTCGCTTCAAAATCGTAATTCATGGTGAGATAAGGCTTACCCCAATCACCAAAAACACCTAATCGTTTAAAGTCTGTCTTTTGACCTTCAACTTGCTTACGTGCATATTCACGACATTTCTCTCTAAACTCAGCAACAGAGACTTTTTTGCCTGGTTTGCCGACTTTTTTCTCGACCATCAGCTCTATTGGAAGGCCGTGGCAGTCCCAACCTGGTACGTAAGGCGCGTCGAAGTCTGACAGCGTCTTAGACTTAATGATAATGTCTTTTAAAATCTTGTTTACTGAATGGCCCAAGTGAATATTGCCATTCGCATAAGGAGGGCCATCGTGCAGTATAAATGGCTTTTTACCTTTTTTCGCAATGCGAATTTGACCATATAGGTCTTGTTCATACCATTTTTTAAGCATTTTGGGTTCGCGTTGTGCCAAATTGCCACGCATCGGAAACTGTGTTTCCGGTAAATTCAAAGTATGTTTGTATTCGCTCATTTAACTTACTTTCCGTTCGGCTACCTAAATTTTAGAAAATACTGCTTTGGCTGCATCGACATCTGCGGTGATTTGCTGTGTCAAATGTGCCAATGACTCAAATTTTTGCTCATCTCGAAGCTTTTTTATAAGCTCCACTTTTATAAATTGACCGTAGATATTTTGGTCAAAATCAAACAGATGCACCTCCAGCAACGCGCGTTTGCCGTTTAATGTAGGCTTAGTGCCAACATTCGCTACACCCTTGAAAACTTCATTTTTTATATACGCATTAACTGCAAAAACCCCTTGTACAGGGCTTACTTGCCTTTTCAATGCGACATTTGCGGTTCGAAAACCAAGCTCACGGCCTTTTTTCCAACCATGAATAACTCGCCCAGAAATCGCATAAGTATGGCCAAGCATTTCGTGTGCTTTGTCCACATCCCCTTGTGCTAGGGCTGCACGAATTAAAGTACTACTCACTCTACTGTTTTCTTGTCGAAAGCTTTGCGTATCCTTAACGTGCATGCCAAGCTCTTTACCAATTTCGCTAAGCATCGAAAAATCGCCTTTGCGCGCCTTTCCAAAACGGAAATCATCTCCAACAGTTAATGCTTTCACACCTAATTTTTGAGATAAAACTTCTCGAACAAAATACTCTGCTTCCAAGTTTGAAAACTTATTATTGAAGCTGACACATATCACCCTATCTATACCTATATCGGTCAACAGCGCAAGTTTGTCTCTTAGTCTGGTTAAGCGAGCCGGCGCCTTGGATTTAATAAAAAATTCCTGTGGCTGAGGCTCGAATAACATCACAGTACTAGGTAAGTTGTATTTTTCAGCATCCGCCTTAAGTCCTTTCAATACTTCAGTATGACCCAAATGCACACCATCGAAATTACCTATGGTTAACACACAACCATAGTGATGTGGCCGGATATTATGGATGCCCCTGATCAATTGCATACAACGCGTGCCTTTTTGCTCGAGTCTTCAAAAAGCCCGATTATACCCAAGTTACCTAGAAATGCGAGCTATGAACACGTTTCAACCGCCCTATTTCTTAATCAAGTTGCTGGATCTCTTTGATTGTCGATACTCGGACCCCAAAAATAAACATTATTGAGAAATACAGTGTCATAGCAACAGCTAACAAACCACCAAGAATGGTTACTTGTACTAGGGTACCTTCTCCCTGCCAAGCTATTTGCTGTGCCAACCAATAAACAGAAAAGGACATAACAATTGTCGCTGCAATTGATTTCAAAGCGAACCATATTGTAAAACGTGAAACCCTGTAGATGTTATTATTGCGAAGTGCCAAGTAGAGTAACAGCGCATTGCAAGTTGCTGACAGTGACGTCGCCAAAGCCAATCCCAAATACCCTATAAATGGGGCCAATGCCAAATTAAATACCATATTTAACACCAAAGCTTTTACACCAATTTTCACTGGTGTTTTGGTGTCTTGACGAGCATAAAAGCCAGGGGCCAGCACCTTAATGAGCATAAAGCTTACAAGTCCTACACTATACGCAGTAACACCTGCACTGACGGCGGCAACATTGTCGACTTCTGAGTTAATGAACTCTCCGTGCCCAAACAAAACGGAAATAATTAAAGGGCTGATAACAATGAGTCCACCCATCGCAGGGATACCCAATAACAAAACAAAGCGTACCCCCCAATCCATCGTTTTTTGAAAGTCTTCCAACTTATCATTGGCATGCAATTTGGCAAGCGTTGGTAAGATTACAGTCGCAATTGCAATACCGAACAACCCTAACGGAAATTCTATGAGTCTGTCCGAATAGTAAAGCCATGCAATCGACCCAGTCATCAGGGCGGCGGCGATTATCGTGTCGAGCAACAGATTTATCTGACTTACCGATACGCCAAATATCGCCGGAAGCATGAGCTTACGAACTTTCACTACGTTTGGCGCTCGCCAAGCAAAAGTCGGTTTAGACAACATTCCCAATTTACCCAAAAAAGGAAGTTGGAATAGTAGCTGCACTAATCCGCCTATGAACACACCGATTGCTAATGCATATGCTCCCTGTTCGAATTTGTCATGTAAGAAGATAGCACAACTGATCAAACTCATATTCAATAATACGGGCGTGAAAGCCGCAACTGAAAAGCGATTGTAAACATTAAGAACAGCTCCACACAGCGCCACTATGGAAATAAAGAACAAATAAGGCACAGTCAACTTCAGTAAGTTACTCGCCAGAGTAAATTTGGCCGCACTTTCGCCCCCTTGCAACCAATCGATAAACCAAGTTGTACCGAACAGAGCAGCAATCACAGGTGAGCCTACCACCCCAAAAATAGTCACAAGTAATAAAATGGTTCCTAGTGTTCCCGCCGCCTGAGCAACAAAAACGCGTACCTGATCATCACCATGCTTTTCTTTAATTTCTGATAGTACAGGGATAAAAGCTTGTGCAAATGCCCCTTCGGCAAAGAGGCGTCTAAAAAAGTTAGGGATCCGATTCGCAAACAAAAATACATCTGCTGCGAGCCCTGCGCCCAGTAAATTAGCTACAACTGCATCGCGTACCAAACCCAAAATTCGGGACAACATTGTCATCGCACTCACTATCATGCCTGACTTAAACAACCCTTTTGCCACTAACACTCACCTAACTATCAGATTAAGGGCGTCAAGTATGCCACAGACTCAACAGAACCATAATAGAAAACCTTTATTCACCCCAATCGTCTATCGGCTAAACATAACGCTAGGCTTGGGTTGACTGTTTTGCTACAATGGCGCCATTAATCGAGGGACCACAGGTTTCTTGATTCGTAGTCTGTTACCACTGTTGCCGAGGGCCTAAGGTTAAGGAGATAGTCAAAACAGACAGATAGGAACATGCAATTTTTAACTTATTTCAAAATGGGTGAAAAACCGCGTGTCTTCCGCATGAAACATTTAGGCCGGACAGGTTATTTTTTATTGACATTGGATCATAAAACAGGCATAGTCCTCGGCCTTTAAACTAAGCTTATTTTTAAAAGATTGTTAGGAGCATACCTTGGCTAACATCAAGTCTGCAAAAAAACGCGCTATCACTAGCGAAAAGCGTCGTCAGCACAACGCAAGCCGTCGTTCAATGATGCGTACTTACTTCAAAAAAGTAATCGCCGCTATTGAAGCTGGTGATAAAGAAGCTGCACAGCAAGCATTCGCTGTTGCAACTCCAATCCTTGACCGCTACGCAACTAAAGGTCTAATCCACAAGAATAAAGCTGCTCGTCATAAGAGCCGCCTAGCCGCTAAAATTAAAGCGCTATAATCTGTGGAAATGGATATAAAAAAACCGACGTAAGTCGGTTTTTTTATATCTGTAAGACGGCAATATTTAAGCTATTTCTAATTTAGGGTAGAATTTCTTCAACATTGCAGCAATTTTCTTCGGTGAAAATGGTTTTACTACAAACCCTTTTGCCCCCCTTTCAATTGCATCTTTGACATTATCTACTGTGGAGTGTGCAGACACCATCACAACATTTATATCCGGATTTATCTGTGCCAACTCGGCAATAAGTTCTTTACCATCTCCATCAGGTAATTCAATATCTAAAAAAACAATATCAAAATGACGTTCTTCGCACGCACTTATACACTGTTTCGCTGTAGAGGCTTCTGTGACATTGTCGATTCCCAGATGCATCAATGTTTGATGTAAAAAGCTTCTAACAGTTCCTACATCATCAACAATGAGAATAGAGATTTGTTGTTCCATATCCTTTCCCGTGGGCTAGTAATTAGAAATGCGCTATCATCTATAGCATAGAACTATTATAGAGTCCTGCAACCAAAAGGCTACACCTAAGCATGGCAATTAACCCAAAAAAACAAACACTCCTGAATAAAAGCGAGTTTCAAAAGCAACAAGCAGCCAAAAAGAAAAAGCAACGTCTATCGCCACAACAAAAAATGCGTCAACAAGCACTTCAACAACAAGCTGCAACCGCAGAAGCACCAACTAAACAAGGTGCTAAAAAATTAATATTTATTGGAATACTGGCTGTTATAGCCATTCTTATTCCTAAGCCACAGCTTATTACCTACAAGAAGCTAGGATTAGTGGCACAAAGTGTGTATTGGCCAGGTCTTCCTGGTTTAAAACCCGTCCTATTCGACTCTGTTTTGCAACCTATACCAGCACTTGATAGAGATACACTTTATTTGTGTCAAGATGTGTCGAGCCCAGACACGTGCCAAAAATATGCGATTATCAAGAAAGAAGGATTCATAGCCGCAATGAAAAACTTAATTTTGAATTAAAAAAACTAATCCGAAAAGAATAAAATTACTCGTTTGTAGTGAATAAAAAATCGGCGCATAATGGCGCCCCTTTGAAATCATTTACGGAGTTATTTTAAGATCATGACTAACGAGTTTGACTGGTTACTAAATACATTACTACTAGTACTGGGATTTGGAGCTCTCTTTATCAATCATCGTACATTACTGCGCATAGCGGCCGTTATAGCTTGTAGTTTGTTGTTTGTATTGTTTAGTCTGGATCTTATGAATACTTCAGTGATTTCTAACTTAGGCTTAATATTGATCAACTCTTTTTATCTATTTAAGGTTTTTACAACAGAACAATACGACGCCAACTAAGTCCAGACATTCCCCCGCCGGAACTCAGCGTTCCGGCAATGAACCATTAAAAATATCTATTGAAAATTACTACATAATTATTCACATTTAATTTCCACTTAAGGTGTAATTTATTTCTACGCCTCTCATGAGTAGTGAAAAAAGCAACAATCGCATTAGTAGCTCTATTCAAATGCACCACTGTTAAGCTAGAATCGAAGAAACTGTACTGGAGAGTTATCATGGCCATGACTGATGAAGAGCTGTTTTTAGCTTCCATGGGCGACGTTGTCCCGCTAGCACAAGATAATAAAGCGCAACTTAAACGCCAAAAAGATCAGCCTAGCGAAGCTCAGCTCGCTAGACGAGCTGCAGCACAAAAAGAGTTAGATTTTGACCCCAACTTTCTTTCTACAGAATATGTTGATCTTCTCGACCCTCATGACCAACTTGGTTATAAGAAGGACGGTGTTCAAGAAGGGGTTTATAAAAACCTCCGCCTTAGCAAGTATCAAATCGACGCAACCCTAGATTTACACGGTAAAACTTTTGTTGAGGCACGCCAATCTCTGTTCGAGTTTATTACCGATTGCCAAAAGCGTAACATTAGAGTCTTGCTGATCCGCCATGGTATTGGCTTAAAAAGTAAACCTTTTCCCGCGATTCTAAAAAGCTACTGTAATAAGTGGCTGCAAGAAATGCCCCAAGTCCTTGCCTTTCACTCCGCACTGACCTGCCATGGTGGTAGTGGTTCTACATATACATTATTGAAAAAGAGTGAAGAAAAGAAATTGGAAAATAGGGAAATACACGCCAAAAGATAACGTGAGTGCTTAAACCAATTTAAAATTGGGGCACACTGCCCCAATATCATTTGTCAAGCTTCGATAGATGTGTGATGTTGCCGGTGTCAATTTGGGCAGCTTGAGCTTGATTAAACCATGCTGATACACCTAACGCGACAACTGAAATAACGACAAAAGAGAGCTTTACACCACCTTGACCGTTTTTCATTGTATTTTCCTGTTTATTATTGTTTTTTTTCTAACATACTGAAACTTACGGCACGTCTCAAGGTGTTTTTTTATACAGTAATTTTGTAACCCAGAATTACTCTTCCTTACATTTACTTACAAATCAAACAGTTAAATATCTCTGTTTGGCACAGAGCCCGTAAACTAATTACTTGAGAATATTTCAGATAAAAATCATCTTGTCACAACTACTTCAGCACAGTGTGAGCGATCAATACCCTTTGCTCAAATTGACTTGATTCTCAAGTGGAGTGTCGTCCAAACAAGCATTAACGTTAGCTGCAATTTGCGCAATAACAGTGTCCATATTAGTAACTGCCGCAACATGAGGTGTCACAGTCACCTTCGAATGGGACCAAAAGGGGTGGTTTTCAGGTAACGGTTCTGTTGAGAAAACATCTAATACAGCGCCACCAAGTTTATTATTGTCTAATGCAGCCAGTAAGTCTTCTTCAACTAAGTGCTGGCCTCTTGCAACATTTATCACCACACAGTTTGCCGGTAACAAAGAAAATAACTTAGCGTTAAGCATGCCTTTAGTTTGTTGAGTGAGTGGCAGCAAACATACTAAATAGTCAATCTCAGACAAAAACGTCTCTAATTGGTTCTCCCCAGCATAACACGCTACTTTAGGTAGGTCTTTTTGTGTACGTGACCAACCCCGAACTGAAAAGCCATGGCGAACCAACACTTCGGCTGTCACTTTACCTAATTCTCCAAGACCAAGTATGCCTACTTCATTGCCTCCCATTGCACGGCGAGGCTTCCAATACCCCTCACTTTGATTTGCCGCATACTCTCGATGCCTTAATTTGTTAGCAAGCACATGAGACAAGACGTATTCCGCCATATCCACGCTTAACTTTTGATCTACAATTCTAGCCACAGAAACACAGGGTTTTAGCTTATCAAGTGCAATACCGTCAACACCCGCACCATAAGATTGAACCACTTTAAGATTGGGTAATTGTTGCCAGAGATTATCAGGCGCATTCCATGCCAATACAAACTGTACGCTGCTTAAATCTTCACAATATGGCCATTGCTCAATTTTAACGTCGGGTATTGCATCACTCAGCTTCGCCATTAATTTGTCATTGTTTCTTCCAGTCACACAAACCAGTACTGACATACATTTGTTCTCCTCAATTATTCTCTTCACAGTCATTATAACGCTGCCTATGTTTTCGAGGATACCCAGAACATTAAAAACACATCACCATAAAACTGACATAAGTATGCAACATCAATGTCATAGTTGATTCTTAATCTCTATAAAAAAGCCGTAGAGAAAATTTATGATCAGTGTCGATAAAGTGATCGAAGCCAACCTACCTCAGCTAGAAAACTCACCAAAAGTAAAAGGGCTCGTTAAAAAGGGACTCGGTTATCTTTTACACGAACAGGAATTTGTTGCATTCGCAGATACTTACCCACATTTAGAAGGGCTTGAGTTTGTTGAGCAAGTTTTGGAAGAGCTTGATTTCGACGCACGATTTAAGCCTAAACAAATTGAACATATACCGAGTGAAGGTAGTGTTGTCATCGTTGCTAATCATCCAATTGGTTCGTTGGACGCCTTAGCATTGATAAAAGTTCTGGCAAAAGCCCGTCCAGACTTAAAGGTAGTCGCAAATAGGATGCTAATGTCTATTACACCTATGCACTCTTTACTACTGCCTGTCGATAATCTATCTAACGCGAGTAGAAAGCAAGAGTTAGCAAACATCCAAAAACACCTAAAAGCTGAGGGAGCACTGCTCATTTTTCCTGCTGGAGAGGTCTCTAGGCTCAGCCCAACAGGAATCAAAGATTGTAAATGGAATAGCGGCTTTTTGCGCATGGCTAAAAAGGCCAATTGCCCAATTCTGCCTATTTTCATTAAGGCCAAAAACAGTCCGCTGTTTTATGGCACTTCTATGATCTATAAACCCTTGGCCAGCTTGTTATTGGTCAAAGAAATGTTTAAACAAAGGCAAAAGTCCCTAGAGTTTGAAATCGGTGCAAGCATTCCTCCCACATCGTACCGACTAGATAACTTAAAAGATAAAGAAGTCGTCGCACTGATACGTAAACAGCTGTATCGCCTCAACAGTAAAAAGTCACTGCCACTCAAAACGCAAACACCCATTGCAATGCCTGAATGCAAAAAAGAGCTCAAAAAGGCCATAGAGCAATGTGAACGACTCGGCGAAACAGCAGACGGTATGCAAATCTACCTTTACCAATACCAAGGTAGCTCAGCCATATTTAGAGAACTCGGCCGGTTGAGGGAAATTGCATTTCGCGCCGTTGGAGAAGGCAGCGGCAAGCGCAGAGACACCGATAAATATGATATGTACTACCAGCAACTTGTTCTTTGGGATGCCAAACAACTTGAGCTCGTTGGGGCATATCGTCTAGCCAGCGCCCGACAAGTCGTCAAGGAGCATGGCATAAAAGGTCTATATACGAGTAGCCTGTTTTCATACAAAGAAGACATGCAATCGTACTTTGACCAAGGTTTAGAGCTTGGAAGAAGCTTTGTGCAGCCAAAGTATTGGGGCAGAAAAAGCCTTGATTATCTTTGGTATGGGATAGGCGCGTTCATTAAAAGATACCCAGAACATCGCTATTTATTTGGCCCAGTCAGCCTGTCAAACTCATTGCCAGACAAAGCCAAGGCGATGCTGGTATATCATTATCAACACTATTTTTCGCAGCTGCCAGAACTTGCGATGCCAAACAATGAATTTAAATTAAATCAATCCCAGCTCAGCACTTGTCAAAGTCTCTTCAATGGCGAAGATGTAAAAGAAGATTTCGCTGAGCTAAAACACATTCTCGCCAATATGGGCGCACAGGTGCCGACGTTATTCAAACAATATACTGAACTGTGTGAAGAAAATGGTGCAAACTTCTTAAGCTTTAGTGTTGACCCAGATTTTAACAATTGTATCGATGGGTTAGTGTTAGTTGACTTAACCAAACTAAAAGCGAATAAAGCTAAGCGCTATCTTGGTGAAAACATATATCAGGCTTAGCCCCCCTATCAAAGAAAGTCAATTCTCTCGTTGCCAGCACAAAGTAAACTTACTGCTGGCAACATAACCTTATGATAAATGTTGCTTGATTCGGAATAAACACCTTGCAAGCGTTTTGCAATTTTTTATACTGGCGCTCGGTCTTCATAAATGAATAAGGCATTTTAAGCGCCTCTAATGATTAAATATCTAGTAAATGTCATCATCTTTGTTGTCGTTATGTCTGCAGCATTCACCTACCAAGAACTCGGTATGCTTGAGGACAATGGCAGGCAATCAGCTCCTTATTTCTCACTTCCGCTGATGAGTGACGAGTCACAGCGATACAACATTAGTCAATTGCAAGGTGAACGGTCGGTTGTATATTTCTTTGCTCCTTGGTGCAATATTTGCCGCTATAGCATGCCCAACATCGATAAACTTCATCGTATTGGTAAGGTCAATGCCGTGGCTATTGCGTTAGATTTTCAAAGCATTGAAGAGATTGAAGCATTTAGTAAAGATTTAAATCTCAGCATGCCAATACTACTTGGAAATAGAAAAACTGCGTCAGATTATAAAGTCAAAGCTTACCCCACTTATTATGTTATGGATCCAGAGCTAAAGATTATCGAACGTTCTATCGGTTACTCCAGCGAGCTTGGTATTCGATTACGCTTGTAATAAAGTGTATGACCTCCACACATTTTATTACCTAAAGCCCAAATAAATAAACGCTTTTATTGCTTAAACTGTCCCGCGAAATCAACTACCACAACCCCAAAGGGACTCGACAATGATTGCACCCACCGCTCCAAAACGCTTTGCCTTATCGCCATTGATGCTGTGCATGGCCATCTCAGCCAATGCACAGTCTCAACAAAAAGATATGGAGCATATTGAAGTTATTTATAAACGCAGCTCTATTACCTCTGAAATAACCGAAGATACTGAAAAGCTGATTGAAATGCCTGGTGCAATGGGCGATCCATTGCGCGCAGTGTATGCTCTGCCCGGCGTTATTGCAGCCGGTGGTTCTATGAGTGAACCTGCCGTACGAGGCTCATCACCAAGTGATAATATATTTGAAGTAGATTTTATGCCCGCAGGCTATATATTCCATGATTTTGGTAGCTCTATTTTCAATCGACATATTATCCAAGACTTTCAACTATATTCAGCAGGCTATGGCGCTGGATATAGTAATGCGACAGGTGCCGTATTTGACGTCACTCTACGGAACCCGAAATACCAACCAATCACAACAACACTAGACTTCACCATGTTCAACGCTGGTTTTTTTGTTGAAGGTCAAGCAACAGAAAATACAGCTTTTTATGTTTCAGGGCGAAAAAGTACCCTACCGTTATTTTTCAGTGAAGGGGAAGAGCTGGAAGATGATGACGGCGAGCCAAACGGTATAATCCTCAATGACGCACCAGATGATCATGATTACCAAGGCAAGTTTCTTTGGGATATTAACAGTAACAATACGCTGACCTTCAATTTTACTGGCGCTGAAGACTCAGCTGCGGCTGGGTTCAATGAGCGTTCTGAGTTAGCCAAAAAAACACCTGAATTCCAAGGGGATGCTAGATTTATTCGAGAGTTTAATAGCCAAAATATCCTCTGGGATCATTACAATAAAAAGTTTCACGTGCGTGTTGGGGTTGGTGCACTCGACCATTCAGGTCGACTAGAGTACGGTAAGCTAGCAACCAAAACATCGGGCTTTTTTGAACAAGAAAATGAAAAACAATATACCTATAAAGCAAGATTTAACTACACATTCAATAATGAACATAGATTCATCTTTGACGCCGCTTACTTTGATAATGAAACATCATATGAATACGATACGTTTCAATATCTTTGTACCGAGTTAGACCCAGATTGCGACCTTAAAAAAGGTGAGCGTATTTCAGGAAAGCGCAGTATTGATGTGGACTCTGGGTTTGTCGGGGTGACTCATGTTTGGCAACCCAATGTACTTTGGCAAACTGAAGTGGGTGTGCAAAGTCAGTACAATCGCTATACGGACGAAACCTTTACTTCGCCCAGAGCTGCTGTGAATTACTATGTAACACCAAATAGTGTTATCTCAGCGAAAATTGGTCGCTACAATCGCATGCAAGATGTGGAGCATATCCTGCCTGAAATTGGCAACCCACAACTTAAATCACAGGTTGCCACACACAGCACGTTAGGCTTTAGACAAGAGCTAGAGAATGAATGGTCATGGTCAGTTGAAGGTTATTACAAGACCATGGAAGACCTACCACTTGCAATTGATGATGGTCCTGACGCGCACTTGCTGTACAACAACCAAGTAGAAGGCAGGGCGTATGGGGTTGATATTCTAATCAACAAAAACAAAACGGATAACTGGTACGGTTGGGTTGCACTCAGTTACGCAAAAAGTGAGCGTACTGATTTGCGCCGCAACATCACTCGAGACTACTACGCCGATACGCCATTGGTTTTTAACGCCGTATTCCACTACGAAATAAATGAGCTCTGGCAAGGTGGGTTTAACTTTACGGCACGCAGTGGTCAAGCTTATACACCAATTGTGGGTGTAAGAGAGAACCCAGATCATGAAGATCGCTTCCTACCCGTCTACGGCGACCCATTTTCTGAGCGCTTCAAAACCTATCACCGTTTAGATGTGCGTTTTGAACGTAAAACACAATTATTTGGGCTAGATGGTAAGTTAATTTTTGAATTAATGAACGCTTATGGCCAAGACAACGTATCATACATAGATTTGGATTATGACAAAGTTAAATCAGTGAACGATTTATACATCAAAGAAGAAAATGATGATTTTGAAATAAGGCCCTCTATTGGCTTTAGCGTCACTTTCTAGGTAAAGATTTAGCGAATGATCTAAATAAGAGGTGATATAACCCATCACCTCACATATCTCTAACAAACAACCTACTCTCCTAAATAAGGCATGGCGAGCAAGCAATTGCCACTTGCGTTTTTCGCCACAGCCTTGCATGATCTGCGGGTTTATGACCTCTGGAGTATTTTCATGCCAAAAGCTTGCGCCTATCACATCCTAGTTAAAACCGAAAAAGAGTGTTTAGCTATCAAAGCTAAATTAGACAAAGGTGGTGACTTTAACAAACTTGCGAAACAACACTCAACATGCCCCTCAAAGAAACGAGGTGGTGACTTAGGTGAATTTAACAAAGGTGACATGGTCAAAGCATTTGACGATGTGGTATTTAAAAAACCGTTATACGAAGTACATGGTCCAGTTAAAACAAAGTTTGGCTTTCACTTAATTAAGACGGTCTATCGTTCGTAAAAAACGAAAACCTAGATTGCATAATCTAAAAAACAGATTGCTCTAATAGGTTTTAATCAATTTTCATCAAACTTAGTTGCACTATACTTACTGTCATTGCAAATACTAAGAGAGAATTGAGCTATGTTTACTGTTATTTTTGGCCGTGAAGGCTGCCCTTACTGTGTACGTGCAAAAGAGCTAGCGACACGCTTGAAAGAATCGAGAGATGATTTTAACTTTCGCTATGTCGATATTAACAAAGAAGGGGTTAGTAAAGCGGACCTAGAAAAGTCAGCTGGTAAGCCTTGTAACACTGTACCGCAAATCTTTGTCGACCAAGATCACATTGGTGGTTTTGATGATTTTGAGGCTTATGCCAAGGAAAATTTGGGCTTATACCAGTAGGCAAAAAAAAACTTTTGATTATTTTTTAGCCAATATCAATCACCTACAAATTTAATGCCAATTTATACAAGCATTTATTTTTTCTTTACTGTACAATGCCGCCTCTTTTAAATTGTTGAGGCGCATTAATGTCAGAACCAGTAACGTTTGAATCTTTAGACCTTTCTCCTGCAATCCTTAAAGCAGTCGAAGAGCTAGGATATCAATCACCTTCTGAGATCCAGGCTCAATGTATACCGTTATTGCTAGAAAGAAAGGACGTACTGGGACTAGCGCAAACGGGTACGGGCAAGACGGCAGCTTTCGCTCTGCCGCTATTAAACAATGTTGACGCATCCGTTAAGCAACCACAAATTTTAGTGCTGACTCCAACGCGCGAACTTGCATTGCAAGTTGCAGAGGCGTTTGAGCAGTATGCTAAGTACACTAGAGGCGTAGAAGTACTTGCGCTATATGGTGGACAAAGTTATGGCGTGCAGCTAAGTGCACTTCGCCGTGGCGCACAGATCATCGTGGCAACTCCGGGGCGTTTAATCGACCATATTAACCGTAAGACCATTGATCTTTCTAATCTAAATGCATTAGTACTAGACGAAGCAGATGAAATGCTACGCATGGGCTTTATCGATGATGTTGAAAACATCATGGAACAAACGCCAGATGAAAAGCAAACATGTCTTTTCTCGGCAACTATGCCTAAGCAGATCCAATCTATCTGTTCTAAGTACCTAGATAATGCAGAGCAAGTTAAAATTACGCCACGTAACTCAACTGTAGATACAATTGAGCAAGTATATTGGCGTGCAACAACGCACAAAAACAAAGCAATCGTACGCTTCTTAGAAGCTGAAGAATACGATGCTTCTATCGTGTTTGTACGTACTCGTAATGATACTGTTCAGCTTGCTGAGCTACTTGAGCGTGAAGGTTTCTCTGCTGCACCACTAAATGGTGACATGAACCAACAGGCACGTGAACGCACAGTTGAAAGACTGAAAAGCGGTTTACTAGATATCGTTATCGCGACTGACGTTGCGGCACGTGGTCTAGATGTTGACCGTCTAAGCCTAGTTATCAACTACGATATCCCACAAGACAGTGAAGCATACGTACACCGTATTGGCCGTACAGGTCGTGCTGGTCGTAAAGGTAAAGCTATCTTGTTCGTTAAAGGTAACGAGCGTTACTTGTTACGTAACATCATGCGTCATACTCGCTCAGATATCGAGCAAGTTGAGCTACCAAGTGCAAAAATCGTTGAACAAAAGCGTATTGAAGCACTTCAGAACAAGCTAAGCATGTCACTTGATCACAAAGACATTGAGTTCTTTAGCGAAGTAGCACAAGGTCTAGGTGAAAAGCTTGAACTAAGCCAAGAGCAACTTGCAGCAGCACTACTTTGTCTTGCTCAGCAGCAATCTCCGCTTAAAGTTGAAGAAATCAAAATTCAACAACGTGAGCGTCGTGAACGTGATGGCAACCGTGACCGTGATGGCCGCCGTGATGACAGACGTGGCGACCGTGGTGAGAAAAAAGGCCGTCGTAATAGCGCAGGCCCTATGGATACATATCGTATTGAAGTAGGTCGTGAACACGGTGTTCAAGTTAAGAACATTGTTGGTGCAATTGCGAATGAAGCTGACATCTCAAGTAAGTTTATCGGTGAAATCCGCTTGTTTGATGAGCACAGTACAGTTCAGCTTCCTCAGGATATGCCAGCTGATACACTAACTCACTTCCAAGGTGTTCATATTTGTCAACGTCCAATGAAGATGACTAAGAGCACACACCCAGCCGATCAAGCACGTGGCAATGGTGGTAATCGCCGAGAAGGTGGCAGACGTTTTGAAGAGCGTGGTGAGCGTCGTGATGGTGGTGAGCGTCGTGATGGTGGCCGCCGCTTTGAAGAGCGTGGTGAACGTCGTGATGGCGGTAAGCGTAGCTTCCGTGACCCTCGTAGCGATAAGCGTCGTGACGGTAACAGAGATGGCAACCGTGATAACCGCCGTAAAAATAGCAACGAGCGTAACGAAATCAACTTCTCTTAAGTTGACTGATTGACTAAAAAAAGCCGCTTTTATTAGCGGCTTTTTTGTTTTCAGAATACGGTATAACCATTTACCGCCATCATACCGCCCTCCCCAACCAATCTCTCGGGTCAAAGCGAAAATAACTCACTAATAAATTAAACAGCTCTGGGTTCTCTTGCTTGAGTTCAATTGGTTTCTCAATAAAAGTTTCTGTCAGCACCGCAAAATATTCTGCTTCATTGGTCGCCCCATACTCATGTATCACATGAGGCATATGGTACGCTAACTGCGTTTTAAGTTGACTGTAAGCACGCCCTAACACGTCGCCCCACCTTTTATAACTAATTTCTTTTGGCAATTCAGGTGTACCATTGGTATTCCCTGCTTGCTGGTCGAGTTGATGTGCAAATTCGTGAAACACCAAGTTATGACCATCGCCGGGCAAGCGGTTACCTTCAAGCACGTCATGCCAGCTCAAAACGAGGGTCCCCCCCGGCCAAGACTCCCCCTGCCTTACTGCAGTGTGGTAACTTACCAGACCCGCACTGTCTTTATTCGTCTGCGGGGCATAATACTGACTTGGGTATAACAGTATTTCTTTCACGTTTGGGTATAACGGCCATGCTTGATTGATCACTAATAAACAAGCATCCGCTGCTATAATCAAGGCCATCGGTCGTGTCACTTTCAGTCCGTCCCGACCCAGTACGTTCTTTTCGCCTAAAAACCAGACAATGTGCTTTTCTAACTTTTCTCTATCTCGGTCAGTCATATTGCGATAAATCGGCATATACTTTAGAAGCACTTTTTTATCAGCGCGTGATAGCGATTGCTGCTGGTATTTTCTTTGCCAAAAGTATCTTTTTATGTCGTCTAGGCGCCAATACACCATCACAAACACCACTAAAAAGATAAGTAACATTATATTAATCATACTTGCTCATATACTGTGCTTTTTAATTTAAGTGTGTGCATATCTGCGCCTTTTCAACAATTTTTTGGTAAAATCCCGAAAAAAGTACCTAGAAATAAAAATCATGTCGCTACCTATCGAGTCGATAAAAATTCAATTTTTAAACACAATTTCAAAGCAAGATGTTGTGGTCACAGCTGCAACAGGCTCAGGAAAATCCACACAACTGCCAATATGGGCAGCTACCCAAGGCAAAGTATTAATCGTTGAGCCGAGGCGTATTGCTTGCACATCACTTGCGGAATATGTAGCGTCACTCTGTCACACTTCGCTTGGCGATAAAGTCGGTTATGCCATTCGATTTGAAACCATATTTAACGATGATACAAACATCATTTTTGTCACTCCAGGCGTCGCACTTAGGTGGTACTTTGAAGACAAGCTAGCCGCTTTTTCACATGTTGTGCTTGATGAATTTCACGAGCGCAGGTGGGACATGGATTTACTACTCGCACTACTAAAACAACACAGTCAACACCGACTCGTACTTACTTCCGCTACTTTGAATGCAGATAGGTTGAGCCGTTATTTAGATGCACCAGTCCTACACAGCGAAGGCAATATGTACCCTGTGGAAGAATGTTTTATTGCCAAAGAGCCGCGAGCGATGCCAAAAAAAGAGCAACTTACCGACAGGGTTGTGGCAGCATGCGAGCGTGCTCAAACAATGACAGCAGACGATATCCTCGTTTTCTTGCCTGGCAAAGGGGAAATTTTATCATGCCAGTCTGCACTAAAGTCTCTTGATGCTTTAGTCGTGCCTCTCTATAGCGGGTGCAGTAAATCACAACAGCAGCTGGCGCTGGAACAGCAACAACAACAGCGCATAATTCTCGCGACAAACGTTGCGGAAACGTCCCTTACCATTCCTAATGTAACATGCGTCATTGATTCTGGTTTAGAAAGACGCACTCACCTTAGAAATGGCAAAACAGTTCTGGGGTTAGACGCCATTGGTCGAGACTCAGCCAAGCAGCGCTTGGGCCGAGCTGGTCGAACGCAAGCAGGGTTCTGCATTAGACTTTACGGTCAATACGCACCACTTATTGAACGCACACCTCCAGAAATACAACGAGAAGCCCTCACTGAGCTCGTCTTGGCCGCGGGGTGCGCGTCGCAAGGGGTTGACTCACTAGCATTTATAGACCCACTTCCAGACGCCTCTAAAGAACGCGCCCTGAAAATACTCACTCGCATCGGTGCACTGGATACTCAACAAATCGCTACCAAGTTGGGGAATTTACTCTACCCTTTACCGGTTGACGCTGAACTTGGGCAGATTATCGCTCAAATGCCTTCTGGCGCACTTAAACAAGCAGCGATTGATGTTATCTCGGTGATATCAGTGCCCGCTCGTGTTTATCAGCTACCAAATCATCTTGAGCAACTCGAACAACTCAACACACTACTGCCGAATGGCTGCGACATAGAGCTCGTAATCGCATTGCTCAGAAGCAAGCTGGACGGTTTGTTACAGATAGAATCAGAGGCGTTAAACGAAGCCAAACAATTTAGTAATCAATTGCGCGAGGCCTTTTCTCTTCCTGATCTAGAGCACGCAGCAAGTTATGATAGAGCAGCGCTGATCAATGCCATAGCAGCCATAAAACCTGAGTGGGTATTTGTAAAAAGACAGAACCGCCGTGGAGGCTTCGGAAATGGAGAAGTTGAAGTCTCGCCCTCGAACACGTCCAGAGTCACCGAAAACACAGATGCCATGTTGGTATTAGACACCTTTGCTTTAGCCGGGAAAGGCACTAAGCAAGCAATGACCATGGCAACCCTAGCTGCGCCAATACCTTTAAAATCTGTGGCGAGTTTGGGGCTAGCAACCCCCATACTAAGTCACGCATATAAGGATGAACGAGGCATACAAATTGAAGCAGTTCTTCAGTATGCAGGTGTTACCATTTCTAAACAAACTATGATTGCAGAGGGTGACAACCTAATCGATGCGTGTGTCATGTTAATTGAATCTGGTGATTTGTTTTCCGGTTTATATGGCACACTATGCCACAGTTTTGAGGAACATAAACTGTACTATCAACATGAAAAGATCGATATTAACCTTCCAGCGGTTAATCAGTATATTCACAGCCGACTGAAACAGTTAGGTATTAACCAAGCTGAGGATTTAGAATTAATCGAAGAGTGCGATTTATATTATCAAGAAGTCGAAAGCTGGATATTAGCGCCTTTTATTGAAAAGCACCCTATAAAAGTCATTCTTCCTGAGCTGAAGCTATCTGTAAGCTACAATTTTTTATCTAAACGAATTTTAATTGAGTATATATCTGGTGCAAGAAAAGATGCCCCAAAACGCTGGGAATTGCCAAGTTGGCAGGGGTATAAAATCAAATATAAAAAAGCGAGTAAAGTCGTTGAAATGAAATAAAAATGGCGCTCAAGGCGCCATTTTTATCTATTAACAGCTAACTGGGTTTTCGTGATCACCCCAACATGGCGCATCTTTCGCCTTCACTGGAATATAAGTAGAAGAGATATCAGTGTAACCATCGTTGTCAGTCACCCTAATTTTGACTTTGGTAGAAAAACTTGGGAAAGTATCCCTCCAGCTCAAATACTTGTAGCTACCAGAAAGTGTGCCCTGATATACGTTGTCTACCCAGTATTCTACCTTCGAAATTTGACCATCTCTATCCGTTGATAGGTTGCGGATAACCACTCGGGCCCTCGTACTATCACTATTAAACTGAGCATCCAATTTAACTCTTGCTTGTGGAGTATAATCACATTTTCTTACGTTAGCAGTTTCATTGTGTGAGAAAGGCACGGACGCACTACAGGATGCAGTTCTACCATTAACTACCTGACTGACAAAAGCAATGTTTGAAGCACTATTATATACATAGCGTGAAATATACTGGCCGCCTGCATAACAGCTTACATTACCACTATATACTGGTGAAGTTACTGCTTGTGTACGGCAATTTACTTGCTGTTCACCAGCAACAGCGTATTGACTAATTCCAAAAAATGCTGAAACGACAGCACCAAAAATCATTTTACTCATATTTATTCTCCTTAATTTCGATAAAAATATAACAACAACAAAACAACTTGTAAAGAAATTAAAATCAATAAATATCTTAATAAGAAATTAAAAGTAAAATATAAAAAACAACAAAAACATTATATAAACCACCTTAAAATCAATTAAACCAAAAAAGCATGACTCATATAAAACCCCAGGGCGGGATCGCACTTTGTTAAAAAATATGCTCAAATAGCCACAGCTTTTAT